>JBIHZX010000019.1:0-27396 GCA_044240195.1 Candidatus Nanopelagicales bacterium | reverse complement strand
TTGACGGAACCAGCATGCTGTCACACCACTTGAAATATGGAGAGATCCATCCGCGTTCACTCCTTGCAGAGTTAAAGCCAGAACACATTGTGTTTATTAAGGAAATTTGTTGGCGTGAGTTTTATGCAGACATTCTGTTTCATAACCCCTTGAGTGCATCCCGTTCACTGGATGCAAGATATGACTCCATCATGCCGTGGGCAAGCGGCGCAGAAGCGGAGAAACTTTTCGATGCTTGGTGCCAAGGACGCACCGGATACCCCATTGTTGACGCTGGGATGCGCCAACTCACCACAACAGGCTGGATGCACAATCGCGTTCGCATGATCGTCGCGAGTTTTCTGGTGAAAGATCTACACATTCCGTGGCAGCGCGGTGCTAAATTTTTTATGCAGCACCTGCGCGACGGCGATATCGCAAGTAACTCCCACGGATGGCAGTGGACGGCTGGGTGCGGAACAGATGCATCACCTTTTTATCGGGTCTTCAATCCCATCAGTCAGGGAATAAAGTTCGATCCCGATGGCAATTACGTGCGCCATTACGTTCCTGAATTAGCCCACCTCGTAGGGGCCAGCATTCATGAACCGTGGGAAACCGTCGGCGGTTATGACGAGGGCTACCCGGAGCGCATAGTTGACCACAAGGCCGAACGTGAGGTGGCCTTGGCTGACTTCGCTTCGATTAAAGGCCGTACCTAGTCCGCAGACTAAACCTTCACGCCTCATAGAATCGGGCCATGCAAACCCTGGCCGTGCTCTCCATGAAAGGTGGCGTGGGTAAAACCACCATTGCTCTGGGGCTGGCGAGTGCCGCCTGGCAGCGTGGAGAACGAGTCCTGGTTATTGATCTTGATCCCCAAGGCAACGCGACCATGGGGCTTGGGGTCACCAATCCTGAATTCACCATGAATGACGTGCTGGCCGACCCGCGCCCGGGAATTGCAGCCGACGCGATCGTCGACTCCGCCTGGGGTAACCGAGTCCAAGTCCTCGCGGCAGATCGCTCACTTGAACACCGCAACACAATTGAAGGCCCGCTTTCCTCCCAGCGCCTACGCATCGCCTTGGGAAATCTCCCCCGCCAATACGACCTGGTCTTGATTGATTGCCCACCTTCACTGGGCGAGATGACCCGCAACGCCCTGCACGCTGCAACCGATGCACTCGTTGTTACCGAGCCTGCTTACTTTGCTTTAGCGGGAGCCGAGCAGGCCGTTGAAGCAGTTGACGTGATTCGTTTGGCGTCCAACCCGATGCTCAACCCCGCACGCATCCTGCTCAATCGTGTCCGGCCAACCGTTGCCGAACATCGCAATCGCACTAACGAGTTGCGAGATACATTCGGTCCGGTGGTTCTCGATGTTGAAGTTCCCGAACGCAATGCGATCACTCAGGCTGAGTCCGCCGGCATGCCGATTCATGCGTGGGATTCACCAGCTGGTCGTGAACTCGGCACAGTTTTTGACCAAGTTATTGCAATCATGTCGCCAAGGAAAAGGTTGTGGGGTTAGTCGTGGCTAAAACAGAATTCAATTCAGCACCTAGACCTGTATTGGGCAAGTCTGTTGATTCAAGTATTCACCCAGTTCTCAATGACGCAAACACTGAACCAAAACCAATTGGTCACGACGCAGCAAGATTTGGTAATGCGAGTGATTCGATAAAACTATCGCGCAAAGACAAGCCGGTTGAGATGAGCATCACCATCCCGAAATCACTTCGCAAGAAATTAAAGGCTGAGGCAAAGAGTCAAAGGATTACTGTCGATGAACTTATTGCCGCGCGTCTGAGCGAATAAAAACAACGCGATAAACGATTACGAACTGTCCTATGGAACCGGGTGTCGCGCGTCATAACGCAAAAAGCCCCGAAATTTTGCAGCAAGGCCAACCGAAAGTCCTACACACGCCAAGCCCCCGGTGATAACCGAAAAAGCCTCGCCGCCGAGAGATGCGACAACTCCCGCTTCAACATCACCCAGACGTGGGCCACCTGCGACAACAACCGTATGAACGCCTTGTAATCGCCCTCGGTACTCATCCGGTGTCGCTGACTGCAAGATCGTCATTCGGAAAATTGCCGAAATATTGTCGGCGGCACCAGCGACGGCAAGCAAAACAAGCGAGATTATCAATGTCCGCGAGAAACCAAAAGCCGTAATTGAAACACCCCACGCAATAACAGAAATAACAATCGCCCTACCCTGCCACCGAACTCGTCCGAGGGGTCCGGAAAAGATACCTGAAATCAAACCACCCAATGCAGGTGCCGCGGCCAACATTCCCAGCGTGAACGCAATGTCTTGGGTGGTTCCACCAAACCAGAGTGCGGCGATTGCCGGAAACAACGCGCGCGGCATACCGAACACCATGGCAACCAGGTCTTGATAGAAACTCATTTGCAGATTGATCTTGCCGCGCAGAAATTCGAAGCCTTCTTTGACTGACTTCCAGCCTCGACTTGAATCGGCCGACTGTGTTGATGGGAGCTTTGGAAGTCGATACATGGCATAAATCACCGCGCCGAAAGCCACAACATCCAATAGGTATGGCGCCGTGATTGCACCTGTTGCCGCGATAAGGAAACCACCGATGAGTGGGCCAAGGGTGAATCCAAGATTCCACGTAATGATTCCCAGCGCATTTGCAGCCGGTAGTAATTCAACCGGAACGATGCGAGGAATAATCGCCTGTCTTGCTGGATTTCCTACCGCAAAAAATGCTGACTGGATTGCCACGACCATGTAGAGGAAGCCAACCGAGTCAAAACCCATAAATGCTTGAGTGAATAACATCATTGAGGTCAGCCACATGCCAATCGCTGTTACCAGTCCTACCGTGCGTCGATCGAAAGTGTCGGAGAGTGACCCACCGTAAAGCCCAAACCCGATAAGTGGAATCAACTGCGCGAGCCCTACCAACCCCACCATCAGTGACGAATTTGTTAGTTCCCAGATTTGCAGGCCAACAGCGACGCTCGCCATCTGCTGTCCAATATTGCTTGCCCCGTGAGCGAACCAAATGCGACGATACGGAGCGCTAACCTTTAGTGGTGTCAGGTCGGCGAAGATTATTGCCACACCCCGAACCTACACAGTATTTAAAGTCCTACACAGTATTTAAAGTTACGGAATCTACGGACTCAATCTCGTCGGGGACCAACTCATGTCGTCGTGCAAGTCATAGGCGAAACGGTCATGTAATCGTGACTCGCGACCCTGCCAAAATTCAATCCGATTTGGGACAACCTGCCATCCACCCCAAAACTGCGGAACGGGAATTACTTCTTGCTCAGCAAATCGCAACTCGCATTCGGCGTATTGAGCATCTAATACTTCTCTGTCTTCCAACGGAGCAGATTGCTGGCTGGCCCAGGCGCCTAATTGCGACTGTCGCGGCCGAGAATGGAAGTACTCCTCCACCAAATCCCTTGGAACAAGCCGCGCCCGACCAGAAATAACTACTTGCCTGTGCAGTTCATACCAGGGGAAAAGCAGTGTGACGTTGGGGTTAGCCGCAATATCCAAGCTCTTCGCCGATTCCAGATTTGTATAGAAGCTGAAGCCCGATTCAGAGAAGTCTTTGAGCAGAACAGTTCGCGAGCCCGGACGCGCATTACCTTGAGAATCCAGGCCCACGGTCGAAACCACCATTGCATTTGGCTCAAGAATTTGCAAGTCCGCGGCCTGGGTGAACCAATCACCGAATTGATCGAAAGGATTTTGCGCCAGCATGTCGTGGGTGAGCACCCCGAGGTCGTATGAAATCCGAAGGTCACGAACGGAAACCTGCGGCTGCTTTTCCATGCCCTCATCTCACCATGTCTGGGACCAAATCACCAATCGGGTCGAGCATCCGATCCAACGAGACCTCCCCACAGGGAACGCAATAAACTCGGTTGCGTAAGCGCTATTTTCAGCAGAACCCCACTCAAGGAGCCCTACGTGAGCAACATTGTTATCCCATCCGAATTTATCCCCTCCGACGGGCGATTCGGTAGCGGTCCATCAAAGGTTCGCAAGGAACAAACTGATGCTCTCGCCCAAGTGTGGCGGTCATATATGGGTACTTCTCACCGCCAGGCAACCGTTCGCAACGAGGTTCAGCGTCTACGCGAAGGACTCGCTCAGCTATTCAACCTCCCCGAAGGCTACGAAGTAATTTTGGGCAACGGCGGCTCCACAGCATTCTGGGATATCGCCTCATTTAGTTTGATTCGCGACCGTGCGCAGTTCCTTTCATTTGGAGAATTTGGCGCGAAGTTTGCCTCCGGGGCACATAAGGCACCGCAACTCGGTGATCAAGATATTCGTAAATCAGATCCCGGTAGCGCGCCAGTTTTCGAGGCTGTGGCGGGAATCGATGCCTACTGCACTCCACACAACGAAACGTCGACCGGCGTTGCTTTCACCCCCAAGCGAGTCGCTGGAGCTGATGCAGACTCACTAATGATTATCGATGCAACCTCGGCTGCAGGTGGATTGCAGGTTGACGCCAAAGATTTTGATACCTATTACTTTGCACCACAAAAAAGTTTTGGCTCAGATGGTGGATTGTGGCTTGCTCTCATGTCACCCGCAGCAATTGCTCGTGCAACGGACATCAAGGAATCAGGCCGTTGGATCCCAGATTTCCTAGACCTGATGACAGCAATCGAGAACTCGCGACTTCAACAGACCTACAACACGCCAGCCCTAGCAACCATTTACATGATGGCCGAACAGGTTGATTGGTTTAATTCCAACGGCGGGATGGCTTGGACAACGGCTCGCACCACTGAGTCCTCAGGCCTCATCTACTCGTGGGCCGAATCAAATGACCTGCTCAGTCCCTTTGTCAGCGATCCAGCTTTGCGTTCGGGCGTTGTTGCAACCATCGATGTTGACGAATCAATTGATGCAACAGCGATCACTAAGGCACTCCGTGCAAATGGAATTCTTGACACTGAGCCTTACCGCAAGCTTGGACGCAACCAACTACGCATTGCGGTTTTCCCAGCAGTTGATCCCCAGGACGTTAGAGCGCTAATTGCTTCGATTGATTTTGTCATTGCGCAACTTTCGTGACTAATCTCGTCGCTGCACGGCCACATCGCGACAGGCCAACTTGGGCTGGTTACATTCTCATCACTTCATACGTCTGGTTCATTTACGCATTTAGTTCAAGTCAAGCTCTAGTAAGAGATGAACAAGGTACCTCGCGCACAATCGCGAGCCTGCATGTAATCGTTTTGTCATTAGGCGGGATCTTCGCCGGTCTCATTGCCGCTCGCTTAATTTTGGCCTTAAAGCGTGATCGATTCATCATTTTCTCCGTGTCAGGCCTTGCAGCCGGTGTCCTTCTCTACACGGCCCCCGGTGGAATACCCGTAACACTTACGGGAGCATTCATTGCATCCTTTTTTGGTTCATCAATCATCATCGGTGTAAGTGCTTTTCTCTTCGACCACCAAAAGCAAGCCGGTCCAGCCTCAATAACTGAGGCTAATGCCGTCGCAGCACTTTCCGGAGCACTCGCACCCATCGCGGTAGGCGTGGGCGTGGCAATCATTTTCGGCTGGCGATTTGGTTTGTGGATCACTCTTCTTGGTCTACTGATCGGTTTGCTTTTCATGCGGAATAATCTTCCCGTATTCCGGGTGCCCATTGAAGAACAGATTCGAGAAGCCCACAAAGTTCCCTTCCCACGCAGGTTTTGGTGGGCACTGGGAACCCTCTTTGTTCTGGTCAGTTCTGAGTTCATCTTGACCTTGTGGAGTGTTGATTTGCTGCGAGATCGCGGTGGGCTCGATGCTGGAACGGCCGCCGCCACGGTGGGCGCCTTAACGCTCGGTATGTTCATTGGTCGGGTCATTGGTTCCCGATTCGCGGAGTACTTTCCCGTTGACCGCATTTTGAGTACCGCAGTACTCATCGCATGTTCAGGTTGGCTCGTTCTTTGGCTGAACACCTACGCCCCCATCATGATCGGTGGATTGGTTATTAGCGGGATTGGGATTGCCCTTTTTTGGCCACTTGGGATCAGTCGAGTCGTCATGGCTTCTGACGGTCAAAACGACCGAGCAACTGCTTTGGGGGCTGTTGCGAGTGCCTCTGCAGGAGGAGTGGGGCCATTTGCGCTCGGCGCCCTATCTGATGGCGTCGGAGTTCATTCCGCTTTCTTGGTGCTTCCGATTATTTTGCTCTGCGGTCTCTTACTGATCCTGATCAAGCCCGTCACCAAAATAACTACGGCTGAAACCTCACCTAACAGCATTACGTAATTAATTGGTTGTCCCTGCACCGTTGCTGGTGCTTGCTCGGGTGCTTGCTCGGGTTCCTGTGTTCGGCTCGGCGCAACCACGTTAGGTCCCCGCACACGCAAGAGTCGGTTATCGCCTTCACTTGCAATCACAACGGCATTCTCACCGGGAAGCCAGGCAATCGCTTCCCCCTGAGGTTGTGCGGGTAACTCAATTTCTTGGATAGGTTCACCCTTGGGTCGCCCACTAAAAAACTGGGCATCGAAGTAGTCACGAAGGACAAATCCGGTTCCGTCAGGTTTCATCGCGCCATCGGTTATCAGACCTGAAGTTGGTCCAATTTTTTTCGCAATGTTTATCGCGGACTTTTTCAATCTTTTCGGCAATGCATAAATCGACCCACTGGCTAACTGCTTTGTAACAATCCAGATCTGTTGAGATTGAGGGTCAGCAAGAATTGTTTCGGCGTTATGCGGTCGGTCATCATAAGTAAACCGATACCTTTTCACTTGAGCACTTGCGTTACCGAGTGTTTTCGGTTCCCGGACTTGATAGATTGAGACATCGCTCCATGAATCCCGGTTGTCCCCGATATCACCAACCCACAGAACCGAACGTCCTTTAGGATCCACCCCGACGGCTAGCCCTTCGAAATCACGCGCAGAAACGCCCAGCAAAGTAAGTTCGCCAACAACGGAACAGTCGTTGAGCTTGAGGGCGTACATCTTGGCGTTGTCACCTGAATCGTTGTGAACCCACAAGACACCTCGGTGCAATGCTGATGGCGCCATCCCACTGATTTCAGTCAAGCGGGTATCGGTGAATTCACAGATAACTTCTGGCGCGGTAGAGGCCGAAGCAGGGCCTGCCGGTGCGAGCACCAGCATCATCAGGAGAGCGACACAGCCAAACTTACGAATCAGATCGACGCAATCGCTGCAACAAAAACACTTCCAATAAGCGCTACGAGCACCACGATGGTGACGATCCTTCTAAATCCTGGAGTCATTCCCTAACCTTAAAGCAATGATTCCCATTGAACCCGTAGGCCGTTACTCTTTCCACATGGCCGCATCCGATTCCAACGCGATTTTACCGGTACGAATAGGCACCGTAATTGCAATCATTTCGACGACGGTTGTCGCATTCATTGAGCCGATCTCACCGGCCGCTATCACGGAGAGTTCATCGGGCATTACCGTTTGGTGGTTCGGTGTCGGAATGATCGCCAGCGTGACCGGGGTCCTGGGTTTGGCCTTTTTGCATCGACGTAATCGCAGGATCGGACTGGGTAGTTAACTGAGCAGTTGCCTGAGTTCTCTACTCGATGCTCGTTGAACCCTCACGTTCAACCGGAACAAATCCCGGATCTACGGTGCCGGAGTGTGCACCGCAACCAAAACTCAACGAAACGATGCGGCCGTCAGCCGGTGAGAGTGCATTGGTGCATACGGCAAAAGCTTGCCCGAGTGGACCCGTTAAGGAATTGTGAAAACCGCAACTGCCGCAGGACGCTGGTGCAAGTCGCGCCATTTCAGTTGCGGGACCGAATTCGCTACTGTGCCAGCGATCCGCGGCTTGTTCGCGCCCGACAACGGAAAGTACTCGAGCCCGGCCAAGTCCCAATTCCCAACCGGACATGATTCCCCGATATTCCTCAACGTATTCAAAGTCCTCGTCTACGTCACTGGCAAAAAATTCTGCAAAGCCCACAACGAGACGCTCGTCATGTGCATCGACCGGGAGTACGTCACCGGGGCTGAGGTCACCGGGTTGAATTCGCTCACTCCACGGAAGCCAGGGCGGCGCTAAAATCGAGTCTGGCCCAGGAAGCAGCACAACGTCAGTGACGGTGACCTTGGACTTGCTCTTTGGAGCAACCGCAAGCGTGACGGCCCACTGCCAACCAACATATGCCTTATTCGTGCATTGAAACAGGTGGGTTGCTAGGTTCTCGGCTTCCATGACCAATCCAAGGTGGTCACCGATGAACGCTGAATTGCCGGCCTCAATAATCGCAGCGGCTTTTGCCTCATCCACTGCGGTGACAAACGTTGGATCCACACCCAAGTTTGGTGCCTCAGCGGCTGTGGCCAGGGCTGACAGTTGCGTACTCACCCCCCAAGTCTCTCCCATGAGGCGGCCGGGAGGGAACAGCGGGTAATGTCACCGCCATGACCTCACAGTTTCGCAAGGGCGCGGCCCTCCTTTCCCTCACTGTCTCGGCATTGCTGGTTCTCTCCGGTTGTACAAAGCCCCTACCCAATGCCACAGTCTTTTCCGGGTCGAATAGCCAAAATCGGCAAGCAACCTGTTGGGCATTTGAGGCTGAAGAACTCGGCGCCGGTGATTGTGCCCAAGACCTGATAGCCCAAGCGGCAACCGGCGATGCAGTTTCAGTCGTCTCAGTTTTTCCCGGCGATACAGTGGGGATCAGCGTGGATCCGGTTGTCGCAGAGACCGGTTGGTTCGTGGTGCTTGGCAATCAACGCCTGACCGAAAACCCGATTACGAGTCTTTACTACCGCTTCACATTCCCTGATGCCCAAGAGATCCCAGCCGAAGGTGTTCTTCTACAAATCGTTGCCAGCAGCGGTGTCGGTGCCCGCGGCATCTGGGTCTTCAAGTTGGATCAGGCGAGTTAAGGAGCAAAATGTTTGCAGTTTTTGCACATTCGATTAATCCGGAAAATCCCCTCGATGCACTAACGGTTGGCGAAATTCCTGAACCGACGACACCACCGGAATGGGTCACGGTCAATGTGAAAAGTGCAAGCCTGAATCACCACGACGTTTGGTCTCTTAAAGGTCAAGCACTCAAGGCGGATCGCGTTCCGATGATCTTGGGAAGTGACGCAGCCGGCGTAACCGATGACGGTCGCGAGGTAGTCGTGCACGCGGTGATCGGCGACTCCCATACCTCCGATGGAAAAGTCTTCGACGAAACTCTTGATACTCATCGCACACTCTTGAGTGAGTTGCACCCGGGGACACTCGCGGAGCGAGTGCGTGTTCCGGCGCAAAACCTTTTGGACAAACCAGCATCCATTAGTTTTGAAGAAGCTTCATGCCTACCAACGGCCTACCTAACGGCTTACCGGATGCTGGCAAAGCGTTCCAATACGCAACCCGGGGACACAGTGCTTATTCAAGGCGCTGGTGGTGGCGTCGCTACAGCCGCAATTGTTTTGGCAAAAGCCCTCGGCCTCAATGTTTGGGCCACTTCACGCGATGAAGACAAGCGTGCATTTGCCATCGGACTCGGTGCAGATCAGGTATTTGAATCGAATGCAAAATTACCCGGAAAAGTTGACGCGGTCATAGAAACTGTTGGTGAAGCAACCTGGTCGCACTCACTTCGATCCCTTCGCCCCGGCGGAACAATAGTGGTCTCTGGTGCAACAAGTGGCGCAATGCCACCAGCAGACCTCAACCGGGTTTTCTTCCTGCAACTATCAATTAACGGTTCGACCATGGGATCACGAAGTGATTTAGTTGAGTTACTCGAATTAATGGAGCGCACAAAAACAAGACCGGTAATTGATCGAGTCTTGCCAATTCAAGATGCTCGAGTCGCTTTTGAGTTAATGCTGCACGGCGACGTGCACGGAAAACTCGTACTAAATATCTAGATCGTCAGCAACGGCGCGCAACACTAAAGCGGTTTTCTGAGCCATGGCATCGGTCGGGTACTTACCACGACGTAACTGATTACTCACGCTGTCGAGCAACTTGATCACGTCTTCCAACATGATTGCCATGTCATCGGCCTTCTTGCGGTGACCTTTCACAACTGAAGCGGGTTCGCTCAAAATAGTCACCGTCAAGGCCTGCTTGCCACGGCGTCCGTCAACAATTCCAAAATCAAGTTTGGTGCCCGGCTTTAACGCGGTAACACCGGTGGGCAGGGTTGAGACGTGAACGAAGACGTCTTCGCCTTCATCGCTTGAAATAAAGCCGAAGCCCTTTTCTGCGTCGTACCACTTAACTGTTCCTGTAGGCACGGCTCGCCCCACTCTCTCCATAACGCACTTCACACCCCCCAACGGAGTGTCCTCAAGGTTATCGCAGGCACCCTTTGGTTCCGGATCTGGTGGTCAAACCACGAGGGCCTAGGCTAAGCAAATGCCCGGAACCTTCGAAAGCGCCAAAGTAACGCGGGCGCAGCGGGTAATCAAAGCGGGAGCGATCCTCACGATCATTGGAATCGTTGCAACCTTGATTGCAATTCTGCCGCTCATCAGTGACATTGAACTTTCAGGTACGTGGTGGTTTTTGTCGATGATCACCGGGGTTGGCCTGGCTACGGTCTTGGCCGGGCTCACCATGTCGGCGCGCTCTCGCTCAACCCGCTCGTCCCAATCTTTTCGCTCTGCGTCAACTTCAGCATCGGGGTCACCCAGCGAATGAGCACTAGCCGTCCACGAAGCCTCGCCGATTCACTACGCGGTCGCAGCGAGGTTGAACTTACTGAGCTTTTCTTAGGTCGCCCAGATTTGGCTCACCCGGCACCCGCTGATATTTCCAGTTTGGCCAGGCGTGCAACCGCGACACCCTCGGTGAGCCGAACCCTTGACATTTTGTCTGCGCCACAGCTCCATGTCTTGTTTACCCTTCGCGAAAACTCGATGAGCAGCGTTGCGCTCTCCGAGTCCGTTGATCCCCTTGTTGTAGAAAACCTCGAAGTAGAAATCGGTGTACTGCTCAAGTTGGCCCTGGTGTGGGGCTTGCCCGACTCGCTCAGCGCCGTGACTTCAGTGCGAGACACCTTGAATGAGGGTTACTCCGATGCACTCATCGTTCCCCTTCCACCCGAGTCCAACGGCACTGCGCCGAAACAGGATCTACAAATGCAGTCAGGTCTCGCAGCACACACTTTCATGTCACTAGCTCATGACGCACTGTATATTTTCCGAACTGCACCCTTAACAGCACTTCGCTCAGGTGGGATTGCAACAAAAGATGTTGATCAACTTGCAAAGTTTCTAGCAATACCTCTCAACGAAGCTTGCCTGCTGATAGAAGTCCTGTATCACGCTGGCCTCATTGCGTTAACGACTTCATTGCAATGGGAAGTCACAACAAAGTATGAAACATGGCGTAATAAGTCGAAGGAATTGCAATGGGTCGTACTGGCTCAAGCATGGCTGGACCTTCCATTAATGGGCAGTGAAGGTAACAAGCCACTTTCGGGAAGTGGTGAATCCCCCACCGTCGGTGTCATGCGTTGGCAAACGCTTCGCACACTTCAATGGTGGAATGAAAACACCGACGCTGCCGCGACCAAGCACTGGAAACTTTTTGTCAAAGCACTTGACCATTTCTACCCCCGGAGACGAGGCTCCCGCCGAGAGGAAGTCGCCAAAGTCACCTTGCGCGAAGCAGAGTGGATTGGGATTGCTCATGGTGAAATCTTGTGCGAAGCGGGCATCGGAATCACAGCAGACGATGCTCCAATCGCTGGTTCAACTCTCAAGCTTCCGGCCGAAGTAACTGAATTCCTCATTCAGGGAGACTTAACCGTCATATCGGCTGGACCACTTCCGCTCGAAGTTGGCGAGAAATTACACGCAATCGCCGATATTGAGAGTCGCGGGGCCGCGAGCGTATATCGGTTTACCGCCGAAACGATTGAACGCGGAATGCAGGCCGGGTGGAAATCGCAGGACTTCAATGAGTTTTTTGGGCAGTGGTTAAAAGGATCAATTCCACAACCCTTGACCTATCTCATTGATAACGCGACAGAAGTTGTCCTCGAAGAATCCGAATCAAAGCCTAAAGCGGCAACTGCCGCACGACTAGGTCGCCATTCGCGTCGAATTACCGAACGTGAGGCTGCGCGTATTGCCAGCGCACTCCTCAAAGGCGAGGTCACCGAGGCGAATCTGGCCGAACCCGAGGAAGTGTTCTCACTCAATACTTCAGCCCTCATTGCACTACTAAAAAGTGCCCAGGAGCACCACACCGGAGTGTGGATCGGTTACGCGGAAGCGGACGGAAGCACTAGCACGCAAATTGTTGAACCTATCCGCATGGGCGACGGCACCATGACCGCATTTGATCACGGCAGCGCAAACGTGCGAACTTTTGCCATCTCGCGCATAAGTGGAATTGCGCCAGCAAAAATGAATGAGATCAATAACTAAAGCTCGACATGCTCAATACTTGTTGACATCTCTGCAAGATTTGCGGCACGGCCACTCCCGTTTCTAACATTCCACCGCAGCATCCTGAATTTCTTATGCCACCTCAAGCGATCGAATCTCTATTCCTTCACGCCCAGCGGGCAGTTGCCAAGCCAGTGCCGCTTCGCTGACAAGTTCAGCAGGAATGGCTTCACTTGCGATAACTCGACTAGCAATAGGCTGAGGCACGAGGCATCCGTATCTGCCGCGCTTCACACACCTCTCGAGGAGAGCCCATGGCCACGCAATCCGAATTCTCGGCCGACCTGCCCGCCATGCTGGCGACACTTCAAGCTCTCGTTGAATGTGAGTCGCCCACTATCAACCTGGAATCCGCGCACGCCGTAACCCAACTCGCTCAAGTACTCGCAAATGAATGGCTGCCCACCCTCTCCAGAGTGGAGATTCACCATGGCCGTCCCGTTTGGCGTTGGGGACCGGATCAACCTGAAATCCTGCTATTAGGTCACCTTGACACTGTCTGGCCAATGGGAACTTTGTCGAGAATTCCATTCACCATCTCCGATGACCGCATCACTGGTCCCGGTGTCTTCGACATGAAGGTGGGGGTCGTTCAAGGTTGGGCGGCTCTCAAAGAATCCGGGGTCACCGAGTCCAGTGGTGTAGGCATGCTTTTAACCACCGACGAAGAAACCGGGTCGCACGCCTCACGCGAATTGATCGCGCAATCAATTACGAACGCCAAAGCTGTGATCGTTCTGGAGCCCTCACTCGAAGGTGCACTCAAAACACGACGCAAGGGAACATCAAATTATTTGATGCGTTTCCACGGAGTGTCCTCCCACGCTGGCCTTGATCCAGAGCGAGGTGTCAATGCACTCGTGGCTGCGGCCGAATTTATTCTCGCGACCCAGCAATGGGGGAGCTTGGAACATGAAACTTCCGTAACTCCAACCGTCAGTAATGCGGGCACAACAACAAATACCGTCCCTCATCTTGCTGAAGTCCATGTTGATGTCCGCGCATGGAATCGCGCAGAGCAGGAACGCGTTGACCACCTAATCCACACATTCGCGTCAAGCCCGCCGGTAAGAATTGAAATCGTCGGCGGAATCGACCGGCCAGCAATGGAATCGGTCATGAGCGCCGAACTATTCGCCCTCGCCCAACTCACCAACCGCGAACTGGGTTACCCCGAACTCATGGAATGCGCAGTGGGTGGAGCGAGTGACGGCAATCTCACCGCGGCCGCAGGCATCCCCACGATCGATGGGATGGGAGCCGTAGGCGATGGAGCCCATGCCGACTTCGAATGGGCATCCGCGAGCGCGATACCTCCTAGAGTGAAATTGCTCGCAACAATGCTGACCAAACTATTGGACACTCCGTAGGGAACGACAAAAGCAACTAGATCTTCAGTTACGGCCAGCAGCGGCCTCTTGGGCAATGGCACGGTAAGGTTGCCTGTTCGCCAGAATCAATCGACCGCAACGAGCGTATTTACCGGAGAGCAGGATATGACCGACGGACCCCTCATCGTACAAAGTGATAAGACCATGCTCCTTGAGGTTGATCACCCTGATTCCGCTGCTTGCCGTAAGGCAATTGCCCCCTTTTCCGAACTTGAACGTGCACCCGAACACATTCACACATATCGACTCACGCCACTTGGCTTGTGGAACGCCCGTGCAGCCGGCCACGATGCCGAGAGCGTGATCGACACGCTCATTCGATACTCGCGCTACACAGTTTCAAACTCATTACTAATTGACATCGCCGAGACCATGTCGCGCTACGGCCGCCTGCAGATTAACAGCGATCCAGCGAATGGATTGATACTCCAAGCTCTCGATGTTGCCGTTCTCGAAGAGGTCCTCAAAAGCAAAAAAGTTGCACCTCTTCTCGGTGCCAGAATTGATGAAACCACCGTTGTTGTTCATCCCAGTGAACGCGGCCATCTGAAGCAAGCTCTGGTAAAACTTGGTTGGCCTGCTGAAGATGTCGCTGGTTATGTTGATGGCGAACGTCATGCAATTTCACTGAAAACCGATTGGGATGCACGCGAATACCAAACCCAAGCCGCTGATGGGTTTTGGCACGGTGGTTCGGGAGTTGTAGTCCTGCCATGTGGCGCTGGAAAAACTTTAGTTGGTGCATTAGCCATGTATCAAGCACAAGCGACAACGTTGATTCTCGTGACAAATACAGTCAGCGCCCGCCAATGGAGGGATGAACTACTCAAGCGAACCACGCTAACGCCCGACGAAATTGGCGAATACTCCGGTGCAAAAAAGGAAATTCGTCCCATCACAATCGCTACTTACCAGGTGATGACAACAAAACGCCAAGGAATTTACACGCATTTGGAAGTATTTGATTCACGTGACTGGGGCTTAATTATTTATGATGAAGTCCACCTACTCCCTGCCCCAATTTTTCGCTTCACCGCAGACATTCAATCGCGACGTCGCCTTGGTCTAACAGCAACTCTGGTCCGCGAAGACGGACGAGAGTCTGATGTGTTCTCTCTGATCGGTCCAAAACGATATGACGCTCCTTGGAAAGAGATTGAAAACCAGGGTTACATTGCACCAGCGGATTGTGTGGAAGTTCGAGTCACCATGCCCGAACCCGATCGCATGGCCTATGCAGTTGCCGAGCAAGAGGACAAATATCGCATGGCAGCCAGCGCTGCTGAAAAGATCGAGATTGTCGAACAACTTGTACATAAGCATGAAGGTGAACAAATTCTGGTGATTGGTCAATTCCTGGATCAGTTAGCAGAACTCGGTGAGCACCTTGACGCTCCGGTGATTACCGGTGCAACGAGCGTAAAAGAACGCGAGCGCCTCTACCACGCGTTCCGATCAGGGGAAGTGAACCTGCTTGTCGTTAGCAAGGTTGCAAACTTCTCAATTGACCTCCCCGAGGCAACCGTCGCGATTCAAGTCAGCGGATCATTCGGTTCCCGCCAAGAAGAAGCCCAGCGCCTTGGTCGGATTTTGCGACCCAAGTTCGACGGGCGAACTGCACACTTCTACTCGGTTGTCACCCGCGATACCCTGGATGCAGACTTTGCCCAACACCGGCAACGCTTTTTGGCGGAACAGGGCTACTCATATCGCATTATTGATTCCGCGGAACTCTCACCGGGTATGTAAAAATCACTAGCCGGAAGACGCGACGTCTGCCTTAGGCCTGGCGAATGGCCAATCGAGCATCAATTTCGATGTTCATGTTTTCGACGGTTCCAATACCTGGCAGTGGGATGTGTACCGTGCCGAATTGCGCGGAACCGATGAGTTCCACTTCTGGCTGCGCCGAATTCCCCACTGACGTGAGGATGATGGACATCTGGACATCAATCTCCCCGGCTACAGCGTTTCCCGACACGTTATATCCATTGGCATGTCCATTTGCATGTCCATTTGCATTGTGCGGTCCTGAACCCTTAAAAACCAGGTCCTGGGCTTTGTAACCACTAATGAAAGTCCTGGCGGCAGCTTCAGTGAGGAAGTTTCCCGTCTTGAGTTTGTCCAGAGCCAATACTAAATTCATGGTTGCGATCGAATCAGCGATATGAAGTGATCCTGAGCGCACCGGCGCTTTGATTTCTACGTTCATGAGTCGCGAACTCCCGCTCTTGAGTCTTACTTCTGCGCCGTCAATTGCCACAAACGTAAATGATCCGAGCAGTTCCATCTGTGTAATCTACCGGTCGGCAAGCAGGTGTCGATTTTTGGCCATTGACGCTAAAGCCATCTCGACATCATTACTGTTGTTGTAGAAATGAGGACTGATTCTGACGTTTCCATCACGGCTAGAGACCACTACATTGTCTTGGGCCATCGCATTGACCAGCGCGTGCTCGTCAACGGACGTCACCGCCAGCATCGGGCCGTGTTCCCCGGGGCGCTCTGGTGTAGCGCACACTCCGCCAAGTTCATTAATACCTGCACGTAATTGGTCATGTAGCTGACTCGAAACATCCCAAGCATTACTCACACCCACCTCAAGCAGAAACTTTAACCCCGCTTGTGCTGCATACAAACTTGGAACATTTGGGGTACCAGCTTCAAATCTTCGAGCATCTTTTGCGGGATCGTATTTAGAGATGTCCATCGAAAAAATATCGCGTGCCGCAAACCATCCCGTGGTTGTGGGGATGAATTCTGTAGGAAGGAACTCGGACAGCGACTTATTGTTGACTAAAGCAAAGCCAATTCCTGGGCTTCCCAACATGTATTTGAGAACTCCACCGAGTAGAAAATCAGCGCCGAGGTCCTCAAAGTCAATGGGAACCGCCCCCGCTGATTGATAGGCGTCAATTAAGACGGGGACACCACGTTCGTGGGCGGCCTTAACGATCGCCCGGATGTCATTCATTGCACCGTTTCGGTAACAGACATGGGTGACGGAGACAATCGCCGTGTTGCTATCGATAGCTGCTGCAATGCGCTCCGCAGGTAAACGATGGTCAGAGTCGGCGAGAACATGAACTATCTCCGCCCCGTTACGTTCTTGCGCGTGCCAGATTTGACCAATCGTGGGAAATTCAAGGGATGTCGTTAGAACCTTGCTCGGGCCATTACGAAAATCGAAGCAGCTCGCAATCGCATTCATCGCGGCAGATGCACTCGTTGTTACCGCGACCTGATCGGCTTGTGTTGAAAACAACGTCGCGATCTGCCCGCGCACATCTTCTTGAACCCCAACCCACGTTTCCCAAAGCGATCCAAATTCCTCCAGCTGGTCGAGGTAGACGTCATAGGCTGCTCGAACTTCGTTCGCTAGCGCGCCCTGGGAACAAGAGTTTAGATATGCGCGAGATTCAAAAATCTTAAAATGATCGCGCTTTATTGCCTCAATCTGATGAGCGGGCTGATTCGCGTTCACGGCGCAGTCCCCTTTCCCGGAACGTCATTCAAAGAGTACTCGGAATGCAGATTGAAGATGGCAGATTGCATTGGTGGTGATAATTGAAAACTGACCCAGCCAAAAAAGTAGGGGAGCAACTCATTTTGTGAGCTGCTCCCCTACCGGGAATTAAATGGGTTGTTGCAGGGACTAGAAGTCCATGCCGCCCATGTCGCCGCCGCCGCCCATTGCAGGTGCGGACTTTTCTGGCTTCTCAGCAATAACAACCTCAGTTGTGAGGAACAGGGCTGCAATGGATGCAGCATTCTGTAGCGCTGAGCGAGTGACCTTGGCAGGATCAATGATCCCGGCCGCGATCATGTCGACATATTCGCCGGTTGCAGCATTGAGGCCCTGGCCTGCAGGTAGCTCGCGGACTTTCTCCACGACAACTCCACCTTCAAGTCCGGCATTCTCAGCAATCTGCTTTAGCGGAGCACTCACGGCGACGCGAACAATGTTTGCGCCAACGGCTTGCTCTTCGGTGAGGCCCAGTGCATCGATCTTGACACCGGCAAGTTTCATTGCCTGAATCAGTGCAACGCCACCTCCAGGCACGATACCTTCTTCGACTGCAGCCTTTGCGTTACGAACTGCGTCTTCGATGCGGTGCTTGCGCTCCTTGAGCTCAACTTCGGTGGCTGCGCCAACCTTGATAACTGCAACTCCGCCGGCCAGTTTCGCCAAACGCTCCTGCAGCTTCTCGCGGTCGTAGTCACTGTCACTCTTGTCGATTTCAGCGCGAATCTGGTTGACGCGACCCTGGATCTGGTCAGCGTCGCCGGCACCTTCAACGATTGTTGTTTCATCCTTGGTGACAACGACCTTGCGGGCGCGTCCAAGAAGATCCAATGTCGTGGTGTCGAGCTTGAGACCAACTTCTTCACTGATGACCTGGCCGCCGGTAAGGATTGCGATGTCTTGCAGCATTGCTTTGCGGCGATCGCCAAAGCCTGGAGCCTTGACCGAAACGCTCTTGAAGGTGCCACGGATCTTGTTCACAACGAGAGTTGCGAGTGCTTCGCCTTCAACATCTTCGGCGATGATCATGAGTGGCTTGCCGCTCTGCATTACCTTTTCAAGGATTGGCAGAACATCTTTGACCGAGGAGATCTTGGAGTTTGCAATCAAGACGTAGGCATCTTCGAGAACTGTTTCCATGCGCTCGGTGTCGGTGACGAAGTACGGAGAGATGTAACCCTTGTCAAAGCGCATTCCTTCGGTGAGCTCGAGTTCGAGTCCGAATGTCTGGCTTTCTTCAACAGTGATTACGCCTTCTTTGCCGACCTTGTCCATTGCCTCTGCAATGAGTTCGCCAACTTCTTGGTCGCCACCAGCGGAGATTGCTGCTGTTGATGCGATCTGCTCTTTGGTCTCTACATCTTTGGCCATTGCGAGAAGTTCGTCGCACACAACGGCTACTGCGCGCTCGATACCCTTTTTCAAACCCATTGGGTTTGCGCCGGCGGCTACGTTACGTAGACCTTCACGGACGAGTGCCTGAGCGAGAACGGTTGCGGTGGTTGTTCCGTCGCCAGCGACATCATCGGTCTTTTTGGCAACTTCTTTGACCAGCTCTGCGCCGATTCTTTCATATGGATCTTCGAGATCAATTTCTTTTGCAATGGATACACCGTCATTGGTGATCGTGGGGGCTCCCCACTTCTTCTCCAAAACAACGTTGCGTCCTTTGGGGCCAAGCGTCACTTTGACTGCGTCAGCGAGCACGTTCATTCCGCGCTCAAGTGCACGACGGGCTTCCTCGTCGAATGAAATCATTTTTGCCATGAGAGTGTTCCTTTCGGAAACTGCCGTAATTTAGGTTCATTGAGTTGTCACTCTCATGGTGAGAGTGCTAACGGAAAAGTTAGCACTCTCGGGGTGAGAGTGCAAATCCGCTGGCAAATTCGAGCCCGATCCCCCTATGAATTGACCGAATGGCCCCGTTCAGGCCAGTGGGCAAATCAGCCCTTCTGGGTGAGTGTGGCGGTCCAGCTGACGTGATTAAGGGTTTGTCGGCGCAGCCGTTGGCGTAGGCACCGGCACCGGCACCGGAGTGAGCGCCGTTACGGCTTGAGCCTGGGCGGCGGCGAATGCTGTTGCGGCTTTGACGGCGGTTACCCCACGCGTGCTATCGCGCCATGCGCCGCCGAGTGCAAGGGAAACCTGACCCCATTCGGGAATATTGGGGTACGGGGCAGCTCCGAGTGCAGCCGAGCCGAATGCCAGTAGTACACGGTCCGGTGTTGCAGCCGCAGCGGCTGAATTTGCGGGCAGACCGATGTATGGAGATTTAACATAGAAGGCTGTTTGCGCATTTGTTGTCGTGATTTGATTTGCGACGATGTCCTTAGCGGCCGGCAGAACTTTATGCGTCTGGGCAAAGGAGGTCACCGCGAAACCAATTGATTTCATAAGCGGTGCCGCATTTATTCCCTTTACGATGCTGGGGACCTGGGTGATTCGGTAACGGAATGTAACTGTTTTGAGATTCACGATTTCTTCCGGACTCGTGAGCCAGAACGGTGCCCGACCCGAAATGAACGCGATGCGGGCCTCCTCCTCGCTCAGATTGGAATCGATCAACCCGCTTGCATTCCATGAATCAATTTGGGCCTGGTTTTTCACGAACTTCTTATTATTAATTCCGATTCTGGCGGGGTTGTAACTTCCCGCAGCGGTTGTTCCAAAAGCGAATCCACCGAGGCCAGAGAAGAGTGGGTATGTTGAATACGCGTTGCCATCTATACCTTGCGCGAGAGCAAAACCTATTTCGGCTCGACCATCAGCGACTAGCTTCAAGGCCATATTCGACAACTTTTTGAAGGTTGTGGGGGCGGTAGGAATCAATTCCGCATTGGTGACGAGTGCCATGTTTTGACGCTGGATTGGAGTGCCGAAAAGAGAGGTACCGACTTTGAAAGTGTTGATTGCGACACTGGAGAGTGCGCGAGATGTAGCGGAAGAAATTTCAATCGGAGTAATGAGTGCATTGTTCGCGAGTTCCCCTACCTGCTCTCCGTCAACTAACACAATGTCAGGGGCTTTACTGGGATCGATTCTTTGTAGGTCGAGGGTGATTGTTGACATATCGCGCGCAGTGACAGTGATTTCTCGATTTTTGTAGCCATTGGCGAATAGGGCTGTCGCCGCGTCTTTATATTGTGCGTCGACCCATACAACAATTGCGCGTGGCACGGCTTGGGCTGGTGCTGCCAACATAGAGCCGGCGATAAGTGCTGCGACGATCGCGGATACGCAACCTTTAGCGGCATGCCCTCTATTCAATAAACCGAACACACCCAATGATCGCTGGCGCATAATGATTCACTCTCCTAATGCGTACAAATTGTCGACTTAATGAAACATCGTAAGTCGCATTACCTATGAAACAAAATGCTAGACCTAGGTGCGCGTGTTTCCGGTAATGAACCGGTAGTGAAAGCAATGAAAACGCGTGGGATATTAACGAATATTCGCGCGATTAGCGGTGCGAGCCGCCTGGCGACTTGAACGCATCCGGCGCAGGCGCTTAACCAACATGGGGTCAAATTCCAAAGCTTCAGGGGTGTCGATCAAGGTATTGATCAACTGGTAGTAACGGGTTGAGCTCATGTCGAAAAGTTCGCGAATTGCCGCTTCCTTGGCACCTGAGTACTTCCACCACTGACGCTCAAAGCCGAGAATCGCCTGGTCGCGCTGCGACAACTCTTGGAATTCTGCGCCGGAGAGCCCGGAACGGGGGTTCCCACTAGCGGCTTCGTACATGAAATCTTCCTCCAAAAAACTTGCGTTCTCACTGCCATCGAGGATTTCCTCGATGGTTTCCTCTTCGGGGTCCCTATCGTATTCCTTAAATGACATGCTTGTCATTCACCCCCTGGATTTATCTTTGGATTGATCCGTGAACTTCGTCGACGGGATCGAAGCAGGATCCAAGAAAAAGCGTAGCCCAAGCCATTGGTCGCCCAGTGGAACCCCATCGGGGCGATCACACTGCCAGAAAAAATCCTCATGAGAGTGAATAAAACACCCGCCAAGGTGGTGGTGAGAACGCTAGCCAGCACACCCAAAATATTTCCCCGCCGCCCTGAGCCAACCACCCCGCCCAATGCCGGATTGTTCTCGTGGGTCCCGATGCTCGGCAAAATATGCCAGAGCCCGAACAGGATTGCCGAAATAACAATTGCGGTGGTGAGGTCAAAGCGTCGGGCGAGCATCGAAAACAATACCGCCCGAAATGCGATCTCTTCAAAGAAAACTGTTCCTAGCGGAACTTCTACCAGCGATTGAAAAAGTAACCGTCCTCCGGAAAGTGTCCCGATTCGTTCGTCGGCAAAAGCTTCTCGAGATTTTTTGAAGATCGAACCGATCAAATAGACCGCGGTAACGGCCACAATAGAAATCCCGGCCCAGATCAACCCGGGCAGAATGTAGGCGAAGCCCAAGCCCATATCGGTGAAGTCATTACCGTCGAGCAACCCGATTGCAAGGAGCACGACCGAGCCAACAAATGACCAGATGAGGTAGTGTGCTGGCGGCGCAACGCGGTTATTCACGATATTGAAAACGATTAAAGCGACGGCCACGAGCACCAGCGGCCACCACGCGAGACCTTGAACCTGCTGCGGGTAGATAGCTCCTGGAAAAATTAGGTCCATGAGGCGCTCCTCCCCCCAAACCCGGTGATCATGGGTTTGAGTCTACGTTGGAGATGCGGTGAGGGGCGACTGCGAGAGACTAGTTTGGTGAGCACCCAGGCTGAATTTGCCAGCGAGGAATACGCCCTGCACCGGGATAGCGAACTTGATCATCCACTTGCCCGGGATCAGTACCTATTCCCCACCGATGCAAACGGTAACCCGATTTCTTATATGGCCGGAAACTCCTTGGGACTGCAGCCCAAATCCACGAGGGCAGCATTGGGCCAGGAACTTGAATCGTGGGCAACATTGGCCGTCCGCGGTCATTCACATGGCGCGAACCCCTGGATGGTGTTCCCGTCACTGTTGGCCCAAGAATCCGCCGCAATTATTGGCGCCAAGCCCGACGAGATAGTCATGATGAACAGCCTCACCGTCAACATTCACATGCTCTTGGCCAGTTTTTATCAACCTCACGATCGTCGATGCAAAATAATCATGGAAGATTACGCATTTTCATCAGACTCGCATGCAATCCGTTCGCATATTGCTTTTCGTGGGGGTCACCCCGACAAGGATGTGATTCGATTGAAGCCACGTGAAGGTGAGGACAGTTTAAGAACTGAAGATGTTATTGCAGTACTGCGCGAACACGGTGAAGAAATCGCCACAACTTTATTTGGCGCCGTCAACTACTACACAGGTGAATTCATGGACATCCCTGCGATTACCGCCGTTGCGCACGACGTTGGCGCCTACGCCGGTTGGGATCTTGCCCATGCTGCCGGAAATATTCCTCTGCATCTTCATGATTGGGATGTTGATTTTGCTATTTGGTGTTCCTATAAATACCTCAACGCTGGGCCGGGATCTGTCGCTGGAGCGTTTATCCATGAAAAGCATCATGCTGGCACAATCCCGCGGCTTGAAGGTTGGTGGTCGAATAAACCCGAGACCCGATTTCTGATGAATCCGATTGTTGATCCCATAGAAACAGCTGATGCCTGGGCAGTTTCAAACCCGCCCCTGCTGATCATGGCGCCGGCATTGAGTGCACTTCATGTCTTTACCGAGGTAGGTATGCCAGCACTGCGTGCGCGCAGTTTGCAGCTCACGTCATACATGCGCGAACTCATTTCTGTTCTGGATCCTGCAGAGACCGGTACTAAGTATCGAGTTCACATAATTACGCCAAGTGATTCAGAACGACACGGTGCGCAACTTTCTATTCGAGTACCCATCGAACCTTTTGCACTCATTGAGCGCATGTATCAAAATCATGGAGTGCTCGGCGATGCCCGCAATCCCGACATAATTCGGCTCGCACCGGTGCCTATGTACAACACGTTCCACGATGTGTGGCGTGCGGTGACGGCGCTCTTTGCCGAGCTAAAGAGCTAGCGCCTTCTTAGGGAGTAACTAAAAGCCGGTTGATACTCGCGGCCTCAATCTGGACGTGTGCCGCAGCGATCTCGGTCAATGGCATCAGCGTGATCGGTGGTGGAGTCAGGGCGCCTTGTGCGAGTGCCGTTTCGACGTGTTCCACAGCTTCCCAGAGTTTGTGTTCCGGGATGTTGTAGAGCAACATAAATTCAATCGTGATGCCAGCGACCATGAGTGCCCGACGAGGAAGGATCGGGTCGTCACCGTCGGCTGCATAGGTCACAATCTTCATGCCCTGTTGGGAGATTGCCAAATCTAATTCGAGGTTGGCCCCAAGGTTCACTTCAATGATTCGTGAAATTCCTTGGTCTTTGAGTTGATCGATTGCGGTGGGGTCGGTGTAGTTCACGACCACGTCTGCTCCAGCCTCGGTTGCAATCTGCCCTTTATGTTCGCTACTGACCGTTGTGAAAACGCGAGCACCCGCCCATGTGGCTAATTGCACGGCCGCACGGCCAACAGCACCCGCTCCACCGCTGACCAAGACACTTTCGCCCGCTATCGGACCATCGGCAAATAAACAGTAGGCAGCGGTAACCGCAGGGACACCTAAAGTTGCGCCAAGTTCAAGGGATACTGAGTCGGGAAGGTGACGTGCAAGTTCGCTGTTGACGATGCAGTACTGCGCTGCTGTGCCATAGCGATTCCCATTCGCTGCGAGCATGACCCAGACGCGTTCACCAATTCGATTCGGGTCGACCCCGGCGCCAACCGCGTCAATTACTCCGCCGCCGTCGTGATGGGGGATTTGAAATTCATTGATGGTCACAGGGCCTTTACTGCCACGAGTTTTGACGTCGGTGGGGTTGATCCCCGAGAAAGAAATTGCAACTCGAACCTGACCGGGACCCGGTTCAGGTACGTCAACCTCTTTCACCTGTAAAACCTCGGGAGCGGGACCGGTTTTTTCGTAGAAGGCAGCGCGCATGGACCTAGTTAAGCGCATACCTTCGACGCTGGTCAGCCTGAGTGGGCAGGAACTGAAACTCGATCACCCCAACGTGGAATGAGCCGGGCAACGACCGCGCCGATCAGCGCGGCCGGGACAAGTGTCCAAGTTCCGATGAGGAGACCAAGAACAACTCCTAAAATAATTACGATCGGCCACTTCATCGGGGCAGTTGCTACCAAGGCAGCAATTACACCGACAACGATTGCGGCGGAAACGGATGGACCGTTCGGAATGACCAGTGCGAATAGCAAACCGACTGATGCACCAATAAACATTGCCGGGAAAAACGGGCCACCCCGAAAACCTGCACCGAGAGACACTGCATAAGCAATCGTTTTTAACACAATGATTGCGGCAACGGTGCTGGCCGATGTGAGTTTGGGAAGTTCGGTGATCAGTTCCTCACCCGAAGTCGCAATGTAGATAACGCCTTCACCGGTCCACGCCTGCATGAGTAGCGCCGTTGCGGCAATGACTAGAGAAGCGACGATCAAAATCGGCAAGTGAGGCCCTGCACTGGTCGCGCGTGCAAGGAGAGCAGCGACAACGCGGGCAAGGGTGATCGCCACGGTCGTAATGATTGTGACCGGAATCGCCCAAGCGAGTTGATCTACCTCGATCGCGGTAGGAGTGCTGCCGAGTTTCATGTTGCCGGAAAGAATCGGTCCCACGAACAGGGCAAGGAGTGCGCCCAATGCACCGAATCCGACGACTTTCTTTACATCTTTCGGGTCGGTCACTTTCAATGTTTTGGCTGCCAGTCCACCAATCACCGAACCGGTTGCGACCAGCGCGACTTCAGGACCGAGCACCACTCCACCCCACAGCGAAGCCAGAATTGCCAGAATCGCGGCAAGGTATTCCTTGGGGGTGAGCGGGCTGACCTTGATCCCACCCAAGGGTGAATGGCCCGTGTCACCAATGAATCGTCGAATAATGTAAACGAGCACCGCCGCAATCAGCAACACCCCTATGACGTACCAAGCAGGAGTTCGCTCCCATGTTTGCGGGATTGTTTCCCAGACCAGCGAAATACCCGCATTAACCATTTCGAGAACGAAGTAACCCAGAACGAGGCTAATAACTGCAGCTATGAGCATCGCGGGTAGTGGGCGTTTAGTCTGCACGGCAGTACCCTATGACTTAACGCACCAACAACAAAGAAAGGCAACACATGCGTAAGACACTTACCCTGTCAACAGCACTGATTATTGCCGGGCTATCCCTTGCTGGGTGCTCGAGCAGCGATTCTGAAACCGCAGCCACCGAATCTCCCATGGTTGGAGGTATGACCGAATGCACCAAGGAGGCCGTCCAACCATTCGTTGACGAATCCGCACTGGCCCTTGCCACCGATGGGTCAACCGACACCATGATGCCTATTGATGACCTTCAATGCGCTGACGGTTGGGCAGTAGTGAATGGCATCCTTGGGCCAAAAGATGCTCCCGCCGATGGACCTCAAGGAGCTCCTACGAAGTTTATTTTCCAGGCCGAGGGTCAATTCTGGATCCTCAGGAATCAAGAGAAGGTTTGTGGCACCGGTGGCGAGAACTACTCTACTGACGCACAGGTCCCCGAGGCCCTTTATGCGGATGCGTGCGTTTTTGGCTGACCCTGACCCTGGCCTTGCGATGACGCAAATAGACGAAACCCGGTTACCTCCGTGAAGAGGTAACCGGGTTTCAGCATTACTGAGAAAGCAATAAACACTTAACTTACGGCATTGTCAATGCAGGAATATCGACATCTGCTGGGACGAGCACAGCGTCGATTACGTGAATAACACCGTTACCAGCAATGACATCTTCAAAAAGAACGTCGAATCCGTTGACAGTGACACCGTTTGATGTTGAGAAAAGTACGTTCTGTCCTTCAACGGTTGCGATTACGACGTCACCGTCTGCAATGTCAGCAGCCAGAACCGTGCCTGGAACAACGTGGTAGGTCAGAATTTTGACGAGAGCATCTTTGTTCTCTGGGAGCAACAGTGCGTCAAGAACGCCTGCTGGGAGTGCTGCGAAAGCCTCATTTGTTGGTGCGAACACGGTGAAGGGGTCTTCACCATTCAGTGTTTCGACCAAGCCAGCCGCATTAATTGCAGCTACCAAAGTGCTGAAATTGTCTGGGTCTTTTGAAGCAAGGTCCACGATTGTCTCGGAGAAGATTGCCTCTGTTTCATCAGCATCTTCAATAGATCCCTTTGAGAGCGCAGCACTTGACTCAGCTGTTGTTGCTTGATCAGATGAACTGCTGCATGCTGACAAAGTCAGTGCAGCTGCAACCGAAACCACCGCAATTGCGGTGCGACGCATTACTCGCATTTTTTTCTCCTTGATACGCCGGATTTTCCTGAATTTTCGTAGTGGTAACAATTGCAATTACGGCAAACCCTAACATCGTCCATCGTCAATAACCGATAGTTTATCTAAATCCCATAGGTGCTCCCAACTCGTTTATCTTCCAAGCCGAGGGTCAGTTCTCGATACCGAAAAGCCCTGAGCAGGTATGTGGCACCGGTGGCGAGAACTACTCCACTGACGCGCAGGTCCCCGAGGCCCTTTACGCGGATGCGTGCGTTTTTGACTGATACAAAAACTGAGCTAGACCTACAGGTTGCCCCCGGATCCGTCCAGCATCCAGACTAAAGAAACTAAGCCGACTGAGAAGATTTTCCTTGTAAATTGATGACCATCGGTTGATGCAGGATTCCCGCATACGTTTCTATGGGACCGTCAACGTTCCACCCCAGATACTCGAAGAATCGAACATTGGGCAGTTGGATATGCGCGTGCATGATTAACCCACCATTAGCCGACGCTTGCGCAACCGCCTCCTGGACAAGTTCAAAACCTAGGCGAGAGTTCCGGTGCTCCTTGAGCACCGCAAGCCGATCCCCCTGCCATTGCTCGTATCCAACGTCTAGGGGATACAAGCGGACTGCTCCCACGGTTCGCCCATTTATGACACCAATGAGGTGGGTCGTGCTCAGTTCACTATCTCGACTGTCCTCGTCCGTGTCCGTAAAGATTCCCTGCTCAACAACGAATACGT
>JBIHZX010000058.1:0-9184 GCA_044240195.1 Candidatus Nanopelagicales bacterium | reverse complement strand
ACACTTCCCTGCTCAGAGCAATGTCAGCGAAAGTGGCTGGCGGATCGCCAGCTCTACGAGGGGCAACTTCGGGAGATATATCACGACCAATCGCGGCCGAGATGGAGTTCATCACTTCGCGGACGCTGACCCCGCTTCCCCGGCCCACATTGATAGCCTGATTCACCGGCCCTGCCTCACACTTGTGTACTGCCGCGACGTGCGCCCCTGCCAAGTCGACAACGTGGATGTAGTCACGAATGCATGTTCCGTCCGGGGTTGGGTAATCCGCTCCGAAAATCTTGGGGGGTACACCTTCCTCAAGAGCCGAAAACACCATGGGGATCAAGTTGTTCACACTGTTGTCTCCCAGGTGATCGGCTCCGGCGCCGGCAACGTTGAAGTAGCGCAGCGCCACCCAGTTCAGTCCACCACTCGTTTCCAAGTCCTTGGCCAGCCATTCACCAATCACCTTCGTTTCTCCATAAGGTGATTCGGGATTAAGTGGTTCACTTTCCTTTACCGGATTTGATTGTGGAGTTCCATAGACGGCAGCGGAAGAAGAATAAACAAAATTCTTGATCCCGGTATCAACCATTGCGCCAAGAACACTCTGTAAACCGGTTACATTTTCTTGATAGTAGAACAGAGGAATATCAACTGACTCGCCGGCAGCCTTCTTAGCCGCGAGATGAATAACTCCGGTCACATTAAATTCACGCAAAGCAACTCGAAGTGCCTCACCGTCGGATACGTCAGCGTCAACGACGGGGACTCCTTCAGGAATACGCGAATGCAATCCGGCCGAAAAATTATCGAAAACAACTGGCTGGATTCCCGCTAGTTGCAATTCACGAACAACATGCGAGCCGATATAGCCCGCACCCCCGGTAACTAGCCACGTGGTCACTGAAAGCTCTCACCCGTGATGCGCTCATAAGCTTCAATGTATTTGGCGCGGGTTTTCTCGACAATTTCATCAGGTAGGGGCGGTGGCGCTTCGCCTGAATTTTTGTCCCAGCCAGAATCAGGTGAGGTCAACCAGTCGCGTACGAACTGTTTATCAAATGATGGCTGGGGACCACCTGGATTCCACAAAGCCTTTTCCCAGTAACGAGACGAGTCAGGCGTCAGTGCTTCGTCACCCAAAATTATTTGGCCTTGGTACTTACCGCCGAGTGCTATCCCAAACTCAAATTTAGTGTCAGCAAGAATTAAACCTTTACGACTTACCCTGTCCGCCGCGTATTCATAAATTGCTGTTGAGAGTCGCTTTAGTTCTTGGGCTTCTTCTTGTCCAAGTTCAACAATGACGTCGTCGTAGGTGATGTTCACGTCATGTTCGCCAAGCGGTGCCTTGGTTGCTGGCGTAAATAGTGGTTTTGGTAACAATGCTCCATCTTTCAAACCGGGTGGTAAACCGTTACCTGAGATTTTTCGTGTTGCCAAATAATCGGAGTATCCACTTCCGGCAAGATAACCGCGCACAATACACTCCACCGGAAACATTTCAAGTGGCTCACAAACAACGGCACGACCCGCAACCGACTTAGGGACTTTGGAAGTTGTCGTGTGATTAAAAACTAAACCTTGGAGTTGTCCAAACCACCACTGTGAAATCGAGTTGAGGATCCGTCCCTTGTCCGGGATTTCCGTTTCAAGTATCCAGTCATACGCTGATATTCGATCACTTGTCACCATGAGTAGGCGATCCTGCGGGGTACGGAAAATATCGCGGACCTTGCCCGAATAGATGTGGACATAATCTTCGGGGAGATCGTAATTGTGGGAAAGTGTTTGGGTCACAGAATTCCGCCTGGGTGGTAGCCCGCAGCCTCCGTATAGCGCGCGGTGAGGATTTCAACACGGTCTGCTAACACCCGAACTTGGTGTTGTGCTGCACCGGTGAATTCAATTGGTTGGGCAAGGAGTGCATTCAACTGTTCAACAGTGAAGTCCAGCCGTGGATCAGCAGCAAGTTTTTCTAGTAGATCATTATCTGCATCAGGGGTTTCTCGCATCGCTAATGCTGTTGCAACCGCGTGCTCCTTGATTACTTCATGTGCGGTCTCGCGCCCGACGCCTGATTGAACAGCAGCCATCAGGATCTTGGTTGTTGCCAAAAATGGCAGGAAGCGATCCAGCTCACGGTCAATCATTGCGGGAAATGCACCGAATGCATCAAGCACCGTGAGAAATGTTTCCATGAGGCCATCGATTGCATAAAAAGAATCAGGGAGCGCCACTCGACGAACAACCGAACAGGCTACGTCACCTTCATTCCACTGTTGCCCAGATAGATCAGCACACATATTCATGTAGCCGCGCAGAATCACATGAAAACCATTAATGCGTTCACAGGATCGAGCATTCATTTTGTGCGGCATCGCAGATGAACCGACCTGACCTGGCAAGAATCCTTCAGTCGCAAGTTCTTGCCCAGCCATCAAGCGCACTGTTGTTGCAAAATTTGATGGACCCGATGCGATTTGAACAAGTAGGGATGTCACCTCGAAATCAAGTGAACGCGGATAAATCTGGCCAACACTGGTCAAGAGGTTGTCAAAGCCAAGGTGATGAGCTACTCGTGTTTCCAATTGGCCCAGCGCTTGCTCGTTTCCATCGAGCAATGTCAGCATGTCTTGGGCCGTTCCCACCGGCCCTTTAATTCCTCGCAGTGGGTAAGCGTCAATTAATTCCTCAAGTCTTTCAACTGCGAAAAGGAGTTCTTCAGCGAAGGTCGCCATGCGCTTACCGAGTGTTGTGATCTGCGCTGCAACATTGTGTGAACGCCCAGCCATGGCAAGTTCCGAGTAGGCAACAGCAAGGCCACTCAACCTGTCCAATGCTGCAACGGACTTATCCCGCACCAGCATTAAACTCAAACGAATTTGGAGTTGCTCAACATTTTCGGTGAGGTCCCGCGAAGTCATACCGAGATGGATGTATTCCTCGCCCGCTAATTCATTGAACTCTTCAATTCGTGCTTTTACGTCGTGCTTGGTAACTCGTTCGCGCTCGGCAATTGATTCACGATTAATCGTGTCAATTACCGCTTCGTATTTTTCTGGGGCTCCAGCCGGGATGGCTATGCCCAATTCCTGCTGAGCGCGCATCACCGCGATCCATAGTTGCCGTTCAAGCCGAATTTTTGACTTGGGAGCCCACAGATCCACCATAGAAGGTGATGCATAGCGTGAGGCGAGAACGTTATCAATTGAATTCACTCGGCTACCCACGGCTGCATTCTTTCATGTGACCATTTCACGAGTCGGTAGCGCAAGCATTTCGGGCAATATCGCTGCGAAAATGTGAGCCGGCGATCTCAATCTGGGCCACACCGGCATAGGCGTGCTCCCTCGCCTGAATCAAGGTGGGGGCTTGAGCCATCACTGATAGAACCCGCCCGCCCGAGGTAACCAACTCCGCACCGTCCAGCACTGTTCCCGCGTGGAAGACAGCGACCTGTTGGTCTGACTCGGCGAGTTCCACACCCGAAATTGGGGTCCCCAGCACCGGATTTTCCGGGTAGCCCTGGGCGGCAATAACGACATTGACCGCGAACCCCGGATGCCAAACGAGCGTGGCAAAGTCCTTCAGCTGACCCGTTGCGGCTGCATAAAGAAACTGTCCAAGGGGTGTCACCAATCGCGAAAGCACTACTTGGGTCTCGGGGTCACCAAAGCGCGCATTGAACTCAATTACCCGAATCCCACGTGTCGTCATGGCCAGCCCGGCGTACAGCACCCCAACAAATGGAGTCCCCCGCCTTTTCATTTCGTCCGCCATGGGTTGCAAAACCCGCTCGGTGACTTCAGCCACCACGCTTTCACTGAGCCATGGAAGGGGTGAGTAGGCGCCCATTCCACCCGTGTTGGGTCCTTCGTCATCATCGCCGACACGCTTAAAATCTTGGGCCGGCGGTAATGCGATCACGGTAGTGCCGTCAGAGATACCAAATATTGATACTTCGGGTCCATCGAGGAATTCTTCTATGACGACTGTGCCCCCAACCTCGAAACAACTTCGTGCATGGGCGAGCGCCGCACTTCGATCTAAAGTGACGACAACCCCTTTGCCCGCGGCCAATCCATCGTCTTTCACAACGTACGGGGAACCAAAATTGTCCAGTGCGTTTTCTGCTTCATTCACGTTGGTACAGATATGGGCTAATGCTGTTGCAATGCCCGCTTGCGCCATCACTTCTTTACAGAAAGCTTTGCTACCTTCGATCAACGCTGCTTCTCGCGTCGGCCCAAAACAAGGAATACCGCGGGAACTTAGTTCATTGGCTGCACCGGCCATAAGTGGCACCTCGGGACCTATCACAACAAGGTCAACGTGAAGTTCCGTTGCCAGCTCCCCGATTGCTTTCGCATCGGATACATCAATCGGAATGCACTGAACAAGTGCTGCTATCCCCGCATTACCGGGAGCAACAACGACTGATTCGACTTCCGGGTCACGCAAAAGTGCGCTGGTAATGACGTGTTCGCGTGCACCGGATCCAATAACGAGCAGCTTCAAGAAAAATCAGCCTTGGTAATACGAGTCGATGTCACCAAATGCTTGGTCAAGAATTTCCAGACCTTCACGCGCTTGCGCCTCGGTGACAACACAGGGTGGAACAACATGCATTCTGTTGAAGTTAGCAAATGGCATGAGGCCCCGTGACTTACAGGCGGTGACTAAGTCGGTCATAGCCTGGGAGGTTCCACCGTAGGGTGCAAGTGGTTCACGTGTCTCGCGGTTAGTCACCAAATCAAGCGCCCAGAAGACCCCGAGTCCTCGAACCTCACCAATGACTGGATGCTTCTCAGCCAATGCGCGCAATCCTGGTCCTAAAACGTTTTCACCGATTGACGCAGCATTTTCAATTATTTTCTCTTCTTTCATGGCATCGATTGAGCCCACGATAGAAGCGGCAGCAAGTGGGTGCCCCGAGTAGGTCAGGCCTCCTGGGAAAACTTTTTCATCAAATGTCGACGCAATTTCCTTGGAAATAATCACACCTCCAACGGGGACATAACCCGAGTTGGAACCCTTGGCAAAGACAACTAGATCCGGTTCGACATTCCAGTTTTGATAGGCGAACCACTTACCGGTCCGACCAAAGCCTGACATTGTTTCATCCAGGATCATGACGATTTCGTACTTGTCACACAGTGCCCGAACACCTTCGAGGTAACCGGGTGGTGGTACCAAAATTCCAGCCGTACCAACCACTGATTCAAGAAGAATCGCTCCGACAGTTGCGGGTCCCTCGAATTGGATTACGTGTTCAAGGTGGGTAAGTGCCCGCTCTGCCTCTTGTTCAGGTGTAGTAGACCAAAATTCGCTGCGGTACAGATACGGTCCAAAGAAGTGAACCTGTTGAGCGGAGTATTCATTGGGCCAACGGCGCGGATCACCTGTTGCGGCAATCGCGGCACCCGTGTTGCCGTGATAAGAGCGATAAGAGGACAAAATCTTGTGCTTGTGGGTGTGCAACCGCGCCATGCGAATTGCGTTTTCAACAGCATCGGCTCCGCCGTTCGTGAAGAAAACTTTGTCAGCCTTCCCACCAGCAAGTTCGACGATACGTTGTGCGGCCTCTCCACGCTTGTCATTGGCGTGCTGGGGTGCAACAGTCGCCAGTTTCCCGGCCTGCTCAACAATCGCGGCAATCACCTTCGGGTGTTGGTGACCAATATTGACGTTGACGAGTTGCGAGGAGAAGTCCAAGAACTTATTTCCGTCGTAGTCCCAGAAGTAGCTACCTTCGGCTCCCGCAATACACATTGGCTTGAGGGCCTTTTGCGCACTCCACGAATGAAAGACATAGGAGCGGTCCAAATCATAAACGCGGGCACCCTCAGCAGCATCAATATTCGACATGCTACAACTCTAGATCCAAGTGCCAAAACCCACGACGAAAGGCCCCGGTTACCGCGGATTCGCTGTTCTCATGGAATCCAAGGAAACCAATTGATTCCCTGTGGAATCAAAGTTTGCCGGTTCCAGCCATAGCTCAAAGGCCCGTTGAATGCTGGGCCACTCGTTATCCACGATGGCGAACCAGGCTGTATCTCGATTACGGCCTTTGACCACCGTGGCTTGCCGGAAGGTTCCCTCATAGGTCATGCCGAGACGCTGGGCAGCGCGCATCGAGGATTCATTGAGCGCATTACATTTCCACTCGTATCGGCGATAGCCGAGGTTAAATGCATTTCGCATCATGAGAAACATTGCCTCTGTTGCGATTCGTGACCTTTGAAGAATTGGTGAATAAGTGATCCAACCGACCTCAATACTGCGAGCGCCTGGATCAATCCGCAGGTAGCTGGCCACCCCCATAGCCTTCCCGCTGTGCTGGTCCACGATCGCGTAGAAATATGGATCGTGATCACCCTGCTTTGATTCAACCCACGCTCGATATTCACTCTCGGCGAAGAATGGGCCATGGGGCATATAGGTCCATAGATGATCTGCACCAGCAAATGCAGTGAACAGATCAGATACGTGCCGATCAGCATCAAGTGGCTCTAGCCGCGTATACGTTCCGATTAATGCGCCACGCGGAACGAGAGGTGTTTGATCACTGCTTACGAGAACACCAATGCGATTGCCGTGTGCATCAATCTCAAATTGCGGTTCATACTCCGCAACGAGCTTCTCGATCATGAGCCGATGAGGTCATTAATTGCAATGGTTGCGTTGCGATCTGGACCGACACCGATTGCACTGATTCGAGTTCCGGATTTTTCTTCCAGGAAATTGACGTAGTCGCGTGCATTCTTTGGCAAGTCAGCGAGTGTTTTTGCACCGGAGATATCTTCACTCCAACCCGGCAGCATTTCGTAGACAGGTTTAGCATGGTGGAATTCCGTTTGGGTCATCGGGATTTCTTCACTTCGCTCACCATATATGTCGTAAGCGACACAGACCGGTATCTGATCCCAGCCGGTGAGGACATCGAGTTTGGTCAAGAAAGTGTCCGTTAGTCCATTAATCCGTGTTGCGTAGCGAGCAATCGGAACATCGAACCAACCGCAACGACGCGGACGGCCCGTTGTAACTCCACGCTCTCCACCAATTGTGCGCAACTTCTCGCCGTCTTCATCGAAGAGCTCGGTAGGGAAAGGGCCTGAGCCGACGCGAGTTGTGTACGCCTTGAGAATTCCCACTACCCGATCAATGCGGGTTGGTCCAATACCACTTCCCGTGCAAGCCCCACCAGCGGTGGGATTACTCGAAGTCACGAATGGATACGTGCCGTGGTCAACATCAAGGAGGGTTCCCTGTCCCCCTTCAAGGAGAACCACCTTGCCTTCGTCGAGAGCATTATTAAGTATTAGTGATGTGTCGCGGACCATTGGTCGAAGGATTTCAGCGAATTGCAGCAGGTCGGTAACCACAGATTCAATATCAATTTCGCGTCGATTAAACACTTTGACCAGAACCTGGTTCTTACTCGTAAGCGCGCTCTCGATTTTTTGTCGCAAAATTGATTCGTCAAATAAATCCTGGACACGAATGCCAACGCGTCCAATCTTGTCACTGTAAGTAGGGCCAATTCCCCGGCCGGTAGTACCGATTTGAGCTTTGCCCAAGAATCGCTCGGTGACCTTGTCCAAGGTCACGTGATAACTGGTGATCAAATGCGCGTTGGCGCTGATCAGCAATTTTGAGGTGTTAATCCCTCGATCATTGAGACCGGCAATCTCTGCTAGTAGAACTGCGGGGTCAATCACAACTCCGTTAGCAATTACTGGAATAACTTCCGGGGTCAGGATCCCGCTAGGTAGCAGATGAAGTGCGAATTTTTGATCGCCGATAACCACGGTATGGCCAGCGTTATTGCCGCCTTGATATCGAACTACGTAATCAACACGATCGCCTAAGAGATCTGTTGCTTTACCTTTGCCTTCATCCCCCCATTGGGAGCCAAGCAGAACTATTGCGGGCACTGCGAAAGGCTACCGGAGAAGATATGAACCCATGTGAGTGAGTGTTGTTTGTGCGAGTTGTGAAGCAGTCATTTTTCGGTAACCTGAGACTTCACGTGAAAAGTGAGGATTTCCTTGAAGAGCTTAGACATTAAACTAGACGATGAAAAACTGCTCATCGACTATTTCTCCGGCTTGTATTCCGGCGAAGGTCGCAGTTCAATCACTGGTGGACAGAGTGCGGCTGACCTGGCCTTAGCGGAGTTAAACATTGCCGGGTATGCCCGAGATCGATCTGAAGTCTTGCCGGTCACGGCACGCGGCGCAACTGTGCTCTCACCATATATTCGACACAATCTGCTGCCCCTCGAGAAGGTCTGGAACCGCGTTGCAAAGGCACCCTTTGTAGATCGAGAGAAGTACCGAGACGAGCTCCTCTGGCAGGAGTATTCGCGACACCTCTATGCGCGGCTGGGTACGCGTTTATTTCACAACCTTCGATTCGAGCAGGTGCGAGATGCTCCGGGGGACGGTTGGACTCAAGATGAATCAAATATGGCCTGTATTGATTTTGCGGTTGAAGAATTAGGTCGTGACGGTTGGATTGTGAACCAGACCAGAATGTGGCTGGCATCGCAGTGGACTGTTCGAAATGAACTTGGCTGGTTACACGGTCAAGAGCGTATGTATCGCGAGTTGATCGACGGGTCACGTGCCGCAAATCTGACCGGATGGCAATGGGTTGTTGGTTCAGGGAATGGCAGGCCGTACGGGCTTTCACAGTGGCAGGTGCAAAAACGGGCACCGCAGTTGTGCGGTGGATGTTCCCTAAAAAGTAACTGTCCCATTTCACAATTCCCTGATGAACAGCCACTCGACGATGCACCAATTGATCCGTTACTCGCTTCCGACCCTGATCCTGTGACGACCGCGGGTCCTTCGATTGCAGTGAGAAACGGCAACCCGGAATTTGTGCTACTCACTATTGAATCGATGGGTGATCAAGATCCAGCTTTAATCGCTCATCCAGCACTGCCCGTTGCCTTTGTCTTTAATGAAGCAGCTCTCGCGAAATTACAACTTTCATCAAAACGAATGTACTTTTACCTCGAGACGCTTCAGGACTTAGCGCAGCGAAAGGATGTCCACCTATTTTTGGGTGACCCGTATGAGTTCGCCCGACAGAATCGCGTTGCTGTGACCTATGCCCCGGTTCCCAGCTTTAAGAAGTTCACAAATTTAGCCGAAATTCACCCTTACCCGTGGTTAAAAAGACC
>JBIHZX010000135.1:0-2597 GCA_044240195.1 Candidatus Nanopelagicales bacterium | reverse complement strand
GAATGGCATTTGACTCAGTGGACACAGAGGTTCTGGAACGATTAGTACTCCACCATTTATTGTTACCGGATATTGCAACTAAGCGGGATCTTGATGACCCCGAAGTGATAATCAACGTTGCATCCAAGGTGAGAGATACGCAAACGCTTGATCTCCTGCTGGCCTTGAGTCTGGCCGACTCGCGAGCCACCGGGCCATCATTGAGGTCTCGTTGGAGGGAAGGTCTCCTTAAGGACTTAGCGGGAAGAGTTCGATTGCATCTCGACGGTGGGGATCGGTTACTTCATCCGGTTGGAGTCACCGAAATTCAATCAAGGGCCGCCAACCATGGTGGTCTCTTCTTGGAAATTACGCGCGAAGACCACGGATTTCGAATAACGGTAGGCGCCCCTGATCAAATTGGACTCGTTGCAAAAGTTGCGGGGATATTGGCTATGAATCGACTTGCTGTGCGTGAAGCGAAGATTTCGACGGTGGGCGAACGAGCAATTCAAGAATGGTATGTGCGCCCATTATTTGGGGATCCACCCGCACAAGAGATTCTGTACACGGATCTTGACAGGAGTGTTTCTGGAACTTTTGATGTCGAAGCCGCAATGGCGAAGCGGACACAACCTCGAGCAGCGAGGCCCGGTGGTACACGACCCGCGCAGGCCCAGGTGAGCATCGAACGGGTTTCGGGGACCCAAGTGGTGCTGGAGGTACGGGCACCCGATGCGCCTGGACTTCTGTATAAAGTCGCGACTTGCATCGCACGCGAAGGCATAGAAGTGGTCGGAGCCAAAATATCGACTCTCGGGGTCGACACCGTTGATGTATTTTTCGTGAAAGAGGCTGGTGGTGCACAACTGAGCGAACCCAGCGCCCAATCACTGGTTAAGGCACTCGAAAGTGAACTCGCGCTTCTGCGTGATGGCGCGCCCGTTACCCTAGGGTGACGGTGAAGCTTTAAATTACTGCTTGGGCATTGTTTGCTTGAGAGTTGAAGGAGTCAATTTTGTTCGCAACGTTGTCTGATCGACTTGCGGTCACGTTTAAGGGCCTGCGGGGTAAGGGTCGGCTCAGTGAGGCCGACATTGACGCGACCGTTCGCGAAATCCGTACCGCCTTACTTGAAGCCGATGTTGCCCTGCCAGTGGTGCAGGCCTTTTGCGCTGATGTCAAAGTTCGCGCCCTGTCAGCGGAGGTCTCTGGTGCCCTAAATCCAGCTCAACAGGTAATCAAGATTGTCAACGAGGAACTCATTGGCATTTTGGGTGGTGAGACACGTTCCCTCGTTTTCGCCAAAAATGGTCCTACGGTAATTCTGTTAACCGGTCTACAAGGTGCGGGTAAAACCACTCTGGCGGGCAAGCTTGCACGGTACTTGGCTGCGGAAGGGCACACCCCGTTGCTGGTCGCTGCTGACCTGCAACGTCCCAATGCCGTTGATCAGCTTCGCGTGGTTGGTGAGCGTGCTGGAGTTCCAACATTTGCGCCGGAACCAGGAAACGGGGTGGGTGACCCGGTCGCGGTAGCACGAGCTGGTAAACAATTTGCCATTGACAAAGTGCATGACGTCGTGATTGTTGACTCCGCCGGGCGCCTAGCAATTGACAGCGAGCTCATGGCTGAACTGGCCAGTGTGCGTGACGCTGTGCAACCAGAAAACGTTCTATTCGTCGTTGACGCGATGATCGGTCAAGACGCGGTAAACACGGCCCTCGAGTTTGATCGGCAGGTGGGATTCGACGGTGTCGTTCTCACCAAGTTGGACGGTGACGCTCGTGGTGGTGCCGCACTTTCTATCGTGTCCGTTGTTGGAAGACCGATTATGTTCGGGTCCACCGGTGAGAAAATTGAGGACTTTGAAGTTTTCCACCCGGATCGCATGGCCTCCCGTATTTTGGACATGGGCGACCTCATGTCCCTCATCGAATCGGCCGAGCGGGCATTTGACGCGGAAAGCGCTGAGCGCCTATCCCAAAAAGTTGCTGACGGTGAAGATTTCACCCTCGATGACTTCTTGGAGCAAATGCAGGCTGTTAAGAAAATGGGTTCCATTGGCAAACTCATGGGCATGCTCCCTGGGATGGGGGAGATGAAAGCCCAATTGGACCAGGTGGACGAGCGTGAACTGGATCGGGTCGCGGCGATCATTCAATCAATGACCCCGGCTGAACGAAATGATCCCAAAATCCTCAATGGGTCGCGGCGGGCAAGAATCGCGGCAGGCTCAGGCTCCAAGGTGTCCGATGTAAACGGTCTTATTGAGCGTTTTGGTCAGGCCCAAAAAATGATGAAGCAGATGGGCAAAGGGGGTATGCCGGGTATGCAGGGTATGCAGGGCATGCCAGGCATGGGCATGGGCGGCGGTAAAAAGTCCAAAGGGAAGCAGCCCAAGAGCCAAAAACCAGCTAAGGGGGCCAAGGGCCGAAGCGGGAATCCAGCGAAGCGTGCCGGGCTTGGGGGCGCCGATTCGGATCCATCGTCTCCGCCAGATCTAGGCTCACTCCCACCGGAACTCAAAAAATTGCTCCAGTAGTCCCGGGTGGGGGAATCGAAGAAATCTGGGTCGGGTAGCATTACGTCGCTATTGAACGAGATCGGTCCCTCTC
>JBIHZX010000057.1:0-9267 GCA_044240195.1 Candidatus Nanopelagicales bacterium | reverse complement strand
GTGATTAATCCCGCCTCCTACGGCACTTTGGCCACTATTGGAGACGCTGGCGTAGCCGAAGGTATTCAAGCGGTTGACGCAGCCCACGAGGCATTCCAAACGTGGTCGATCACCCCAGCCCGTGTTCGCGCCGAAATTTTACGAAAAGCATTTGACATTATGGTTTCAGAAATCGATGACTGTGCTCGACTAATAGCGCTCGAAAACGGCAAAGCCTGGCGGGATGCCATGGGAGAAGCACTCTATGCCGCTGAGTTCTTCCGCTGGTTTTCCGAGGAAGCATCGCGGGTTGAGGGTGGATTCCGTTATGCGCCTAACCGTGACAAGACAATCATTACCGACTACAGGCCTATGGGTGTTGCTTACATGATCACTCCGTGGAATTTCCCTGCAGCCATGATTACCCGCAAGCTGGGTCCTGCACTGGCTGCTGGTTGTACCGCCGTTGTCAAACCTCCGTCTGAAACTCCACTCACCGCACTGTGGGTGGGGAATATCCTTGAGCGTGCCGGTGTACCTGCCGGTGTTGTCAACATCGTGACCACCTCGCGATCGGGTGAAGTATCTTCCGCGATTCTGGCCGATCCACGTGTTGCCACTTTGTCTTTCACTGGATCCACCTATGTTGGCAAGGTGTTACTCAAACAGACGGCAGATCGAGTACTCCCCAGTTCAATGGAACTGGGCGGAAATGCGCCGTTCATTGTGCTTGAAGGATCCAACGTAGATCACGCTGTTGACGGAGCCATGGTTGCCAAAATGCGTAACGGTGGTTCTGCCTGCACTGCCGCTAACAGGTTCTACGTTCACGAATCAGTAAGTGGCGAGTTCGCCGACAAGTTTGAGGCGGCATTGCGCGGTCTTAAAATTGGTCCGGGCACTGACCCGATTAACGAATTGGGCGCAATGGTGAGTGACAAGGAGCGCGACAAGATCCTGGAGCTCATTGGTGAAGCGGAAAATGAGGGAGCTCAGATCACCCAGGCTGGTACGGCACCCGATACGGGCGCATTCATTGCCCCACGAATTGTTCGTGGCATTGAGCACGGGTCAGTATTGACCCGCAATGAAATATTCGGTCCAGTTGCACCGATTGTGACGGTTTCCAGCACCGACGAGGCCGTTCGCATGGCAAATGACACGGAATACGGACTGATTTCCTATGTCTTTGCCAAGGACAACGGCGAGGGAATCAAAGTTGCCCGCCGAATGGAGTCCGGCATGGTTGCGATCAACCGCGGAATAGCTTCTGACCCGGCCGCCCCTTTTGGTGGCATGAAGGAATCAGGTTTAGGCCGTGAAGGTGGCTTCGCCGGGATTCACGAGTTCTTGGAGACCCAGTACTTCGCCGTTGACGTGTAATACGCGTATTACTGTTAATACTGTGTGATGCCGGTTAGATTCGGCGGAAAATAAGTGCCTGCTTAACTTCGGCGATCGCCTTGGTTATTTCAATGCCACGTGGGCAGGCATCGGTGCAGTTAAAAGTGGTGCGACAGCGCCACACGCCTTCTTTGTCGTTAAGGACTTCAAGGCGGGCGTTTGCTCCGGCATCACGGCTGTCAAAGATGAACCGGTGGGCGGCAACAATTGCGGCTGGGCCGAAGTACTGCTCATTGGTCCAAAAGACGGGGCACGAAGTGGTGCAGGCAGCACACAAAATGCATTTGGTGGTGTCGTCAAACCGGGCGCGCTCTTCAGCGGATTGAATGCGTTCTTTGGTGGGCTCGTGACCCTCGGGGATCAAGAAGGGGAGAACTTGGCGGTATGCGGCGAAGAAAGGTTCCATGTCGACCACGAGGTCTTTTTCAAGGGGAAGACCTTTGATTGCTTCAACGGTGATGGGCTTGCTGATGTCAATATCTTTCACCAGTGTTTTGCAGGCAAGGCGGTTGCGGCCGTTGATGCGCATTGCATCTGAGCCACAAACCCCATGCGCGCAGGAACGGCGAAATGTGAGTGAGCCGTCTTGCTCGCCTTTTATCTTTTCCAATGCGGTGAGAACCCGGTCTGTTGGGTACAGCGCAACCGTGTAGTCCACCCAGTGGGGTTCCTCGTCAAAATCAGGTTGGTAACGACGGATCCGAAATGTGACATCCGTTGCAACCGGAACAGGAGTTTCAGGCATTACCACCGGAGTTACGTTGCTTTGTGGCTCAACGAGGACTTCAGCGACGACGGTTGTTGTCATTAGTATTTGCGCTCCATTGGCTGGTAGTTGGTGACACTGACCGGCTTGTAGTCCAGGTGCACGTATTCCTCACCTTGAGCGTCAATTTTGCGGGTTGCCATGGTGTGACGCATAAAGTTAACGTCATCACGTGCTGGGTAGTCCTCGCGTGCGTGACCACCACGGCTTTCCTTACGTTCAAGTGCGCTCACCACGAGAACCTCGGCGAGGTCGAGCAGGAAGCCAAGTTCAATGGCCTCAAGGAGATCGGTGTTGTAGCGGGTGCCCTTGTCCTGGATGGACACGTTCTTGTAGCGCTCACGCAAACCTTGAACGTCAATGAGTGCCTGCTTGAGAGTTACTTCGGTGCGGTACACCTGAGCATTCATATCCATGGTTTCTTGCAGTGCACGGCGCAGTGGCGCCACGCGCTCGCCACCGGTTGAGGAACGGAGTTGCTCAACCAATGCGATTGTTTGTGCTTGTGAATCTTGGGGGAGTTCTACATGGGAGACACTGTTTGCGTAATTCGCAGCAGCAACACCGGCGCGCTTTCCGAAAACGTTGATGTCCAGTAGTGAGTTGGTACCAAGGCGGTTGGCGCCGTGTACGGAAACACATGCAACTTCACCGGCAGCATAGAGACCAGGAACGATGTTCACGTTGTCGCGAAGCACCTCGGTCTCAACGTTTGTGGGGATCCCGCCCATCGCGTAGTGAGCGGTGGGGAATACGGGAACGAGTTCGGTGACCGGGTCAACACCGAGGTAGGTGCGGGAGAACTCGGTGATGTCGGGGAGCTTTGACTCGATCTGTTCCTTTGGCAAATGGGTGAGGTCGAGATAGACGTAGTCCTTATGTGGACCAGCGCCGCGACCTTCACGTACTTCCTGCACCATCGCGCGAGCGATCATGTCGCGAGGAGCAAGGTCCTTGATGGTGGGAGCAACCCGCTCCATAAAGCGCTCGCCAGCGGCGTTGCGCAGGATGCCACCTTCGCCTCGTGCGCCTTCAGTGAGGAGAACACCGAGTCCGGCCAAACCGGTTGGGTGGAACTGGTAGAACTCCATGTCTTCCAGAGGAAGGCCTTTACGCCAGATGATTCCCATTCCGTCACCGGTGAGGGTGTGCGCATTCGAGGTGGTCTTGAACACTTTCCCAAAGCCACCTGTTGCAAAAATAATTGACTTCGCTTTGAACAGGTGAATCTCACCGGTCGCCAGTTCGTAGGCAACGACTCCGGCTGCAACAGGCTCACCGGTTTCTTCATTGAGCAAAATGTCGAGGACGTAGAACTCGTTGTAAAACTCGACACCTTCTTTGATGCAGCTCTGATAGAGGGTCTGCAAGATCATGTGACCGGTGCGGTCAGCGGCGTAGCACGACCTGCGGACGGCAGCTTCACCGTGATTACGGGTGTGACCGCCAAATCGACGCTGGTCAATGCGACCTTCAGGTGTGCGGTTGAACGGGAGCCCCATTTTTTCTAGATCGAGAACGGCATCGATCGCTTCCTTGCACATGATTTCGGCGGCGTCTTGGTCAACGAGGTAATCGCCACCCTTGACGGTGTCAAATGTGTGCCACTCCCAGTTGTCTTCCTCGACATTGGCCAGTGCCGCACACATTCCACCCTGGGCAGCACCCGTGTGTGAACGGGTCGGGTACAACTTGGTGAGAACAGCGGTGCGGGCACGCGAGCTTGACTCAAGGGCGGCGCGCATTCCTGCTCCACCGGCACCAACGATGATGACGTCGAATTCATGGGTCTGCATGGGTATCTCCTTAGTCCTTCAAGCTAGCCAATAGATGCATCAAAAGTGAAAATTACGAGTGTGCCAAGGGCAATAATGAAGGCGGTTGAGACATACAGCAACATCTTGAGCCAAAACCGGGTCTGATCCCGCTCGGCGTAGTCGTTGATGATCGTGCGCATCCCATTACCACCGTGAAGTAGGGCCAGCCAGAGCATCGATAAATCCCAGATTTGCCAGAACGGGCTTGACCAGCGACCTGCAACAAAAGCGAAGTTAATCCTTTGTACTCCGCCGTCAAGAATATTCATGATGAACAGGTGGCCGAGTACCAGGAAAATCAGGATGATCCCGGAAATCCGCATGAAAAGCCAGCCATACAGTTCGAAGTTGCTGCGCTGCTTATTGCGTGAATCCGAGCGGGGTGCAAAGACTGGAGTACTCATGATGTGCTCCCAAAGAGTGCGTCAATTGTGTGGATCATCATGAAGTAGATGCCGGGAATCATGACCAGAAGCCAAATAGCGGCGATCACCCAGGTCATCTGACGCTGATATCGCGATCCTTGAGACCAAAAATCAATCAGGATGATGCGTACGCCATTGAAAGCGTGAAAGAGCACCGCACCAACCAAGCCAACCTCAAGTAGGTTCACAATCGGCGTCTTGTAGGTCGCGATGATTTCGTCGTAGGCCGAGGGGGAAACCCGAACCAGAGCGGTGTCCAAAACATGGACAAAAAGGAAAAAGAAGACCGAGACGCCGGTAATTCGATGCAGAACCCACGTCCACATACCTTCGCCACCTCGATAAAGGGTGCCGATGGGGGTTGCTCGCAGCGAGAACCCTGGTGTTTCTACTGACACGACTGCCATCCCATCCGGTCTGTAAATTCTGTGATTAGTGCGTGCTCCTTAAAGGTGGGAGCCCGTCCTTAGGGGCAAGATTAGCCCTTCCCCTAACAATCAGCCCGGCGGATTCACAAACCGACAATGTGATCTTGGCCTCGCAAAAACGGTCAGGGATTGAGGTGGGCAACGATGCCGAGCCGAAAAATTCGATGGTCGTAGGCTGCTCCCATGTCAGAACAGCGAATGAGTGAATCAGGGTTTGAGATCAAGAAGGTCTACAACGCCTCAGATCTAGCCGAATTTAATGTAGCCACCGAATTGGCGGAGCCCGGCACTTTTCCCTATACGCGGGGTGTCTACCCCAGCATGTACACCGGTCGCCCGTGGACAATGCGGCAGTACGCCGGCTTTGGCACGGCGGCTGAGTCAAATGAGCGTTACCGCCAGCTACTCGCTGCGGGTACGACCGGTCTTTCGGTCGCATTTGACCTCCCCACCCAGATGGGGATGGACTCCGATACCGCCCTGGCTCACGGTGAAGTAGGCAAAGTAGGCGTGGCTATTGACTCAATCGAGGACATGCACACCCTTTTCAAAGATATTCCCCTGGACTCCGTGTCAACATCAATGACAATCAATGCGCCGGCAGCGATTTTATTACTGATGTACCAGTTGGTTGCCGAAGAAAATGGGCTCGACTCAAGCCAACTCAATGGAACGATTCAAAACGATATTTTGAAGGAATACATTGCCCGCGGCACCTACATTTATCCGCCACAAGAGTCACTGCGTTTAATTACCGATATTTTTGCCTACTGCAAAACTGAGCTTCCCAATTGGAACACGATCTCGATTTCGGGTTACCACATGGCCGAAGCCGGAGCCAATCCTGCGCAGGAGATTGCATTCACACTGTCTAACGGCAAGGCCTACGTCCAGGCCGCAATTGATGCGGGCCTTGATGTTGACGACTTTGCGCCACGCCTTGCATTTTTCTTCGTCTCACGAACAAGCTTTCTGGAAGAGATCGCTAAGTTCCGTGCGGCCCGGCGCATGTGGGCTCGAATTATGCGAGATGAATTTGGGGCTAAAGATCCCAAGTCACTCATGTTGCGCTTTCACACCCAGACCGCGGGTGTGCAACTCACCGCCCAGCAACCAGAGGTGAACTTGGTTCGCGTTGCGGTGCAAGGACTTGCGGCAGTTCTGGGTGGAACCCAATCACTGCATACGAACTCCTACGACGAAGCGATTGCGTTACCGACGGAGAAGGCTGCGCGCTTAGCGCTACGAACCCAGCAGGTGCTCGCATTTGAAACAGATGTCACTGCAACCGTTGATCCTTTTGCCGGTTCATATGTTGTTGAGAGCATGACCGATGAAGTTGAAGCAAAAGCCCTCGAGTTGATTGAACAAATTGAAGCTCGTGGTGGCGCAGTCTCTGCAATTGAACAAGGTTTTCAGAAAATGGAAATTGAGAACACTGCGTACGCAATCGCGCAAGAAATTGATTCGGGTGAGCGAATTGTTGTCGGGGTAAACAAATACACGATCAGTGAAGAGGATCATTACGAACCACTTCGCGTCAACCCTTTGATCGAAGCCGAACAATGTGAACGTCTCGCCACCCTTCGTGCCAACCGTGACAATGCGGAGGTCGAGCGATGCTTGGCCGCGATCACCGAGGCTGCCCAAGGTGATGCCAATTTGTTGTACCCGATGAAAGAAGCTCTCAAGGCCAGAGCAACCGTGGGCGAGGTCTCAGATGCCTTGCGTGCAGTGTGGGGCAAATACCAACCGAGAGTCTTTTTCTAAAGGAAGTAACGCGTGATAATTCTGCATAACGCTCGCTACATCGTGACGTGCGATTCACGCGATACGGTGCTCGAAAATGCATCACTGGTGATCCAAGGTTCAAAAATTATTGACCTCGGACCGGCGCAAGAAGTGAAAGAGCGTTACCCGCAAGCTCAAGTCATTGACGTCACCGACCAATTGATCATGCCTGGCTTGATAAATCTGCACACTCATTTACCGATGACCCTTTTGCGCGGTGTCGCTGAAAATGTTGACCTTCAGGGATTCTTGGAATTGGTGTGGGCCGAGGAAGCCCGGATTATGGATGCCGAGGGAACCTATATTGGCGCTCGCCTTGGTGCGCTTGAATCACTACTCGCAGGGACCACAACGGCATTGGACATGTATTTGCACCCCGCTGAGAATCACCGTGGTGCGGTTGAAGTTGGGCTGCGACATGTAACGGGTCCCGTATTTTTCTCATTCCCCGGTCCAGACAATCTGACGTGGGATGAGCGGATGGAATTAGCGCGGAAGTGGCCACAAACTCTTGAGGCGATTGGTGGTCCATATGTACCGCTGACTTTGATGCCGCATGCACCTTTAACGGTGTCTCCCGAGAACTTGGGTGAAATTGCAGCGCTTGCTCGCGAGCAGGGGGCAATTATCACCGTTCATGCCGCAGAAAATACGGCTGAGATTGACGACACCGTGAAAGCTCATGGTGAGCGCCCGATCCAACTATTGGATACAACCGGAATCCTCGATCTCAAACCTGTTCTTGCGCACGGTGTTCACCTGAATGAGGCTGAACGCCATCTCATTTCAGTCAAAAGCGGTTGTGTTGCCCATTGCCCGGGATCCAACATGAAATTAGCGAGCGGCGCCGCTGACATAGTTCAATATCGAGAAGATGGAATCACCGTTGGTTTGGGATCGGACGGCTCATCCTCGAGTAATGATCTTGACATGTTCGCCGTTATGCGGCTGGCAGCCAATCTTGCGCGATTGGTTCGCAATGATCCCGCAGCAATTTCTGCTTCGAAGATTGTTCGGGCGGCAACAATTGACGGAGCCAAGGCGCTTGGCATGTCAGAGCGAATTGGTTCATTGGAAGTGGGGAAGGAAGCCGACATCATTTCCATTAATTTGCGTGAGCCACACCTGGTCCCTATCCACGATCCGTTCACCACAATTGTTTATAGCGCTGGTCGAGCCGATGTTCGACATGTTTTTGTCGCTGGTGAGCAAGTAATTGATAATCGGCGACCCACCAAAGTTGATCCCCAAGAAATCATGAGTTCAGCGCTTCGCCATGTTGGACACCTGTCGCAATGAGTTTATGCTGAGCAACATGTCTAAAGGATCTAATGGAATCGTTCCTAAAAGAATATTGTTGGATTGCGATCCCGGTCATGACGACGCAATTGCCATCATGTTGGCAACTGCCAGCCCGGAAATAGAACTTGTTGGAGTGACAACTGTCGCGGGAAACTCACTTTTGGAAAATACAACTCGCAATGCGTTGATTGTTTTAGACATGGTTAATCGCCCTGACATCCCGGTTCACTCGGGTAGGGCAGCCCCGCTTGTGCGCGAACTGCGCACGGCCGCATCAATGCACGGTGACGGTGGACTCGATGGACCAGTGCCAAGCGCACCGACTCGAGCCGCGAATGGTGCCAATGCACTGAGTTACATCGAAAATGTTTTGGAAAATGAACTCGAACCGATCACACTCGTGGCAACCGGACCACTGACCAACATGGCTGATGTAGTTACCGAACTCGGACACCTACACCACAAAATTGAGCAGATCGTATTCATGGGTGGCGCAATTGAATTAGGCAATTGGACTCCGGCCGCCGAATTCAATATTTTGGTCGACCCGGAAGCTGCCGAGATTGTGATGAACTCGGGGCTGAAACTCACCATGATCGGGCTCGAAGTTACCCACCAGGCGTGGCTTGATGACTCACATGCCCAAGCATTGCGCGGAAAAGGGGAGTGCGAAGAATTCGTTGCCGAACTCCTTGACCATTTCGTGGGATTTCACCAACAAAGATTCGGTTGGCCGGGAGCACCCATTCACGATGCTGTGACAATTGCCTTTTTAATTGATCCGTCACTCCTGACAACAATTGTCACAAATGTCACAGTGGAGACCAGGAGTGATTTGACCTTAGGTCGAACGGTGGTTGATGTCTATGGTGTAACGGATCGGACCGCAAACGTCACGGTCGGAACGGGCATAGATCGTGGCCGATTCGTTACCCTTTTAATGCAGATTCTGATCAGTCTCTCGCCCAACTAGCGCACTAGTATTGGTCGATGGCCCGAATAAATTCGGGAGCAGTACCTGATTCACAAATTAACCCGGTTTTCAAGATCGGGTCGAATACAAGGAGATACATTGAGAACCAATCTAAAGATGGCTGGCGCGGTCCTTACCGTTGCCGTTCTCGCGCTGGCAGGTTGCAGCTCGAGCGATTCAACAGACACGGCTGCTACCGCAAGCGAGTCAGCATCCGAATCAGCATCTGAATCAGCAGTAGATGCTCTTCCCGGCGCGGGAATGAAGGCTTGTGAAGTCACCGACGTTGGTGGCGTTGACGACAAGGGCTTCAACCAGAAGGCTTACAAGGGCGTAACAGATGCCGCTGATCAACTTGGTGTTGAGGCAATTGTTCTTGAGT
>JBIHZX010000056.1:0-9269 GCA_044240195.1 Candidatus Nanopelagicales bacterium | reverse complement strand
CCTTCAGTTCAGCCTTGACTAATGCCGCGGTTGCTTTGCCGTCAAGAATCATGGACGTAGTCTCTCCCATGCGAGGCCCGCTCTCCTATCAGGTCCTGACTGCGCCTCACCCATATTGTTTTGCACTACTAACGCGACCCTCACGCCTAGATGACAACAGTCGCGGTGACACTGACAGAGCTACCGCGGCGAAGGTGAGTCCAACACCGATAAATAGCGTGGGTGTGATCACAGTTCCACTGGTTGGCATCACGATATCTAGGAAGAGTGCTCCGGTGAGTTGTCCGCTAACTGAGATCAGCACGAAAATCAATACTCCTACCTTCGGGACAACCCAGATCGACATGGCGATGAACACAACACCCACGATTCCCCCGGTGTACACCCACCATGAATCGCTCGGAAAGGCTGAGACCTGCATGTCACCCCAAAAAATCTGGGAAAATGAAGCAGCGATTAGAGCGCTGGTCCCAAAAACCATGTTGAACCACGTCGATGAAAACGCATTTCCCGCCGTGATGCCGATGCGACCGTTGATGGCCTGCTGGACAGCTACGAGGGCACCCACAAGGAAGGACAAAACCACTGGCATGAGTGAGATTTCGCCGGTCAACCGACCTGATACTGCGACGATAACACCACCCACGGCAAGCACACTCGCGATTACCCTGATCGGGCTAATCGCCGTACTACCAGCTGGGCCCAACCCAATTCGATCAACAAGGAGCGCGTTAGAACTTTGACCGGCAACAAAAGCGACGGTGAATAGTGCGACACCTATGAGTGGAACGACACTTGCCTGCACACCAACGAATGTTCCACCGAGTAGACCTCCCAATATGTACCAGCGTGGGAAATCATGGTTGCGCAGCCCTTTGACAACTTTTTTCACACCGACTTGCATTCGCTGATTTACCAACAACAGAATTGTCAGCATGATTAAACCTGAGCCAAAACTCCAGACCGCTGCCTCCAGACCGCTGCCCACCAAAACGGCGAGTTCCCCATTTGCCCTGGCGTGCCAAGCTGTCAGCATTCCCGCGAGGAACGCGATTGGAAGAAAAACTCTGGCGTTGGCTGAACTTCGTTCTTTACTAGTGAAAGAAATGGCGGGTTCCCGTGAAATACATGGTGACTCCCGCAGCTTGAGCTGCTGCAATAACTTCTTCGTCGCGCACTGAGCCGCCAGGTTGCACGACCGCGCTCACCCCCGCGTCCAGCAATACCTGAAGCCCATCCGCAAATGGGAAGAACGCATCAGATGCAGCGACCGAGCCAACCGCCCGCTCTCCGGCGCGAGTCACGGATAGATGCGCGGAGTCAACCCGGTTGACCTGGCCCATACCGATTCCGACAGCACCCAGATTTTTCGCAAGCAGAATTGCATTCGACTTCACGGATCGACAGGCTTTCCAAGCAAACTCGAGGTCACGCATGGTTGCTTCAGATACTGGCTCACCACTGACGAGGGTCCAATTCGCTGGATTGTCACCGGTGTCGTCCACCGTATCCACACTTTGGATGAGTAAACCGCCCGTGATCGTGCGTGCTTCCACCCTTCGACCCGGTTGGGGTCCAGTTGAAACCAGAATCCGGAGATTAGCTTTTTCTTTCAGGATGCTGAGAGCATCAGCATCGAAATCGGGAGCAATCACGACTTCAGTGAAGACCTTCGACAATGACGCTGCCATTTCCTTCGTTACCGTACGATTCGCGGCGACCACTCCGCCAAAGGCTGAGACGGGATCGGTGGCGTGAGCTTTGTCATAGGCCTGTTCTATGTCAAGGCCAGACGCGATCCCGCACGGGTTTGCATGCTTGATAATTGCCACAGAAGGTTCCAAGAAATCAAATGCAGCACGGCGGGCAGCGTCAGCGTCAATAAAGTTGTTGTACGACATGGGTTTTCCATGTAACTGAACTGAGTTTGCAATTCCCGCCTCCTGACCAATTCCTATATAGGAAGCGGCACTCTGGTGCGGGTTCTCTCCGTATCTGAGCACTTCATTTCGCGTCCAGGCCGAACCTCGCCAACGAGGAAATTCGTTCTCATCGGGGGCCACCACATTCGACATCCAGGTTGCAACCACAATGTCATAGGTTGCTGTGTGCGCGAAAGCGTGTGCCGAAAGCAGTGCCCGCTGAGCAAGTGTGGTCCCGCCGGCTTCAAGGGCAGCGAGAACTTCCGGGTAATTGGTTGGGGAAACTACGACCGCAACGTTGGCATAGTTCTTTGCTGACGCTCGAATCATGGCTGGCCCACCAATATCAATCTGCTCAACACAGTCATCAATTTTTGCGCCACTAGCAACTGTCTCATTGAAGGGATAGAGATTTACCACGACCAAATCAAATGCCTTGATCTCGAGGGCCTCCAATTGAGAAACATGATCAGGGTTGCGCAAGTCGGCGAGTAGACCGGCGTGGATTCCAGGGTGGAGTGTCTTAACCCGCCCATCAAGGCATTCTGGGAAATTTGTGACCTCAGGAACTGGAGTGACCGGTATACCGGCTGCTTCGATGGTGGCGGCGGTACTTCCCGTAGACACTATTTCAATACCCTTGCGTGATAAGGATTGAGCTAACTCGACAACTCCGGTTTTGTCGTACACCGAAATCAATGCTCGCTTGATCGGCCGAATTGTCACTGAAACCCTTTCCCGAAACGCTCAATGAGTAGTCGTTCAACACTGTTGGGAAGGAGAGTGCGCTCAACTATCTTTATTCTTTCGTGCAATGCTGCTTCACTTTCACCCGGGAGTACATCTACTTGTTCCTGTGCAATTATCTTTCCCGTATCAACGCCTTCGTCAATGAAATGGACCGTGCACCCTGTGACCGTGGCCCCTGCCTCAATGGCGTCGCGCACTGCATGTGCCCCAGGGAATTGGGGTAGCAATGACGGGTGTGAATTGACTATTCGCTCGGGGAATTCCTCGACAAATATGGGGCTCAGAATTCGCATGAACCCTGCTGCCACGATTAAATCCGGGTTCAATTCCTTCACCTGCCTGAGCAATTCGCTCTGCCACAAATCACGGGAATCAAAATCCATCAGCGGTATTTTTCGTACCGGAATCCCCCAGCTCTCGGCAACCTCGACTGCCCTTGCACCCGGTTGATCTGTCACCAACCCAACCACGTTGGATGCCAACCCTGTATCGAGAAGCGCCTCAAAAAGTGTTCCGGCTCCCGAAGCCAGAACGACTATACGAGCACTCACGAGGCCGGATCAACAATCTCGCCTTGAAGTGTGCGATACACGTATCCGGTCACCAACGCGGCTAGTGGCAAGAAGAGAAGCGTGGGGATTCCCCAGAACAAACCCGAAATAAAGTACGCAGCTGTGCTAAGTAGCAAGACCAGAATCGCTAGCGGCCAGTTGAGGCGCACCAAACGGATACTTGATTTCACTGCTTGAAATGGTGATAGACCACGGTCAAGGGCAAAAAATGGTGCAAACTGAAATAACAACATAGCAATTATTGCCGGCACGACGAAAAGGAAAAGCCCTGCCACGAAAGTGACCATGATCAGTAATACGGTCAAGGAGAATGCCCCAAAGTATGGGCCGGTAAACGTATCAGCGAACCCAATTTTTCGACCAAGCGTGACGTAGAGAGAACCACGGATAACACCTGCCGTTGCTAAGAAGGATGCAATTACAAAAAGTACCGCCAGGAGAATAACCAGCAGAAGTGATCCCATCTCAGACTCAAAACAAGTCGTCATTGCAACTGAGTCCATGGTTGCACCAGCCCCGCCAGCTTCAATGCATCGGCCAAATGTTTCAGTGAATGGACTGGAGGTAAATTGCTGCCCAAATTGCAGGATCATGACTACCACCGATAGTGCGATGAATGCTATGGCGTTTTTTGCAAAGGCGACGCGCGCCCATCGCACTGCAGCACCGAATCGGACCCCATCCACGTCGCTATTCATGATCGCGGTGTACTTCCTCAGGGTCAGCGTCTGGGACTATCACAATTTTTGCTTGACGTTTTCGCATAAATGTTTTGGCCGGAAGTCCAGCAGCGGGAGCGATACCGACCGACAGCAAAATCCACAACAGTGACGCGGAGAGCAATGGGTCCGGTCCCAACGAAACCAGACGAACATCACCCAAATTGCCAAAAGATATTAATGCCAGGCCATAAAAGATTACCGCTCCAACAAATGCCACTGCAAAACCGATCACCATTCGAATCATTGCGCTTTCTTTGCCCAGGTCCTTCGAGATCCCAATTCCCCACAAAACGCCAATCACAATGACCAGCACTGGAAGCAGCCACATCAAGGCTCCTGCAGTTTCTGGGATCGCGACGAGCGGAGGAAATGGTGGAAGTTGAGTAGGAGCGGTAACCGGAATGAAAGGAGAGACCATAACGTCGGGGCCGATACTAAAACCGGCACCGACAACATAGGCGGCACTCCACACCAGAAGCACCGGTAGGTATCCGATTGTCAAAGCCAGCAAGGCCAGAATTCCGCTCCAACCGGGATTCAGACCCATGAACAAATCCATTGCACCACCAAAATTAACAAGAAGGCGTAGCGCCAACGTAATCGCAGCAATTCCTATGAGGGCTGCGACCGCACTAAAACCCCGTCGCAATACGAAAACCGCCAGGGATGGGATTGCTGTACCCAATTGGACGCTGGCACCTCGCAAGATCCCCGCTGTAACAGCGCTGACACCCATGGCCATGGACACAATCAGCGCCCACCCGACACCAAATGACACATTTATTGAAGTGGTGAAATGGGCTGCCGCAACGATCGCCCCCACATAAATCATCACCATGATCACGCCACCCATTACCCGCCAACGGACACCGTGGTCGATACGAATCGATAACGATCTGCTAGCGCGAAATAACAATGCCCACGGGATTATGGCAAGCCCCCAAGGAATCAAGGTGATGGTCGCCGAACCCAATTTTGGTGGCACACCATTGAGCAACAACCAACCCCAAGTAAATGCATCAAGGTATCCCTTAATGCTCGCGGGGCGCTCACCACTAAACAACAGAGTGGGCAACAAAATCACACAAACGAGAGCGACCGTTACAAGGATCACCGAAAGGCACGAAATAATTGACCATGCCACTGCAGTTAAAGCGGCGCTGTCAGCGAAACCTTTTAATCGGCCCCAGCCTGCGCTTAACCCACGTCGAGAGGCCAACGCTGGTTCACTCACTTCGTCAGCAGGTTTTCCCGTCTCTGGAGGTGCCTGCTGACTCACGAGAACAATCTACCTTTCGCCTGACCGTTTTCGAGCCAAGGCGCACAGCCCCTTACGACAGAATCTTGCGCATGAGCTCAGCGGTTGCACTTGGTGTGCGGCCCACCTTTACTCCAGCCGCCTCCAAAGCCTCCTGCTTAGCGGCAGCCGTCCCCGAAGAACCGGAGACAATCGCACCAGCATGACCCATGGTCTTTCCTTCTGGTGCGGTGAAACCGGCGACGTAACCGACAACCGGCTTAGTTACATGGTCTTTGATGTAGGCGGCGGCCCGCTCCTCAGCGTCGCCACCAATTTCACCAATCATCACGATCGCGTCCGTATTCGGATCATTTTGAAATGCTTCGAGTGCATCGATGTGGGTTGTCCCAATGATGGGGTCACCACCAATTCCCACGCAGGTCGAGAAGCCAAAATCGCGTAGTTCGTACATCATCTGGTAGGTGAGGGTGCCTGACTTTGAGACCAGACCGATTCGACCCGGCTTGGTAATGTCAGAAGGAATGATCCCCGCATTGGAAACACCCGGGCTAATAATTCCTGGGCAGTTTGGGCCAATAATTCTGGTGGTTCCCGCATTCACCGCATATTGGTAAAACTGCGCGGTGTCATGAATGGGAATTCCTTCAGTAATGACAACACACAGTGGAATTTTTGCATCAACTGCCTCTTCGACTGCAGCCTTGGCGAACTTGGGTGGTACAAAAACCACAGAAACGTTCGCACCGGTTGCGGCCATTGCCGAAGCAACGTCGTTGAACACGGGGATCCCGTCAACATCAGCGCCTGCTTTGCCGGGAGTTACACCCGCAACAACCTTGGCTCCGCTTGCAACCATGCGGCGGGTGTGTTTGGTTCCTTCTGATCCCGTCATTCCCTGCACAAGGATTTTGCTATCTTCATTGAGCCAAATTGCCATTGGATTACGCTCCCTTTCGAGCTGCTGCGAGTTCAGCCACCCGGCGCGCTGCTGCGTCCATGGTGTCAACGAGTTCAATAAATTTGTGATTTGCTTTGTTGAGAATTGCCCGGCCCTCGACGGCGTTATTGCCATCAATTCGAGCAACAATCGGCTTAGTGACACTGTCTCCAAGTTGGTCAACTGCCTGCAGGATCCCGTTGGCTACCGCATCACATGCAGTAATACCTCCGAAGATATTTACAAATACCGCTTGAACTTCAGGGTCATTGAGAACGATGTCGAGACCGTTTGCCATGACTTCAGCCGATGCCCCGCCACCAATGTCTAGGAAGTTTGCCGGCTTAATGCCACCGAATTCTTCTCCGGCATATGCGACAACATCAAGTGTGCTCATAACAAGTCCAGCGCCGTTCCCGATGATTCCTACATCACCCTGTAGTTTCACGTAGTTCAGATCCAGTGCTTTTGCACGGGTCTCGATGTTGTCGGCGTCCGAGTCGTCAAAACCAGCATGATCGGGTTGACGGTAGCCAGCATTGTCATCGATGGTGACTTTGCCGTCAAGTGCGAGAACTTCACCGGTTGGAGTGAGAACCAGTGGGTTCACTTCAACGAGGGTTGCATCTTCAGCCACCATGACTTCCCACATTTTGACCAAAATGTCGGCGACCTGTCCTTGGATCGCTTCGTCGAACTTTGCAGCTGCAGCGATCTCTCGAGCCTTTGCCGGTGTTACACCCTCAAGAGCATCGACCCTGATTTTTGCAAGTGCCTCCGGATTGTTGACGGCTACTTCCTCGATCTCCACGCCACCTTCAACACTGGCCATTGCAAGGAATGAACGGTTAGCCCGATCGAGCAAAAATGAAACGTAGTATTCCTCGGCTATATCTGCCGCATGGGCTACGAGCACCTTGTGAACGGTGTGACCCTTAATGTCCATGCCCAAAATGGCCCCAGCAATCTCACGGGTCTCCGCGGGATTTTTTGCCAGTTTCACGCCACCTGCCTTGCCGCGGCCGCCAACTTTTACTTGGGCTTTAACGACCACTGGGCCATTGATGGATGTTGCTATCGCGACGGCTGCATCAACATCGAGTGCGACATCACCAGCGGTAATGGGGAGCCCATGCTTTCCGAAAAGTTCCTTGGCTTGATATTCGTACAGATCCACAAAAACTCCCTAATTCACGATGATTTATTCCACGTCAGAGGTGCGTCCTAAGCCTATTGACCCGCCGAACTGCTTTTCGACACTACGTGTGTGATCTTGCACGCACTGTTGACGAGATTAACTAGCGACGCACCGATACATGCTCATTTACCCAATCAACGACCGATTGGGTTGTCGTTCCTGGGGTAAAAATCTCAGCTACACCGGCTGATTTGAGTATGGGAATATCGGCTTCGGGAATGATCCCTCCACCGAAAACGACGATATCTGCAGCCCCTGCCACGGCCAATTCATTCAACAATTCTGGAAAAAGTGTCAGGTGCGCACCGGAAAGAATCGATATCCCGATCACGTCGGCATCTTCTTGGACCGCGGTCGCGGCAATGGCCACGGGGGTTTGGTGGAGTCCGGTGTAGATCACTTCACACCCGGCATCGCGTAATGCTCGGGCTATTACTTTTGCGCCACGGTCGTGACCGTCTAATCCAGGTTTCGCTATCACCACTCGGATCGGACGTTCCTCTGTACTCATAGGCGGAATGCTATCGTGTTAGGAAAAGAGGGCTCATGACCCTCAACATGGCACCCAATCCTTGAATTCACCCTGGCCATAGGCTCATCAACATGACACAGTCAGCCGGATACTCGATCACCATTCGTATGCACGTCACACCCGAACTCCATGCGTCGGGGAAAATTATTGCAGCCGTGAGCGATGCCGGGGGTGTGATTACCGGCCTGGATGTCTCAGATCCCGGTACCGAAACCACCGTTGTCGACCTCAGTGCACTAGTGCACGACCCCGATCATGCTGAATCGATCCGGGACACCCTTAATGGCATCGATGGGTGCAAGGTCGACAAAGTCAGTGATTCGGTTTTCCTCGTTCACCTCGGCGGAAAAATCGAAGTTGGTATCAAGGTACCCATGCGCAACCGCACGGACCTAGCTCGCGCTTACACCCCTGGAGTGGCCCGAGTGTGTCTTGCAATTGCGGAAAATCCATCAGATGCGCGCAACCTGACCATCAAGCGAAATACCGTTGCGGTCGTCACCGATGGTTCAGCAGTACTTGGACTAGGCAATATTGGCCCCGAGGCTGCTATGCCCGTCATGGAGGGCAAAGCCGCGCTCTTTAAGAAATTTGCCAACGTTGACGCATGGCCAATCTGCCTTGATACCCAAGACGTTGATGAAATCGTGCGAACCGTTGAAATTATTGCCCCCGGTTTCGGCGGAATCAACCTCGAAGATATTTCAGCACCTCGCTGCTTTGAAGTCGAACGCAGACTACGTGAGCGCCTCAATATCCCCGTTTTCCACGATGATCAACACGGCACTGCAGTTGTTGTTTTGGCCGCGCTGATTAATGCGTCCAAGCTGGTCAAGAAGGAACTATCTTCTCTTAAAATTGTCATGACGGGTGCGGGAGCTGCTGGCGCAGCCGTCGCATATTTACTACTTCATGCCGGCGTTGAGAGCATCATGCTTTTTGACTCAAAAGGTGCTGTGTCAACCGCCAGGACCGACTTAGACCCCGATCGCACTGAACTAGCGAAGCGCACAAACCTGAGTCAGTTCTCCGGCTCACTCAGCCAAGCATTAGTGGATGCCGATGTCTTTATTGGTGTATCCCAACCCAATCTGATTACAGCAGCAGACGTTGAAAAGATGGCAAAGGATTCAATTGTTTTCGCATTGGCAAACCCTGACCCGGAAATCAATCCGATTGAGGCAGCCAAATTTGCCAAGGTCGTTGCTACGGGACGTAGCGACTTTCCTAATCAGATAAACAACGTACTTGCATTCCCAGGCATTTTCCGTGGATTACTTGACAGCGGTGCAATCGACATAACGGAAGAGGTCCTTATGGCTTCGGCTAAGGCAATCGCTGATTGTGTCAGCGACAAAGCCCTTTCCTCTGTTTA
>JBIHZX010000018.1:0-27689 GCA_044240195.1 Candidatus Nanopelagicales bacterium | reverse complement strand
AGTTAAAGCAATGAATGATCGCTTTGTTGGGAGGACAAAGCATAGCCGTGAGGCTTTAGCTGTCATCTCCTAGGGCTGGGACGGGAAGTGACTTGGCGTTGTATTCCTGTAGTCGCCATGCCGGGCCATATGGTGAATCTTGTTCACTCAGAACCGACCAAGCGCAGTTACTCAGAACACCGAAGGCAGCCCAGTGCTCTGGCGGCAATTCCAACATCATGGCAATTGCTGCCCTGGCGCTACCTCCATGGGTTACGACTATCAAGGTCTCATTGTCTTTGACGTGAGCGATCTCTTGGTCGATCACAGCAATTACCCGATGGGCGACCTCCATGCGGGTCTCACCGCCACCTGGTCGAATATTTGATCCCGCAGCCCACGCCGCGAGGTCGTCACCGTGGTTAGCAATTAATTCATCTCTGGTCTGACCTTCCCAGGTTCCAGCATTTGTTTCCCGTAGTCCAATAAATGTCTCAACGTCAATATTTACGAGTTCTGACAGCGCCTGGGCGGTGCGGGATGCCCGGACTAAATCGGAGGAGATAATCCTGGCTGGTCGCAGTCCGGCGAGCAGTCGCGCTGCGTCATGTGCTTGCTCTTGACCAACTTCATCAAGTGGAATATCGGTTTGACCTTGGAATCGTCGCTGCGCATTCCATTGCGTGCGACCGTGCCGCCAGAAAACAACCTTGCGCCCGTGCGTCATGGTTAGCGCTCCAGATTTATTGATTCAGGCAACGGAATCACCGGGCAGTCTTTCCACAGACGCTCAATCGCGTAATGGATGCGCTCTTCCGCCATTTGAACGTGGACCACGATGTCGCCGTAATCGATCAGGATCCACGTTGCTTCCCCAGCTCCCTCTTTGCGTAGCCGCTTCTCCCCCGCAAGGTGCAAGGCTTCCTCAATGGCGTTAACAATTGATCTCACCTGTAACTCATTGGCTCCCGAGCACAGCACAAAGCAGTCGGTGATCACGAGTTGTTCACTCACGTCAAGGATCACGATGTCGGTGGCGAGTTTGTCGGCTGCGGCTTCCGCGGCAATTAAGGCAGAATCTATGGCGCTTTGTAATGCGGGCATGTGGTGAAGGTTTCCTGTCTTGTTAGTTGATGTACAGCTTGTTGGTCGTGATGTATTCATTGACGCTGGGGGCCACCAGTTCAGAGATTGATTCGTTGTTTCCAGCGGAGAGTCTGACCTGCGTGCTGGAAATCTCCCAGCCCGGTACATCAATGAAACGGCATGGGAAGTGATCAAGTTCCTGGCTGCTCTCACCTGGCCGCGAAACAACAACCAGGTTCACATTGCTCGCAATCGCTTCCGGTTGCTTCCACTGGGGGAAGTCTTGGTAGGCGTCAGCGCCCAAAATCAGGAACCATTCGGCGCTGTCATCGGGGTGATTGAGGGTGAACTCGTCCGCGAGCTCGCGGATCGTGTCGATCGTGTAGGTGTTTCCGATCCGGTCTGTATCAACTTTGCTGACCTTCAGCCAATCGTGGCCTTGGGCTGCTCGGTCACACATTGCCACTCGTTGTTCGATGCTTGCGAGAACTTCTTCACGATGGTACGGGTTGCCAGCAGGAACGAGATAAACGAAATCAAGATCTAGTGTGTTTCGAGCAATTCTCGCTGCTTCAACGTGGGCAAGGTGGATTGGATCAAATGATCCGCCGAGAATTCCGATCCGATATTGCACGAAGGGTTAACGGTCTACGTTGATCATGACGGTAATGATCAGTAACGCAACTAAAGCTAGGAAGCCGAATCCGCCAATGATGTATGGGCTGACAACACTCCCACCCTCTTCACTGGCTAAGACTTCACTTACTCGCGCTGCTGCTGAAAAATCCATAAAACTCCCTCACTCAATCCTTAGGAGCACTCTATCGGTCACTATTTTCGGACCTGACCGTTGCCCGAGACGATATAGGTGGTGGTGGTGAGTTCCGCGAGACCCATGGGGCCTCTGGCGTGCAGTTTCTGAGTAGAAATCCCGATTTCGGCACCAAATCCGAATTCCCCACCATCCGTGAAACGGGTTGAGGCATTCACCATCACCGCTGCTGAGTCAACCGCCGAAGTGAAATAAGCGATGGTCTGCGAGTTGTTAGAAACGATGGCCTCGGTGTGACCCGATGACCACGTGAGGATATGTTCAACGGCTTCTTCGACGCTTGTGACAATTCCGGCAGCAATATCTAGTGAGTAGTACTCCGCTGCCCAATCTTCGTCGTTGACCGGCGCCCAATCAACACCTGCTGATTTCGCATGCTGTTGCATTTTCGTATCACCGTGCACGGTGACCGAGCGTGCTTTGAATTCGGCAAAAAGTTTGGGCAGGAAGGCATCGGCTACCGCTTCATGGACGAGCAAGGTCTCTGCTGCATTGCAGACACTTACCCGTTGGGTTTTGCTATTGAGCACAATGTCGACAGCCATGTCGAGGTCCGCACCCTTGTCAACATATACGTGACAATTACCAACACCTGTTTCAATCACGGGGACAAGTGAGTTATTCACGATATTTTGGATTAACGATGCGCCCCCGCGAGGAATGAGGACATCGACTAAGCCACGTGCCTGCATTAGTTCGGTTACTGAATCATGGGTGTGACCGGGAACGAGGGCAATTGCGTCTTCGGAGATTCCCACCTCCACAAGGGCCTTACGCATCACGTCAATGAGGGCGACATTTGTGTTGTACGCGCTTGATGAACCTCGCAGTAGCGCCGCGTTGCCACTTTTGAGGCACAGCCCGGCAGCATCAACGGTGACATTGGGCCGGGCTTCATAGATCATGCCAACCACACCGAGTGGAACGCGCGTTTGACGGACCTGCAATCCATTGGGCAAGGTGTAACCACGAACAACCTCACCTACCGGGTCAGGTAGAGCTGCGACGTCAATGAGTGCGTTTGCGATTGCCTCAATGCGATCTCCATTGAGGGTTAATCGGTCAATGAGGGCGTCAGATGTTCCATCGGCTCTCGCCGCCTCAAGGTCTTTTTCATTCTGGGTGGAGATAAATTCTTTTTCGCTTTTGAGTCTGGCCGCGATCACCCGAAGTGCTTCATCTTTTTGCTCCCGGGTGAGCATGCGCAGTTCGCGAGCAGCAATTTTTGCGCGCTGGGCAACTTCTTTGACTGTATCCACGACTTCAGCCTAACGCTTTGAATTCCTACAGTTCAAGCAGAACAAGGTCATCGCGGTGAATAACCTCGCGCTCATATGACGCTCCACGCTCACTCGCTAGCTCTTTGGTGTTACGGCCAATGATTTCAGGAATCTCAGCTGAGTCGTAGGTAATGATTCCGCGGGCGAATGGGACTCCATCGGGTCCGCAGATATCGACCGGGTCACCGGCAAGGAAGGTTCCCGTTACTTGGGTGATCCCAGCGGGAAGCAGTGAAAGTCTCCTCACCGCTATCGCCTCAACCGCGCCGGAATCAAGGATCACCGAACCGGTCGGAGTTGTTGCGTGCGCCAACCACAGGTTACGCAGCGAGCTGCGTTTACCCGTTGTTGCGAAAGCCGTTCCTACGCTTGCGTCACCCAGCGCGTCACTGATCTGACTCGTTGCCGCGAGCAGGGTCGGGACTCCCGCAGCAGATGCAATTCGAGCAGCCTGGACTTTAGTGGCCATGCCGCCACTGCCAATTCCTTCAGAGCCAATCCCACCAATTTGCATACCGGCAAGTTCAGAGTAATGCCCAACTTCAGGAACATGCCGTGAGTCTGGGCGGTGTGGTGGTCCGTCATAGAGACCGTCAACGTCAGAAAGCAAAACGAGCGCCTGCGCGTTGGTGACATGCGCGACAAGGGCTGCGAGGCGGTCGTTGTCACCCAACCGGATTTCATCGGTTGCAACCGTGTCATTTTCATTGACGATCGGGAGAACATCAAGTTCGAGTAGCCGGTCAAATGTCAGCTGTGCATTTCGATAGTGACTGCGGCGGGTGACATCTTCACTGGTCAATAGCACCTGCCCAACAGTGATGTTGTGCCGTGCGAAGGCCGCGGTGTACGCAGCCAACAAAATCCCTTGACCGACACTGGCGGCAGCCTGCTGGGTTGGTAAGTCCATAGGTCGCTTGGTCAAACCCAGTGCTGGCATGCCGGTTGAAATTGCTCCACTGGAAACCACAATGACTTCGTGGCCACTATTGCGTCGCCGCGCCACGGCATCAGCGAGTTGTTCGACGACGTCTTTTTTGAGCCCACCGCCAACCGAAGACAAGGAGGTGGAACCTATTTTGACAACAATGCGATTTGCTCGCGCAATTGAATTCCGTGTCGTTGTCATTAGGACAGGTACTCCGTGCGAGTTTCAAGCCGTGAATCACTTCCGCGTGGGCCTTGGCTGGCGGCACCGACAGCTGGGAACCAGTCAAAGACAACAGCGTTGTCCTCTGGACCGATCATGACCGCGCAACCTGGTGTGGCGCCGGCGGCAATCAATTCCTCTTCGACACCAAGGCGTGCCAGACGATCAGCGAGGTAGCCGACGGCTTCGTCATTACTGAAATCTGTTTGCCGGATCCAACGCTCAGGCCGTTGGCCACGGACCCGAAAGCCTTCTTCCTCACTGGTCACGGTGAAGCCGGATTCATCAACCGCTTTTGGAGTAAGGATTATGCGTGGCATTTCAACCGCAGCCTCAACAGCGCGTTTTTCGGCCACGAGCGCGGCAACTGCGAAACTCAATGGCCGCAGACCCTCGTGCGAGACAGCAGAAATCTCAAAGACCGGATAACCCATTTCTTCGATCATTGGCTTCACCATATCGGCCAGATCGCGCGCTTCAGGAACATCGATTTTGTTGAGTACGACCAAGCGAGGGCGTTCATCTAAGCCACCGTACTGAGTGAGTTCGGATTCAATGATTTTTAGATCTGTCAACGGATCCCGATTCGGTTCAAGGGTCGCGCAATCAAGGACATGGATGATCACGCTGCAACGCTCCACGTGGCGCAAGAAATCAAGACCTAAACCTTTGCCTTGGCTCGCGCCTGGAATTAACCCGGGGACGTCAGCGATCGTGTAAACAACGTCTCCAGCGGTCACCACCCCCAGGTTGGGAACCAACGTTGTGAATGGGTAGTCCGCAATCTTTGGTCGCGCTGCACTCATTGCCGCGATAACACTCGACTTACCTGCACTGGGAAAACCAACAAGGGCTGCGTCAGCAACCGTTTTAAGTTCGAGCACAACGTCGCTTTGACTACCCGGCTCTCCTAACAGCGCGAAACCGGGAGCTTTTCGTTTGGGGGATGCAAGGGAAGCGTTACCCAGTCCCCCACGGCCACCTCGAGCAATAACAAACGTTTCACCGGGGATAACGAGGTCTGCGAGCACTTCACCGGATGCACTGCGCACAACTGTCCCGGCTGGCACGTGGAGCACAATGTCAGCCGCATTAGCGCCGTGACGGTGTGCACCCTGTCCCGGCTTGCCATTTGTGGCGGTGCGGTGCGGAGTGTGGTGAAACTCCATCAGGGTCGTAACCTGTGGATCAACGAGGGCAATAACGTCCCCACCGCGCCCACCATTACCACCGTCAGGCCCACCGAGTGGCTTAAATTTTTCACGCAAAATGGATGCACAGCCATGCCCACCATTGCCACCTTGAGCATGGATGGTTGTCTGATCAACGAATGTCGCCATCAGCTCACCTGCCTATCCGTTCATGAAAAGAAAAAAGACGGGCCCAAATGGACCCGCCTTCCATGGAAAAATCTTCCTTGAAACAATCTGTGTTCGTCACAAATTCAGCGAACTACACTCCAAGGACAATGTTGACAACTCGGCGACCGCGAGCGGTACCGAACTCAACAACTCCGGGGGTCAATGCGAACAAGGTGTCGTCCTTGCCGCGTCCAACGTTGTTTCCGGGGTGAAAGTGGGTTCCACGCTGGCGAACGATGATTTCGCCGGCATTAACTTCTTGGCCACCGAAACGCTTCACGCCAAGGCGCTGGGCATTACTGTCGCGTCCGTTACGGGAGCTGGATGCACCCTTCTTATGTGCCATGGTTCACTTCCCTGCCGCAATGTTGGTGACCTTAACCTTGGTCAGTTCAGAGCGATGGCCCTGACGACGACGGTAGCCGGTCTTGTTCTTGAACTTAAGAATGTCAATCTTCACACCGCGATGATGGTCAATGACCTCGGCGGTTACGGTGATCTTGGCAAGGGCTGCAACGTCAGTGGTGACTTTGCCGTCTTCAACGAAGAGCACTGCGGGGAGTTCATATGTTGAACCCGGCGCACCGGGAACCCGGTCAACCACTATGAGGTCGCCTACTGCGACCTTCTCTTGCCGTCCACCGGCTTTAACTATGGCGTACACCACGAACTCCTGTCGATCTTGCGTTGTGACTACTACTGAGGGGATTTACTTGTTCTGGGGTCTTGACGGGGGTGAACACGCCCCGAGTAGAGAATCATACGGGGACACCCATTTTCGGACTACACCGGATCTGATTCCTCCAGGGGTGTTTCGTCGAGGGAATCTCCCCGAGCATCCTCGAGAGCATGTTCATGGGCTAATTCTTGGGCTAATTCTTGGGCTAGTTCAACGGCCTGAGCCGCCTCGAGGGATTTTGCCGCAACGCTCGCTGGATCGACCGCATTTGCCGGCCGGCGGTAGCGCACAGGCGCCTCATGGTGTGGTTCTTCATTGAGGGAAACCTTGAGCCCACGGCCATTGCAGGCCTCACACTCGTGGGAGAAGGACTCGATCAAGCCCGAGCCAATTCGTTTACGGGTCATTTGGACCAGGCCAAGGGAGGTGACTTCCGCCACCTGATGCTTGGTGCGATCACGCCCGAGGCACTCAATGAGGCGACGCAGGACGAGATCGCGGTTACTTTCCAGAACCATGTCAATAAAGTCGACGACAATGATTCCGCCGATATCGCGGAGCCGGAGTTGGCGCACGATTTCTTCGGCGGCTTCCACGTTGTTCTTCGTGACCGTCTCTTCTAAGTTTCCACCGGCACCGGTGAACTTTCCGGTGTTGACGTCAACAACGGTCATTGCCTCGGTGCGGTCAATCACGAGTGAACCACCGGAAGGTAGGTACACCTTGCGATCAAGTGCTTTGAGTATCTGCTCATCAACACGAAGTTGGGCAAAAAGATCCTTTGAGTCTGTCCAATGCTCAAGACGATCGAGTAGATCGGGTGCAACTGCGCTGATGTACGCGTCAACCGTTGTCCAGGCAGTGTCACCGGAGACGATCATCTTGTTAACGTCTTCATTGAAAATATCTCGTACAACCTTGATGGCAATATCTGGTTCTGCGTACAGCATTGATGGCGCATTGGTGCTGTTGTTGCTACTGGAAATGTCCTCCCACAGCGAAGTCAAACGTTGCACATCTTGCTCAAGAGCTTCTTCTGGTGCACCTTCGGCAGCCGTGCGGACAATCACACCGGCGTCCTCTGGCATGACTCGCTTAAGAATTGTCTTGAGACGATTGCGCTCGTTCTCGGGAAGCTTGCGACTAATTCCGGTCATTGAACCATCGGGGACATAAACCAAGAAACGGCCGGGGAGGGAAATTTGGCTGGTAAGCCGGGCACCCTTTTGCCCAACTGGATCCTTTGTCACCTGTACCAGAATGTGATCACCAGGTTTAAGTGCTAATTCAATTCTCTTTTCATTACCACCAAGTCCTGCAGCATCCCAGTTGACTTCACCTGCATACAGAACCGCATTGCGACCTTTGCCAATATCAACGAATGCAGCTTCCATGCTGGGGAGAACATTTTGGACCCGACCGATGTACACGTTGCCAACAAGTGAGGTTGCTGAACCACGAGTGACGTAATGCTCTACGAGAACGCCGTCTTCCAGAACTGCAATCTGAGTCTTGTCACCCTGTTGACGAATTGCCATGATCCGATCAACGGACTCACGCCTAGCTAAAAACTCAGCTTCGGTCAGAATCGGTGCACGGCGACGGCCTTGATCGCGGCCCTCACGACGACGTTGCTTCTTCGCCTCAATCCGGGTTGAACCCTTAATGTCATCACTTGGCTTGCGACGAGGCTCGCGAACCCGAACCACCGTGTTGGGGTCATCAGGGTCGGAGTCTTCACCTTGACCTGCGCGACGACGGCGGCGGCGGCGGGTTACCCCAGCATTTGCCGGGTCATCGTCATCTTCTGAGCCATCGGATGCAGATTCGTCCTCTGAGCCTTGATTGTCGTCATCCTCTGTCGAACTTTCATCGGATCCGGTGTCAACACTCCCATCAGCTTTACGGCGACGGCCACGACCACCACGCCTGCGGCGAGGATTTTTCGATGACTCATCATTATCAACATCGCGATCATCTACATTGCGCTCTGGTGACGGTGATGGCGAATCTGATGGGGTTTCGCTCTCCTGGGGGACGGCAATTGCTGCTTTCTTGGCGGCCTTACCTTTTGACTTAATCGGGGCGCTGACCTTTTTGGGCGTTGCGGGAACTTCAGCAGCCACCTGGAACAGCGGTGCCTTAGCCTTGACGGGCTTCTTGGTGGCCTTCTTGGTGGCCTTTTCGTCCGGCTCGTTGCTCGCAACCGCGTCAACTTTTTCAGCGGACTTCATTTTGGAGCTGAGAGCTGGTGGAACAACCGGGACTGCTGGCCCGGCCGGGCGGGATGCAGCACGACGGGTCTTTTTAACAGTGTTTGTTTCGTTAACAGTGTTTGTTTCGTTAACAGTGTTTGTTTCGTTAACAGTGTTTATGTCGTTACTCGTGGGTGTTTCTTCGACCATGATGGTCGCTCCTTTAGGAATGCGGTATCACCCGCATTCGGGTCAGTGTGTAACACGATCACTGATATGCCATTGGGTCCCAAAAAATGAACCCACTGCCAGGTGATGCGCGCTACTACAAGCTTTTAGGGCTGCGGTCAGGGTTCGCGCGTGATGCGCTGCGACTTCCCTTACCGCCACATGATGTTGAGCTATACAAGCACTCGATCGGGATCGAATGGGTCCCCAATCGAAATACCCACTTCGGTCAGTGGACCCTGTGCCAGCCTGGTCACCCTCACGGGTTTGAGCGGCACGAGGTTTCCCACCTGCTTCAGTGCAGTAAGTACATCATCGGGTCGAACCGACGGAGTGATATGCCGGACAACCACGTGGAGTATGACACACTCCTGGGGCAATTGGGTGTCCGCGGGGGCGGTTACCGCGCTTTCTTCCACTATTTTCATGAGGAGAATGGCACTTCGGGCGTCAAAAACCCTGAGCCCCGACTTGGTCATCCGTTCCACTAATACTTCGGTGGACTCCAGAAGTTTTCCCACAGCTCCCATGACTTCCTCCACGGAGGCGCTGATTTCCATTTCCCACACGCTGGCTTCTAAGCGAGCCGAAAAATCACTCGAAGTAGCGATAATTACTTCGATAATGTCCAGGCCCGGTGGCAATGCCGAATCCAGTTCACTTCGTAACCGGTCGGGGTCACAGAGCTGGGTGACCCCGATTTCAACATATTCTGCTTCACTCGCTACACCGGTTGGGGCCGAATTGGAGTACGAAATTTTCGGGTGGGGTGAAAACCCCGCGCTGTAGGCCATGGGGACACCCGCCCGGCGAAGGGCTCGCTCAAGTGCGCGTTGGAAATCCCGGTGACTGGAGAACCTGAGTCGACCACGTTTGGCATAGCGCAGCCGCAATTTTTGTATTGTCGGAGCTAGATCACGCTCCGGGGGTTTATTTGCCACGGGAGGTTAATTTCCGCACAGACCCTGAATGAGTACGGCTGAGACTCGAGGGCTCGGCATGGGTAAATCGATGACACCGGTGGGACCAACCTGAATTTCGGTATTCATTTGGTCACACACCCCGCAGTCAAAGCATGGGGTCCAACGGCAGTCGTCAACGGCAACCTCGGAGAGTGCGTCTTGCCAGTCCTCCCACAACCACTCCGAGTCCAGCCCGGAGTCCAGGTGATCCCACGGCAGCACTTCTGTGTATTCACGCTCGCGAATCGTGTACCAATCAACATCAACACCGGTATTTTCTAGTGCGTAGTTTGCTGACTCCATCCAGCGATCAAATGAAAAGTGCTCACTCCAGCCATCAAAGCGTGCACCGTTTTTCCACGCCGTTTCAATAACGTTGCCCACTCGGCGGTCACCGCGAGAAAGGATTCCTTCGATGATTCCCGGTTTGCCGTCGTGATAACGCAGACCGATTGCCTTACCGAATTCCTTGTCGTTTCTAATTGCTTCTTTTAGCTTGTGCAAGCGAGCATCGGTTGATTCATGGTCGAGTTGCGCCGCCCACTGAAATGGGGTGTGTGGCTTTGGCACGAATCCACCAATTGACACCGTGCACTTGATGTCACGACGGCCACTGGCTTCACGCCCAGCACGAATAACTTCCCGCGCCATCGTGGCGATCTGCAAAACATCTTCGTCGGTTTCTGTTGGAAGCCCACACATAAAATACAATTTCACATTGCGCCAACCAGCGCCATAAGCCGTAGTCACCGTTCGGATCAAATCTTCTTCACTCACGAGTTTGTTGATCACTCGACGAATCCGCTCGCTTCCACCTTCGGGAGCGAATGTCAAACCACTTCGGCGACCATTTCGCGAGAGTTCATTGGCTAAATCAACATTGAATGCGTCAACGCGCGTGCTGGGAAGCGAAAGTGATGTCTGTGTTTTTTCGTATCGGTCTGCCAGGTTTCGCGCCAAGTCACCGATTTCCGAATGGTCCGCACTGGAGAGCGAGAGCAAGCCAACTTCTTCAAAGCCTGTTTTTGCTAATCCGTTCTCAACCATGGCGGCAATGCTGGTGATACTGCGCTCGCGAACAGGCCTTGTAATCATTCCGGCTTGGCAAAAGCGGCAACCGCGGGTGCAACCGCGGAAGATTTCAACACTCATCCGTTCGTGAACAGTTTCAGCAAGTGGGACGAGCGGTGCTTTGGGAAAAGGCCAAGCATCCAAATCCATCAGGGTGAATTTGGTAACCCGCGACGGTACATCGGCTCTATTGGGGACAACCCGCTTAATCCGGCCATCCGGCAAATACTCAACGTCATAAAAACGCGGAATGTAGACACACCCACTTTTAGCAAGCTCCAACAGCACGCCTTCACGGCCACCCGGACGGCCTGCTTCAATCCAAGTTTTCACAATATTTGAAATCAACAGGACTGCTTCTTCACCATCACCCAAAACTGCCGCGTCAATGAATTGTGCGATCGGCTCAGGATTAAAAGCCGCGTGTCCACCCGCAACCACAATGGGGTGGTCGTCACGATCAATCGCGTGCAACGGAATGTTGGCCAAACTCAAAGCGGTCAACATGTTCGTGTATCCAAGTTCAGTGCTGAACGAGAGTCCGAGCAGGTCGAAGTCAGCAACACTGCGATGCGCATCGACGGTAAATGCAGGGACATTGTTTTCCCGCATTAAAGCTTCGAGATCAGGCCAGACCGCATAGGTTCGCTCGGCGAGAACATCGGGTTGCTCATTAAGTACTTCATAAAGAATTTGCACACCCTGATTGGGCGCCCCTACTTCATAAGCGTCGGGATACATCAGTGCCCAATGAACCACCACGTCATCCCACGGTTTTGTAACCGCGTTGAGTTCACCACCAACGTATTGAATCGGCTTGGCGATCAAGGGCAGAAGTGCCTCAAGTTCGGGGAAGACAGTCTGCCCACGTTCACGGGGCCCAGGTTCACGGACCGCGCGTGAACCGGTTTCAATGGTTGAGGAAGTCATAGGGGAAAGGTTACCCAATTTCGGGCAAAGCGCTAAATTGCCGCTCGAACTTCGTGTAAACGAACTGTTTGAAGCAAACCGATTGCAATCCAAACCGACATCATGGACGTCCCTCCAGCCGATATGAGCGGCAAAGGAATTCCCGTGATCGGCATGATCCCCAACGTCATCCCGATATTTTCAAATGTTTGAAATGCCAGCCATGCGAGCACCCCGGTTGCCACTAGGCGGCCATACTGGTCGTCAGCCTTCCAGGCAATCATCGCGGCTCGCCACAGGAGCACTCCCAGCAAAAGGATCAACACGAGTGAGCCAAGGAAACCGAGTTCCTCGCCACTCACGGTGAATATGAAGTCACTCTCATTAACGGGAACGAATTTTCCCTGGGTCTGTGGACCTTCGAATAGGCCCGTTCCAAACCACCCACCCCCACCGATCGCGATGCGGGCTTGGTTCGCGTTGTACGCGGATGCACCCATGTCCTGATCGGGGGAAATAAATGAAGTCAGCCGCGCAACTTGGTATTCCTTGAGCAGACCCAACTGAATGGCCAGCAAGATCGAAAGAATCGATCCCCCGATCAAAGCAACGAGCCAGCGCGAGCGCACTCCCGCCACAGCGATCACGGAAACGGCCACCGTTCCTACGACCAGCACCGTTCCCGTGTCATTTTGAACCAAAATCACACAAATCGGTAACGCTGCCGCCCCCAATGCCATCAAGAAATCTCGACCAGAGGGCTCATCCTCGATATCTTGTGGCTCAGAAAGTAGCGCTGCCATCATTAAAATAATGGCAATCTTCATAAACTCGGAAGGCTGAAGCGTTAAGCCACCGGGGAGGTCAATCCAGGCGCGCGCACCAGCGACCGTAACTCCGATGCCGGGAACAAATGGCAACAGCAGCAGGAAGAACGACACCCCATAAATCATCGGGGTGTATGCACGAAGCCACCGATAATTTAGTCGCGAAGCCACATATCCCAAAGCAATTGCGACCACAACGTTGATCAGATGGCGCTTGAGATAGGAATGCGGATCCGTCTCTGAAGCGAGATCGGCTCGACTGGCCGACCAGATCAGCAATGAGCCCAAAATAGTGAGGGCTAGACCAGAAACTAACAGGATCCAGTCCAGGTCACGCCAATAGCCTTGACCTCTGGTTCCTCGGGGCGAACCCGTACCCACTAATGAATTGTCGGATCGATCCCTCACGGAAAACTTAGCCACTAATTTGATCCTGTCGCAGTAACCATGCCCGACATTTTGCCCTTTGGCGTCACAGGCGTTCCATCGGGTCGAATAGCGGGGAGCTCTTTCGAAGGTGCTCCGCCAATGAGAACACTTTTATTCGGATTGACTGAAGTTCCATCTACCCCGAAGAGTGCTTCGTAGATTTTCCGAACACTGGGCCCGCTGGTCTTCGAGCCGGTTCCACCTTGAGTAACCATCATGACTATCGCGTAACGCGGCTTATTGGCAGGAGCATAGGAGGCAAACCAAGAAGTTGAGACTTTGTCCCCTGTGACCTGAGCCGATCCGGTCTTTGATGCAACAGGGATTTGATTCAACGGGAAACCAATGAATGGTGTTTCACCGGATCCATCTGTTGTCACACCGGGCAGCGATCTTTGTAGAAAATTAATTGTTGACTTTGGAAGTTCCAATTTCGACTTAACGGTTGGGGCAATTCGTTTAATAACTGTTCCGTCTGCACCAATGATCGCCTTGACCAGCTTCGGCTCGTAGACCGTTCCACCATTTGCTATTGCGGCATAGGCCATTGCCATCTGTAACGGGGTGACCGTGGTGTCACCCTGTCCAATGGCCGCGTTGAGGGCGTCACCTTCACGCCAACGAAAACCGTCGGCGCAGTTCTCGCGGTCAAGTGCCGTGTAGTAGTCCGCCAACTTTGGGTCGGTCTTGCGCGTCTCTGGGTAGCCGGTGATCGCATTTGCACACCACGTGTCTCGTTTGGCTTCCCAGTTTTGAACTTTGAAAGCTCGGCCCGCAACCCTTCCGGCTGAATCACCGGGGAGATCAATTCCGCTTGGCGAACCGAATCCAAACATGGATGCGGTATCAGCTATCGGATCGGCTGAATCACGGGTTGCTTCATTGCCCCCGGCGGCCTCCCACATTTGATCCGCCAATCCATAAAACACCGTATTGCAGGAAACTTCTAATGCTTTGGCAAGGGAAATTCGACCGTAAGCGGCGGACTCATAGTTCCTAAAAGTTTGAGTACCCAATGTAAATTTCTTTGGGCATTGATAATCGGAATACAACGAGTAACCCTCCTTGCCCGCAGCAGCAGTGCTAACAACTTTATATGTCGAGCCTGGCGCAAATAGTCCTTGTGTGGCGTTGGAGGAAAGTGAATCACTTTTAACGAGTGACTTGTATTGCTTTTGACTCACGCCACCCACCCAGATCCCCGGGTCGTAGGTGGGATAGCTGGCCATAGCAAGAACGTGACCGTTGCGCACGTCAACCACAACTGCCGCGCCCGCGTCCCCGGGGTAACCCTGTCCTTGAGCCCGTTGGACTGCCGCAACCAGCTGCTCCTCAACAACCGATTGCAACTTTGCATCGATGGTAGACACCAGATAGTCGCCTGAAACGGCTGGTTTCTGGTCGATGGTGGCGGTCACTTGGCCCAAAGTGTCAACTTCGAGAGTGGTGACACTTGGCTTGCCGCGCAATTGCGTGTCGTAATAACTCTCGAGCCCCGATCGACCGATCGTGTCTGTACGCCGTAGTCGGTCATAAGCATCTGATTGACCCTGCTCGGCGATCTGTTCCTCGGTCACCGGCCCCAGATAACCCAAAATATGGGCTGCATTCACCTCGAATGGGCCGCCGTACTCTCGGACCGGTGTCAATTTTGCCGTGACACCCGCAAACTCGGATCGTTTCTCCATGATTGTTAGTGCGGTTTGTGGATCAACATCAGATGCGACCGGTACTGCTTGATAGGTTGAACCGTTCCAACAAATGGGTGGCTTTGGAGCACCTTCGGTGCCACATGGCAGTAACCGCTCAGAAATTGATTCCGGGGTAGTTCCCAAAATTTCAGCCAGGCGCGTGATTACCTCGTTACCTTTTTTTTCACTCTCTTGATTTAATTCTTGCCGATTTATTGTGACAACAATTGACGTTCGGTTGGACACGAGTGGTCGCCCTGCTTGGTCCAGAATTAAACCTCGAACGGCCGGTTCAACAACCTCGCGAACCGCATTATTTGCCGCCGCCGCGCGATATTCATCTCCTTCCATAACCTGTAAATAAAACAGGCGCGAGATCAGGGTCGCGAAGAGAGAGAAGATCAGGATGCCCAGAACGATCAGTCGCAGATTGGATCTTTCGCTCACGCGCGCTCCTTTTCCTGACCCCGGCTCACCACAATGTCCATGATGACCACACCATTATGCGTTGGCCGGGTCATGACGGCTCGAAGGCGCCCTGCAAGTTCACCCGATGTGACCACTTTGCCCCAGCAGATGTACGACGCCCTGGACCTGTCCAGGGTTCCCCTATGAAAGGGATAAATCGGGCAAGAAGGGACGAGATAGTCGAGCTATCAGCGGGATGACCAGGGCAGAAAGCAAAACCCCGTAGAGCGCCGAACTCAGGGTGATCCACGGAACTTCAACCCAGTTCACTCGATCACCGCCCAAGGCTGTGTCCACAATGGCCGTTCCCAATGCGGCAGCCGATGTGCTCAGAGCTGTAATCCCGATCATGATCGGCAGGGTTCGATCACGCGGGTCAATCCAGAATCCAGCGACAAAACCAATGATCAGATAAATAATCGCGTTTACCCCCACCAGAGTGTCAGATGAAGGCGAGAGGTCAAGAAGTACTCCCGCAGCAAATCCACTGGTTGCCCCCTGCACCGGACCCATGGCAAATGCAATGGCAACCACTGTGACAACGACCAGGTCGGGAGTAGCTCCCGGAATCCCAATGCGACTGAGGAGCGTCAATTCAATGAGAACGGCAATAAAGACACACGTCCCGATAAAGAGCCCTTGCCGAATAATCACGGGCTAACTTCCGCTGGGAGCCGGGGTCGCTGCCGTCTCTTTTTCATTCGCTGGACTGGGGATCGAGGTGGCTGCTGGGGTTGGCGTTGGAGTGACAACGGGAGCGTTCGGCAGAACCGAGTCTCGCGGATCTTCCCGCGGCGGTTTCACCACAACCCCAACCACACTGAGTCGTGACATATTGGCATATGGCCTAACGGTTGCGATTCGAGCCAATTGACCGGCAGAACCCGTTACGTCAACTACTTCACCGATGGGCAGGCCCGGTGCATACGGTCGGCCATCTTTTGAACCAAATGTCACGACGGCATCACCGGGATTCACTTCACCCAACGGGTCAAGTAACTGAAATTCAAGTGAGTTTTGCCGACCGGTACCTGAGACGATTCCGATTTCTTGTGAGCCAGCAACCCGCCCACCGACCGAGGACACGGGGTCAACGATCAAGACCACCGTTGATGTGCTGTTGTATACCTTGAGTACCCGGCCCACCAAGCCGTCACCGTTAATGACGGTCATGTCTTCTTCTAGCCCATCAAGGCTTCCGGCGTCGATCGTTACGGTCCAGGCAAAATCTTGACTTGGTCCAACCGCAATTATCTCCGCGGGGGTCACCAGATATCTGCCGACGCTGGCAACTCGTAGCAGCGCATCAAGTTGATCTGCGCGAGCAATATCGTTTTGCGAACTCACCAAGGCAGAATTCAGCTTCTCGTTTTCAACGGTCAATTCGCGAATTTGCCCGGACTGATCGACCTGAGTGCTCCACCATTCGCTCGCCCCCGTGAAGGGTGAGAAAATCACTGCCGCTCCACTTTGAATGCCGCCGATAATGGAACTCACGGCTGAACGTGCACTAGAAAACGGTCCGTCTCCACCGCGAAGGTCAAGAATCACGAAACTTAGTGATGCAACTACCAATACAGAAAGGATGATCCGCGTTCGGCGCGAAAACACGGCTACCTGCGCGGTTCAGACACGAGCACCTGCTGCAACGCGTCAAACTCTTCAACGCACTTGCCTGAACCAAGCACAACACATTCGAGCGGACGATCTGCGACGATAATGGGCATCCCGGTTTCATGCCGCAAACGCTCGTCGAGTCCAGTCATCAGGGCTCCACCGCCGGTCAAAACAATTCCCCGATCCATAATGTCTCCGGACAACTCAGGGGGTGTGCGGTCAAGGGTTGACTTCACTGCACTAACGATTGCATTGACAGGTTCGTCGATTGCCCGCCGGATTTCCTCTGCGGACACAACGACCGTTCGAGGCAATCCCGTGATTAAATCACGCCCACGAATCTCGGCATGTGGTTCGTCGGGCTTGGGGAATGCAGAACCGATCGCAATCTTGATTTCCTCGGCGGTTCGCTCACCGAGGAGAAGTGAGTATTCCTTTTTAATGTATTGAATGATCGCGTTATCTAATTCGTCTCCGCCAACTCGAACTGAAAGGCTCGTAACAATTCCACCAAGGGAGATAACCGCTACCTCTGATGTTCCTCCACCGATGTCAACCACCATGTTGCCGGTCGGTTCATGCACCGGAAGACCTGCGCCAATAGCCGCTGCCATGGGTTCTTCAATAATGAAAACTTTGCGAGCACCCGCCGCGTATCCGGCGTCTTTTACCGCTCGTTGTTCAACGCCGGTGATTCCTGAAGGAACACAGATAATTAGTCGCGGTTTTGCCAAGTGCCGCCTGCGGTGAACTTTTTGAATGAAGTAACGAAGCATGCGTTCGGTTGTGTCGAAGTCTGCGATCACACCGTCTTTGAGGGGCCGGATCGCAACAATGTTGCCTGGCGTGCGGCCAATCATTTCTTTGGCTTCCATACCCACGGCCAAAATTCCCCCGGTGTTGTTATTGATGGCAACAACGGAAGGCTCGTTCAGGACAATTCCATGACCGCGGACATACACCAGCGTGTTGGCAGTTCCGAGGTCAACGGCCATATCTCTGCCGACAAATGAGGAGCTCGAGCCAAAGCTCACGCGGTACCTCCAATCGGTCTGAGATGGTTAGGCCGGAATTTATCAGGCTGGGAAGCGACTCGATGCGAATCCTTATAGTAGCCCTGAGAACCCCTTACTTAACCCTCACCCAACTTTTGGGCGCGCGTCACCTCAATTTCCCGTAGAAGAATCTCTAAACCTTTAGTCTGCTCAGGGGTGAGCTGACCGCTGAAACCAAAGGCTGCAGTGGCGACCGCGCCTAGATCAGCTCGGTAGTCGTGACCCAAACTTTGGAAATCACCCGGCTTTATATTGGTTGCAAAGATCGTGTCAACGAGCACGGTTGCCCAGGTAACCCCCATGGTCCAGGACATTTCCGCGGGAATATTTCGTCCACGAGGTAGATCCGGATCAAGCCACTCGGGTTGGGTCCAGGCCAGGTCAGGGCGAAAACGCACCACAGGATCACCGTCATGCTCGAGGAACCACACTCGATTGTCCGTATTGGCGGGAATTTGCTCGGGTCGATCTACCGTGACCGACTCACGGGCGCAGAGCCGATGAAAGCTGTCAGCAATTCGACCGCCGGGTGTTCCGACCCAAAGTGCTCGATAAACGGAATATCTATCTAAGTCACTTGATCCCAACGGGATCGCGAACTGTTGAACACGCGCCCCCAGACTCTCCCCATAAAGCAGGATTTTTGGAACATGCTTTCCTTTATTACGTCGACCAATGAGTTCGTGGTCGATTGCGTTAAGTAGTTCGAGTTGAGTCTCACCGGCCAATCGCACCTTGGTGAGAGACAGGAAACTAGGCAGTAGCCCGTAGCTGACCGAAACAGCGGCGCAATTTCCGCCAGAAAGTAATTCCACAACGTCAACGGGAGTGGAGTTTGAATAACCTGAGCCGGCAGGGGCTTGAATAAATAGATATTCGCGATCAAAAGCCTTATTTCGAATGAGCTCTGACATCGCGAGCGAAACGCGTGCAGAAACCGAATCCGCGTTCGCGATGCTGACAAAAACTCGAATGGGGTCGTGGGTCCGCTTCACGCCCAACTTCTCGGCATGTGCTGTTGTCGTCACGCTATTGACAAACCGAGCACCCTCACGACCAAGTAGGGAGTAGTCAACGGCTGAATGAGAATTCCCTGAAAGGTGTTCATTCGTTGGCGCACTTGCAAAACATTCATCAATCTGGGCATTTTGTGCTTCAAGTTCACCCAGTTTGTTTTTTGCGACGAGGAAACCGGCGACACCGATCCCGGCTAAACCAGCACCTGCCGCAAGGGCTTTAACTCCACGAAGCCCCGGGACGCGAGACCCAAGGACAAGGCCGACCCCGACACTCGCACCCAAAACCGTGGGAAAAAGTTCGCGGACCTTTTCCGGCCACTGCACCAGACTTGGACCTTGCGCCGCAACAGCCGTTGGCACTCCCACCCCAACACCGAGTGCAACAGAGCCGATTAGGTCTTTCATAGTTCACACCACTTCATAGAGCTTGTTCATCGAGCTTGGGAAAGTACTTAGAGATTGGGAAAGAAGAGTGCGATTTCACGGGCGGCTGACTCTGGCGAGTCGGAACCGTGGGTGACGTTGTTTTGCATTTCGGTGGCAAGATCCCCACGGATAGTTCCCGGCGCCGCCGTGATCGGGTTGGTAGCACCCATCATGGTTCGCCAAGCAACGATTGCGTCGGGTCCTTCAATCACTGCGGCCAACAGCGGACCACCGGTGATGAAAGCCACAAGATCGCCGAAGAACGGCTTGTCGGCGTGTTCCCCGTAATGGGCCTTAGCGACATCAGCACTGACATTCATGAGTTCAATGGCTGCGAAAGTGAAGCCCTTACGCTCAATGCGGGCAAGAACTTCGCCGACCAACCCACGGGCAACGCCATCGGGCTTAACCAAAACAAGTGTGCGTTCAGACATTCAATGACTCCTCAAATATGTGGAAAACGGCGTTATGGGGAAACTACCGAACCTGATGCTAGAGGAGCCGTCCACCTAACTTTCGGGCAACTCCCGTGCACGATCAACCCGCTGCCCATTACGCACCGCGAAAAACCACAGCAGCGCAAAAAGTCCACCCACGAAGAACATTGTGGGAACGACGACCCCCGAGCCAATGACGAGCACCTGAAGCACCCAACCAATGGGAACCGCCATCGGTTTAGTGATCACTCCAACAGTCAATACCAGCAAACCTGCCAGCGCAATACCAATAAGAAGTGCGTATGTCGCGTTCACATTGGAGACATTGACGGCAATAGGGATCGCGAGTAAAACCACGAGCGCTTCAAGAATAAGAACGGTCGACCCCAGTACTCGCATGTCTTATTTCACTTTCTTTGTCTCGGTCCCGGCTAACAGGCGAATTGTATCTCCAACCAACACCACCGAACCGGTAACAACAACCCCAACTCCCCCGTATTCACCCGAGCTGTCAGCCAACCCGATTGCTTCCTCAAGTGACGTCATCAGGTCACCACCAAGAATGACTCGATCACCACCCAGAACCTCGGTTGCCAGCCGGGCAAGTTCACTCGCCGGTAGAGCCCGGGGTGAATTTGGCTCGGTAATGATTACCTGAGAGAGCACCGGTGACAAAGCCTCGAGGAAGCCGACTGCATCTTTTTTAGCAAGCATGCCGATAACCGCCACAATGCCAACAAAGGTGAAACTGGTTTCTAGCGCCGCGGCGAGGGATCTTGCACCATGTGGATTGTGCGCAGCATCAACCAACACCGTTGGACCCGTGCGCAAAATCTCCAGTCTCCCTGGCGATTTCACATGTGCGAAACCTTCAGTTACGACCTCAATATCCAGTGGGGCTAACAGCGCTGATCCCATAAACGCCTCACAGGCTGCCAATGCCACCGCCGCGTTGTTGCCTTGATGCTCGCCAAAAAGTGGAAGGAAAATATTGGAGTAATCCCCGCGCAGTCCGTGTAAGGACAGAAGTTGCCCCCCAACGGCTAACTCCTGCGAATTAACACCGTACTCAACTCCAAATCGCGCTGGAACAAGCTCAGCAACCTCACATGCGGCCATCAAGACTGCGGCTGCTTGCGGAGCCTGAGGGCCCAAGACAACCGCTTCCGAATTCCCCACGATGCCGGCTTTTTCCGCGGCAATTTCCGCAAGGCTTTCACCAAGAAATTCTTGATGATCCAGATCAACGGTTGTCACCACCGCAACCTGTGGTCGACACACACTCGTTGCATCCCACGTCCCGCCCATCCCCACTTCGATCACGGCCACGTCAACCGGTGAATCGGCGAAGACCGAATACGCCAGAGCGGTCAAGGCTTCAAAGTAGGAAAGTTGCGGCTCACCGTCAGCGAGTAAATTGTGGTCAACCATCGAGACAAAAGGCTCGATGTCATTCCACGCTGAAATTGCCGCCTCACTGGAAATGGGTACCCCGTCGAGGCAAATCCGTTCGGTTGGGTCTACCAGATGCGGTGAGGTGTACAGCCCGGTCCGCAGCCCGTATGAGCGCAAGATGGACTCAATCATGCGGGCCGTGGAGGTCTTGCCATTGGTGCCAGCCACCTGAATTACCGGATACGTCAATTGCGGATCCCCCATCAAGTTCGAAACGGCCCTCATTCGAACAAGTGATGGATCGATCTTGTTTTCCGCCCAACGAGACTCGAGTTCATCCCATAATTGCTGCGCGCTCGTGATACCCACAGACGCAGTCTAGGTGGGCGAATAGACTTCGCAACCATGTCGTCGAAGTCAGATTCCCACGTGGTCAGCATTCCTGAAAACCCAAGCCTTTCTGGAATCGAGGAAAAATGGGCCAAGACCTGGCAGGACGCTGGCACTTACTCATTTGACCGCACTAAAACCCGTGAAGAAATCTTTTCCATTGATACTCCACCCCCAACCGTCAGCGGGTCACTACACGTTGGGCATGTTTTCAGTTACACCCACACCGACTGCATTGCGCGATACAAACGCATGCGCGGTTTCGAAGTTTTTTACCCCATGGGCTGGGACGACAATGGTCTCCCCACCGAACGCCGCGTTCAAAACTATTACGGAGTTCGCTGCGATCCGAGTTTGCTCTATGTCCCGGACTACACGCCTCCCGCGAAACCGGATCCAAAAAAACAAGACCCAATTTCGCGGAAGAACTTTATTGAGTTGTGCGAGCAATTAACAATCGAAGATGAAGTTGTCTTTGAAGACCTCTGGCGACGCATGGGGCTTTCGATTGACTGGGCGCAGACGTATCAAACAATTGATAAAAATGCTCAACGCGTTAGCCAGCTTGCTTTCCTGCGCAACCTTGCCCGCGGCGAGGCCTATCAGTCGGAAGCACCAACACTCTGGGATGTCACGTTCCGCACAGCGGTTGCACAAGCAGAACTTGAAGACCGCGAAGTCCCCGGTGCCTATCACCGGATCGGTTTCGCGCCAACAGAAAATCCCGCCAATAAAGTCTTTATTGAAACGACCCGGCCAGAATTACTGGCAGCCTGCGTTGCCCTCGTTGCACACCCTGATGATCCTCGTTACCAACCACTCTTTGGTACCAACGTGATTACCCCGGTATTCGGTGTTGAAGTCCCCGTAATGGCCCACACCTTGGCTGACCCAGAAAAAGGATCAGGAATTGCGATGGTGTGTACATTCGGTGACCTCGCCGACGTCACCTGGTGGCGCGAGTTGCAACTGCCCACACGCCCGATAGTTGGCTGGGATGGTCGAATCACTTCAGAGACCCCACCGTGGATCACCACTCGCTCAGGTAAAGAACGCTTTGCCGCGATTGCCGGAACAACGAGTTTTACCGCGAAACAACGGATGGTTGAAGTTCTTCGCGAATCAGGCGACATGGTGGGCGAACCAAAGGCAATCACTCACCCCGTTAAGTTTTTTGAAAAGGGTGACAAGCCACTCGAAATTGTGACCACCCGCCAGTGGTACATCGCCAACGGTGGCCGCGATCCGCAACTGCGCGGAGAACTCCTTGAGCGTGGGCGTGAAATCATCTGGCACCCACCTCACATGTTGGTGCGCTATGAAAACTGGGTTGAGGGACTCAATGGCGACTGGTTGATTTCACGACAAAGATTTTTCGGCGTCCCGGTTCCCGTTTGGTACGCCCTCGACGCCGACGGCAATCCCGACTACGAACAGGTACTCGCTCCCAGCGAGGCCGAACTTCCCATCGACCCCAGTAGTGACGTTCCCGCGGGATACACCGAGGAACAACGCAATCAACCCGGTGGCTTCATGGGTGATCCCGATGTCATGGACACGTGGGCAACAAGTTCGCTCACTCCCCAAATCGCTGGCGGTTGGGAACGCGATCCGGATCTTTTCCAGCGGGTATTTCCCATGGATATGCGCCCACAGGCACATGAAATTATCCGGACCTGGTTGTTCTCCTCTGTCGTTCGTGCTGATTTGGAAAACAATGAGTTGCCGTGGAAACACGCTGCGATCTCAGGTTGGATCCTCGACCCTGATCGCAAGAAGATGAGTAAGTCCAAGGGGAACGTTGTTACCCCCATGGACATGCTCGATGAATACAGCTCGGATGCGGTTCGTTACTGGGCAGCTTCCGGTCGTCCCGGGACGGATACTGCATTTGATATCGGTCAAATGAAAATCGGTCGTCGTTTAGCGATCAAGCTCCTCAACGCCAGCAAGTTTGCGCTCACTCTCTCAGCCCTTTCAGGTGATCAGGATCGAACGAGCATTACGGCGGCAACAGTTTCTGAGCCTGTTGATCAAGCACTGCTAGCAAAACTTGCCCACACCGTTGAGAACGCAACAAAAGCTTTTGACGAATTCAATTACGCAAAAGCACTCGATGCAACCGAGTCATTCTTTTGGGAGTTCACCGACGACTACGTTGAACTCATTAAGGAGCGCGCTTACGGCGAGACCGTGGGTGTGAATGCACAAAGTGCACGGGCAACCCTTCTGGTAACCCTTGACACTCTTCTTCGGCTTTTCGCCCCGTTCCTGCCTTTCACCACTGAAGAAACTTGGTCATGGTTTAACAAAGAATCAATTCACACGAGTTCATGGCCTGACAGTGAAGCCCTCCGGGCGCTTTCAACCCAAGGTGACGTCGCGGTACTGACAACAGCAACGGAAGCACTCCGGATGATTCGCAAGGCAAAATCAGAAGCCAAGTTGTCGATGCGAGCGGTTGTTACCAGCGCAGAATTCACGGGAAGTCCAGCAATGATTGAACACATCAATCTTGTTTCAACGGATCTAGTATCCGCTGGTTCACTGGAATCAATTACAACAAATACCGCGTCAGAGGATTCGATGCTCACGAGCGAAATAGTTCTCGCTCAGTCGTAAACTAGGCAGTTTTTTCGCGCGGTGCGCGCTTAGGTGCACCGCGAGGTACCAAAGTTGGGTTGACGCGCTCGCGCACGACTTCACCGGTAATGACCACCTTCGCCACGTCGGTCCGACTTGGTACTTCGTACATCACGTTAAGCAGAACTTCTTCCAAGATTGCTCGCAATCCGCGAGCACCGGTTCCCCGCAAGAGAGCCAGTTCAGCAATCTCATCCAATGCCTCAGGTTCAAATTCAAGGTCGACACTGTCAAGTTCGAATAGTTTCTGGTACTGCTTAATGAGTGCGTTCTTTGGCTCGACGAGAACGGCGATCAGAGCCTCACGGTCAAGCTTGCTGACTGATGTAAATACGGGAAGGCGGCCGATGAATTCAGGGATCATGCCAAACTTGATCAAGTCTTCGGGCATTACATGTGAGAACACATCCGCTGAGATGTCTTTAGGTTCCTCGCGCTCACCCTCAACGATGTCAAATGTGAAGCCGAGACTCTTTTTACCCATCCGAGCTTCAACTATTTTGTCGAGGCCCGCGAATGCTCCACCAACGATGAACAGCACGTTTGTGGTGTCGATGGAGATGAATTCTTGGTGTGGGTGCTTGCGACCACCCTGCGGTGGAACCGAAGCGGTTGTTCCTTCAATGATCTTGAGTAGGGCCTGCTGAACACCTTCACCGGAGACATCACGAGTGATCGAAGGGTTCTCGCTTTTGCGAGCAACCTTGTCAATCTCGTCAATGTAGATGATCCCCATTTCAGCGCGCTTGGTATCAAATTCAGCCGCTTGAATGAGCTTGAGCAAAATGTTTTCAACATCTTCGCCAACGTAGCCGGCCTCGGTCAATGCGGTGGCATCTGCGATGGCAAAAGGAACATTGAGTACACGGGCCAGTGTTTGGGCTAGCAGGGTCTTGCCAGAACCGGTAGGTCCCAAAAGCAAAATATTGGATTTCGCGAGTTCAACCGAGTCTTCTTTGCCCTTGTGATTGGCTCCGGCCTGAACGCGCTTGTAGTGGTTGTACACCGCAACCGAGAGGGATTTTTTCGCGGCGTCTTGACCAATGACGTATTCATCAAGGAATGCGTAAATCTCACGAGGCTTGGGTAACTCGCCAAGATCAGATGTGTTGGCGTCTGTGAGTTCCTCTTCAATAATTTCATTGCACAGGTCAATGCATTCGTCACAGATGTAGACGCCAGGGCCAGCGATCAACTTTTTGACCTGCTTTTGGCTCTTTCCGCAGAAAGAACACTTCAGCAGGTCGCCACTCTCGCCAATACGCGCCACAACGCCCCTTAATCAGATTCTTCGGTCCACAGCCCCGTAACCGTACCCCGTAAAGGGGTACTTACGCGCGATATACACAGGGCGGGTCGATACAAAGTCGTGAACGCGATCCCCCAGTACAGAACCTATCGGCAGCAATTAGCCCTTGCGAGAGGAAATAACCGAATCAATCACGCCAAAGTCTTTGGCCATGTCGGCCGTGAGGATTTTGTCGCGCTCGATGTCTTTTTCAATCTGCTCAATGGAACGGCCGGTGTGCTTGGCAAGAATCCCTTCCATTTCCACCCGCATCCGGATGATTTCATTGGCCTGGATCTCGATGTCAGAGCCTTGGCCCCCACCCTCGGTATACGGCTGATGAATCAGAATTCGGGCGTGCGGGAGGGCAAAACGCTTCCCCGGGGACCCTGCGGCGAGCAGGACCGCGGCGGCCGAAGCTGCCTGACCCAAACACACGGTCTGAACCTGAGGCTTAACGAACTGCATGGTGTCATAAATCGCGGTCATCGCGGTGTACGAGCCACCGGGTGAGTTGATGTAGATCTGAATATCACGATCGGGGTCCATTGACTCCAGGGTCAACAATTGGGCCATGACGTCGTCGGCTGAAGCGTCGTCAATCTGGACGCCGAGGAAAATAATGCGTTCTTCAAACAGTTTGGTGTACGGATTGTGAGTGCGCTCACCGTTTGCAGTGCGCTCACGAAATTCGGGAAGGATGTAACGACTGGTTGGATTGATCACTTCGTGGCTCCCTTGGTCTTTGATTCGCCCTTGGGCGCGTCTGCTGAAGTGCTGTAAACGTGATCGATCAAGCCGTACTCGCGTGCTGCCTCAGCATCAAACCAACGGTCACGATCTGAGTCTTTCTCAATCTGCTCCAAAGTCTGGCCACTGTGCTCGGCGATGAGAACAGCCATCCGCTTTTTGATGAACAGCATCTGCTCGGCCTGAATCTTGATATCACTCGCGGTTCCACCAAGGCCACCTGATGGCTGATGCATCATGATCCGAGTATTCGGTGTGGCATATCGCTTTCCGGGTGCACCAGCACACAACAGGAACTGGCCCATTGAAGCGGCCAGACCCATGGCGACGGTGGTGACGTCATTGGGGATCAATGCCATGGTGTCATAGATGACCATTCCGGCAGAAATGGATCCACCGGGTGAGTTGATGTACAGGCTAATGTCTTTGTCGGGGTCTTCTGCTGCGAGCACCTGCAACTGCTTGGCAATTCGGTTGGAGTTGTCATCCATGACCGGGCCTTCGAGCCAGATGATCCGCTCGCGTAGTAGGCGCTCGTCAAGCATGTCGCCGAATCCGGCCATGCTGCCACTGGAACGCATGAGGTGCGAGCCGAATTCCGAGTTGAACCCTGAATTGGATTGCGAGTTGATGAACGGGACGGTCACGGATTCTCCTAAGCGTTTAGCGCTGGATGATGAGCCTTAAGCTTTCTGAACCAAACTCTAACCCCAAATGAGCGGCACCCCGGTAGCGATCGCCCCTCGTTCGCCCTAAGCCGAACCGGTCAGGGCAGCCAATTCCGCATCGAGTTCGGCAAGGTCAATAACCAAACCGTTGGTGTCAACAACCTTGGCGCTCTCGAGCACCTTGGCAAGGGCTTTGGCCCGACGAATATCTGCCATGGCCATGGGGACCTGCCCTGCTTCAACCAAAGCCTGAGCAAATGCATCAGGTGCCATGCCGTAGCGCGGCGCTTGCTGCATGAGCCAGGCGCTGAGCTCGCTTTCACCAACGGTGAGTTCCTCGTCTTCGGCAATCTTGTCCAGAATGAACTGGCTCTTCAGGCCCGTGCGGATCTCGGTTTCGACCTCGGCGCGGTGCTCTTCGCCTGAATCATGTCCGTCGTGGAAGTGACCTTCAATCTCGGCCGCGATCAAGCCTTCGGGCAATGGCAAGTCAACTTTTTCCAGTAAAACGTCGTGGATCTTGTTACGAGCCTCATTACCCTGTTCCATTTTCTTCAGGCGACCAAGACGGGTTTCAATATCGGCGCGCAACTCTTCAACGGAATCGAACTCGGACGCCATTGAAACGAAATCGGCATCAAGTTCTGGGAGTTCACGTTCACGAACGGCACTGACTTCAACGGTGACGGTTAACGGTACGCCCACCCAGTCACCGTTTTGTGGAGTGAATTCAAATGTGCGTGATTCACCCTTCTTCGCTCCCCGGACTGCTTCGTCAAAACCGGGCAGCATGCCTTCGGTACCCAGTTCATAGGACATTGCCGATGCACTGAGGTCATCAACTTCGTCACCGG
>JBIHZX010000055.1:0-9341 GCA_044240195.1 Candidatus Nanopelagicales bacterium | reverse complement strand
ATAAGAATTCCTGGCTGGCAACACAGAAACCAGTGCAGGCTATCTTGGGATACGGTGGCCTCGTTCCTGGAAACAATCGAAAACAAGGGACAGGAAAGACCCCAACCGGCACCTATGCCTTCACCTCGGCCTTTGGCATTAAGTCCGACCCTGGGACCAAGTTGAAATACATCGAGGTCGACAAAAATGATGCTTGGACCTACAACCCCAAATTTCCTAGTACTTACAATATTTTTCAAACCGCAAACAAGGATTGGTCAAGCTACGGAAATTACGTCGAAGTTCTCTCGACCTACCGCAAGCAATACAACTACGTCGCGGTAGTTGATTTCAATCTTCCCACCGGGGAGATAACTCAAGGCGCAAATGGGGTTAACCGAACAGACCAAAGTGCTAACACCGGTCAAGGTGGTGGGATATTCCTTCATGTCAGCAATGGGACGAAAACCGCAGGCTGTGTTGCAATCCCTGAAAAAGCCATGAAAGCAATACTTGAATGGCTGGACCCGAAAAAGAATCCCATAATCGTGATCCGGGTGGAGAGTTGATTAAACGGTGATCACGGCGCAGTCAACGAGATCGTCGATTGCTGGAAACTCCGAGCGCCAATTTTGCCCAACCTGAACATCAATCACAGCACTTATCACGGTCTCGGTTTCTCCACCATTAGCGAGAACGTTCCCCAACGGATCAATGATTGACGAGTGCCCGCCCAAATGGTGCTTACCTTGGACACCCACTTGATTACAAGCAATGACCCATGCTTGATTTTCAACTGCCCGCGCGGGCAGTAACGCATCCCACTGACCAATTCGAGGTACTGGCCAACCAGTAGGGATCACGAACGCTTGCGCACCTGCTATGCGCATGGCCCGAAACATTTCCGGAAAGCGAAGGTCGTAACAAGTCGCAAGCCCGGTTAGTCCCAATGGGGTTTCCACCATTACATAATCCGTGCCCGGAGTCATCGTGTCTTGCTCGCGCGCGTAAGTAAAAACGTGCACCTTGCGGTAGTAGGCCGCCAATTCACCCTGCGGGTTAAACAAAACACTTGTGTTATGCAATGCACTAGCATCTTGTTCACAAAATGATCCGCCGTGTAACCAAATGCCATGGTCACGAGCCTTCTGCGCGAGGGCGGTGGGCAGAGCTCCATCAATTGGTTGGGCGTACTCGCGAGCGGCCTCCAAGTTGAATGCCCCAAAATTCCACAACTCGGGTAGCACCATAAAGTCACAATCACTTGCTTGCTGGTCAATTAAACCCAGCACTCGTTCGACCCGCTGGGGCACCGACTCAATTGTTGAGCAGTCGATTTGAAGGGCGGCAACTCTCACATCCATGTTCCCTAGCCTAAGACCTCAACCGATTCACCGAAACCCATTTAAATGGTGGAAAAGGTAAGGCAGAATATGAACATGGACGACCTTATAGAGACTAAGAGTTCCCTTGACCCCATGAAGACTTACATTGAGGCGATCTTGGACTTCTACGCCACCTTGAATTCACTGACCGCCGAGCAATGGTCGCTCCCCACCCCGTGTCCTGGGTGGACGGTTGCCGACATTGTGGCTCACACAATTGACCTTGACTCGCTAGCCGCGGGTAATCCCCCACCTGCTCACGAACCAAATTGGGATCAACTCCCTCACGCCAAAGATCCCTTTCAACAATTCACCGAACGCGGGGTTGACTACCGCAGGGGGACCCCACCGGCAGTGCTACTTCAGCAAATGCTCACGAACGCCAACAACCTCACCGACTTCCTCGGCAAGGATTCCCCGGGATTGACCGTTCCTTGGGTTGACGGCGAAATCTCACTGAAGCAGTTCCTTGGCATGCGCACATTTGACATTTGGACACATGACCTTGATGTTCGAATTGCGGTCGGACTGCCTGGCGAGTTCACAAGCAATCCGGCAAAGAATGCTGCCGGGCGGATGCTCAAAGCTCTTCCATTTATTTGGGGGAAGAAAATTGGTGCACCGCATGGTGAATCTCTGCAGATTGATTTCACGGGGGAAGACTTCGGTGGAACGGTGTGTGTTGCCACCGACGCTGACGGAAAAGCAGCTTTCACAGCAGAGGCAACCGGTGAAGTGACCCACATCGAAATGTCTTGGGCAGATTTCGTTAAAGGATTTTGTGGTCGAGTAGACCCCGAAGTAACACGTGCACGGATCAATGGATCTGGTCCCCGTGTGCAGGATTTCGCTGACTTACTCCCCACCACACCCTGATACCTGCATAATGCTGCCATGGGGGACATTCGCATTTTCTTGTTAGATGACCACGAAATCGTACGTCGAGGGATCGCCGAGCTCATTGGGTTGCAGTCTGACCTCGAAGTTGTCGGTGAAGCTGGGACAGCCGAGGAAGCTTTAATTCGGATCACGGCTTCGCAGCCTGATGTTGCGGTACTTGATGTTCGCCTTCCTGACGGTAGTGGTGTTGAAGTCTGCCGCGAGATTCGCTCACTTTTCCCCAATATCCACGTCTTGATGCTTACTTCTTATTCAGATGACGAAGCGTTGTTCAACGCGATCATGGCTGGAGCGTCAGGTTATGTGCTCAAGGAGATTCGCGGAACAGACTTGATCAACGCAATTCGACAGGTTGCCTCAGGTAAGAGTCTGCTTGACCCCAGTGTTACCGAACGAGTGCTCGAGCGACTGCGAAACGGTAATAAAGAAAGTAATGAACTCTCAGGACTCACGGGACAAGAGAAAACAATTCTTAACTTGATCGGTGAAGGAATGACTAACCGACAAATTGGCGAACAGATGCACTTGGCTGAAAAGACAATAAAGAACTATGTATCTGGACTGCTAGCAAAACTAGGTATGGAGCGCCGTACCCAAGCGGCAGCTTATGTAGCTCGCCTTGAGGTTACCTCCGAGAATCACAACAACTCACGCTAAGGGAACGCTCCAGCACAACCAGGTCCCTGGCTGTGCATCTGGCCGAGCTCCGATAACCAATTGTCCACCCAGCTTTGTTGCCCGAGCCTCCAGATTGGCAATGCCCGAGATACGGGACCCCACCACATAACCATTCCCGTTATCAATTACTTCGCAGACGAGCACTGGTGCATCGATTGAAACCCTGATTTCAACTTCCGTTGCATATGCGTGTTTGGCGCAATTAGAAAGTCCCTCTCTCACAACAGCAAACAAGTGGTCAGCGATTGCTGGAGTGATCATGGAATCGAGTGGCCCCATGAGCGTCAACCGAACCGGGAAACCAAGGACATTAGAAATGGATTCCACCTCCTGTGCAATTCTCACCTCAATTGACGTCTCAGCTGACTCAGTATGTAAGTCGAAAATGGTTTGTCGAATCTCGCGAATAGTTTCATCAAGTTGACCGACAGCAAGGTCAATTCTCTTATTGACTTCAGGGGGTACCTCTTCATTTTGCAACAATCCGTTGAGCAACAGTCCGGTCGCAAATACTCTTTGAATGACAAAGTCGTGTAAATCACGTCCAATACGGTCGCGATCCTCTAGTACAGCCAGATCCTCTTTGACTTGCTGGGCTTTTGCTAACACCAGCGTGAGCGCCGCCTGTCCGGCAAATGACTCGATGAGTTCGATAACTGCTTTGGCGGCCACAAGTGACCCTTTCGGCCAAATAAGCAGGAGGACACCCAAAACTTCGTCAGTCGTACGCAATGGCAAAGCAACCGCAGCAACGCTCTCTTCCACCAAGTCTGTTGTCACTTGACTCAAGAGCGAACATTTGTCTTCGACGATACTTCCGCCCAGAGCAAAAGATCTTGTCAGAAGCGAGTCATCCGGTGCGGGTACGCCAAGCCAAGAACGCAATCTATGCGCGATCAGTGAGGGCTCGAAATCGGTATTCACTATTTCGATGATGAGTGAATTTGCTGAATCCGGTAGAGCAATGATCGCTGCTGCAGCGCCCGTTAAGGACCTTGATTTTTCCGCAATCAGGTTCAAAACTTCACCACTGTCGCCACCTGACAGCACCGCTGTACCAATCTCTGATACCGCTCGTTGCCACTTTACTTTCTCGGTTGCCAGTTCATAAAGCCGGGAATTTTCAATAGCAACAGCTGCCGCTGTGGCGAAAGCAATAACCGAATGCTCATCTTCTTCGGTAAATGTTTCATCATCTTTTTTACTCGTCAAATAGAGATTGCCAAACACTTCCCCTCGTATGCGAATTGGTACACCCAAAAAGGAAGTCATCGGTGGGTGATTCTTGGGAAACCCAATTGAAGCGGGATGCTCATTAATGTGGGCAAGACGCAGAGGGGTTGGGCGCACACTTAACTCTCCGAGTAGACCACCGCCTGTTGGCAGGTTGCCTATGTGCCTACTTACTTCATCGGGAATTCCAACATGAATGAAGTCTTGGATCTTTCCGCTAGCGTCCAGCACGCCCAAGGCTCCATAAGATGCATCAGCCAAATAGACCGCATTTGTCACAATTCTTCGCAGGGTAGCTTTCAATTCCAGCCCAGATGCCACACCCATGAGGGCTAAATACAGTCCCTCATCAGTGTCCATGGGCCTATCTTGCCCATTTAGTTCCGGATTGTTCATGTCTTTGTCGCAATACCTACGGGCATCCCCAGAATAATCTTCCGCATCTGAAGTTGTTCCTGTTGTTGCTTCCAGGATTGCGCGTACCAGCCACCTATTTCGATCAGTTCCTCGTGTGTACCAATAGCGACTATTCGACCAGCATTGAATTCGATAATCTGATCGCACTTCTGAGCTGTCATAAGCCGATGGGTGATCATGATGGTTGTTACACCCTGAGTGGAGTCCCAGATATCACCCTCAATTTTCTCAGCAGTTTCACAATCAAGATGCTCCGTGGGTTCATCGAGAATTACCAAATCACTTCCAGCAGCAATCAGCCGCGCAAATGAGAGTCGGTGTCGTTCGCCACCGGACATCCTGTTTCCAAAACTACCTAACTCTGTATCAAGACCGTTCGGTTGTGATTCAAGCCATTCCATCAGATCGGCACGCTCGAGAACACCGAGAATTTCAGCTTCACTCATCTCGCCGCCACCAACTTGAATGTTGTTGCGAATGGTGGTGTCAAAAACGTAACTTTGTTGAGCAAGTAATGTTTTGGATTCAGATATTTCAATGTGACCTGAGAAAGGCAGGTACCCCATGAGGCAATAAGCAAGTGTTGATTTCCCAGAACCACTTGGCCCAACAATCGCCACATGCGAATTTCTCGCAACTTCAAAAGTGACGTCAGCTAACGCAACCGAATCCGAATTGGGCCACTGCGTTTTCAGATTCCTGACCTTTACCCCGTCAATACTGCTTAGGGTCTCCTGCGGGAAGGCCTCAATACTGTCGAGATCTTCGATCTGCTTCGCAACAACTGACATATTGCGCCAACTCACCGCTGCCGCAGGTAACGTTCCCAGCACTTCAAAAAGTGCGAGCGGCAGAAGTGCAAGAACGGCCAGCATTACTGGATCGATTGTTCCCGCTGTAACCGCGGGAATACCGATTAGTAAAGCCCCGATTACCGCTGATCCCTGTAATACCGTCCCAAGACCATTACCCAAACCAATGGACCATGCCTGACGATTGAGAAGTGAATTGACTTTTCCTTCCCTTTCCTGCAATGCAACCAGTGTGCTTAATCCTGAGCCGGTTACCAGAATCTGTTCGGTGTTGTCAGCAATGTCAACAACTGCATCAATCACCTGCGATCTCGCAGGTGCCAGCCGAGTATCCGTGCGTGAAGCAATCATTCGCACGATGACCGGAATCACAATTAGTGCAATAGAACCAAGAATGGTGATCAACATTCCATTTACTGGCAATACCCACCACGTGAATACAGCGATCGCCGCAGTGACCAATAATGCTTGAACCCAAGGAAGGACGACTCGTAATGGCAAGTCCAGGGCACTGTCAACATCGGCGCCAATTCGGGAAAGGTATTCACCGCGGGAGAGTTTGCGCAGACCAATTGGAGTGATCCGTTCAAGTTTCAGGTAAACACTCACACGTAATTTAGTAAGCCCGAGAAGTGCCGAATTGTGACCAACTAGTCGCTCAACATAACGCAGCAAAGCTCGAGAGAGCGCTAGAAATCGGACCATCACGGCAGCCACGGTCAAAGTAAGTACCGGTGGCATACCTGCCGCTGTTGCAATCAGCCATGCGGAAACACCCAGCAACGCAACGGCGCTGAAGGATGCTAGCCCTCCCAATATTGCGGTTACCGCAAGTCCCTGACGATCTGCCGTGACATCGCGCCACAATTTTTCCGTTGCTGAACTCACCAGTTCCTCGATCCACTAGGAACAAGGTCACTAATCTCCATGTGAGGTTCTGAGTCACTTGAACCATCGATTAATGACTCAATATGTCCAACCCGCACAATTTGATCGGCGATACTCAGAAGTCCTGGGTGGTGCGCCACCAAAATGACAATTCCATTTTTGTCAGCAAATTCACGCAAAGTTTGAGCTATGAGCATTTCACTGGAAACGTCAACCGCCGCAGTAGGCTCGTCAAGGATGAGGACACTTGGTTCACCCATCAGGGCGCGTGCCAGAGCGAGCCTTCGAAGTTGACCACCTGAAAGACCAGTCCCCGATTTCAGTTCGTAATCAAGTCCGATCGGCCTTACCTCTGCTGCAATGTGTGCACTTTCCAAAATCTCCCAGATTCTCGCATCACTCGCCTCACCCCTAAGGTCGACAACACTTCTAATGGTGGGTGAGCCACTCAAATCCCGGGAAAATAAGTGTGGCTCCTGCGGCAGCCAACCGATGTGCTTATGCCAGGAGTTCAAAGATACTTCTGCAATTGGGGTTTGACCGAGATGAATCGAGCCACCGTGAATCGGGATTACACCAAGTAATGCGCGTAACAATGTTGTCTTTCCACTACCCGACGTTCCCACTATTGCGGTGACAGTTCCTGGCCGCGCCGTAAAGGTGGTTGGACTTAATGCAATGTTGTCCGAACCTAGATGGACGACTTCAACGTTGGTTATTTGAATAGGAACGCCGCTCGCAACATCTATTCCTTGGTTTCCATTGAGTTGATCTGATTCAATAATTGAAAAGAGTTTGTCTGCAGCTCCCAAGCCTTCAGCAGCAGCGTGGAAATGCTGTCCAATTAATCGAAGCGGCAGGTAAACCTCGGGAGCAAGTATCAATACAAATAGACCAATCGAAAATGCCATCTGGCCTTCAGCTAGCCGCAAACCGATGGACACGGCAACGAGGGCGACAGAGAGACTTGCAAGAAGTTCGAGAACGAGAGAGGAAAGAAATGAAATGCGCAGTACACCCATAGTGCTGGATCGGTATTCAGCTCCAACTTTTTCGATGATCTTCACCTGTGTTTGGGCTCGCCCAAATATTTTCAGTGTTGGCAGACCAGAGATCAAATCAAGAAAGTGGCCACTCAACTTGTTGAGGGTCTGCCATTGCCTATCTACTTTTTGCTGGGTAAAAATACCGATCAGAATCATGAACAGCGGAATCATTGGGACCGTGAAGACAACAATCAGAGCAGAAATCAAATCCTGAGTGAAAATTACAAGGACAATTGAGATTGGGACGATAACTGCAAGTACCAACTGAGGAAGGTAACGCGCAAAATAATTGTCGAGTGCGTCAATTCCCCGGGTCGCCAAGGCAGCTATTTCCCCAGCGCTCATTCCCGCTTTTCCTTGATTAATAAGAGCGGACATAGCAGCTTGACGCAATTCCGATTTGGCGATCCCGGCTGATCGAGTCGCGACGGTGTCCGAGATCCAGATCAGTATGGCTCGGGCGGCAAAGGTGAGAATCAAAGCTATAACTGCAAAGGAAACACTCCCTAAGGCGTTTCCATTACCAATTACATCAACCAAAATTGATGACAAGAACCAGGCTTGCAAGATGACAAATAGTGCCGTTAGCGAGCCGGCCAAAACAGAAACGATAAAGAAACGTCGAGTACTCCGGGCATAATGAAATAGCCGGGGATCAACGGGTTTCATTTTGCGTGAGTGTCACTTAGTTGAAACAAATCGGTCATCACTGCGTCCGGCCATGGGTTGATCCGGAATCATCGAGGTGCTGATCCGCTTGCGGAACACCCAGTAAGTCCAACCTTGATAGATCACAACAATCGGGGTCATAATTACCGCCACCCACGTCATTACGGTCAGGGTGTACCCCGCACTGGATGCATTATCAACGGTCAGATTGAAGGTCGAATCGATTGAACTCACCATTACGTTCGGGAAAAGACCCACGAACAGAGCTGCAACAGCCAACAGGATTGTGGTGGAACTGAGCACAAAAGCCCAACCGTCACGACCAACACGGGTGAGCCAGATCGCACCAAGCCATGCGAGCGCTGCCACCAAGACCATGGGCAGCGTGATAGCTACTCGGCCAGAGAATGACTGCGCCCATAGAAGTGCAACTACGGCAAGTACTGCAGCGAGTGGCCCGATCTTGTAGATCAATGAACGGGCTGATTCACGAACTTCACCCGAAGTTTTCAGGGCTAGGAAGATGGCTCCGTGGGTGGTGAAAATCAGCAAGGTCATGAGACCCAATGCGATACTAAATGGATTGAGTAGGTCAAAGAAATTTCCTGAGTAGTTGAAGTTCGCGGCGTTTCCAGCATCTGTTCCGGGTAGTGGTTCTATGGGAGCACCACCAATCACGTTTCCGAATGCGACGCCGAAGAGGAACGCTGGGAGGGCTGACCCAATGAAAATTGCGATGTCCCAGCGATTACGCCAACTTTGTGAGTCTTCCTTCGAACGGTATTCAAAAGCAACTCCTCGCAAGATCAAGGCCAGCAGGAGTACAAAGAATGCAAGATAGAAGCCGCTGAACATTGTTGCGTACCACAATGGGAATGCAGCAAAAGTAGCTCCGCCGGCAACAAGAAGCCACACTTCGTTGCCATCCCATACAGGACCGATTGCGTTGATCATTACGCGACGCCGTAAATCGTCACGGCCAAGGATTGGCAGCAGTATTCCAACACCTAAATCGAATCCGTCGAGAACAAAGTAACCAATCCACAAAACTGCAATGAGTATGAACCAAACGTTAACGAATTCCATGATCTTTTCCTCTTTCGTCCAACTCAGTATGCGAAGTAAAGTTTGTCATTGGATTGGGCTTCTTTAAATGGATCTTCAACCACCATTTCGGGTGCCCCTGCGCGGATATACTTCAGAATTAGTTTCACTTCAATGATCGCGAGAATTCCGTAGACGAGAGTGAAGCCGATTAAACTGATCCATACGTCGATCGCTGTAATCGAAGGAGACACACCTTCGGCGGTGAGCTGTTGGCCAAAGACCACCCA
>JBIHZX010000134.1:0-2652 GCA_044240195.1 Candidatus Nanopelagicales bacterium | reverse complement strand
GACACGGTCCCGGACTGGGCAGCAACACTTGACACTGTGGCCGCTGCCCTGGCAACAACGGTAAACACCGCGCAGGCTGCCGGGTATGACTCCACGGGTGCCGCAGGTACGGCCCTTTTCGCCGGTACTACGGCCTCAACGATCAGCGTGGTGCTCACCAACGGTTTAAATATTGCGGCCTCGACGGTTGCCCCCGTTTTGGGAGTAGCTTCACTCAACGGATCAAATGCAGACGCGATGGCGGCCCTGGGAAGAGCGGCCGGTGGCCCTGACGGTGTGTATCAAGACATGGTCATATCCCTAGGTTTTGCTACCCAAGGTGCGCAGCAAACCTCCGAAACGGTGCAGGCTTTCATGGCTGGTATCACCGGCCAAATTAATTCCGAGTCGGGCGTGAACATCGATGAAGAAATGGCGAATCTGCTCACGTATCAGCGTGCCTACGAAGCGGCGGCGCGTGTCCTTACAGCAATTGACGATGCACTCGACACACTCATCAACCGCACCGGCCTAGTCGGACGATAGGAACTATCCATGACCTCAATTACCCGCCTAGCAACAGGTGCGCAGAGTCTGCAGAATATGGACTCGGTTGGCGCAATGAGCAAGCGAATGGCCCGACTTCAGGAGCAGATCTCTTCCGGCAAAGCGATTCAACGTACCAGCGAGGATCCGAGCGGAACCCAGTCCGTTATGAACCTGCGGGCGGAACAAACCCGCATGTCGCAATATGCGCAAAACATTGATCATGGCTTACTCAGGCTCAACGCCACACGCACCCAGGTGGACTCAATCAATGATCAACTTCTCAAGGCCCGCGAGCTCGTGATTCAGGGGCAAGCCTCCAACTCGACGGCTAACACCCGAACTGCATTGGCCGCTCAGATTGACGTTATTGCATCGAGTTTGTTGGTCGCGGCGAACAGCGATTTCCTCGGGCGTGCCCTTTTCACCGGTGCAACATCTGCAGACACCGCATACACCGGGCTTGGTGCTTACGTCGGAGACACAAATGCGGTCACCACCAGGGTTGATGACTTTGGTTCCACCGTCAGAATTGAATTGAACGGGCCCGAAGTTTTTGGTGCCGATGGATCGAATGCCTTTTCCGTGCTCACTTCGATCGCAAGCAATCTGCGAAGCGCGCCGGCTAGCCTTTCAGTCGACTTGACCTCACTTGACTCGGTGATTACTACGGCTCGCGGCGCCCAATCAACCATAGTCTCCCGAATCAATCAACTCAATGAGCTTCGTGACGTTACAGCGGACCGGATTTTGGGTGTTACCGGAGCTTTGTCCGCTGTTGAAGACACCGACCTCACAAAGACAGTGATGGAATTGACCATGCAGCAGACAAGCTATGAAGCAGCCCTATATTCCACTGCCCAAATCATGCAACCATCGCTGATGGATTTCTTAAGGTAATATGAATCCGCAAGCTCAAGAAGGAGAATCCATGTCTGTCAGTGCACAAATCGATGTGCAGAGCGACGTCCCCGTCGTCGAAGTTCGGGGCGGGCTTCTTGGGTTTCCCGAGTTCACCAAGTTCACGCTGATCAAAATGAACGATGAAGGGTTGGTTTACCGACTCCAATCCATCGAAGATGCCGCCATCAACTTTGTTGTGGTTCCGGCAGCGTCGTTCTTTCCTAATTACGCGCCCATCGTCGACGACGAAGTGGCGAAGCGATTCAACCTCGCTGGCGGCGCAGAAGTTCTGCTACTTCTCGTGGTGACGTTGGGTGAAACCTTCAAAGACTCTACAGTTAACCTCATGGCCCCCCTGCTACTTGATCCAAATGCCCAAATCGCCGAACAGATAATCGTGGAAAATAGCGATTTGTCTGTGCGCACCCCACTAATGGCTGCGTAGTCAGCAAGTGCTTGTACTTAGTCGTAAGGTCGGCGAAAGCATAGTTATCGGTGACGACGTAATCGTCACCATCCTTGAGATCCGCGGTGATTTGATCCGGGTAGGAATTGATGCACCCAGACACATAAAGGTGCACCGACGTGAGGTTTTCGAAGCGATTGAGGCTGCAAACAGGGAAGCCGTTGCGCCTACTCTGGAAGCTATGTCCGAGTTTGCCTCTGCAATCAAGGGCCTTCCGGTTTCGCCAAAAACTAAAAAACCTGAGTGATTAGGCTGTTTTCTGAATTAATTTTGCCGAACTAACGTTGAGCGATGAGCGCGCGGATCGATTGTGCCACTTGATCCGGATGATCAATGGGTTCAGTCCGCAGTTGCTTAATTCCCACACCGGAAATGGTTAATCTCCCGTAATCAAAAGCTCGGCCGAACGGTCCTTGTTGAATATCAACGCCTTCAATTTTGTTGAACTCAAGTGACTCTTTATTTCGAAAGATGAAAGTCCGCACCAATTGGATCTTCTCTGAATCTATAATCATGCGAAACATCACCCAATTAATAAAACTGAGTAACGGAAATAACGACAGCAGCAGAGCTAACAAGAGCGCAATGGAAGCATTGATCTGGACCCACATAATTACTGCCACGACAAAGATAACCGCGAACCAGATAACCAGAGTGACCAGAATTGCACGGACCGACGCACGGCGCTCCTCAAGAATTACTCCACCGAGCGGGGCTTTATCTGAGCTTTCATCCATGCCAATATCTTAGACCAAAAT
>JBIHZX010000139.1:0-2660 GCA_044240195.1 Candidatus Nanopelagicales bacterium | reverse complement strand
GTGACCTTGTCGGGATGATCCATTGCCAAACGAAAGGCGGTACGCGCACCGCGATCGTGTCCAGCCAAGGCAAAGCTTGTGAAGCCCAGTTGTGCCATAACGTCGACTTGATCCTGGGCCATGCGCCTGAAGGAATAGTTGCTGCTATCCGGTAGCCCCTCAGGCTTGCTGCTGTCCCCATAGCCTCGCAGGTCAGTCGTCACAACGGTAAAGTGTTCAGCCAAGCGCGGCGCGATACGATTCCAGCTCATTTGGGTGAGTGGATTGCCATGCAGTAACAACAAAGGTGGGCCTGAGCCGCGCTTACGCCCAACGATGTTGACGCCCGTATCAGACGTGGGAAGGTTAAACGACTCGATGGTGACGGGCGCAGATATCAATTAATTCAAATCTTCCACAAATGACGCGAGCGTCTCGGCAGGGAGTGATTCGACATGCGAGGGGTACTCTTTATGGTCACAACCAACCTTCATTTGGGCGCCAACCTCTAGCGCTTTCTTCATCGCGTCTGTCAGTTCGAATCGCAAGAAGTGAACAGAAGACGTTTTTTCGGCAGTTGATCGATCCAAGTCTTCATTCGCAATCGCATACACGCGCGGCTGGCCTTCAACTTCAATGAACACGCGATGTTCAATGCCAATGAGTTTCGCAAGCGCTACTTTGCGATCGACTTCATTGATGTACTCCAGCTTCATGGTCACTTTAAAGTTGCTGCCGTCGGGGACGAGCGCGTTATAGGTTTCCATTTCTTCTTGAATGCTTTCATCTTCGAAGATTTTTTCAACGCGCAGCATCTCTTGTATTTGATATTGCATCAAAAACTTGTTTTCAAAAATCAAATTGAGATGTTCGCCGAGAATGACAGTTCTCTTTTTGCGTTCGGCGATCGCGCGTTGACGCATGTCAGGTCGTGCCTTGTAATACGCTTCCAGGCTCAATAGATCGCTACGTTGAATTTTTCCCATCATGATCTCTAGAAAATCTCTTGTTAATTAAATTAAAGGTTGTAGGCTTTGGCTAGCAAAGAGATAGGGTGCATCATTTGTGATTTCTTCATGCCACCTTCTTCCATGCCCTGTTCGATATGGTGTCCAGCCAGTTGGCAATCCGAACTGATGTAGTCTGGCTCCGTACTCGCCATATTTTTGAATACGGGCTTTCCAATCTTCATGGCTGTCTTGTGAAATTCCTTTTTCACGCCCCAGGTGCCCGCATGTCCCGAGCAACGCTCCACGATATGCACTTCTGTGCCTGGGATCATTTCCAAGGTTTCCGCAGTTTTCTTACCGACGTTTTGAACGCGCAGGTGACAGGGCGCGTGATAGCTAACCTTACCCAGTTCGTTCTTAAAGTCTGTCTTTAACAGGCCGTCTTTCTTGCGGGCGATGAAGTATTCAAAGGGATCCCACATCGCTTCTTTAACGAGCTGAACATCTTCCTCGTGTGGGAACATCAGCGGTAATTCTTGTTTGAACATCAGCGTGCAAGAGGGGATCGGCGTCACGATTGCATAGCCGTCCTTCGCAAGGCCTATCAGTTGTGGGATGTTGATATCTTTGTTTTTCGCGACAGAATCTAAATCACCGAGTTCAAGCTTCGGCATGCCGCAACAAGCTTCTTTCTCGACGAGTTTGTATGGGATTTCGTTATGCGCCAGCAGCTTTAATAAATCCTGCCCGATGCCTGGCTCGTTGTAGTTGATGAAGCAGGTTGCGTAAACCGCAACTTTGCCGGGCGTCTTAGCCCCGTCTTTGACAGGCCAACTCGAAGACTCTTTTGCGACCTGTTTGAAGGTCTTTGACGCGTACTCAGGGATCCATGCGTCCTTGTCGACTCCTAAGGTCGACTCCAGGACAGAGCGCATCATCTTTGTCTTGTTTACTGCATTCATGGCCTGCGTCACAACGGGAATGCCCGCGAACATGCCGATCTTGTCTGTCGAAGACAAGACGTTGTCGCGGAATGTCGTTTCACCTTTCTTGTGTTTGATCGCTTTGGCGCGCAGCATCAGGTGGGGGAAGTCAAGATTCCATTCATGCGGTGGAGTGTAGGGACACTTTGTCATATAGCAAAGGTCGCACAGGTAGCACTGATCGACCACTTTATCGTAGTCTTTCTTGTCGACGCCGTGCACTTCACCGTCTTCTGTGGCGTCGACCAAGTCAAATAGTGTTGGGAATGATCCGCACAAGCTTACGCAGCGTCGGCACCCATGGCAAATATCAAATACGCGCTCGAGCTCTTTGTTGAGCGAGTCTTCGTTGTAGAAGTCTGGATTGGTCCAGTCAAGAGGATGTCTTGTCGGAGCTTCTAGATTACCTTCTCGTTGGCTCATGGCAAGAGACCTTTTTCCTAATCTGTGTTTTGTACTTTAAGAGAGTAGAAACTCCCGCGACATCAGCGTCGCGGGAATTTTTAATGCACTAGCGAAAATCAGCTAGATTAGGCTTCCAATGCTGCGAGAGCCTTGGTAAAGCGGTTCGCGTGTGAGCGCTCAGCCTTCGCCAACGTTTCAAACCAGTCGGCGATTTCGTCAAAGCCTTCGTCACGAGCAATCTTTGCCATGCCTGGATACATGTCGGTGTACTCGTGTGTTTCACCGTGGATTGCGGCTTCTAGAGCTTCTCTCGGTGTACGGCCGGGCATGCCGGTACCGGGCT
>JBIHZX010000133.1:0-2672 GCA_044240195.1 Candidatus Nanopelagicales bacterium | reverse complement strand
GAATGAGTTCGCGGGAAGTTTTAATGGATCCAATGTGCACGTTGGGTTGAAGTGAATCACCTTCCGCGTAAGTGCTGTCGGCTGACGTGAAGATTCCTTTAGCTGGTGAAATCACGAGACGCCAAGTGGGACTGGTTTCAATCATTGACTTAATCCCGTGCTTTTCAATTAACTTCCACGCAGCCGGGAGGTCATCGGGGGTTTTGAGGGCAAGGGTCTCAACACCGGGCATCGCCCGTTTGGCTAAGTTGGTCAGGGTTCCCGCGGGCGGGATTTCAATCATTGCGGTGACACCGAGGTCAAGCATTGTTTGCATGCAGAGGTCCCAGCGGACTGGTTGAGCAACTTGGGAAACTAGGCGGCGAACAACCGCGCGACCGTCGTGCACGATTTGACCGTCGGCATTGGAAATCAAACGAATGCGAGGATCGTGGGTGCTCATGGCATTGCCGATTCGGCCAAGCGTCGCACTGGCGCTTGCCATGTGCTCGGTGTGAAATGCGCCGGCCACCTCGAGGGCTCGAACTCGCGCACCCTCGGGTGCCACAAAGTTTTCAAGCTGCGCCGTTGTTCCCGCAACAACAATTTGGCCGGCGCCATTAATGTTCGCGCAGGTCAGCCCGGCTTGGCTTGCCGCAGCGATGACATCTTCTTGACTCCCGCCAAGGACCGCGGCCATGCCGGTTGCGGTTACGGCGGAAGCTTTTGCCATTGCTAGGCCGCGTTCGCGAACAAAGACCATTGCTTGCTCTGCAGTGAGAACACCTGCACCAACGGCCGCGGTTATTTCACCAACCGAGTGGCCAGCGCCAGCGCCAATGGAAGCAAAAGCTGCGGAAGGGTGGGGGAACAGACTGAGCAGGGTGACCAGTCCGGCGCCGACAATGAGTGGTTGGGCAATTGCCGTGTCGCGAATAGTGTCGGCGTCCGAGGTGGTCCCATGGGCGAGTAAATCCACCCCACTCACGAGTGAGAGCCAATCAAGTCGCTCGGCGACACCGGGCACATCTAGCCAAGGGGTGAGGAATCCGGGAGTTTGGGTACCCTGACCGGGCGCAACGACTACAAGCACGTGCCTACCTTTGCGTAGATAACCGCTAACTCCACGCGCGTGTGCACCAAGAATTAGCCCGGATCTTTGTAGGAAACCTACAATACCTCAGCTATTCTGGTTGATTCGGCCAAGGACTAGCGCCAGTCGGACGGTAAATGCATCTCGGGGATCGGTCAGATCGTAACCAATTAAGTCACTAATCCCCTTGATTCGGTAGCGAATCGTATTTGCATGGACAAAAAGAGCCCGGGCACTCGCTTCAAGGGATTGCCCGTTCTCCAAGTAACTTTCAGCGGTGTCACACAAAGTTGGATCATTACTGAGTGGGTTGTAGATGTTTTCGATGATCTGCGAGCGGGCGTTGTCCTCGCCCATGAGCGCCCTTTCCGCGAGGAGTTCCCCCGCGAATACCGGACGCGGAGCATGTGGCCATGCTCGCGCCGCCGCGACCCCGGAAAGGCAGGTGCGGGCTGCAACGCCCAATTCGGCCAGTCCGTTGACCGACTCGGTAACAACAACGGGACCGGGGCCGAAATAGGGGGTCATCAGGCGGTGCGATGCGTGTGGGTCAAGGCCGACACCGCCAATAATGACCAACATCACGGGACCGTGGATCCCGGTAAGTAGATCCAGGGAATGACTTCTGGCTGCCCGGCGCATCACTGACAGTGATTCTTGATCGTCTGAGTCGGGCGGGGAACCGGCCAAGACGAGCGCCGGCCGATCTTGAGACCAGCCAAGGGCTGCGATTCGGCTGAGAATTTCGCTATCGACATCACTTCGAATCAGGGCATCAAGGATCAGCGCTTCAAGGCGAGCATCCCAGGCCCCCCGGGCTTCAGCCGCCCGCGCATATACCTCGGCAGCACTAAAAGCGACCTCACGGGAGTACTGCAATGTTGCAATGCGGGCATGGGCCAAGTCGTCACCCGTTAAAAAAGTATCGAGTTGACTTTCTACCGCATCAATTGTGGTGCGCACCAACTCAACAGTTTGCTCAAGGGAAATAACCCGGGCAAGTTCACGCGGTGCCGCCCCGAATACGTCGGTGGTGAGCTTAGGAACCGTGGCGTCGGGTGACTTCGCCCAATTGGAGTACCAGTTCATGAAAGCACCGATACCGGCCTGGGCAACAACGGCAACCCAAGCGCGCTGATCAGCGCTGAGTTCCCTGTACCAGGGAAAAACTTCCATTCGCTTTACAGCCAGCGTTCCCAGGTCCCCTGACGCAGCCTGCATGCGGGTGATCAAGGAATCGAGATCCTCCATTACAAATGGCTCATTAACCTGTTGTTACGCCAATAATGGAACCAACGGCGTAGGTGACCCCGGCAGCGCCAGCACCCCACAGCAATTGACGCATGGCACTAAAGACAATGCCGCGGCCTGAGAATTTTCCAACAAGTCCACCAACGATGCACAGTGCAATTACCGCTGCAACAATTGCGGTGTAAAAAGCTGCGGAACCTTGAAGGAAAACATAGGGAATTACTGCAACGCTCGCCCCGATAGTAAATGCAAGGAAACTCGAGATGGCGACCTTGACAGGTGAACCCAGTTCATCGGGGTTGAGTCCGAGTTCTTCACGTACCAAAGTGTCTAAAGCAGTTTTTGGGTT
>JBIHZX010000132.1:0-2679 GCA_044240195.1 Candidatus Nanopelagicales bacterium | reverse complement strand
GTGCACCCAACAAGTGTCACGAGCGCTGTCGACCGGCTAGAGGCGCAGGGTTTCGTCGAACGTCTGCCCCACCCATCGGATCGGCGCGCGGTACTGGCATCCATCACGGATCTGGGGCGCGAGCGTTCCGCCGCCGCAACGACCGCTTTGAACTCGGAAGTCTTCGAGCAACTAGGACTCACTGCGGAACAGATCGATTCGCTCTTGGGTATTCTGCGCACATTGCGCACCAACGCCGGCGACTTTTAAATCTGACCCCTCAAGCGTTAGTGCACGATCTCACTCACATGAAGAAAGAGAATAAATAATGAATCGTCTTGGTGTCGTCGGTTGCGGCGTTATGGGTGCAGGAATAGCAGAGATTGGTGCCAAGGGCGGCTGCGATGTCATTGTCGTTGATGCTTTCCCCGAGGCCCTTGAGAATGCTAAGAAGCGAATGGCCGCGTCCCTTGGCAAAGCCGAAGCAGCGGGCAAACTCTCCGAGTCCGCTGACGCAATAATGGCTCGCATCCAGTGGACCACCGACATCGCTGCACTCGCCAACTGTGAGATCGTCACCGAAGCAATCCGAGAGACTCTCGCTGACAAAGTTTCACTTATCGCACAACTTGATGCTGTCCTTAGCCCCAACGCAATCATCACGACCAACACCTCATCCATTCCGGTTGCTCAAATTGCAGCAGCGAGCACCCACCCCGAGCGCGTTCTGGGTACGCACTATTTCAATCCGGTCCCCGTAATGCAATTGGTTGAAGTCATCTCTTGCCTACAGACTGATCCCGCGGTCGCTGACGCAACCCATGCATTCTGCTCCGACGTACTGGGTAAAAAAGTAATTCGAGCTAAGGACCGTTCCGGTTTTGTTGTCAACGCGATTCTGGTGCCCTACCTCTTGGATGCTATCCGTTCACTGGAGAACGGTGTTGCTTCGAAAGAGGACATCGATGAAGGCATGGTCGCCGGATGCGGCATGCCAATGGGGCCACTGAAATTATGCGACATGATCGGCCTTGACACCATGTTGCTGGTTTCCCAAAGCCTGTATGCCGAGCACCTTGAACTGCGCTTCGCACCCCCCGCATTGTTGAAACGCCATGTTGAGGCTGGAATGTATGGCCGCAAGAGTGGACGCGGGTTTTACGACTACTCGAAGTAGCTACTAATCAGTGCCACGTGCTGGACTGGTTGTCGCTGCGCACTTTTGTATTGTGAACAATCGCTATTTTTTAATGCCACTTCACCGGTGCAGCATGTGGCGAATTACATTCGTGCAGACTCGTCGCATCGGCGACGTACCATTCTGGGCAACCAGACACCCACCTGCCGTGATTGAACTTACGGCCAGAATGAATCCCCCGGAATCTGTGACCGTGATTGCTAGGTCGGCGCGCACACCCGGGGTTGGAGCTCGTTCGGATCCCCCTTCGTAGGTAGCGAAATGGTCAGTGGTCAATGGTTGGGACGAACAAAGAACCGTTGTATGCCCCGGCGCCGGTAACGTCGGGTCACACGAATCGAACTCATTGCCGGCTCCGAAATTAATCCCATCGGGACCGATCACGGCTTCATCGACACCATCGAATACCCAATTCCACTCGCTGTCGTAGCTCGCTTCGGTGCGCACGAAAGATAGTGGGGGTCCTGCTCCGAATCCCGCGAAGCCGACACCCACGAATTGGTTGGGTGGGCGCCCTGCCTCTGCCCAAAGTCCCCCTACACGCTCCTCGAATTGATGATCGCGGTCCACTTCCTCCACGGACCATGTCTGAGAGCCACCCCACCTGCGGACTTCCATCAGGTGAGGCTTTGATGGGTGCAACGACGTCACCCAATACAGGCCATTCCCACCAAGATAGATCACGTTTCCACCCTGATCCAAGAACCCCTGCAACGCGTCAAGCATGCGGCTCGTCCAGTACTCCGGGTGAGCCGAGAGCACGAGAACTTCGACACCATCCAGGGCAGAAGCACCATGCGTATGAAGTTGGCGGTCATCAAGGACGGCAGGGTCGAAACCCTCTTGACTCAACCAATGCCACGCGTATAGATCCGCCATCACGAGGTGGGTGACGACTCCCCCTCCATCTGCGAAACCGTCACCGCCATCAACCTCGAGTCGAGCCTGGGGTGCAAGCGTCGGGCAAGGTCGTAGAGCAGTGTTGATCATGACGGGGGACCCGTCCGCGTGCAGCGAATACAGGGATCGGCCGGGTGAGGCTGAAGCTTCACGCCCAAGATTCCCGTACGCCTGCCAGGTAAGGGTGGAAGCCAGAAGCATCGTCTTCGACTTCCCCGTGACGACAAAGGAAACTTCTGAAGCGCCCGAACTACCCTCGACTAGCGCGGTGTAATAGCCCGAGGGGGCATCAGCGGGTACCCCAATCATGTGGACTACTGGCCAACCGCAGTCCTCAACATCGTCAACGTGAAAGTGGATAGAGCCTGGCATGATCAGCGGCAGAGCGCTGCTGTCAACAGGAGGGGGGACGGACGCGCTCCATGCTGGCGCGTTCCGAAGTACCAGATCCGCTTTGCCCTGCACCAAGCTCGGGGCGCAATCCGGATTGCGTCGATCGTCCATCGCCCATCTGTGTGCGGGCTCGGGCCCAACTCCATTCATTACCGCCATCAAGTCCACCACATCAAGTGCACGGTCGTACACGGACAATCCGGCTACTA
>JBIHZX010000131.1:0-2706 GCA_044240195.1 Candidatus Nanopelagicales bacterium | reverse complement strand
ACATCGCGCTCGTATTTGGTGGGTGCGGTGAAGAGCACTCAATTTCGTGTGTGAGTGCCAAATCGGTGCTTCAAGCGCTTGCCGACTTGGGCCACGAAGTCGTGTGCATTGGTATCACGCGTGGGGGCAATTGGGTTGAGGTTCCGTCCGCGGAGGTTGCGAGCTACGTCATCACCGCTGACCATCACCCGGAGGTGGTTGATCGCCAAGGGACCATTCGACTTGTCATGAATGCGGAATGCCCGGGTGTGGAGATCAATGGAGAGTTCATTGCGATTTCAGTAGTTTTCCCGGTTGTACATGGCGTGGGTGGCGAGGACGGCGCTATCCAAGGACTGTGCCAAAGCATGGGGATTCCTGTTGTTGGTTCGGGCGTGCGGGCTTCTGCCATCTGCATGAACAAGTTGAGCACGAAAGAGTTGGTTCGTGCAGCTGGGATTGATTCTGGTAGTTGGTTTGGTCAGAAAAATTCACCGGCAATTTCTGCTCCCGTTACCGACCCCTTCCCTTTTCCGTGGTTTGTGAAGCCGGTTACAGGGGGTTCTTCAATTGGGATTACTCGTATTGAATCGCTCGCTGCTTATGAACCAGCATGTAGAGAAGCGTTCCTTAGCTCGAGTGAAGTAATTGTTGAGCAAGGATTGATTCGCCCGCGTGAATTGGAGGTCGGCATTTTGGTGGGAGAGGACGGGGTCAAGGCCAGCCCGGTTGGTGAAATAAAGATCAAAGAGGATTTCGAATACTACGACTTCGATGCAAAATACATCTCTGATGGAGCAGAATTAATCGTCCCAGCGCTACTTCAACCCCATGTTGCACATGAAGTCCAACAGCTTGCTATTCGAATCTTCGAGTTGTTGGGGTGTGCTGGATATGCGCGAATCGACTTCTTTCTCGACGGCGAAAGAATTGTTTTTAACGAAGTCAACACTATTCCCGGCTTCACACCGATTTCCATGTTTGCCCGCATGTGGTCACAGGCAGGAATCGGCTTCCCACATATTGTTAATCAGTTAGTGCGCTCAGCGTCCTAGAGTGTTGATAGCCGAACTTAGCTCGGTCAGAACGTCAGCGGTAGTTTCATATGCGACCGGAATTGAAACTTCAACCAATTCGTTTGTTTCCATGGAAGTGAATCTCACGCCTGCCTCTAATTCTTCGGGGTACCAGTTGACGTCGTTAACCGTGAGAAGTTGACTCGCTGCTGAATAGGCGTTCGGTGTTGCAACCCCACATCGCAGCACGATTGCTGGGTCCCCCCAAGCTTTGGTTCCGGGGGAGTTTGGTTTTGTGTCTCGCAATAGTGCCCCTCCGAGGCTGACCGGCAGAATCGCGCCCAGCTCGGTGCAAAATCGGTTTCCGGCGCCTTCGGCGGGTTCGACGCTCAGGGACGAACTGCAAGCGCTAACGCCTACTAAAAGGCAGAGGGCACAGGCGAGTGCAGCAACTTTCTTAACCAAGGTTCACAACGGGACAGGTTAATGTTCTCGTGATTCCGGGAACTGACTGAATCTGTGCAACTACAAGTCGACCGAGTTCGTCCATGGTTGGGGCTTCAGCTTTTACAATCACGTCGTAGGGTCCGGTGACATCTTCGGCGACTGCCACCCCAGATATTGATCGAATCGACTCGACGACTGTGACCGCCTTACCGACTTCGGTTTGAATTAATACATATGCTTGTACCGACATAGCCTCACTCTATATTTGAGTTGAGAATTTTGCCCCAAAGATCACCGGAAAGGCTTAAAGTTGTGAGTTCAGATCTCAGCAGTAGCACCCTTGCCGATCTTGGCGAATCCGGATTAGTAGCCAAGATCTTGGCACGGATCGGGGAATCTAAGGTTAAAAGTCCGGGTCTGGAGATCGCCGCAGGTGATGACGCGGCCGTCATGGGCACCTCGGGATCCTCATTTGTCTTTAGTGTTGACATGTATGCGGAAGGGAAGCACTTTCGGACAGATTGGTCGACGGCGATTGAAATTGGTCGACGATGCGCAGCAGGATCGATCGCCGATGTCTGCGCGATGGGTGCTACCCCGGTCGGGGTTCTGCTGGCAATTGGATTGCCCGCTGTTACTGCTTCACATTGGGTAGGTGAATTTATGGCGGGATTCATTCAAGAAGCAGAGAACGCGGGGTCAATCGTCCTCGGTGGCGATGTCAGTGGGTGCGACAGTATTGTCATTTCGGTTACTGCCATAGGCATCGTTGATTCGGGAACGGCAATTAGTCGAAGTGGTGCCCGAGCAGGAGACATTGTTGGGATTTGCGGTCGATCCGGGATGGCTGCTGCCGGGCTTAAGGTTTTGCAACGTGGCCTACGCTCGCCGCGAATATTGGTTGATGCGTTTAGAGTTCCCGAACTTGATTACTCCGCTGGTGCCCGGGCGGCAAAGAGTGGCGCGACCTCAATGATTGATATTTCTGATGGACTAGTAGCCGACCTTGAACATATTGCCCGTGGCTCCGGTGTGGGTATCGAGCTAGATACAAAAAATATTGTTGTGTCAGAGGAATTAATGTCAACAGCGGCAGCTTTTGGTGCTGACCCAATGGCGTGGATTCTGGCCGGGGGAGATGACCACGCATTCGTAGCAACGTTCCCGCCCAAGAAGCGTCTGCCCGCCGGCTTTGTGGCTATTGGAAAAGTACGAGAGGACTCAATCGGAGAGGTTCTTGTTGATGGAGTGCTGTACCGGGATG
>JBIHZX010000130.1:0-2709 GCA_044240195.1 Candidatus Nanopelagicales bacterium | reverse complement strand
TATGCCCACCCCAATGCAATTTTGCTCGCTGAGCGACTGGCGCATCTGGCACCGGGTGATTTAAATCGCGTGTTCTTTACCTCGGGCGGTGGCGAAGCTGTCGAAAGCGCTTGGAAACTTGCCAAGCAGTACTACAAGCTGACCGGCAAGCCAACGAAAACCAAGGTGATTAGCCGCGCCGTTGCCTATCACGGCACCCCGCAAGGAGCGCTCAGCATTACCGGTATTCCCGCTGCCAAGATTCCATTTGAGCCGCTTGTCCCCGGCGGCGTTAAAGTACCGAACACCAACTTTTACCGTGCCCCAGAAGAATACCGTGGTGACGAAAAAGCCTTTGGCCTTTGGGCAGCCAACCGCATTGCTGAAGCCATTGAATTTGAAGGCGCCGACAGCGTTGCTGCGGTTTTCATTGAACCGGTTCAAAACTCTGGCGGGTGCTTCCCTCCTCCCCCCGGTTATCTTGAACGCGTTCGCGAGATCTGCGATGAATACGACGTGCTTATGGTGGCCGATGAAACCATAACCGCCTTCGGTCGGATCGGTGATTATTTTGCAATGAATCGATTCGGTGTCACTCCCGACATCATTACGTGCGCCAAGGGAATGACTTCGGGTTACTCACCACTGGGAGCGATGATCGCCAGTGATCGACTCTTTGAACCGTTCAAACACGGAACAACCTCTTTCCTACACGGATATACGTGGGGTGGTCATCCTGTTTCGGCGGCGGTTGCAATGGAGAACCTGGATATCTTTGAGCGTGAAGGCCTTAATCAAAATGTCCTCGAAAATGAAGGAAATTTCCGTCGCACACTCGAGAAACTGAGCGACATACCGATCGTTGGCGACGTTCGAGGAGCTGGCTATTTCTACGGCATAGAACTGGTCAAGGACAAGAAAACCCGCGAAACATTTAGTGCCGATGAAAGTGAACGACTCTTGCGCGGCTTCCTGTCGAAAGCATTATTTGCCAACGGCCTGTACTGCCGCGCCGACGATCGTGGTGACCCAGTAATTCAACTGGCACCCCCACTCACGATCGGCCAAAAAGAGTTCGATGAAATCGAGGGGATTTTGCGAAACGTGTTAACCCAAGCCCTCGAAGTTTTATAGGGGACACACGTGGCCAAAGCCGTCCAGAGTTCGAGAACAACCGTCAAGCGCTTACCGGAAAAAGCTAGGACAGATATGGCAACACTGCACGCGGTCCTCGATGCTGGTCTGGTCGCGCACGTGGGGGTTGTGGATCACGGGCAGCCCATAGTTATACCCGTGGGCTACGCCCGTGATCAAGACTCAATACTCATTCACGGTTCTGCTGCATCCCGATTGTTTAAACTGTTAGACGCTGGATCACCCGCATGCGTCACGGTGACAACACTCGACGGTCTCGTGCTAGCCCGCAGCTTATTTGAATCAAGCATGAACTACCGGTGCGCGATGATCTTTGGAACGGCGACCCGAATCAGTGGTGCAGCCGAAATGGATGCATTGAAGGTGATCACCGAACACTTAATGCCGGGCCGTTGGGATCACGCACGGCAACCTTCGCCCAAGGAACTCAAGGCAACCATGACCCTCTCGCTCCCCCTCACCGAATACTCAATAAAGATCAGTGAGGGCCCACCCGGTGATGCAGAAGAGGACCTTAAAAGTGAGGCAGGAAGAGCAATTTGGGCCGGACACATTCCAATCTATGAAAAACTCGGTGTTCCCATCCCAGACAAGTTCGTTCCCCAAGGAACTCCTGTCCCCGATTACGTAACCAAATGGACGCGATAAAGCAATGGACACGGTAAAGCGATGAACACCAGCCTTTGGTACTCCCAGATCGCTTCGCCTCGACCCATTTTTAATGGAACCCTTGATTCTGATCTCCATGTTGATCTTGCAATAGTCGGAGGCGGTTTTACGGGGCTTTGGACCGCCTACTACGCCAACAAACTTGACCCCACCTTGAAAATTGCGATTATCGAATCTGAATTTGTTGGATTCGGCGCGAGTGGGCGAAATGGTGGTTGGGTATCCGCTCTGTTCCCCGCCCACTTCGCATCCCTCGCACGTGCGAGCTCACGCGAAGGTGCACGTCGAATGCATCAAGTCATGGTCGCCAATATCAGTGACATTGGCGAGGTGGCACATTCACATAATTGGGATATCGACTGGGCACACGGTGGAACGGTTGTAGCTGCCCGCAGTCCCCTGCAAAACGAGCGTGCAATGGCAGATGTAAAAGAATTCGCCGACTGGGGATTTCCGGAAGATTTGACTTACCTAACAGCGGGGCAAACCCGGGATCGAATCAATGCAGCCGACGTCGTGGGAGGAACATTCACTCCCCACTGCGCGGCAATAAATCCATATAAATTGGTACGTGAACTGAGCACCTACCTGTACTCACGCGGAGTCTCGATTTTTGAAGGTACTCATGTTTTACGAATTGACGCAGGCGTGGTGCACACCACATTGGGTGCCGTGCGTGCACCCAATGTAATTCGGGCCACCGAGGGTTACACGAAATCGCTACGGGGCCAAAAACGTTCGATCGCACCCGTTTACTCACTCATGGTGGCAACCCCAAGACTTTCGGCGAGCATTTGGGAAGAAATTGGACTCAGTGAGCGCGAGACTTTTTCGGACTATCGCAATCTGATCATTTATGGTCAACGCACAGCAGACGAGCGAATCGCCTTTGGTGGACGCGGTGCG
>JBIHZX010000138.1:0-2717 GCA_044240195.1 Candidatus Nanopelagicales bacterium | reverse complement strand
TCCCGCCACCGGATCCCGGTCTGCGTCCGTAGCCACCGGAGGCAAAAAGTGCTCGACCTTCGTCGTATTCTTTGCGCTTTTTGTCATCGGATAACACGTCATAGGCCTCGGAGACAGCCTTAAACTTATCCTCCGCCGTTTTATTCCCTGGGTTTTTGTCGGGGTGAAGATCACGCGCAAGTTTTCGGTATGTCTTCTTCATCTCTGCGGGCGTTGCGTCTTTTGAGACGCCCAACAAGGCGTAAAAGTCTTTTTCGAGCCAATCCTTATTCATTCAATGTCCCACATCTACTTAGTCTGATCAAAGACTCAGGTACCGGCAACGCTTACGCGAGCCGGACGCAGAATGCGATCACCCTGTCGGTAACCCTGCTGGAAAATTGCGATTACGGTCGGCTCCGAAACTCCTTCAACTTCTTCACTTGCTAATGCTTCGTGCATATTCGGATCGAATGGATCTTGTGCCGCACCGAATTTCACTAAGCCAAGTTTGTTCAAGGTTGCCTCGAGTTTTTCACCAACGGTTTTGAACGCGCCGTTGAGTTCGTCGTGCTCGCGTGCCAACTCAATGTCGTCGAGTACCGGTAAGAGTTCAGAGAAAACCGCACCGATTGCTAGTTGACGGTTTACTTCACGGTCGCGGTCAACTCGCTTGCGGTAATTCGCGTACTCAGCTTGGACCCGTTGCAGATCCTCGGTGAGTTCACTAATTTTCTGCTCGCTCCCTACGACTTCGCCCTCGATGAGCTCCGCGTCAACGGCCAACTCCTCAGTGAGAAGTTCGTCAGCCAAGTCGGAACTTGGCTGACGAACCTCGAAGGTGTCGGGGTCGAGTCGACGTTTGTCGTTCACCCTTATGCCTTCTTCTTCACTCACTTGGATTCGTCCTCGTCAATGATCTCTGCATCAACGACTTCTTCTTCGGCTGTATCAGCGGCGGCCTCAGCGGCTTCTTCTGATCCACCAGCTTGGGCTTCGCTGTACATTGCTGCGCCCAATGCTTGGCTTGCTGCCGCAACCTTGTCCGTTGCTGAGCGCATGCCGGGACCGTCATTTTCTTCGATTGCTTTTTTGAGTTCTTCTAGCGGTCCTTCAACATTTGCTTTCGCATCAGCTGGCACCTTGTCGGCGTTGTCGGCGAGGAACTTCTCAGTCTGGTACACCAAAGCTTCAGCGTTGTTGCGAACTTCAGCTTCCTCGCGTCGTTGCTTATCTTCATCAGCGTGGGCTTCAGCATCACGCATCATGCGATCGATGTCGTCCTTGCTCAAGGTCGATCCGCCAGAAATTGTCATGGACTGCTCTTTACCGGTTGCGGTATCACGAGCGGATACATGCACGATTCCGTTGGCATCGATGTCGAATGTGACCTCGATCTGCGGAATCCCACGTGGTGCTGGTGGCAGCCCGGTGAGATCAAATGTCCCCAACTGCTTGTTGTAGGCAGCCATTTCGCGCTCACCCTGATACACCTGGATGGACACTGACGGCTGATTGTCTTCCGCTGTTGTGAACGTCTCCGAACGCTTGGTTGGGATGGTGGTGTTACGTTCGATCAGCTTGGTCATTACGCCACCCTTGGTTTCAATTCCCAAGGAAAGAGGTGTTACGTCCAGCAAAAGAACGTCTTTCACGTCACCGCGAAGCACACCCGCTTGAAGGGCCGCACCAATTGCTACGACCTCGTCTGGGTTAACACCCTTGTTTGCATCTTTCCCGGTCATTTCTTTAACCAGATCTGCAACTGCAGGCATACGAGTTGATCCACCAACAAGAACTACCTGGTCAATGTCACTGATCTTGACACCGGCGTCTTTGACAACGGCTTCAAATGGTGTCTTGGTGCGCTTGAGCAGGTCAGCTGTCAGTGATTCAAACTTGCTGCGCGTAAGGGTCTCTTCAAGGTGAAGGGGTCCGTCAGCACTTGCCGTGATGTAGGGCAGGTTGATTGAGGTTTCGGTTGAACTTGACAGTTCAATCTTTGCCTTTTCCGCTGCTTCACGAAGTCGCTGAACTGCCATCTTGTCCTTGGACAGATCAACACCGTGCGCGTTCTTGAACTGCGTGACCATCCAGTCGACGACAGCGTTGTCCCAGTCGTCACCACCGAGGTTGTTATCACCACTGGTTGCCTTGACTTCAACGACACCGTCGCCGATTTCAAGGAGTGAGACGTCAAACGTTCCACCACCAAGGTCGAAGACCAGAATTGTTTGTTCTTGGTCGCCCTTATCCAAGCCGTAAGCCAATGCTGCTGATGTGGGCTCGTTGATAATGCGCAGAACATTCAGACCAGCAATTTCGCCAGCTTCTTTTGTTGCTTGGCGTTGCGCATCATTGAAATAAGCGGGAACCGTAATTACGGCGTCACTGACGGTGTCGCCTAGGTATGCCTCAGCATCACGCTTAAGTTTCATCAAGGTACGTGCACTGATTTCCTGTGGCGTGTATTTCTTGCTGTCAATATCAACATTCCAGTTTGTGCCCATATGGCGCTTCACGGAACGGATAGTGCGGTCAACGTTCGTCACAGCCTGACGCTTGGCAACTTCACCCACGAGAACTTCGCCATTCTTTGCGAATGCGACAACCGATGGAGTGGTGCGAGCACCTTCTGCGTTTGCGATAACGACGGGTTCTCCGCCTTCAAGTACGGAAACCACTGAGTTGGTGGTACCGAGGTCAATTCCTACTGCTCTAGCCATTATGTGGCTCCT
>JBIHZX010000054.1:0-9678 GCA_044240195.1 Candidatus Nanopelagicales bacterium | reverse complement strand
GCAAAGGCTCTGGCTCTCGAAATCAAGTAGTCTCAAAAGCTAATCGCAACAACATAAATACAACGGCAAGTTAAATACAACGACAGGGTGAGGGCAATGAACCAGAATCGTAACCGAGGCTGGGGCATTGCCCTCACAGTCGTTTCAGTACTAACCGCATCGATCTCACTTAGTGCGTGTACACCCCCGATGCCACCTGACGTTTTAGCCGCACAAGCTGAAAACCAAATTACCTGCCAAACGGGTAACCAAGATGTGCTCGTTCCCGAGGAATTCGTGGGAAGTGTGGATTCGGTGAATGCCACCCTCAGCGGAGTCTGCCCCGAACAATCGATGATGGAAGTAAGCGTTGATACTCCTGCTGGCGTCGTGATCACTTCCTCGGCTCCCACGGCGGAGGAACTCGCAGCTTTTGGTGAGCAGTGCACTGCAGAAATTATTACCGTCCCCATTTTTTCTTATGGCGTCACGCTTGCTTACAACGTTATTGGACTTGAAGGTTTGATCCTGGACGCCAGTACGCTTGGCGCAATGTTGTCGGGGACCATCACCGCTTGGGATGACCCGGCAATCGCTGCACTCAACCCTGGCTACGACCTCACTGGATTACCGGAAATGACGGTAATGAGTGTTGAAGGTGGAACTGGCTCCGTGGAAGCGATGACAACCTACCTCTCCAACGCGGCACCGGAGTCGTGGCCATCGGGTGTGTCCCGAACACTCGAGCTCGGCCAAAAATTTCCCACGCAACTCGACCTGATCAATGAAATGTTTGCAATAGAGGGCGCCATCGCGGTGCTTCCCATTGTTGTAGCAATTAACAATCAGATTCCTATGGCCGCAACACAGGTCCAGGAAGAAATTATTGGCCCAGATGACACGCAATTGCAAAAGGTCGGTGCAGGCGCGATGACCGTGACCGTCGAACCCACTTCCTTGATCGCAACGCCAGCAACTGGCGGTGTTCCCATTGAAGGAAACTTCGACCTCGCTGCATCGAAAATTGTTTTGGCTGAAGGCCAACCCCTCATTGGTTGGCCGATCCTGGGTACGGCACACGCCACTTTGTGCAACACGCCGGGAGAGCCGCTACCTCTGTCAACCGTTCAATTTTTCGAGCGACTCTCAGGACAAGGTTCATTTGAAACATATGGCCTAACTCCACTGCCAGAACCAATCCGGGTCCAGACTTTTATACCGCTGCAGGTCACTTTGAATGCGACGGCCGCACCCAGTGAGAGCGCGGCCGAGTAGGTCACGAGTATCGACTAAATAAACAGCAGCTGAGCCCCATCGGTCATCTCGATGAAGGCACTTGCGTTAATGATTGCATCGACACCCTCGTAAAGGTCCCCCTTGGTGAGGTGGTTCATGTCAGCGCTGAGTTGACATGCCCAAATATTTGCACCGGAATCTTTCAGAAGATCAAGGAAATCCCGCACTTCAGGAACGTTAAGTTCGGCGAGGGACTTCTTGAGTGAATGGGTTGCGAAGGCGGTGACACCCGGCAGCGGGCTTAGTGCCGCCGGCATGTGCGTCGCGGGATTGCCCACGGGTGAAAACTTGAGATGATCCATGGTCTTGTTATTGATAATGTCAAAACCCCAGAAGGTGAAGAATAAATCAACAGCAATTCCTTCACCCAATGCAGCGTTACCCAGAATGAATGCCGGGTAAGCCATGTCGAGCGAACCTTTTGAGCAGATGATCGCTAACTTCCTGCCGGAATCTTCGTCGTTGCCAAATGAAGGAACAATCATGTCGCTCATACGCAACCAGCTGGCTTAGGTAGTCCGGCAATGTAGGACATTTTCTTTGCTGGCTTCTTAGGAAACAATGCAAAGAGGGACTTAGTGTCAATTCCGCCGGCCGTGGACACGCGACGCAAAGTGGGTGTGGCGCCGTTCACTTTGAAGTCTTCACGCAAAAAATTGATGACTTTCCAGTGCTCATCCGTTAGGTCAACGCCGATCGCAGCTGCAAGAGCACCTGCAATTTCGGGATCCCATTGATCGTATTCGGTGAGGAATCCTTCATCATCCACGGAAATATCGTGACCTTCAATAACTGTTGTTGGCATTACAAATCCTTTCTCATTGTGAATTGTTTAGAGTGCTGCTTTTGCAAGTTGGGCTTCGTCGAGCAGTTCGGTATTTTTCCCACTGAGACTCATGTGAGCGGGTACAGGCATTTGACGCCCTGGCATCAAGATGTTCCAGTACACCCACCGAAAAGCCATTTTTCCCATGTGATTCACTCGAGTTTTCTTCAACAGGCTCATTGGTCCAACAATTGGATAGGGGTACTTACCGGGAAGTGGCTCCACGTTGTAGTTGAAATCAATCAACATTGCTTTGCCGCCGCCAGTTTCAATGAAGCAGTTGGCGTGACCATCAAAACGGTGGGTCATTTCTTTTCCAGCAATATGTTCCATGAAATTTTCAATAAAGATATCAACTTCAAAGTGGGCTACCGAACCTGCCTTGGAAGCGGGAATGTTGTTCGCGTCGCCGAGTGCGAATACATTCGAATACTTGTTAGAAAGCTGGGTAAATTTGTCAACGGGAACCAGATTAAGTTCATTACCGAGTCCTGAGGCTGCGAGAAAATCTTGCCCCATATTGACCGGAATACTGACCAGGAGGTCAAACGGAATCCGGCGCTCATCAAATGAAATGACCTCGTTGGTGGTGTTATCAACCTCCATCAGCATGAAATCTGGCTCAACCGAAATGGACTTTTCTTCCAAGGTGGCTCCGAATGCTTGAGCGGCAATCGGTTGGGTGAAGGCAGCGCCAAGTGGTGTCACGTACGTCATGGTGACCTTGTCACGGATCCCGCGGGATTTAAAATAATCATCGGCGAGGAAGGCGAATTCAAGTGGAGCGACAGGACACTTGATCGGCATTTCAACAATGTTGATGACAACTTCGCCACCGTTGAATCGCTTCAATTTTTCAGCGAGAGCTTTTGAGCCCTCATAAGTGTAAAACTCGTGAACGGCATCGTTGGAAGAAATACCCTCAGCCAAACCATCCGTTTGATCGGCCCGAGGGGAAACCCCGGTTGCGATGATCAAGTAGTCGTAATCGAATTCGGTGCCATTAGCTAAGAAAACTTTATTTGAGTCGCCATCAATACGATCGATTTCACCCAGCACGAGATCAACCCTTTTATTCAGCGTTTCTCGGCGAGAGCGGGTGATTTGATCGGGGGAGTACGTACCAAACGGCATGAATAAAAATCCGGGCTGGTAACGGTGGTCGTCATCCCGATCAATAACGGTGACTTTCCAGTCCTTGAGCAGGTGAGCAAGGCGATTTGCGGACATGGTGCCGGCGGTGCCACCGCCAAGGATAAGGAGTTTTTTCATGTCTCCACGTTAAACCGAAAAAATGTGAAAATGCCCTGCCAAGGGTTGGTACTTTGTAGGCCTAAAGTCCCGTCGGGGAAGGAAAGCGCCTAATGGGCTTTAGCGCGGGCCCATGAAAGGTGAATTTCATCTTCGGCTTCTTTGCGACCGGTCCAGGTTGCCCCTTCAACTGATTTACCTGGTTCAAGATCTTTGTACACCTCGAAGAAGTGTTGGATTTCCAGGCGGTCAAATTCGGGTACGTGATGAATGTCGCGGAGGTGCTCCATGCGGGGGTCACCGGCGGGCACGCACAGCACCTTGTCATCGCCGCCCGCTTCATCGGTCATCCGGAACATTCCAACGGCGCGGCAGGAAATTACTACACCCGGGAAGGTCGGCTCTTGCACGAGCACGAGGGCATCAAGGGGATCACCGTCAAGACCGAGGGTGTTGTCAATAAACCCGTAGTCGTGGGGGTAGCGGGTTGACGTGAAAAGCATGCGATCTAGGCGAATTCGGCCACTTGTGTGGTCAACTTCGTACTTATTGCGGCTGCCGCCGGGGATTTCAATGGTGACGTCAAATACGAGGGGATCCATGGGAGCACATTACCGGGCAGTGTGATTTATGGGCGCCGTGGTGACTTACAGTAGGCGTAATGCGCATTTATGGGACGGACTCGGTGCGGCGCCTCGGTGTTGTTGCAGGAACATGTGGCTTGATTTTAGGACTGATTTCCGTTCCCACGGAAGTTGTGGCTGCGCCGCCGAGTGGCCCCGTCCCAAGTGTTTATCAACCGCTGAGCAGTAGTGCTCCCGCTCCCAGCACCACGGGGTTAGACCGCTCAATTGGCAAACTGACCCAAAGCCCGTCGCTGGGGAAATTCTCTATGCTCGTTGTTGACCCGGTGAGTGAAAAAGTAATTTTTAGTGATCAAGTAGATAGGGCGCGAATTCCCGCCTCGGTGAACAAAGTACTGACGGCTGCTGCAGCACTGAGTTCACTTGGGCCCAATACTCGTCTGGCTACCCAAACGAAACTCAATGGCACAGATTTGTACTTGGTAGGTGGAGGTGACCCGCTGTTGCCAAGAGCAAAAGGCGCGAACTCACTCAAGGCTTTGGCGCAAAAAACAATCAGTGCCCTGACATCAAAAAATCAAAAGAAGATAAAACTTTTTTACGATGACTCGCTATTTACCGGACCACTCCTGGGGCCAGGCTGGAAAACGAGTTTCCCCAAGGTTGGAGTTGCAGCACCTGTATCAGCACTGAATGTGGGGGGCGCTCGAGTGAGTCCAGGCTCAGTCGCGCGTGTCGCAAATCCGGCTAAACAAACAGCTCAATTATTTGCTCAACGATTAAGGCAGGCTGGGATCTCGGTTGGGATTGTCAAACGGGGTGAAGCTCCAGCCGTGTCGTCTCAATTGGCGTCGGTGCTCTCTGAACCCGTCAGCGCGATCGTTGAAGAAATGTTGCGGGAATCAGACAATGACGTAGCCGAAGTTCTCGCGCACCTTGTGGGCCAGAAAACTGTTGGCGAAGGAAGTTTCGCAGGTGGTGCTCGCGCGACCAAGTTAATCCTGGATCAAAACGGTATTTCAACGAAGAATCTAAATTTATTTGACGGTAGTGGACTTTCGGGGCAGAACAAGATGACGAGCACGACGGTTGCGCAGGTACTGACTGAAATGGTGCGTGGTGACGCATCTCAATGGGCTGCGATTGCCACCGGCCTTCCCGTTGCGGGTCGCACCGGAACACTGGAAACACGCTTTGACACGAAGAGAACGCAGGCAGGTGCTGGTGTTGTTCGGGCAAAAACAGGTTCACTCACCGGAGTGTCTTCATTAGCGGGAACCGTGTTGGATAAAAGCGGACGGCTCCTTGTTTTTGTCATGATGGGTAACCAGGTTGGATCACTGACCAGTGCTCGAGATTCAATGGATCTCATCGCTGCCAAACTCGCAAAATGCGGGTGTCTGTGACCGTGATCCCGCATTCGGACCTCATCCGGAGGGCCTCGCGGCGCACTATGCCAGCAGGTCCCAAGGTCAGCCCAGATCACGCGGCCCAGGTTGTTGCTTCGCTGCGTGAACTTGCACAAGTCGCAACGCGTGAAATCACGGCCGTGTCACTACTGCACGCTCCCGTAACCCACGAAACAGTTGTGGTGGATCGGGTGGGCTGGGTTGAATCAAATATGAATGCTCTGGGCGTGATTGCTGAAATCTCATCAGAGGCGGGTGAGGACGGTAATCCTTTGGCTGACCGAGCCGGGGCTATCCAGACGGGGCTTGCCTTGGGTTGGGCATCAGGGAAAGTGCTGGGTCAATACGAAGCGCTGGTCAATCCCGGTCGCTTACTCCTCGTTGCACCAAACATCACCCAGGTCGCGCAATCACTTGAGGTGGACGAACGCGACTTTCAACTCTGGGTGTGCCTCCATGAAGAAACCCACCGACTTCAATTTGGTGCAGTCCCTTGGATGCAGGGCTATTTCATTGATTTGATCAAGGAAATGATTGGCGCTGAGAAACTACCGGGGCGGGCGTACCCGTGGCGTCTCATTCAAGTTGTCAATGCTGTTATTCGCAACGACGATTCGAGTGTGATTGAGCTAGTTCAAAGTGATGATCAGGTGGGGATTTATCGAAAAATTGTCGCGCTCTTGACCCTGCTGGAAGGCCACGCTGATTTCGTTATGGACCAGGGTGGACCCGATCTTGTCCCTAGCGTTTCGGAGATTCGACGTAAGTTTGAAGTGCGACGTGATTCAAATAAGAAGTTGTTAACCAGGCTTATCGGGATGGACGAAAAACTCATGCAGTACCGCAAAGGTGAAGCTTTTGTCAGCAACTGTGTTGCCGAGATGGGAATCGCGGACTTCAATGTCGTGTGGGCTTCATCAGAGAATTTGCCGACCATGGCCGAAATTGAAGACCCAGCATCTTGGCGAAAACGAATGCTTATCCACTATGAATGAGCCATCATGAATAAGCCAGCATCACAAACCGTGGTTGCTCTGCGAAACAGTGTCAAGGCGTGTTTGGAACCTGGCACGGATTCAGTGGTGGTTGGTCTTTCCGGTGGCGCGGACTCACTCGTCCTCACAGCCGTTGCGGTGTGGGTTGGGGAGCGATCCGGTTTCACCGTGCAGGCCGTTGTTGTTGACCATGGCCTGCAGATTGGCTCTGCAGAAATTGCAAGTAGTGCAGCATTAGCCGCCACGAAGTTGGGCGCTACCTCGATTGAGGTCCGTACTGTTGACGTTGGAACCGATGGCGGCATGGAAATGGCGGCTCGAATGGCAAGGCGTGCCGCACTTTTAGAAGTGGCCAACGGACGCCCGATCCTGCTGGGTCACACCGCCAACGACCAAGCTGAAACTGTGTTACTGCGACTGCTCCGTGGCTCAGGAGCTCATAGTTTGTCAGCAATGTCCGCGTGCACCAAGACGTGGCACCGGCCGTTTCTGTCACATTCACGTGGCGAAATTGAGACTGCGGTGGTGGAACTGCTAACTCCGCTAGGGATCACGCCCTGGCAAGATCCCCATAATTTTGATGAAGTTTTTTCGCGGGTTAAAATGCGCAAACATCTTGACACATTGAGTGATGAATTCGGTCCATCGATTATTTCAGGGCTCGTGCGAACCGCCGATATGTTGCGATCTGATAACCGGGCACTTGATCACATGGCTGATGAATATTTTCGTGCTGCGCAGAAATCGGAGACGCAGGTCAGCATGGGTGTCGAAGAATTGGAAAGTGTTCCCAGCGCGATCCGCACTCGACTGATCAAGTTGTGCTTTGATCAATTAACTGCGGGAACCCGCGAAAACTCTCCACTCACCCACCAACATGTCATGAGCGTTGAAGCGCTCATTTCTGGGTGGTCGGGACAAGGTGGGATTGCACTGCCATTAGGCGTGACCGCGAATAGAGAGTATGGAAGGCTAGTGTTCAGCCAGGGAAACTAAAGGAGCAAGGCGTGGACGCACGGCACATAGAAGGTCAGTTAGATCATGTACTCCTCACCGAAGAGCAAATACATGACCGGATTGCCGAGTTGGCCATTCAAATCGCTGCTGACTATCCCGCTGATGAGGAACTGCTGCTGGTTGGTGTTCTCAAAGGTGCCGTGATGGTGATGGCTGATTTAGCGCGAGCACTCCCTCGTCAGGCACACATGGACTGGATGGCGGTTTCCTCCTACGGCTCGGGAACGGCTTCCAGCGGTGTGGTTCGAATCCTGAAGGACCTTGATGCTGATATTGCTGGCTGCAATGTTTTGGTGGTTGAGGACATCCTGGACTCAGGGCTAACCCTTACCTGGTTGCTCAAAAACTTGGGTTCGCGAAAGCCTAAGTCCCTTGAGGTCTTCACGCTCCTTCGCAAGCCAGAGGGCATGAAAATGAAAGTTGACGCGAAATATGTCGGCTTTGACATCCCGAACGAATTCGTGGTCGGCTACGGATTGGACTACGACCAGAACTATCGCAATCTGCGATCAATTGGCACACTGGCCCCACACGTCTACGAATCCTGAGACCTGACGCCAGAGACTTGACGCCACCGGTTACCAAGCGTGCAGCCCCCTGGCGCGAACTTGGAATCGGTCTTTTCGCCTAACGCATAACCCTTGATGCAGCGCAATCGAGTGCCTCTGGGCGTAGTACCGTGACGGAGTGGATTTCAAGAAGATTTTGCGGGGACCAATATTTTGGATCGCCATGGCGATCATTTTTGTTCTCGTCGGCTCAAGCTTGATTTCAGGAGTTGGTGCACCCGAGGAAGTGGACACCAGCGCGGCTATCTCCGAAATTTCCGATGGCAATGTTGATACGGCTACCATCACCGATCGTGATCAAGTCCTGGAACTCGTTCTCAAAAATGGTGAAACTATTCGTAGCACCTACGTCACCGGTCAAGGCATAGTTCTTCAAGAATTGCTTCAGACCGAAGCCGACTCGGGAGCTCTTCCCGGTGGTTACAACGTCGTTGTTCCATCAGAAAACATTCTTTTCACCCTGATAATTTCACTCATCCCGTTCATTCTTTTAGTCCTCATCATGGTCTTCATTTTTTCCCAAATGCAGGGTGGCGGCTCCAAATTGATGCAGTTTGGAAAGTCAAAAGCCAAGCTGGTCACCAAGGACATGCCGCAAACTACATTTGCTGACGTTGCCGGAGCCGCCGAAGCCGTTGAAGAACTAGAGGAAATCAAAGATTTTCTCCAGGATCCCGAAAAGTTCAAAGCCGTGGGTGCCAAGATTCCTAAGGGTGTTTTGCTCTACGGACCACCGGGAACCGGTAAAACTCTTCTGGCTCGCGCAGTTGCGGGAGAAGCAGGTGTTCCTTTCTATTCGATTTCCGGTTCTGACTTCGTCGAGATGTTTGTTGGTGTCGGTGCAAGTCGTGTGCGTGATCTTTTTGAACAAGCAAAAGCAAATGCTCCAGCAATTATTTTCATGGATGAAATTGATGCAGTTGGTAGGCATCGTGGCGCGGGAATGGGTGGTGGCCACGACGAGCGTGAGCAAACACTTAATCAGATGTTAGTTGAAATGGATGGCTTTGACGTTTCCGGTGGAGTGATCATGATCGCTGCGACCAACCGCCCCGACATCTTGGATCCAGCGCTACTGCGTCCCGGTCGCTTTGATCGACAAATTGCCGTCGAACGCCCCGATCTCAATGGCCGATTTGAGATTCTCAAGGTGCACGCAAAGGGAAAACCCTTCTGTGATGACGTAGAAATGATGAACGTGGCTCGCAGAACCCCCGGTTACACCGGTGCTGACCTGGCCAACGTGCTTAACGAAGCCGCATTGCTGACCGCGCGTGAAGGCGCATCTGAGATCACCAATGTGATCATGGACGAAGCCATTGATCGGGTTATGGCAGGTCCACAAAAGCGCACTCGAGCAATGGACCATGAGGAGCGCCTGATCACCGCCTACCACGAAGCGGGGCATGCACTTGTCGCCGCAGCACTTCCCGGCAATGATCCCGTGCACAAAATTACGATCATGCCGCGTGGACGTGCACTCGGGTACACCATGGTGTTGCCCGATCAAGAAAAATACTCCACGACCCGAAGCCAGATGCTCAATCAGTTGGCTTACATGCTGGGCGGCCGTGCAGCCGAGGAATTGATTTTTCATGATCCCACGACCGGTGCATCCAATGACATTGAGAAAGCAACGGCTGTTGCTCGAGCCATGGTGATGCAATACGGCATGACTGAACGGCTGGGAGCTATCAAGTACGGTCGAGAACAGGGTGAAGTGTTCATGGGCCGCGACATGGGTCACACTCG
>JBIHZX010000053.1:0-9683 GCA_044240195.1 Candidatus Nanopelagicales bacterium | reverse complement strand
TTTTGACGCTGGGTTGCACCTTCATGGTTACTCTTCCTCGAGTTTCTCGTAAAAACGGTTATTACTTGTAGCGGTAAACAATGCGGCCACGGGTGAGGTCATAGGGCGACAGCTCAACCACAACACGATCATCGGGAAGAATCCTGATGTAATGCATCCGCATTTTCCCACTGATGTGGGCGAGCACTTTGTGCCCGTTATCTAGCTCAACCCGAAACATTGCATTAGGCAAAGATTCAGTGATCAAACCCTCAAGTTCGATCGCGCCCTCTTTTTTTGCCATGTACTCCGCTTCCCTATGGTTTCAGCCAGAAATGTTCACCACTTCAGCCGTCAGAGTCTACGCAGGACCCCTCCATACCATGAAGTTGGGGTCCATTCACCCTACGACCCAACGATTCCCCAATATATCCGCTGCCCGATTTGGTGTTTTTACCCTAAACTCAGCTACGGATTAATCCGATAGGTGTAGGTGTCCTCAAGCGGTGCATATTTCCCCTTCTTTGGGGCGGTGAGAGTAACTTCAACCTCCGTTGGCTCATAGACAGTCACATCGATGTAGGTCCCCTCCTTGCCTGCGAGCACCTCACACGTGGGGCTTGGGTTGGGTGAAACCCATTTTCTTATGATCGAGCAATCTGCACTTACTTTTGCGATCTGCCCTGCATTTGTCATGAAAGTCCCAGGGCCGAATTGGTTCATACCCGGCTTGAGCTTCTTAGGGGCAGTCCAACGGGTGACCACCTTTTGTTCTTTGCCTACGGCAACGGTGACGACGACATCTTGGGTATCTCCCGCAGGTGTGAGCACGACTAATGAAATCTTCTCTTCTCCTATAAAACTTTCTTTCGGGGTGTAGATCACTGTGCCATCGACCACCTTTGCAGTGCCATTTTTGGGCGGATCAACCGCTGTAATGGTGGAACCCTGTGGCACGCCTGGAATGTCATCGGCAGCAATCGTGGTGGGGGTAGCCGCATCAGTCCGATCAGTGAGTGTCTGAGAAGGCGTTTCAGTTGGGCTCACAGACGGACTCGGACTCACACTGCCCGAAGGACTCACAGATGGACTCGGACTCACACTGCCCGAAGGACTCACAGATGGACTCGGACTCACACTGCCCGAAGGACTCACAGACGGACTCGGACTCACACTGCCCGAAGGACTCACAGACGGACTCGGACTCACACTGCCCGAAGGACTCACAGACGGACTCGGACTCACACTGTCCGAAGGACTCACAGACGGACTCGGAGATGGACTTGGACTCACATCAGGCATTGTGGGAGTTGCTTCAGTCAGGCTCGCCGGAATGCATTCGGTGGTCGTGAAATAGACGTCGTCAATAAAATTGCCGATCTTGTCATTTTTCGATGCGCCAACCCCTGAAGCAATTCCAAAACGCGTCTTGACCTGTCCCGCTGGAACGATGTAGTCACCAGAGTGACTAACCCAGCGACCCGGCAATGCATCGGTGAGTGTGTAAATCGAATTAGCTTTGACTCCAACTGCACCGATATTGATGCTCAGAGTGTCGCCTCCAGCACCCGCATCATGGGCCCGACGCATAAGCGACCACCTGAGAGTCTCACCCGGGATCGTGTTGACCACTTGAAAAAGCTCGGCGGGTTGTGCTGCATTTAATTCAGCAAACTGGTTAGCCTCTGCTGCCACAACACCTTTAAAACCACTGGACCAGATTTCGATTTTTCCATCGGTTGCAGTCGTATCCCAGCCTGGCACATCCCGCTGAATGATCTGACTGGAACTTTTCGCTGGGAGAACAGGGAATTCAAAATCGCCATTAATCAAGTTGGTATCCAGCCGTGTACAAACTGTGTCGGCTGCGGGTGCGACCTGCACGTCCGCTGCGGTGAGGACATCGGCTGCAATCCAGAGTTGATATTGAGGGAAACCACTTAATTTGACCTGGGTCAAAGTGATTGACGCAACAGGAGTTGTAGGCGTAACCCACATACTGGCTCCCGAAGTGTCAACACCGTTACCAAGGATTCGTTCAGTTTCGCGTGTCCACTGTGGCAGATCTGTCTCACCTGCATAATTAAAAGGCGTGAATTGCCATCCACGGACATCAACGGAGGCACCCTTTGCATCCTTTGCCGAAACCTTGATGTCTTCCGCATCAACATCACCGAGAACAAAACCCCATGTGCCAGGGATTGCCGAGGAATCAAATGTCAGCGTCACCGATCCTTCCGGCTTACCGCTTGCAACACCGCTTGTCAGGTATTGCTGACCGCGCGAACTTCCGAAGTTTTCTCCAAATGGCGTATTTCCACTCAAAGTTGCACTCTTGGCAACGCTTAGGGTCGAATTCGTTGATGTGAGTTCAAAGTCGGGAAATTCTGTTCCGGACAAAACCGCGGCGCCAGAAGATGGGGGTGTGTTCAACGTCCAGGCTGCGTAAACACCTGTCCCACTAACGGCGTTAGACATGGGAATCAGCATTACCGTTGCAGTGGCCGTAGTTGCAATTGCGGTTGCGAGGACAAGTGGGATTCGAAATTTCACAGACAAATAATACGTTGCTTTAAATGCGGAACCGAATTGGTCCCCAATCTGAGTGTGTTCCTCTACGGCTGTGTCAAATTGACATGGGGCTAGCCCTGCGACAGAGTCAGCGCATGAGCAATTTGTCTTTGTTTGGTCCTTTCATCTCTTCACCAGATCGCCTCGACCCCATCGCAACAATCATTGCCCAAGGTGAGCTGCGAGTCCCCGCGCTTTTGCCAATTCGATACTCCCGTATGTCACAAAGCGCTTTCGCTTTCTATCGCGGTACCGCTGCCCTGATGGCAAATGACGTAGGCCCAAAACCCAATTCCGGCGTGACCGTCCAACTTTGTGGTGACGCACATTTGGGCAACTTTGGAATTTTCGCAACCGCTGATCGCAGAACAATTTTTGATGTCAACGATTTTGATGAAACTTTCCCCGGGCCATTCGAATGGGATGTGCAGCGAATGGTGACCAGCTTTGCAATAGCGAGTGCGGATAGATCAGAGGAGTGCCAGGAAGCCGTCATCCGAGCTGGTGCAGAGGCCTATCGAACTGCAATGGCTGCATTTGCAACATTAACATTTGTCGACACCTGGTACTACCGCGTCGATGCAAAGAGTTTGAAAGCCATCACAAAAAGTGGTGCACTTTCTGAAAGCGGCATGGCCAAGATGAATAAGGGCTTTAACGCAGCTGAAAAGCGTGACCAGTGGTCAGCCATTACGAAGTTAACCGTTGAAGTGGATGGCCAACGTCAGTTTGTCAACGAACCGCCGCTTGTCGTTCGACTATCACTTGCAGAAGGTGTGAAGGAAGCCATCGATAATGCATTTGAACGCTACAAGGAAACACTTTTATGCGATCGCCGCATTCTGCTTGATCGGTATCACATTGTTGACTTCGGCCATAAAGTCGTTGGGGTCGGCAGTATTGGTCTGCTCGCTTACATTGTTCTTTTACAGGGTCGCGATGCCGACGATCTGCTGGTGCTGCAGGTGAAGCAAGCTGTCGAAAGCGTGCTTGAACCTTGGGTTCCCCAGGCAACCTCAACAAGCCACAGTAAGCGAGTTACCGACGGCCAGCGCAATATTCAGGCCGCAACAGATGCTTTCTTGGGCTGGGTTGACGGACAAGGTGGAAAGAGCTACTACATCCGACAATTGCGTGACAAGAAGTGGTCCCCTGACGTTGATTCATTCAGTGATGAAGACCTTCTCGCCTATGCCCAAATCTGTGGAGGGGCCTTGGCAAGGGCGCATGCGCGCTCGGGTGATGCAGAAGCCATTTCAGCTTTCATCGGACCCGACAATTCATTTGATACAGCAATGCGCAATTTTGCATTGAGCTATGCGCAACAATCCAAAGCTGACTACATCGCATTCCTTGAAGCGATAGCCGTGGGCAGCATTTCAGTTCATAGTCCTGATTCAATGTTTACCGAGCTTTCCTTGCGTCAAGACGGTGCGTTCAACCTGATTTAATAAACGGCCTTAACTGTTGGAGTTGCTCGTGAGGATTTGGGGTCCCGATTCGGTGATCGCAACCGTGTGTTCCCAGTGAGCCGCCCAGTTCCCATCCGTTGTGACGACGGTCCAGTCGTCAGCCAGAGTCATTACTTCGGGAGACCCGATTGTGACCATAGGCTCAAGGGCTAGCACCATGCCAACTTTCAATTCCAAGCCCTGACCCGCGTGACCGTAGTTCGGTACCGGCGGATACATATGCATCTCGGTACCGATTCCATGTCCGACGTAATCTTCAACGATTCCATAATTTCCAGCACCGCGAATCACCGCTTCAATCGCTGAGCCGATGTCACCCATCCGGTTCCCTGCAACTGCCGCTTCTATTCCAGCCGCAAGGGATGCTCGCGTGACGTCGGAGAGTTTTTGTATTGATGGCTGCGGGTTAGTTGACGCAATCACGCTGATTGCTGCATCGCCATGCCAACCATCCACGATGGCGCCGCAGTCAATTGAGACGAGATCTCCTTCGTTGACAACTCGATCACTAGGAATTCCATGCACAACTTCCTCATTGATCGAGGTACAAATCACGGCAGGGTATCCGTAATAACCGAGAAACGACGGCGTAGCTCCAGCGCCGTAAATGCACTCGCGGGCAATTGCATCGAGTTCCTTGGTCGTGATACCTGGCATGACACTGACGCTGAGGGTTTGCAAGGTATCGGCTACTACCTTGCCGGCAATCCGCATCAATTCAATTTGCTGGGGGGACTTGATTTGAACTCGATCTTTTTTGCGAAATCCCATGTGTTTGCTTAGGCGTTAATCGCAAGCAGAATTGCAGCTGTTACTGCTTCGATCTCACCTAGGCCATCAACTTGCGCGAGTAGGTTTCGACTCTGGTACACCTCAATGAGTGGTGCGGTTTGTTCAGCATAAACCTCAAGTCGGTGACGCAACACGTCTTCGGTATCGTCGGTGCGACCTTGCTCTGCTGAACGTCTCACGAGGCGAGACACAACTACGTCAACATCAACCGTTAGTTCAATAACGCAATCGATCTTGATTCCTGCCGATTTCAGCATTGCATCAAGCTCGGAAACTTGCTCAACAGTTCGGGGGTAGCCATCGAGAATAAATCCTGATTGTGCGTCGTCATGGGTAAGCCTGTCCCGCACCATCGCGTTGGTCACACCGTCGGGGACGTACTCCCCAGCATCCATATAGGACTGCGCTTCCTTGCCCAGCGGGGTTCCTTCAGAGACATTGGCCCGGAAAATATCTCCGGTGGAAATATGGGGAATTCCTAGCTCCTTGGACAGCAGTGCTGCTTGGGTGCCTTTACCCGCCCCCGGTGGGCCCATGAAAACGATGCGCATACGACGAAAGCCTATCGGAGTAGAAATATTCTGGCGAACTTGCTGACTTATTTGAGGAAACCTTCATAATTGCGCTGCTGCAATTGGGCTTGAATCTGCTTGACCGTGTCCAAGCCAACGCCCACCATGATCAGGATCGATGTGCCACCGAAAATGAACTGGGTCGATACACCGAGGAAGTCGAAGGCGAATACCGGCAAAATCGCAATTAAACCAAGGTACAACGAGCCCGGTGCTGTCAGGCGGGTCAGCACGTAGTCGAGGTATTCGGCGGTTGGGCGTCCGGCCCGGATTCCAGGAATAAAGCCGCCGTACCGTTTCATATTGTCAGCGACCTCGGTCGGATTGAAAGTGATCGAGACATAGAAATAGCAGAAAAATACAATCAACACGAAGTACGTGGCCAAATAAACATTGCCACTACCGGTTCCAAAGCTCTGCTGCAACCATTGCGCCCACCCGGATTGGCTGCCCGTCAGCTGGACAAACAGTGTTGGCAGGAAGAGCAGTGAGGAAGCGAAAATTACCGGGATAACACCCGCCATGTTGACCTTCAGCGGTATGTAGGTTGACGTACCGCCATACATTCGCCGCCCAACCATTCGCTTGGCGTATTGAACGGGAATTCTGCGTTGCGCTTGCTCAACGAAGACTACGAATGTAATAACAACCAAGCCGACCAGCAGCGTGATGGCGAATGTGAAGGCTCCACGGCTACCCAGAATATTGGCGAACTGCGCAGGAATAACCGCAATGATTGAGGTGAAGATCAGAACGGACATTCCGTTACCAACACCACGCTCAGTGATGAGCTCGCCAAACCACATAACGATCGCGGTTCCGGCCGTCATAACCGTGATCATGACGATCATTACCCAGATGGCCTGATTAGGGATGATCTCTTCATTACACCCCTGGAACAGCGCCCCAGGTGATCGAGCAAGTGAAAGAATCGCAGTTGACTGCAAAATTGCCAAACCAATTGTCACGAACCTCGTGTATTGGGTGATCTTGGCTTGTCCTGCATTGCCGTCTGCCTTGAGAGTTTCCAAACGGGGAATCACAACGGTGAGCAACTGCAAAATAATGCTAGCCGTGATGTAGGGCATGATTCCCAAAGCAAAGACTGAAAGTTGTAGAAGTGCGCCGCCGCTAAAGAGGTTGATCAGAGCATAAACAGAGTTATCTTGCACGACATCAATACACCGTTGGATTGCTGAGTAGTCAACACCAGGGGTAGGCAGGACAGAACCCAAACGGTAAATCGCTAGCAAGCCAAGGGTAAACAAGATCTTCTTACGAAGATCCGGTGTACGCAGGGCATCCCTGAACGCACTGATGTGCACTTGACCTCCTGCTTAAAGTTGAGTGCTTAGATTTCGGTTACTGACCCACCCGCAGCCACGATCTTGTCACGAGCTGAACCTGAGAATTTATCCGCGGTCACATTAACCTTGACCGAAATATCTCCCAGGCCCAGTACCTTGACGAGTTCGCCCTTGCGGACAGCGCCCGCTGCTACGAGATCAGCGACGCCAATGGTGCCGCCTTTGGGAAACAATTTCTCAATGGCCGAGACGTTGACAACCTGATACACCTTCGTGTTCGGGCTCGTGAAGCCCTTGAGCTTCGGCAGGCGCATGTGAAGGGGCATCTGGCCACCCTCAAAGCCAGCCTTGACCTGGTAACGAGCCTTAGTTCCCTTGGTACCACGGCCTGAGGTCTTACCCTTTGAGGCTTCACCGCGACCTTTACGGGTCTTGGCCGTCTTGGCACCGGGTGCCGGACGTAGGTGATGGACTTTAAGTGTCATAGTTACTTGACCTCCTCAACAACCACCAGATGCGCAACGGTGTTCACCATTCCACGAAACTCTGGTCGGTCTTCCTTTACTACGGTGTCACCGATTCGCTTGAGCCCAAGTGAACGCAATGTGTTGCGCTGATTACTCGTGCCGCCAATCTCTGACTTGATCTGAGTGACTTTGAATTGAGCCATTATGCACCAGCCCCTGCCGCACGCGCCCGCAAAAGTGCTGCAGGTGCTACGTCTTCGAGGGGAAGCCCACGTCGAGCGGCCACAGCTTCTGGGGATTCAAGTCCCTTGAGCGCGGCAACTGTTGCGTGAACGATGTTGATGGCGTTATCGGATCCCAGTGACTTACTGAGTATGTCAGTGATCCCGGCGCATTCCAATACGGCGCGAACGGGGCCACCGGCAATAACGCCGGTACCTGGTGCAGCTGGACGCAGCATGACAACGCCTGCAGCCGCTTCGCCCTTGATTGGGTGCGGGATTGTTCCTTGGATGCGGGGAACCTTGAAGAAGCTACGCTTCGCCTCTTCAACGCCCTTTGCAATCGCTGCTGGAACTTCCTTCGCTTTGCCATAGCCGACACCAACGTTTCCGTCACCGTCACCGACGACCACGAGTGCCGTGAAGCTAAAGCGACGGCCACCCTTGACAACCTTGGAAACACGGTTGATCGCAACTACGCGCTCAAGCAGGTTCGACTTCTCCTCGCGTGGGCCGCGATCTTTGCGATCCCGACGCTCGCCTCCGCCACTGGTGCGGCGCGACGTATCAGACATTGTTACCTCTTCCCGATGTAAACATTAGAACTTGAGCCCGCCTTCGCGAGCGCCCTCAGCGAGGGCGGCGACGCGACCGTGGTACTTGTGGCCACCACGGTCGAAGACGACCGTGTCGATTCCAGCTTTTTGTGCACGTGCAGCAAGTTCGTTTCCTACCTTGCGAGCCTTTGCGGTCTTGTCACTGTCAGCGCTACGCAGATCGCTCTCCATGGTGGAAGCAGAAGCCAAGGTCACACCTTGAACGTCGTCGACCAACTGTGCGAATACGTGACGTGCTGAACGGTTCACGACCAAACGTGGACGAAGCACGGTACCGGAAACCTTCTTGCGAACACGAAGGTGACGACGCTTGCGGCCAACGGCACTTTTACTGCCTGAGCCGAGCTTTGGGGCGAAGGAACTCATTACTTACCAGCCTTTCCAGCCTTGCGACGGACAACTTCGCCTTCATAGCGAACGCCCTTACCTTTATAAGGTTCCGGTTTGCGGATCTTGCGAATATTCGCAGCGACCTCACCAACCTGCTGCTTATTAATTCCAATTACCTTGAACTTAACGGGTGTCTCAACCGCGAAACTGATTCCTTCGGGGGCCGAAACGATAACAGGATGGCTGAATCCAAGAGCGAACTCCAAGTTACTGCCGTTGGCTGCCACTCGGTAACCGGTACCCACAATTTCCAAGGTTTTTTCATAGCCTGTGGTTACACCCGTGATCATGTTTGCAATCAAGGTGCGACTCAAACCGTGCAGTGAGCGTGAAGCACGCTCATCATTGGGCCTGGTTACAAGAATTTCGCCACCCTCTTGCTTGATTTCAATGGGGCTCGAAATCGTGATCGATAATGAACCCTTGGGTCCAACAACCGCGATATCTTGACCACTAATCGTGACCGTAACTCCTGCTGGCACCGGAACTGGCGCGCGTCCAATACGTGACATAGCTCCTCCTACCAAACGTAGGCGAGGACTTCCCCACCTACGCCTTTCTTTGCGGCCTGACGGTCAGTGAGCAACCCGGTCGAAGTGGACAGAATGGCAATGCCCAGTCCACCGAGAACCTTAGGAAGATTAGTGCTCTTTGCGTAGACCCGAAGCCCAGGTTTGGAAACGCGGCGTAGTCCAGCGATTGAACGCTCACGCGATGGTCCATATTTGAGGTTAAGGGTCAGGGTCATACCCACTTCTGCGTCGGCGACGTCGAAGCTGGCTATGTAACCCTGCTCTTTCAAAATCTCCGCGATATGTGACTTGATTTTGGAGTGTGGCATCGACACAGTTTCGTGGTATGCCGAGTTTGCATTGCGCAGACGAGCAAGCATGTCTGCTATCGGGTCTGTCATTGTCATGGCCGCTTGGCCTTCCTCGCTGTGGTTTCTCCGGCAGTTACCGTAGACCTGCAGCGTTGTTGATTACCAGGAACTTTTAGTTACACCAGGGAGCTCGCCGGCATGTGCCATCTCACGAACACAGATGCGGCACAAACCGAACTTACGGTAGACCGCGTGTGGACGTCCACACCGGTTGCAGCGGGTATAACCCCGAACCTTGAATTTCGGTGTCTTTTGCTGCTTTTGAACCAGAGCTTTCTTTGCCATGTGCTCAGGCCTCCTTAAATGGGAATCCGAGAAGCCGGAGCAATGCTCGACCTTCGTCATTGTTCTTGGCAGTGGTTACCACCGTGATGTCCATTCCGCGCGTGCGGTCGATCTTGTCTTGGTCAAT
>JBIHZX010000129.1:0-2743 GCA_044240195.1 Candidatus Nanopelagicales bacterium | reverse complement strand
CTCATGGCTTCCTGGAAAATGAATACGCCAAGCAGGAATTGGAAGATAGGGGTGATGTATTGCAGAACCCCCAGTGTGGAAAGGGGAATGCGCGTTGAAGCACCTCCAAAGGCCAGCAGGGGTAGCGCGGTGACTGGACCCAACATAATCAATAGGAACGTGATGGTTGGCCCGTCGAGCACGATGGATTCGGTTCCTTGCGCTGCGAACACCCCCAGAATTATCAGCGCCAGTGGGAGAAGAACCACCGTTTCAATACCCAGGCTTTGCAGTGATGGCAAGTTCGCATATTTTTTGAGCAGGCCATAAAACCCGAAAGAGAAGCCCAGCGATAGCGCAATCCACGGCACAGAACCTGAGGCGATTGTTAAGACGACAACCGCGACAAGTGCAATTCCCACCGCGACCCATTGAGTTTTCCGAAGATTCTCCTTCAAAAGAATGACACCCATCGCGACGGAAATAAGTGGATTCATGAAATAGCCGAGTGATGCTTGCACCACCTGATTGGAGTCAACCGCGTAAACATAGACCAACCAATTTATGGATAGAAAAATTGCGGCTGAACCCAAAATAATGACATTTCGCCGGTTAAATGCACCTATGAACACACGCCACTGTTTACCGACCAACAGGATGAGCACGACAACAATCAGTGACCAAATAACCCGGTGGGCAACAACCTCGATGGGTGCGACGGTGTCGAGGAGTACGAAGTAAAGGGGAAAGAGTCCCCAAAAGAGGTAGCCGGTAACCCCGAGGAGTACACCTGTGGAATGAGCAGATCGCTCCCGGACCGCCACCTTCTCACCCGATTCCCAACAAGATTTACAACTCAATAAGTGTGCAGGCTCAGACTACTCAGGCTTAGGGGTTGGTCAGCGCCGGATAGGCTTACGGTCGTGACGCGTTACGCCCTGACTTCAGATCCCAATGTCAGCGTAGAAGTTGTCAGTGCATCCCTTGCTTGTTGCACATTGGAGTTGCAAACTGCCCTCAACAGCGGTGCTTTAACTCGGGTGTCTGAAGGTGGCACCGGCCCCAGCGTGATCGTTATTGCAGGCACGGTGACTGATGCCTTGGTCCCCAGCGTGCTCGAATTGATTCACTCTTATCCGGGCGCCAAAGTAATGTCTTTTGGTGCGTGTGCAACCAGTGGTGGACCGTATTGGGATTCACCCCCGGTCTCAAAAGGAATCGACCAATTCGTGGAAGTGGCAGCCTATGTTGCCGGGTGCCCACCCAGGCCCGACGCCTTCATTCAAGCAATCCAGGAAATTTCTTCGGATCGGGTCTTCTAGATGCCCAGATCATCCACGTGGGAAAAGGTTGAGCCAGCAGATTGGCGGAGCACTATCGAGGAGCTACGCGAAAAAGGCTTCATATTTTTCGATTTTTTGACCGGAGTGGATCAAGAAAATGTAGATGGCAACAATGCGTGTGAAGTAGTCGCACACCTTGCGACGAAGGACCTATCGAACTCTCATTTTATTTCTACCCAAGTATTAGACGAATTACCCAGCATCACTGACTTAATTCCGGCAGCGCAATGGTATGAACGTGAATGCACAGAGATGTTTGGAGTAAAATTCATTGGCGGATCCGCGAAGCCACTTTTACGCCATGAGAATCTAGGTCGACCACCACTGCGTAAATCAACAGTTTTGGCCGCACGAGTGTTAACTCCATGGCCGGGTGGCGCTGAACCTGAAATCAGAGAAGATGGCCGTAAAGTGGGAAATGCATCCCGGCGCCGCCAGCGACCGCCGGGCGTGCCCGAGAATTGGCTTCAGTCATGAAACATTCGTTCATTGCTTTGATAGAAGACAAGTGCACTTCATGCATGTTGTGCGTCCGAGAGTGCCCCGCATGGTGCATCCACTTGGATTCGCACACGATCGACGTCACCGAAGAGGGTGCGCGACGACCCCGGAAAGTCAATGTTCTTGACTCATTCGAGATCGACTATTCGCTGTGCATGTATTGCGGAGTGTGTATTGACGTGTGCCCATTTGACGCCCTCGCGTGGGATGAACATCGGGCTCTTGTCACGACTAACCGCGAGGACATGCTCCTAGGAATTGAAGAACTGGGACCTAGCGGTAGTTCGTAAACTGCACTGCAAAGTCGAGATCCGCACCGTTAATCAAGGCGATAACAGTCTGTAAATCATCGCGATTCTTGCTTGTTACCCGTAGTTCATCACCCTGAACCTGGGTCTTGACCGCCTTTGGGCCTTCGTCTCGAATTAATTTCGCCAACTTTTTGGCATGCTCCTGGCTAATCCCGTTATTGAAGGAACCATTGAGTTTGTACAACTTTCCTGACGCGCGAGGTTCACCCGCGGTAAAAGCTTTAAGGCTGATTCCCCGTTTAATAATCTTTTCTTTGAACACCTCGAGAGCTGCAACGACTCGATCTTCGGTGCTGCTGGTGAGTTCGATGTCAGTCTCACCCTTCCACTCGATTGTTGTATCGGTGTTCTTGAAATCGAAGCGTTGGGACAGTTCCTTTGCCGCTTGATTGAGGGCGTTATCGGCCTCCTGATGGTCAACCTCTGAGACAATATCAAAACTGCTATCAGCCATGGTGACTTCCTTTCCGTTGGGCCAATCTAACGAATACCTGGCCCGAGCCAACCAACTGCACCCGCGAGTATCGACACATGTATTGTTTGGCAGGCATTACGGCAGATTGCCCGAGCGGCCAATGGGAGCGGACTGTAAATCCGTCGGTTTTACCT
>JBIHZX010000017.1:0-29045 GCA_044240195.1 Candidatus Nanopelagicales bacterium | reverse complement strand
TTTCGATAGTTTCGCGATCCTGTTCGAGCTTGGCAGCGTGCTGAACCTGCACTTCCACCATTTCGCGTTTGAACTCCGCGGTCTCCATAAAATGCTTCAGTTCCAGGCGTTCGGTCTCGTTTTTGACGTAGCCCATCATGGCAAGGAGCCCGAGGGCCGCGACTAAGAAAACTAGTACGAAAATCCAAACTTCCATGTCTGCACCTTACACCTTTCGCGTCTTACTCAATATCGGCATTCATACACTCGGGCTGAGCCTATTCACCCTGAATATTGATCCCAATCGTATCATTTACCAGGTTATTGACAGGATCGCTGATCATGCAGGCAATGTAAACAAGGCTGCCGATGAAAGCCAAAAGCACGAACACCCTTGTCACCGGGTCCATCCCAGCTCCCATTCCAGATTTCCGCGCCATGCCTGCTCCCGTCGTTACTTGGTCCCGTGACGCTTCTCTCCTTACAATATTTTATTCAACTGCTCATTGCTAGGAAAAATCTGCGATGATGAATTTTGGGGAAAAGCGAAATTTCACTATATTGCGGCCGATAATACTTCAGAGGACAAGTCTCCCTCGGTGTGAATTCTGGGGGTTGTGGGAAGGGAAGTGGTACCAATTATCACGTTATCGCCTGTGCCGGACGGCGTGACCGTCGTCGCCTCCGTTGAGAAGGCAGAACTGATGGCAGAGCGGAAAAAGGCTCCTCCCCTGATCATTTTGGAATCCCTGCAGGCTTATTTGGATGAAATGGGATTCGGCACGGGTGAACTGATGTGGGGCCGGCTCGGGATGCAAGGGTCTTCCGGCAGCTTTCACCTGGCACGCGATGAAAACGTTCAATTTGTCCTCAAGCGACGCCTCGATGGGCCTGCGCCCAGCGACGTCATGAGTTTGGAAGATGAGATTGCGCTGTTGGGGGTCCTGCGGGATAACCACTTACATGCTCCAGAAATTTTGCATGTGTGTAATGACGCCAGCATCATTGGCGCACCCTTCTATCTCAGCGCATTTCTGCCCGGCGCCCAGGTGGTCAAATCCATTCCCGAGGACCTGGACAACGTTGAAGACAAGGTCGGGATGTCCCGTCGGGCCATCGATGACCTGGCCCGTATTCAGGTCGAAATCAGCCCTGCGCAGGTTGCCGGCCTTGATCACGGAGGCAGCGACTTGCGCAAACTCGTCTTGGAGTCCAAGCGCCTAGCCCGCAAACTCAAGATGCGCCGCCTGCCCGGATTCGAGATTCTGGGGGAGCATCTTTTAGAAAACTTCCCCGAAACCCGGCCCTCGGTCCTGAGCCACGGCCGCTACAGCATGCAAAATCTGTTATTCCTGCCCAAGTCCCCACCGACCATTTCGGGCGTTTTCGGTTGGGAACGAGCCACGGCGTGCGATCCCCTCATGGATCTGGGCTACTTCACGGCCACCTATTCTGCCCGCGACCTCCCCGAAACCCCGCTGGATACCGCACCCGTTACTCGTGACGAAGACGGATTTCTCTCTCGAAATGAACTCATTAACGTGTTTCGCATAGCGACCCACTTGGACACCACCGAGCTCCCGTGGTTTCAGACCTTCAGTTTGTGGCGGGAAGCGGTGCGCCTAGAGGAGATTTACGAGAGGTTGATGAACAAGGAAGCCGTTCCGAGTAAATCCTTCGCCCTCAAACTACGCGATGGCGTCCCGGCCGTTTTGGCCAACGCTGCCTACTTCTCTAAGGTCGACGGAGTTGAAGCGATAGCCCCCAAGCGCTAGGTCTTAAGCGCTAGACATTTGTGCGCTTAATTCCTCAGCATCGGGTCTTTGGAACCGATCCTTTCCCATTGACGCGCGATTTTCCGCGCCTAAATTTCCGCACCTGATCGGGAGTTAACGTGAGTATCAACGATGTCATGTCACGGATCGGAGAGATCCGAAGCCGACTGGAGCTTCCCCCGCTCCAAACGGGATTTGCGGTGCCCCTGGCCGGGTCGAATGTAATCGATGCCAATTCACAATTTCCCAGCCCGCTCGGTGGGGATTTTCAGTCCACCCTCGCTGCAATGACGGATCCGGCCCCGGGCCTATCGAGCTCGCAGAACCAAATGGGCGCTTTGTTCCAGCCCCCTGGCACCGGAATGTTGTCATCGGATCCAGATCTTGGTGCACGAATGTCTGAATATGCCGTGAACTTCGTCGGGGTGCCCTATGTTGCTGGTGGAAATAACCCCAAAACAGGTTGGGATTGTGCAGCTTTCACCGAATGGATTGCCCAGCAACACGGGCTTTCGATTCCACCGGTGTCCTGGGAGCAGATCAAAATTGGTGAGCCGGTGGCTTCACTCAAAGAAGCACGAGCGGGCGATCTTGTCTTCTTCCACGAGCCTTCCGGGCACAGTCGTGACCCATCTGCGCTCAAGGTTAATCACGTTGGCCTCTACCTGGGCGACGGTCGCATGGTCGAAGCGGCCAATCCAGGCGCAGATACTCGAATTGGCGAAGTGAGCGTTGAAAAACTGGTCGGGATCAGGCGATTGGCCGGCCCATTTAACGGTTAATTCTTCTGCCGGAAAACTCTCAGATGCCTCATTGGCTGGCCGATAACTCCTTTGAGCAGGAAGCTCGTAGCACTCGCCATGGATTTGGCCCAATTGCCCTTCGGGGTGAACGGGGTTTCGCATGGACCTTGGTCTGGTAAATCCAGCGGTACGAATCGCTCTTGACGGATTAATGATGCGTCAAGAAGCCATAGCCAATAACGTATCCAATATGTCCACGCCCAATTACACGGCAACCAATGTCGAATTTGAGGGCGCGTTGAGCGCTGCCCTGGACATGCCCGCCATTGGTACAGCCACTCCCGGGGACTTTATGAGCACGGTTGCTTCCGAAGCTCCTCGTAAACAAGACGGCAACAATGTCAGCCTCGAAGAACAAACACTGCTGGGCACGGAAACCAATCTGCGGCTAGAGCTCGCATTGCGGGCTGCCGAGGGAAGATTTAATTCAATCCGATACGTCTTGGGCGGTAGCTGATCATGCTATCTATTTTTAATATTTCGAGCACCGGCGTCAATTTCTACAAGAACTCGCTGGATGCGATTGCCTACAACGTGGCCAACATAAATACGGTCCGCTCCATGGAAGAAAGCGCCGTCCGACGCCAATCCGTTGTTGGAACCGCAGACGCATCACCTGCACCAAGCATGGTCGGGACTGGCGGCACCATAGGCAACGGAGTTTCTTTCAAGATGGTCCAATCCGATTCGGGAGAGGGCCTGGTCACGTACGACCCAGAACACCCCCTTGCTAACGAAGATGGCTACGTGCGTCGTCCTGACATTGACTTGACGACCGAGATGGCCGACATGATCATCGCCCAACGCGGCTACCAGGCCAACCTCGCTGTAATTCAGCGCGCAACCGAGTCCTATCAAGCCGCACTTCAGTTAGGTAAGTAACCCATGGCCTTCAGCATTCCCGGAGTTTCACTCTCTGCAGCGATGCCTCCGCTTCCTCCCACACCCCCGAGCCCAAGTATCAGTCCGGGTTCCGGCACATCTCCGAGCACCGGAGTTGGCGGCGCAGCAGGCACCGGCACAGACTTCGGAGCCAGCTTGGCGAGCGCAATGGACCAATTGGGCGCACTCCACCAAAACTCTGACGCCCTTGCCACCAAAGTCGCAACTGGTGAATTAAAGAATCCACATGAGTACCTCATGGCGGCACAGGAAGCGTCAATCTCCACCCAGACCGCGGTGGCCGTGCGTAATAAAGCACTTGAAGCCTTCAATGAAATCATGAGGATGCAGCTGTGATCGAGACCCTTAAGATTTTCGGTACGCGGGCGGTCACAGCCCTTCGCCAATTCACCCCCGGGCAGATCACCGCCATTGTTATCGGGATTCTCGCTGTACTTGTGGGCGCAGTGTTGCTGCGGCAGGTGACCGCGTCCCCAATGACACCGCTGTACTCAAACCTTTCGAGTGAAGATGCGGTCGCGATCTCTGAAGAACTTGATGCTCAAGGGACCGCTTATGAGTTGAATGCAGGCGGCACCCAGATCCTTGTTGCCCCAGAAGCCGTATCTTCAGCTCGACTGGCCATGAGTGCGGCCGGACTTCCTGCCGATGCAGGCAGCGGCTACTCCCTGCTCGATGAGCAAGGCATGACTACTTCTCAATTTATGCAAAACGTCACCTATCAGCGCGCACTCGAAGGCGAACTGTCGACAACCATCGAGGGAATTGACGGAGTGCGCTCAGCAACCGTTCTCCTTGCTATTCCCGCCGAAACCGTGTTTACCCAGGCATCGGATAAGCCCACAGCCTCCGTGCTCCTCACGATGGGCGGAGGGCAGTCCCTTGATGGCGAGCAGGTGCAAGCAATTACCAGTTTGGTCGCCTCCTCGGTACCCGGCCTTACCCCTGAAAAAGTGAGCGTCACGGACTCTTCTGGCGCATTGCTTTCCGGTGGCGGGGTTGCTGGCGCAGCTTCGGTGTCACAGGCTGCCCGAATCGAGAATGGCATGATGGAATCTGCGCAGATGATGCTGGACAAGGTTCTCGGTCCCGGCGTTGCAAGTGTCATCGTCAAAGCCGAACTTGAATTTGATCAAAGGTCCACCACTACGCAGGAATACTCATACCCCGAAGAATTGCCTGCACTCACGGGTCAAACAAACACCGAGACGTACACCGCGACTGATAACAGCCAAATCGATGGCCCTGTAGTAGGTGAACCGCCGGTTGTTGTGGGTGAAGGTTCTGTCACCGATTCCCAGAACGACTACGAAAAAACATCAACTACGGCGACGAACCCAATTAACAGCGTCATCACTGAACGAGTAGGTGCGCCCGGAGACATTCGAAGGCTCACCGTTGCAGTTCTGGTGGATGCCGCAGTTCCCGCAGCGACATTCGGCGAGGTTGAAGCGATAGTGTCAAATGCTGTCGGACTCAATGTGGAACGTGGCGACGCAATTCAGGTATCCCAAGTGGCATTTGATACCACCGCAGCAGATGCTGCCGAAGCGGCTGCCGCTGAAGCGCTGGCGGCTGAAGGGTCAGCAGCGTTATTTGACATGATACGTCAAGCAGGTATTGCCATCTTGGTCCTTGCGGTCCTGATCTTGGGCGTACTTTCACTTCGTCGTCAGCGCCGAACGGCGATCGACATGGAGATGCTAGAAGCCCAAGGATTTGGTGGCCAGCCCATGCTAGAGCGCCTTGATGAAGATGGTCAGCTGATTTACGAACCTGCTATTCCGATTGCGGTCGGACCCGGTGGCGAGGCCATCGTTGAAGAAGAAATCGTTCCGACCTACATCAAGAGCCCTGGCTCAGCAACCTATGACTCCCTCCGTGACTTTGCTACCGAAGAACCCGAGCAGGTTGCTCGGGTGCTACGTACCTGGATCGCGAAGTAGGCCGGGCGCATGGCACCTATTCGCCCCGAGGAGATCACGCCCGCTTATAAAGCTGCCGTGATTGTTGCCCAATTGGGTCCGGCTGCAACCCGACCCGTATTTGCGCAAATGCCGAACGAGGATATTCAGACCATCGCGGGTGAAGTCGCCCGACTCAAAGAAGTAGATCCTGCACTTGCATTGGAGATTATCCGCGAGTTCATCACCTATGCCGCGAGCACCCGAATGGCAGGTAGTGGTGGCCTCGATGTAGCCCGAGACTTGCTTGACCTGATCTTTGATCCGGCCGAGGCAGATGCAATGTTTGAGCAATTGGTCAGTTCCATTGCGGAGGCACCGTTTCACTTCATGCGCAAAATGGACTCCTCGCAAATCCTGTCCTTTATTAAAGATGAACACCCACAGATCATCGCCGTCCTTCTCGCTTATTTGCCATCAGATCTCGCCTCATCGGTTCTTTGTTCACTTGCTGATGAGACTCAGGGATCAGTTGCTGGTCGAATTGGCCTCATGGGTCGGGTTAATCCGGACTCAGTTCGCTTAGTCGAATCTGTTCTGCAACGCAAAATGTCCAACGTGCTCGTTACATCAGAAACCTCATATATCGGTGGCCTTGATCCCTTGATCAGCATTATTCAGCGCACCGACCGGCAGACCGAGAAAGTACTCCTCGAAAGTATTGAGGAGCGAGACCCGAAACTTGCAGAGAATATCCGCTCGCATCTATTCCTCTTCGAGGACATTGCGAAGGTCGACGACAGGTCGCTGCAGTTGATTTTGCGCGAAGTCAGTCCCCAGGATCTTGCCATGTCATTGAAGGGCGTAAGCCCGGAAGTCCATGCGAAAGTTCTACGAAATCTTTCCACTCGTGCAGCAGACATGCTGGAAGAGGAATTGGAACTCATGGGTCGGGTGCGCCGCAGCAGCGTGGAGGAATCCCAAGGGAAAATCGTGGCTGTCATCCGTCGCCTTGATGAAAAGGGCGATATTGAAATCAGCATCGGTGGTGGTGAAGATGACTTTGTTTCTTAGCGCATCACGCTTGACACCAGCTGAAGCAAGCACCGCAACCGCAACTCGGTTTGACAGTGTGTTGAGTTTGCAGGAGGTTGAGCTTTCCCCGGAACTTGATTCCCCGGTAGTTCATCATGCTGTCGAATCTGAGTCCAGCTTGACGACCCGTGGGTTTGATGCAGGTTTTCAAGCCGGTTCTGATGCCGGTTATGAATCCGGTTATGAATCCGGTCTGAAGAGCGGACATGATGCTGGGTTCACGACGGGCTTTAGCGAGGGTCGCGATCAGATGGTTGCCGATGTCCGCGCAGAACTTCTTATCGAGCACACGGCCATCATGTTGGAACACTCTGAATTGAGAGCCAAACTTGAAATTGCTGTGAACACCATGGCAAGTGGGCTGTCCTCATTGGAGTCGGCCACCATTCCGGTGTACACCGAAGTCGGTGTGAACCTAGGGGATGTAGTTGTTGAACTTGTTGAAGGACTTCTTGGCGCGGAACTTTCCACGGATAAGGCGCATGTCGTGAATTCGATTAGCTCCGCCGCTGCAGAAATTCCGGGCCACTCTGAAGTGCGCGTGGCGCTGCACCCCGACGATCTCGAAATAATTCAAGACTTGGGTATCGATTTCGAAGAGGCGCTTCAGCGCCCCGTTCGGCTGTTGGCTGATGACTCAATCGAACTTCACGGAGCAGTTGTGACGAGTGGATGCACCCGGGTCGATTCCCAAATTAGCCAGCGCATCACACAACTTAAAGAGGCGCTTTCCTCGTGAACCTTCAACAGACTCTGGAGCGTGGCCGCGACGCCATTCGCCTTCCCGTGAGCGGTGAAGTCGTCGGTGTTAACGGATTGACAATTTGGCTCGAAGGTGTCCGTTCGGCAATTGGCGACGTACTCGACCTCGATGTTCAAGGGCAAAGTCTCAAGGCGCAGGTAGTAGGAATTTCGGGAGATCGCTTGGCGTGTATGCCCCTTGGAGAAATGTCCGGGGTTGCACCAGGTGTTACCGCCAAAGCCACAAATGCACCGGTGCGTGTGCCAATCGGCGATCAACTGCTGGGGCGTGTGATTGATGCCCTCGGAAATCCAATAGATGACAAGGGCCCACTGCCCACCATGCCACTGTTGACAACGACCAATCAGGCTCCCTCCCCACTTTCACGTCAACGCATCACACAGCAATTGCATGTGGGTGTTCGTGCGATTGACACCCTGATCCCCATTGGGCGTGGCCAACGAATCGGGATTTTCGCGGGCTCTGGTGTCGGAAAATCAACCCTGATGTCCATGATGGCTCGGAACACTTCAGCTGACGTAGTTGTCGTTGGACTGGTTGGCGAACGTGGCCGTGAAGTATTGGAATTTATTGAGAACGACCTCGGTCCAGAAGGTCTCGCTAAATCAGTCGTGGTTGTTGCAACCTCAGACATGCCGCCCATGGTGCGTTTGCAGGCAGCCTCAACGGCCACTCGCGTGGCTGAGCATTTTCGTGACCAAGGATTAGACGTATTGTTGTTTATTGACAGCATCACCCGGACCATGACCGCGCAGCGCGAGGTGGGGCTGTCAGCTGGCGAGCCTCCTGCAGCCCGCGCGTATCCACCATCTGCATTTGCCATGTTGCCCCGCTTACTTGAGCGGGCCGGTACTTCCAGTGTTGGCACCATTACGGGGATTTATACAGTTCTCATTGAAGGTGATGACCTACAAGATCCCGTTGCCGACAGTGCCCGGTCGATCCTTGATGGACATATTGTTTTAGACCGGGAATTGGCCACCGCAAATCACTACCCGGCCATTGACGTACTCGGGTCCGTTTCCCGAGTTGCACCACATGTCACCACCAAAGATGTTCTGACAAGCGGTTCCGAGTTAAAAAAACTATTAGCGGCCTACCGGGAAGCTCGTGTTTTGGTGGAAGTTGGCGCCTACGTGACGGGGACCAATGCTGACGTGGACCGGGCTATCGCACTGATGCCACGCATCAATGCGTTCCTGCGCCAGCCCACCCACGAAGTTCCCAGTCTTGAGTCATCACAACAGCAGCTCCTCGGATTGGTAGGTGCCTAGTGAAGAACCGCAATCTTGATGTCCTGTTGAAGGTGCGCAAGGCAAAGGAAAGTCAGGCGCTTGCAACTTTGGGAGCCGAACGAGTGGCCGTTGCCGGTCTGACTTTTCAACTCGAGGAAGCATCTTCAAACCTGGCTGATCTTCTCCTTGACGGTCGACGCCGGGTTGAGAGTATGCACTTCATTGCGGCACAGCGAGCAAGTTCAGCCGCATACATCAGGCAAATAAGCGATTCATTAATGCTGGCGCAACTACGCGCTGAGAGCGCACGTCGGGCCTGGCTCGCTGCTGACCAAGATCGGGAAATCGGTCAGCGACTCCTGGACCGCGAAAAAGGCGCTTTCGATCTTGAAAGTGATCGAAAAGAGCGTCTGAACTCAGACGAGCAGGCCAGAAACATAATTTTTTATAACAAAAAAGGACCAACCAATAAGGGGAAAGACTCATGACCACGGTCGCCACAATTCAGGCAATTCCAGCCGCAGACCCGGCAGCATTCACGGGTCCTGCTCGTTCAACTGACTCTTCGGGTCAGTTTGCGACTGAGCTGAATAAAACAACTCAACAGATGCGCGAACGCGAATCTGACAACAGCCCACGAATCTGCACCCCGAAGTCTGAGGTTGATCAGAGCGCAACCCAAAACCGGGTAGCCGAGCCAACCGATTCAGAATCTATCGAGTCCATTGACCCCATCGAGTCCACTGATCCCATCGAGGCGAGCGAAGACATTGAGAACATCGAGGTCACCGAAGCCACCGATGGCATCGAGGAAAGCGTGTCTAACGTAATTGGACTCGTTGTCAATGTTCCCGTTGTTGCAGAGCCCGTTGTTAAGGTGCCCGTTGTAACTGAGCCCGTTGCAGCGCTTTCCACTGATCTGGATCTTGCTGTTGTAGAACCGATTGTCAACACCGCGATTGTTACGCAAGCCGCCGTTGCGGAAGCTGTAACTCCCGAATTGGTCGAGCCCGTGGTAATTGACCCAACGGTTATCGATTCAGGACTTGAGGTCTCGCCTGAACTTCAAGAAGGAGTGACCACTGCAGCACGCGTTTCAACTGAAATACCTGTGAGCATGGTCGCGGGCGAGTCCGCTACTCGGGCCACAACAAACAACGCCATTAATTCTGGGGTTGTTGCTGAAAATGTTAATCTCACGCAGGTTGGCAGCGATGAAGTTGTTATCAGTGCGCCAGCCGCCGGGTCTATCAATCCACTCGCGGCCCAGGCACCATCAAGTGTCATTCCTAACGCCGGCATGGCACCTGTGACAAATGAGCAGATCGATACTTCGCTCACCAGCATCGCCGCCCAGGATGATTCTTCGGTAACGGACCCTCAAACAGAGGTGACAACAACGGTGCCTTTGCCTGTGGACACAGAAGCCGGTGAACTTGCTTCTAGTTCACTTCCCGCTTCCTCGACACCGACTGACTCGTCAACGGTAAATGTTGTTGCGGCATCGGGTGCAACGACATCTAATGGTTCAGGTACGTCTTCCGGCGGCACAGGAAATGGTGGTGTCGCGGACGATGACCGAGCTGATTCCGCGAGCGAGCCAACCGCGGTGATCGACCGGTCCGGTGAACTCGATGGAGCCACAATCACTCGAACCCAAGGTGCTGATTCCCGTGCGGCCATTGACACACCTGTTTCACCAATTGTGACAAACCAGGTCGCAGCTTCATCCCTTTCCCAGGTAACTCTTGATCCCAGCACTCCTATCCCGTCTGCTGAAATAAGGACACCAATACCCGTGGCCACCCAGATGTCTGCTCACTTGAGCACATTCAAGGGTCTCGCCGACGGCACCTACGAAACAACGTTGCGCCTTTACCCAGAAGAGTTGGGTCAGGTGTCGGTCCGTATTCAAGTTAACGGAGGCACCGTGTCCATCCACGCCTATGGGGCCAGTGACATTGCGGTTCAAGCACTTCGTGAAGCAATGCCCGATCTACGTCAGGACCTTTTGCAATCCGGCCTTGACCTTGTCGACAGTCAGGTTGATCAAGGGTCTTCCTTCCTTGGCAACGATCAGGAGCCATCCGGCGCTCAGGTGGTGGAATCGAGTAACTCCGACCGTTCGGTGAACCAACGAAATGGTGAGGTTGCCGAGCCCGACATTGATGCTCTTACAAATAGTGGACTAATCCAGGGAGGTCGCGTCGATGTTCGCGTCTAAACCCAACCAACCCCTAGTGAAAAAGGTAATCCGATGACGACTACTCCAGTCAGCTCGACCGCTACACCTATAGCCGAATTAATGGGAAAAAAGCCGGTGACGACGAAGGATCCATCGGGAAAGTTGGGCAGTGATGCTTTTCTGAAGCTCTTGGTCGCCCAATTGAAATATCAGGATCCACTCAACCCCGCTGATGGTGCCGAGTTTTTGGCCCAAACCGCCCAATTCACCATGGTGGAAAAACTCACAACCATGGTCACCCAAGGTGAGGCGGTGGCTCGGAGCCAGCAGGAAACACAGGCCGCTCAACTGGTGGGCAAACAGGTCACCTACGTGAGTTCAACAGGTGCAAAATCTGAAGGAACGGTGCAATCCACCTCATTCTCCGACAAGGGCCAGTTACTTGTAATCGACGGGAAGTCGGTCAAGCTATCCGCGGTTACCGGAGTTACTGGTGGCCCAAGTGATTCTGATATTGCGCAAGCGTTGAATAATCTTGGTCCGTCGCTCACTGCCAATCTTGCGCCCGAATTAGTTAGGGCGCTCCAGAACTTGGGGCTTACCCAATTCGGCGCGCCAGCCGCGAGCCCGTCAACCGTGATCCCGACCGTTACTTCTCCTTCGGGGAACAGTGCAACACCCGTCCCCGTTGTGGAAGAGGGGTGAGGGCACACTTTTTGACAGTCGCACCGGGCATGCGCCTGCTGCGTTTGGTAACTAAATAACAGAAATTGAATAACAGAAAAGGTACCGCGAAGGATTGCGAAACCTTTGATTGCGAGGCCACGGATGGCGTTGAAAAAGAAGCAGTTGAGCCAAACGGTTCAACTCAACAACAACCGGAGGTACAAAATGCTTCGCTCACTATTCTCAGGAATCACAGGTCTGCGCGCCCATCAGCAAATGATGGACGTCACCGGTAACAACATCGCCAACGTCAACTCATCTGGCTACAAGTCACAAACGGCTGTCTTCGAGTCAGTGATCTCTCAGGCAGTAAAGGCGCCAGGTGCACCCGTTGCCGGCGGCGCCACTGCCGCTGCGCGAGGTGGCGTGAACGGAGTCCAGATCGGACTCGGTGTCCAGCTTGCTGGCGTGTCAACGAACTTCGGCCAAGGGTCTTCCCAGTTAACGGGAGTCTCCACCGACTTCGCGATTCAAGGCTCAGGCTTTTTCACCACCAACAATGGAACGGAGAATCTGTTCACGCGTGCAGGTTCTTTCACCCTTGATGCAAACGGCAAACTGGTTTCACCGGACGGAAGCATCGTCCAGGGTTACATGGCCGACGCCGTCGGTGTGATTAACCCAAACGCCGCCCCTGAAGACGTGGTCTTGCCAGTGGCACAGTTGTTGGCCGCAGTGGAAAGTACAACAATGAAATTCACGGGTAACCTCTCCGCTGATGCCGCGGTTGGTGACACTGTGGTCAGCTCAATCACAACGTACGACGTGCTCGGAGCCGAGAGTGCCACCACGGCCACTTTCACCAAGGCTGCTGGAGCCGGCGCTTGGAACGTGAAGTTGACAGCACCCAATGGAGTTGCCGGAGTTGCTGTCGACCTTGCTTTTGACGGCAATGGCGCCCTGACAACTGCCTCACCAATCGGAGTATTGAACCGACCTGTCGTCGTTGCCGCAGCTGGCCCCCCCGCCATCGCAGGGGTCCCGGTCGCCAACTTCGAGGTGGACATCTCCGGACTTACCCAGTACTCGGCTCCAAACTCATCGGGTATCACCGACCAAAATGGTGCAGGCGTGGGTGCGCTCACTACCTTCACCACAACAAGTGATGGCCAGCTAATCGGTATTTACAGCAATGGTAAGAAGCAGGCGTTGGCGCAACTGGCAATCGCCACTTTCAACAACCCTGATGGCTTGGAGAAGGTTGGCGACACCAGCTACCGGACCACCGTTAACTCGGGTGTGGCACTTATTGGTGCTGCGACCGTTGGTGGGCGTGGGTCAATTCAGGGTGGAACCCTGGAAATGTCCAACGTCGACCTGGCCTCGGAGTTCACCAACCTGATCGTGGCCCAGCGCGGCTTCGCGGCTAACTCGCGAACCATGACGGCAGCGGATGAAATGCTCCAGGAGCTCATGAGCATCAAGCGTTAATTCGTCATTCTGTTTGGGTAGGGGCCATGGGTGCCTACCCAAACGGAATTTTCGGACCATTTTTTTAATTGTTGGGGTGCTTCTTGCCCGTCACACCTTAAGTGGCTGATATTTCTGCCGATTACACTGTTGGAAGCCACATAGCCCATGGAAGGAGCAGGCACCGTGATTAAATTAACGAGACTCAATGGCGAGAAATTCGCATTGAATTCAGATCTGATCGAACGGATCGAGGAGTCACCGGACACCGTGCTGACCCTCGTGGACGGCAAACACATAATGGTGTCTGAGCGACTCGATGACATTATTGATTCAATTCGGTTGGACCGTGCCACCGTCCTAGCGATCGCCCAAGACGTGTCTGAGGCTGTCGATAATCCTTCTGGCCCCAAGGGTCACAACGTCATTTCAATGAATCCGCGGGGATAATTGTGGATCCAATAACTCTTATTGGCGTAGTTCTTGCCTTCATCATCGTCATGGTGGTCCTCATCCTTGAGGGCGGATCACCCACGTCCATTTTGCTTTTAGCCCCATTGATTCTGGTTTTTGGCGGAACATTCGCCGTGGGAGCAGCTGGGATGTCGGGCAAATTATTCGTGTCAGCGATTAAAGCGGCCGGTAAAGCGCTCGTTTCCGCAACACCTAAGTACGAAAGCTTGCTGGAAACCCTCGTGGATTGCGCCAATATCGCAAGGCGTGATGGATTGCTCTCCCTGGAAGCCACGGTTAGTGAGATTGAAGACCCCCTGCTCAAACGTGGACTGGAATTGGCAATCGACGGTACAGATCCCGGCGACCTTGGACGAATTCTTGAGGCCGAGCTCCACAGTGAAACGGTTTATGGCGGACGCCAAGCAAAACTCTTCGCGGATATGGGTGGATACGCCCCTACCATTGGAATTATTGGAACAATTCTTGGTCTGGTCACCGTGCTGGGTAACCTCTCCAACCCGGATGAACTCGGTGGCTTGATTGCCGCGGCCTTCGTGGCAGCTATGTGGGGTGTGCTCTCGGCGAACGTGTTCTGGCTTCCGATCTCAAGCAAGATGAAACTGCTCAATGACCTGCGCACAACGCAGGGTGAGGTAATCATTGAGGGAATCCTGGCTATTCAGGCTGGCGCTAACCCGCGCATGGTCGAGCGCAGGCTTAGGGCACTGCTCCCCGCCGACGTACTGCGGGATCTTGAAAAGGCAGGCTGAAATTGACTAATCGTCGCCACATTGAGCAGGAACATGAAAACCACGAAAGGTGGCTTATTTCCTATGCGGACATGGTGACCCTGCTGTTCGCTCTTTTCGTGCTCCTGTTTGCGATTAGCCAAATCAACCAGAAAAAATTCGATGAACTTGCCGTGTCGCTGGCCACCGGTTTTGGTACGGTCGTGAACATCTCCGATGGCAATGACAGCATCCTGCCTGAGGCCGGAGACAACGTGACGTTGAACTCGACCCCCCCGGTCGACGTTCCCGCGATCGTCGTACCCGACATCATGCCTCAACTCAAGGAACAGGTTTCGGCCACAATGTCAACGCAGGGAACCATTGCTGGTGAAAAAACGAGCCTTGCTGTTCAGGCTGCCGAGGCGGCCCAGGCTGCTGATCTGGCCAACCTAAGTAAGGCTGAATTGGCGCTTGTCGAAGCCGTGAGCGCCTCAAGCCTTGCCGGAAAAGTAGTACTCAGCCGGGAGGAACGTGGGCTGGTTGTCACCCTGCTCGTGGACGACGTGATTTTCCCCCCACACAGTGCCACGCTTCAGTCCGGCGGAGAAGATGCCATTAGGGCTTTGCTTCCGGCGCTCCAGGACTCGGGATCCCAACTCATTATTGAAGGTCACACCAACACGGCTAATGTGCAGCCGATCAACTTCCCCAGCGACTGGGAGCTCTCCAGCTCGAGAGCGGGTGCGGTTGCCCGGTTCCTGAACTCTGAAGGGGGAGTTTCCCGCGACAGAATGCACGTTGCGGGCTACGCGGACACGTCGCCTCTGGTTCCCGAGACCAACCCGGAGCATCTTCGGCTCAACCGCCGAGTGGCGATCGTGTTGGCTAGTGGCTTAACGGATGAACAACGCGCCCTCCTGGCCGGATCAAGGGTCGCCGGTGCGATTGCCGATATGCAGGCCGCTCAATGAGGCAAATAACACCTAGTTCGCTCAAGATTCGGTTCGCAAAGCCGATTAACCGCATGGAGGAAAATCATGGCTAAAAAGAAGTCCGACGCAGAAGGTGGCGAAAAGAAGTCACGCTTGATGCTCGTCGTCATTGTGCTTGCCGTTTTGCTGGTGGCAGGCGGCGCGTACATGTTCCTCGGCAGGAGTTCCTCACCGGCACCCGCCGCCGCCGAACCGGTCGCTGCCGTGGCCGTGGTTAAAGGCGCGGTCATTCCCCTTGACCCTATGTTCATCAACCTCAAAAATGAACGTTTCCTCAAGCTAGGGCTGGCACTTCAAACGACGCTTATGGGCGAAAAAGCCGAACTCGATGGCTCGATGGCCAAGGATGCCGCTATTGAGGTCTTTAGCGATCAAGATGTCACGCAATTAATGAGTGAAACTGGCCGAGCCGCACTCAAAGAGGAATTACTCGAACTGGTGACCGATAGTTACGGCGCCGAAGTGATCGATATCTACTTCACGGAGTTTGTTATGCAGTAACAATGACCGGGTCGCCATGGATGAAACGCGACTTATGATCTCGGGCTGCTGGCTCGAGGGTTGAAAGGCTGGAAGGATCCGGCCCGTACTTCCCGAACTTGCTGTACTTTTTGAGTCGAATCTCTCAGTTAACCTGCGAGGCTGACGATAAGTCCTTCGTGGCATCAAAATCTTCAACCCGGACACGCTCTGGGGGTGACGCGTCTGCCGGCGCCGGTGCGGAGCTTTATGATTTTCATAATCCGTCCAAATTCACCCGCGATCACCAGCGGATCCTGGAACAGGCATTATCGGCCTACGCAGACCAAACCGCCTCGGTCATCACCTCAAAGCTGCGTGCATCCTGCTCCCACGACCTAGAGTCACTGCAGCAAACGACCTATTTGGCCTTGATTAACTCGCTCCCCGAAGAAACGGTGCTACTTGTCACCTCGCTCAACCCACTGAATTCAGTTGGTTTGATTCACCTTCCCCTAAACTTTGCAATGCTGGCGGTTGACCTTCCCCTCGGAGGCCCCGGAGACGATGATCAACCCAACCGTGGCCTGACCGAAATCGAAACCATTCTTGTTGGCGATCTGGGCAGTAGCCTCGCCGGCGCCCTGCGGTTCAGTTTTGATGGAATCATCACCTGGTTCCCCGTCCTTAACGGCCAATTCTCCTCACCGGAGCTCGCACACGCTGCCTCCAACGGTGACCAAATGCTGGTCGCAACCTTCCGGATGGAGATAAAGGAACAAGAGTTCCGCACAATTCTCGCCCTCCCACTTTCCCCCATCCTGCCTTTCTTGGACGCCACTATCGCTTCTCGACAGGCCGAAAAGGGCAGGGCGAGTAGCCGCGACTTCACCGCAGATCTCGAGGAGCGTCTTCGGCTCGCCCCCGTGAGTGTGTCGGTGCGCTTACGGCCCATCCAGGGACGTTTGGCCGAATTCGCCAACATTGCAGTGGGAGATGTTTTTCGGCTTGGTCATTCACCTGACTCACCATGGGAAGTCACCAGCAATGGTGTCGTGTTTGCGCACGCAGTCCCTGGTGGAGAAGGCACTCAAGCAGCATTTCGAGTTATTTAAACAAATAGGGAGTTGATATGACCGTTGGTAACAATGAGGGCCAGATGGTACTCATAATGGAACAGATGCGTATGGCCATGTCTGGGTTGTGCGATGCCCTCTCCGTGACATCGGTCGTGTCTTCGGGCGATCCATCGCTGGAGCCATTGGACATCGCGATCACCTCCTCCACCTCACTTGCCGTTGTCTCGGTAGAGGGGTCCATCAATGGCAATCTGATGGTCGCGCTACTCGAAGGTGCGAGCCCAGACATCACCACATCAGAGGGCCTGGTCGAAGAATTTGCATCAGCAATTGATGCCATGTCCCAGGTGCTCGATTCAGAAATTGGAGCTCCTTCACCAGCTTCCGGTGCACCGACAGTCGCCCCTGATGTGAGTGTTCCGCTCATTGTTGACGGTGCGGTCGTGGGCGCGGTACTGCTATTCCTAGCTCCTGCTTCCGATGCTGCTTCCGACGAACCTGCAGAACCTTCAGCTCCTGCCGCCACTGAACCTGCCGCACCAGCAGCACCTGCTGCACCGGCACCCGCAGCACCAGCGGCACCTGCTGCTCCGGCGGCACCCACTGCTCCTCCTGCTGCTTTAGGCGGAATGGGCACGATCAAGCAAATGGATGCGCTCGCTGGTGTGATGATGGAAATCACGATTGAAGTGGGACGCACCTCACTGCCTATCGGCCAACTTCTGCAGTTGCAACCGGGACAGATCGTGGAACTTGACCGTGAAGTGGGCTCGCCGCTGGACATGTTTATTAACGGCACCCTGTTGGCCCACGGTGAGATCGTTGTTGTTGACGATCAGTTCGGCTTCCGGGTCACTTCAGTCGTAACAACTGATTGATTCACGTCGAATCGTTGAATTGATGGATACTTTATGGCTCATCCTCAGGTTGGGGCTTTCGTTTGCCCTTGTCCTGGGTCTGATCTGGGGTCTTGCCCGAATCAAGAAGCGTGTAAGTCCCACGAACGCGGGCACGATTCAGGTCCTGTCGAAAATTCCGGTAAGCCGCAAGGGCAGCCTGCTGATCGTTGAAGTGGGCGGCAAAAAACTTATGATCGGTGCCACCGACACCAGTATTTCATTGATCAGTGAGATTGATATTGCACCGGAGACCGTTGAGCTTAAAGAAGATCGACGACCGGTCGAACTTGATCCTTACATGTTTGGAATGCTCGACTCCCCCGAATCAATGGGTTTTGAGTTGGACCCTGCGGAGATGGACGCACTCGCTTCACTCAAGAAGTCACAGTCCGACGGCAAACTTGCCGGCTCGGTGCTCTCTCCGGGAACATGGCGACAACTCGCCGAAGCTCTGCGCGAGAAGACGGTTCGCTCATGAGTAGTTGGGTACGCCGTGGCATTGCCATGTCCGCGACACTTATCAGTTCACTAGTCATCGGTGTTGCACTGGCCACGCCCTCACAGGCCGTGTCAATCGAACTTCCCGACCTTGTCGGTGGTGAGGGGCCATCGAGCGCGATCGTGCTGCTGCTTTCACTCACCGTTCTTGCTGTGGCACCCGCATTGTTGTTGATGGTCACCAGCTTCACAAAAATCATCGTGGTGCTGTCCATCACGCGCAATGCTCTGGGTCTGCAGGGTGTACCGCCCAATCAAGTGCTCGCTGGACTAGCAATCTTCCTGAGTCTGTTCGTGATGTCACCTGTTCTTACCGTGGTGAACACGGATGCACTGCAGCCCTATCTTGATGGAACAATCAGTTTTGGTGAGGCTTTCGACCTCGGTCGCATCCCGCTCCAGGAGTTCATGCTGGCTAACACCCGCCCAGAGGAACTGGCCCTGATGGTTCAAGTCTCAAATGAACCCCCACCGGCCACACCCGCCGATGTTTCACTCACCACATTGGTGCCAGCGTTCATCCTGTCCGAACTTCGCGCAGCGTTCATTATTGGTTTCGTTATTTTTCTACCCTTTTTGATCATCGACATGGTGGTCAGCTCAGGCCTGATGTCGGTCGGCATGATCATGCTCCCGCCTGTTTTGGTGTCTTTACCCTTCAAGCTTTTACTCTTCGTCTTAGTTGACGGGTGGGCCCTGATTATTTCCTCGGTTGTTGGAAGTTACGCGTAGGTGAATGAATGAATGAAACCTTTGTAGTCGAACTTTCCGTTCAGTTCATGTGGACGGCAGCACTACTGGCTGCGCCGATCTTGCTCACCGCTTTGCTCGTAGGCTTGGCCGTTTCACTTTTCCAGGGACTCACCAGCCTCCAGGACCAGACACTGTCATTTGTCCCCAAGATCATTGCGGTGGGAGTCGCGCTCGTGTTGGCAGCGGGGTGGATGGTTCAGACCCTGTTGGGCTTTACCCGCGAGGCTTTCGGGCTCATTCCCAGTCTGCTCGGCTGAGGAACCCGCGTGTTTGAACTGGGAATCACAACCGAACAAATAATGGCTTTCCTTCTGGTATTCGCGCGCGTAGGCGCTTGGGTGTGGCTTACCCCTCCATTTGGTGGCGGCTTTCTTCCGCCATTGGTGCGGATCATGGCGGGGCTGGCGTTTTCCATCCCCATGACTCCCAGCGCAATTGCATCTTCAGGGGGGATCTCCCTAGAACCGGTGAACCTTTTGCTTCAGTTCGCCCTCCAAGTGGCCATTGGAGTTGCCCTGGGGCTGGTATGTCTCACTTTGATATCCGCCGTGCAGTCCGCGGGCGCACTCATTGACGTTGCCAGTGGATTCTCGCTTGCGGCAGCCTACGATCCGCTGCAGCAGCAACAGAGTGCGGTTATTAGCCGGGTTTATCAGCTTTTGGCGGGCGTTCTGCTCCTTGTTTCTGGCGCGTATCTCATATTGTTCGCCGGATTTGCGAAAACCTTCGAGGTTTTGCCGATCGGCAATGGCCTCAGTCTTGATGCGACCGCCTCAACTTTGACTAGCGCCCTGAGCGTTGGTTTTGTCGCTATTTTGCAGATTGCCGGTCCCATCATTGCCGTGCTCCTGTTGGCTGATATCGGGCTTGGTCTGCTGACCCGGGTGGCACCTACCATCAACATCTTCGTACTGAGCTTCCCCGTGAAGATCGGCCTCACCCTGCTGCTGGTGGGTGTTGCCATTCCTCAGTTGACCCCCATGATCGCTGGTTTGACGGACTCATCCGTTGATGCCATGCGTGGAATTGTCGGGGGGTGACGCATGGCAAAGAGTGATTCCGCTGCGAAAACCGAACAGCCGACCCCGAAAAAGCTCAAGGAAGGGGTCAAACAGGGCCAGGTGGCGCGTTCGGCCGACTTAGCAGCCTGGACCGGGCTCCTCGCCCTCACCCTGATCCTCCCGTTCATGATCGAACTATTAACCGAGCAACTCACCGCCTTGCTTGCCATGCTTCCCGATATAGCTCAGGAGCCAACCCCAGAGCGCTTGGGGAGTATCGCTTTGCCCGCGGTATTTGCCATCTCACTCCTATTAATCCCTTTTCTGTTGGTGATCCTGCTCGTTACTCAAATCTCAGGCTGGATCCAGGGCGGCGCCCGCCCCTATCTCTCACGAATAGCACCGAAGGGCCGGAAAATCAGCCCCCAACAAAATGCGAAGCGGATCCTAGGCACCCAGGGCCTATGGGAATTGGCCAAGCAGATCCTCAAGACGACCGCAATCGGCCTGGTTCTCTGGCTGGTTATTACCCGAACTGTTGAAATCATCTTCGGCTCAGGCTTACTCCCGCTCTCCGTGCTGACGCAGACCACCGCCTCCGAGGGGATTCGATTGGTGCAGGCTGTGGTCGCCACTGGACTGGTGATCGCGATCGCCGACTATTTAGTCAGTAAAAATAGGGTCCGCAAGGAACTCATGATGTCCATGCGAGAGGTCAAAGAGGAGTTCCGCCAGTCAGAGGGTGACCCGTTACTCCGAGCTTTCGTCCGTCGTCGAGCGATGGAGATCTCGAGAAACCGGATGATGGCCGATGTCGCAACGGCGGACCTCGTTCTGGTCAACCCGACCCACATCGCCGTAGCCATCAAATACACCCAGCACCTCGGGGCCCCGCGAATCGTGGCGAAGGGCGCCGGAGTCATTGCAACCCGAATCCGTGAACTTGCCGGGGAGAACCGGGTGCCGATCGTGGAGGACATTCCCCTAGCCCGAACCCTGTACCGCAACTGTGAGGTGGGTTCGGAGATCCCGACCGAGCTCTTCACGGCCGTGGCTCGGGTTCTTGCCTTCGTCATGAGCCTTAAGCGGCGAGGGGCACCCACCGGAATGCATAGTTCCCGTGAAGTGGACCAACTGATTCCCCTCTAGAGAAATCATTAAGTGAGGCCTTGGGCGTCCGATAGACCAATTGCCAGGATGGCAGGTAATCCCATGGATGGTTTTCCCGATGACAGGGGTATCTGTGCGGAGATTTAACTGGTCTCAGTTCGCGTTGCCGATCGCCATTGTCTTTGTCATCGTGATGTTGATCGTCCCCCTTCCCCCTCCTGTACTTGATCTGCTGATTGTCTTCAATATCGCAGCCGCCCTGGTCATCCTTCTTGTCGCCATTTATGTGCGCAAGCCCCTCGAATTTGCAACATTTCCCGCCCTGCTACTTATTGCTACGCTCTTCCGGCTCGGCCTGAATGTGAGCGTCACCCGTCAGATCCTGGTTAATGGTCACGCAGGCTCGGTGGTTGAGGCTTTCGGTAGTTTCGTCATCGGCGGATCACTCATCGTTGGTCTGGTCATCTTCCTCATCCTTATCGTCATTCAATTCATCGTGGTCACTAAAGGTGCAGAGCGCGTGGCCGAGGTTGGCGCCCGATTCACCCTCGATGCCATGCCCGGAAAGCAGATGGCAATTGATGCTGATCTGAATGCAGGACTTATTGACGACACGGAGGCCCGTCGCAGACGAGCCGAAGTGGCTGCCGAGGCAGACTTCTACGGAGCAATGGACGGTGGTTCAAAGTTCGTCAAAGGTGACGCAATCGCCGCAATCTTCATTACGATCATCAACCTTTTCGGCGGTATCGCCATCGGTATTGTCCAAAATGGCATGAGCTTCAGCGAGGCAATCAGCACCTACAGCCTCCTCACCGTGGGTGACGGACTCACCGCTCAGATCCCGGCTCTCATGCTCGCTGTGGCAACCGGTCTCATGGTGACTCGGGCCGCAACGGATGGGAACATGTCCACCGATGTCATGAAGCAGTTCGCGGTGCAGCGACGTGCGTTGACATTCGGAGGAATCGGTATTGCCTCCCTAGCGATCATTCCCGGCATGCCAGCTCTACCTTTTCTCATCATCGGTGGTGGGCTAATCCTGATCGGAAGACGACTAGCCCGCACCGAACGAGCAGTCGACAACAAAGCACTCGAGGGAGCAGCAGATCGCCCTGCACTACCCGCGGGCAAGCCATTGCCGGACAGCCCAGAGGGAATCGTTATGGATCTGCAGGTCGACGCACTTGAACTTGGTCTGAGCTACGACATCATTGATTTAGTTGATCCAAATGTGGGCGGGGATCTGCTCATCCGTGTGAAGGCCCTTCGCCGCAAGCTCGCCATGGAACTTGGTTTGGTTCTCCCAACGGTCCGTACGCGGGATGACACAGATTTGCCACTGGCCACCTACCGAATCCGGTTACACGGAGTGGAAGTTGCTCGCGGCCAGGCTCCCCCCGGACACGTTCTTGTTATCGGCGACAACATGGAAGACCTACCCGGCGAGGACACCAAAGAACCAGTATTTGGCCTGGATGCTCGTTGGGTACCCGTTGCCTTCCAGCGTCAAGCCGAACTTATGGGCGCAACGGTTATTGATCGAGCATCGATCATTACAACCCACCTCGCTGAAACCGTACGCAAGCATGCAGCTGAACTTCTCTCGAGAGAAGACGTCAAGATGCTGGTCGACTCACTGCGTAAATCACATCCATCCGTTGTTGAAGAACTCACTCCTGCTCAGGCATCCCTTGGAGAAATCCAACGAGTCCTTCAGGGTCTACTCAAAGAACGCGTTGCGATCCGAGACCTGTCTCGCATCTTTGAAGCCATGTCGGCGTCAATCCGGGCTGGACATCAGGGGACGGAAGCACTCGTCGAATCCGCTCGCGAAGTGTTGGGGTCAGCGATTAGTTCACAGACCGCGATGGAGGGCACCCTTCACGTGATCACATTGGATCCAACTTTTGAGCAGGGACTTCTCGCAGCTTCGCGTGCGGGACAAGAAGGACAGGTGCTCGCAATTGATGCAACCATCCTCACCCGAATGAGTACCGACATTGGACGCCTGGTTGATCAAGCCGAAGAAGCCGGAATATCGCCAGTTTTGATTTGTGCAAGCCAACTGCGGGCGCCTCTGTACCGACAGTTGCGGCACGAATTCCCCCGACTTCCCATTCTGTCTTATTCAGAATTGGGTGGACCCATTGATATCCAAACAGTAGGAGTGGTTGGCAATGAGCCTGCGAATGTTGCTTGAAGGACCTGACCTTAAAGGCATACTGCGTGAAGTAGAAGCGAACTACGGTCGCGACTTCCACGTGATCCAAGCCGAACAGGTGCGCTCTGGTGGTGTGGGTGGTTTCTTCACCAAACAACACTACGAAGTGACCATTGAAATAAGTAATGCCCGCGCGGCGGCCGACATCAGTGCCCAACCCCAGACACCGGGAATGCCTCTCAGCGAACTAGCGACCCGAAGCCAGAACGATCAAGCGGCTGCATCCACCCAGGATTGGGCCCGTGACCTACTAGAAAAAGCGCGAGCCCTCAACGCTCCCGAGAATCTCTACGGTGCCGGCTCAGATCCAATTGCAACTACCGACGAAGTAGATCCTGACGCCAGCAGTTGGAGTGATCTCACTACACGCTCGGGCAAAGGTCGCAAGTTCCGACTCAAGCTTCGCAACAAGAAGTCAGCTCGTGCCAAAGGCAACGCCGGCCCCAGTCGGACCGATCCCGCTAGCGTTGAACAACAAAAACGACTGCAGGATCTTTTGACCCACGGACCACTCATTGAAGATCGACCCGCAGCCGCGCTTCCTTCACCCGTTGAAGATGACGATGATGATTTTTATGATCTCCCACCTGCAGCTCGCCTTGTCGCACAAATGGATGGCTCATCAAATTTGATGCGCGACAGCAAGCAAGAGCAGACCAAGCAAAAGCAGACAGAGGTCGTCTCCGAAGAAGTAAAAGAAGTAATCGCGGGAGTGAAAATCTCAACCCCGGACCCCCTCCCATTCGTAGGTGAGCGGTCGGGTGACATTTGTGGACCTGAGAGTGAAGCGTATTGGCGAGTGCAGATCGGCGATCAAATCAAGGCTCAGCGGGACAAGGTGGAAGATTTCTATTCACGCCGCGGCGCCATTGGTCCCGAGGAAGCTCGCAGAATTCAAATCTTTGCCATGGCGGAAACAATTGCCCGCACACTGCCCACTTTGCCCACCAAGCCAAAAAAAGCTCCGGCGAAAAGCAACCCCCTACCAACCCAAACTACCGAACCTGTAGTGACGGCACCGAAAGTTGCAACATCGAAGCCGGCAAAATATTCCCTGAAGTTTCAAGCGCCAGATTTTGAACCAGTAACGCATGCGAACGCGGCTATCCCCCAGGGCATACCGACTTCAGCAGGTGAGGTGCTCGTACTGATCGGGGATGTTCACGAGGCTTACGAGCAGGCGTGCGCCATAATCGACGTTGCTGATTGCGGTGGAATCGACGTTCTGGCGATCACACCTTCAGGGCTTACGGTTCCCGGTGTTGACCCCGAAGATCACTTTCGTCATTCCTGTGCAGATGAAGTCTTTGACCTTGCTCGCAGATCCGATTCGCCAACTATCGTGATTGTGCACGCGCCCTTCCCCATAGGTAATGACGATCTCGAACGAGTACGAATCGTGAAGGCAATCGAAGCCCTGGAAACCCCACACGTGTGGGCAATCGTGGACGCTTCGCACGCAATCTCATCCCTTGGCCGATGGACCCAGTGCTTTGGACACATCTCTGCACTGGCCGTGGTCAACGCAAAAGAGCCCAGGAATCCTCAAACCCTGCGGGCTCTCGGCATTCCCATTGTTTTCATGGACGGTCAGCCGTACCGTGAAGACGGCGAAGAAATTACCAGCCCCGCCGCTTCCCCTGCAGTGGAGCAGATTGCTAGCATTTCAGTCTGATGATTGCTTACATCCCGCTCGCCATGGTCATTGCCCTGATCTTTAGTGCGGGCGGATTATGGAGTGCGTTTACTGACTCCGAAGTTGATTTAGGTGGAGTACTGGGACAGTTCTTATTACTCACAGCTGTGATGGTGGTGTTGCTCAACATCATTAATCGCACATTGGCTCGCTACCTTGATCACCCAAAGATTGACCTCATTGCGCAGGGTGCAGAACGCTTGTCAAGGCCCACGGTCATAGTGGGGGAAGCTGTCGTTACTCCCACCGAAACAGCCGAAACTCCCGAGACGGTCAACGCCCTGGAAGCAGGATCGGATCGCTAGTTAGCGGTCTAGGCCATCAGTCCTGAAATATCGGGTGGAATGTCAGCTGCGCATTCCACTAACGCATCAAGGGGAACGTGTTCAAGTGCTGCTTCATTTGTCGCAGCCAAGACCACCGGTGCTTTAACGCCAGCTTCATAAGATTGCAACCAACGCCCCGCACATACTCCCCATCGATCTCCGGGCACTAAACCAGGGAACCCGTATTGCGGCATCGGTGTGATCAAATCATTACCAACTGAGCGCTGGTGTTCCAAGAATTCCGCGCTCACAACCGCGCAGACCGTATGCGAACCAAAATCATCGGCACTCGTATTTGTGTATCCGTCTCGAAAAAAACCCGTCAGTGGTTCAACACTGCAGACTTCAAGGGCTTCACCGTGCACATTTCTTTGCTCCATGTCTAAAGAGTAGAACCAGACCTACCCACGCGCAGGTCGCCCTTACCGAAGAAACTAAAATTCACGTAGTACGTGGGCGTAGCTCAGTGGTAGAGCGCTAGCTTCCCAAGCTAGATATGCGGGTTCGATTCCCGTCGCCCGCTCTCGACAGCGTTGGGGCTGACTCGGCGATGGCAGGTTGAAGACGATCAGGTCGCTGAGGTTGCGGCAGGCTAATTCGTTCCGCGAAGTTCAGGTGCATGGGTAAGTTCGGTAAGGGCATGCATTCCGACCGGCTCATTGGTTTGCAGCGGAACAACCGCGAGTCGTGAAGCCAATGTAGAAACCATTTCAATTGGTTCTGTCTCGGATGCTGCGCGCATGCGTAAGAATTCCGAACTCGGATGCGCTGCGCTAATGGATGCATTGATGACCCAAGCCCAAGTCGTAATGCCAGCTCGCTTGAGATCTGCTTGCAAAATGCTTGCCTCGAGTACTGGTGTCTTTTCTGGCAGTGTCACCAAGATGATCTTGGTAAGAGCAGGGTCTTGCAACATCATCATGGGTGTGGTGAATCCGGTACTCTCACCCATTTGGCGGACCATGTCTCGGTGATATGAACCTGCTGCATCGAGCAGTAGCAGGGTGTGACCTGTTGGCGCAGTGTCGACAATGACGTAACCTTTGCGACCCTCGCGGATGAGCGCCGAGAACTGACGAAAAACTGCGACCTCTTCTGTGCAGGGAGAGAGTAAGTCCTCGGTGAGATTCGCGCGCCCAGCATCGTCGAGGTTGGCACCTTTGGAAGCCATCACGTGATCGCGATATTCCTGGGTGGCCTGCACGGGATCGATCCGAGTGACCTGCAAGTTAGCAAGGCTTCCTTGGAGCGTCTGTTCCAGATGCGCGGCTGGGTCCGTGGTGGTCAGGTGAACAGGGTGACCGCGCTGCGCTAAAGCTACTGCGATTGCTGCAGCGATCGTGGTCTTACCCACCCCACCTTTGCCCATGCACATTACTAACCCGTGACCGTCCGCTTCGATCTGATCGATGAGACTGACAAGTGATGGCTCCTCATGAAAATGAGTAGCTGGCGTGTGTTGGTCGGTGTCGACTACATCAGCGCTAAAAAGTGCGCGCAATGCCGTAAGGCCCATGACATTTCCGGGCTTAAGAGTGAGTTGGTCAAGCGGAATTCCGGTGAGGGCTGGTGCCAAGTGAGCGAGAGCATCTTGCTCACGAGCGAGCACAGCAACAGCCAATGGCTCTGTTCCTGCAGTCTTGGGAAGGGTCGCATTGATCACAATGTTCGCCGAATGAATTCCGATGTGATCGAGCTCAGACTTTGTGCGAGCGATTTCGTCGAGTGCGGCAGTTTGGGCTCGTGCGACGAGGATCAGTCGAGTCAAGCCTGGATCCTTCAACGCATCGACCGCAGCCGCATATGAACTGCGCTGCTTCTCGAGTCCAGCCAGTGGGCCTAGACATGATGCGTCACCCTTGCCTGCTTCAAGGAAATCAGACCAGTTACCCGGAAGTTGCAGCAGTCGGATGGTGTGTCCGGTTGGCGCAGTGTCAAAGAGCACGTGGTCGTATCCACCAATCAATGACTGGTCGGTGAGTAGCGAGGTGAACTCATCAAAGGATGCAACTTCGGTAGTGCAGGATCCTGAGAGTTGCTCGGTGATCGAAGCAATTTCTCGTTCAGGCAAGAGTCCGCGTACGGGGCCAACGATGCGCTCGCGGTAAGCGTGTGCTGCCGCTTCCGGATCGATTTCCATTGCAGACAAACCTGATACTTCTGGAATCTCGGTGATCGTGTTGCCGATTGTGCAACCAAAAACTTGGCCGACATTTGAAGCTGGGTCAGTACTTACTAAGAGCACTTTCTTTCCTGCATCCGCAAGATTAACCGCCGTTGCACACGCAATAGATGTCTTTCCGACGCCGCCCTTGCCGGTGAAAAACAGGAAACGAGGGGGATCTGTGAGGAAGTTGAGCACGTCAGCAACAGCCGGTCGGTCCGCATTCAGATGAGGCGCCGTCAGAGTCATCAGCGTCGTTAGAACTCATGAGCAGGCTTAATCCGGTGAATCGAGTCAACTGCTCACGACTGGGGTAGGTGCCGGTCATCACCGTGACGCCATCGACCGTGGTCAAGGGCAGACCCTCGGAACCAGCGACCTGCAAGAAGGCGCGAACGGTTTCGTCGCTGGCAAAAGCCATTGGGTCGTTTGCAAGGTTATGGCGTGCAATATCTGCACCCTGATCGGCGAGGAAGGCCAAATCAGCGGTGAAACTCACGAGAGCTTGATCAACGTCGGGTCCGCAGACTCCGGTGTTGCAGCATAGGGCGGGTTCATACACTCGGACGGCACTCATTGTTGCTCCTTCATCGACGTAGATTCTCGTGGCGCGAGTTCAGCGATGAGCTCTTCAACTCGTCGCCGAATTTCATCACGGATTGGTCGAACGGAATCAATTCCTTGCCCTGCAGGGTCTTCGAGAACCCAGTCTTCGTAGCGCTTGCCCGGGTAAAACTTGCAGGTATCACCGCAACCCATCGTGATAACAACGTCAGATGCCTGAACGGCATCGTCAGTAAGAATCTTTGGTTGCTCGGCACTCATATCTATGCCTTCTTCAAGCATTGCTGCAATTGCGGCGGGGTTTACTTCATTTGCTGGAGCTGATCCAGCGGAAAGCACTTCGATGCGATCACCGGCAAGGTGCTGGAGATAAGCGGCAGCCATCTGGGAGCGACCAGCATTGTGGACACAGACGAACAAGACGGTAGGCAGATCGGCCATCGTTCATTCTTACTTTCAGGTGGATACAACAAACTAGTGGATACAACTAACTAATCGTGTGGACCTTTATGGATTGGCTCGGGTAGATCCAGGGGCTCTGGGGCAACTCCGCGGCGCGGATAGAAATACTCGGTGAGCAGTGCGCCGACTGCTGCGCCCACGATCTGAAAGACAATGAACAATGGCACCGATGCTGGTGCTATTCCTGAGAAGGTATCTGTGAGTGACCGCCCGACAGTGACCGCAGGGTTAGCGAAAGATGTTGAAGAGGTGAAGAAGTAAGCCGCACCGATCCACGCCGGTACGAGCGCTGCACCCAACGTGCCGCGACCAGTGCGGGTGAGTGCGCCGATGACCAGCAACAGCCCCGCTGTGGCCACGATCTCTCCAAGCCAAATATTGGCACCGGTGCGTTCATTAGTAGATGTATTCACTGCGGGCAAAGCGAACATCAGGTTTGCCAGGATTGCTCCCGCACATGCTCCGAGCACCTGCGCCACAATGTAAATGACGCCCTCGAGTATTGGCATTTCACGCCGGACCATTTCAACACCCGAAACCACGGGATTGAAGTGCGCGCCAGAGATTGGCCCAAAAGCCCAGATCAAAACCGCAAGTACAGCCACTGTTGCCAGTGCATTAATGAGCAAAGTGACGGCGAGGTTGTCACTGAGCAGTGTGCCCATGATTCCCGAGCCAACGACTGTTGCAACGAGAACGCCGGTGCCAAGAAATTCGGCAGCTGCACGTCTCACCAACATGTGGTTCATCGTAACCTTCCTCAATAACGGGTGATGCTCTTGACATCGCAACTTAGATCAGTAATTATTGAGTCAATGAATACTGACCTAAAGAATATTGGAGCCTCAGGCAC
>JBIHZX010000128.1:0-2764 GCA_044240195.1 Candidatus Nanopelagicales bacterium | reverse complement strand
TCGCCTTCAGCGCAGACCTCGACCATAGCCTTTTCGGTTTCAACTTCCGCAAGGATGTCGCCTGCGGAAACTTGAGATTCACTTGTCACGAGCCAGGTCGCCAAGATTGCTTCAGTCATTGCATCAGATGTTCTTGGCAGGATCAATTCACTAATAGGCATGATTACACCTTCGGGTTTGAGAGGAAGACATCATTTGGCTGTATATCCTCCGTCGACTGTAAATACAGATCCAGTGACCCACTCGGCTTCTGGCGAAGCGAGAAATGCACAAACGGCGGCGACGTCTTTCGGCTGGCCAAACCGTGGCCATGGAGTAGCAACACGCATGACATCGAGAACTTCCGGTTGCTCAACAAATTCGCGAACCATACCCGTGACGATGAATCCTGGACACACGACGTTTACTGCAATCTGATGCTCAGCACAATCCAGCGCGATAGCCCGCGTCATGTTAACCACGCCACCCTTTGACGCGCAGTACCCAGGTTCATTTCCAATTCCAACGAGTCCACCTACTGATGCAATGTTGATAATTCGACCTGGTGTTCCGGCATCTCGAAGGTGTGTAGCCATTGCTTTGCAACCGTTCCAGACACCCTTGAGGTTCACTGCGATTGCCGCGTCAAAGGCTTCTTCGGTTTCGTCGAAGATTGTGTTGAGCCCTGTGAAATAGCCGGCGTTATTGACGAGTATGTCGACCGAACCAAACTTCTTTACACCTTCGCTGATCACGTTATTGAAATTAGCGATTGCTGAGACATCGCAATGTACAAAAATTGACTGACCCCCCTCCGTGCCAATCAATACGTGAGTTGGAATTTCTTTATCATCTTCAAATCCATCGGAGCGAGCATTTGGGCTCAGATCGGCACACACGATATTGAAACCTGATTTCGCAAGTCTCAGCGCGATCGCCCGACCATTTCCAGAACTAGAACCAGTGACTATTGCAGTTTGTGCTGATGTATCACTCATTGATGGCTCGACCGCCTCGACTGTATTGTTTGCCCTCATAAACCGCGCGAATGCCATCTTTTATGTCATTCAGGTCCGGGATCACTACTGCTTCCAATCCCTTTGTGTAGGGAACGGGAAGATTTGCCGAGCACACGCGGACTATCGGGGCATCAAGGAAATCGAATGCCTGGAGAGATACTTCAAAACCTATCTCGGCCGCCCAGCCGGCCCTCTCAACGGCTTCATGAGCAATCACGCAACGCCCAGTTTTTCTCACTGAAGTCAGAATTGTTTCCAGATCCAGTGGAACCAAAGTTCTTGGATCAATTACCTCAACGTCAATGCCTTCTTCCTGCAGTTGCTCGGCTGCCTTGAGAGCGAGTTGAAGCATTACTTGCGTGGCCACGAGCGTGACGTCTTTGCCCTCCCTGCGAATCAGAGCTTGACCAAAGGGAATCGGTTCAATGACATCGGGCACTTCGCCTTTCATGAAGTACAACAATTTATGTTCAAGAAAAAGAACGGGATTGTCATCACGGATTGCAGTTTTTAACAGCCCCGCCGCATCTGCCGGGGTAGTAGGAACAACGACCTTGATGCCAGGAACATGCATAAACCAAGTCTCAAAAGACTGTGAATGTTGGGCCGCCTTACCACCTGCTGCTCCGAGATTTGTTCGGACAACTAGTGGAACTTTTGCCTGCCCACCGAACATGTATCGCATCTTGGCTGCCTGATTCACGAGCGGATCCATGACAAGAGTTAAAAAATCGCTGTACATAACTTCAACGACCGGCCTGCTACCAACAAGCGCTGCACCTACCCCCATTGAAACAAAACCTTCTTCACTGATTGGGGTATCAAGAACGCGCTGGGATCCAAATTCGTCGAGAAGCCCTTTCGTGACGGAAAAGACTCCTCCACCATCACCCCACACCCCGATGTCCTCTCCCATGACGAACACACTCGGATCACGATTCATCTCTTCGCGCAGCGCCCTATTTAATGCTGCGCTGTAGGTCATTTCAGGCATAAACGTCCTCCCATGCTTGCTGTGGATCGGGGAACGGTGCTGCGCTTGCTTGAACCAGTGCCTCGTCCACCATTGCTTTTACATCGGATTCCATGCTTGTCACAGCCTCAGTTGTGAGCACACCCGCCGATACGAGGCGTTGAATCTGTCGTGGAATTGGATCTCGTTCTAACCACAAATCCGCTTCAGCGCTATCGCGGTAGGCCATCGTGTCCCCGGAAAAGTGCCCTTCAAATCGATAGCATTCGGCCGCAATAAATTGAGGGCCCTGGCCCGCTCGTGCACGTGCGGCAGCAGCTTGCACCGCGTCAAACACGGCACCAACATCCATCCCGTCGATCTCAACACCCGATATGCCAACGGCACCGGCGCGATCGACAATTGCTCCAACAGCAAGCATGTCTTCTGGTCGGGCACTCATCGCGAAATGGTTGTTTTCGCAGAGAAAGATAACGGGAAGATTCCAAATCTTGGCCATGTTTGCTGTTTCCAAGAATGTACCTTGGTTTAGGGCGCCTTCACCAAAAAACGACAGTACGACGGCGTCTGATCCACGTAACTTTAACGAAAGGGCCGCGCCCGCCGCGATACCAAAATTCCCACCCACGATTCCATTGGCACCCAACATGTTCACACTGAAATCAGCGATATGCATGCTTCCGCCTTTACCGCGGCAGAATCCCGTCTCACGACCAAGCAGCTCTGCTGTCATGCGTGTGAGATCGGCTCCCTTCGCAATTGTGTGACCGTGTCCACGATGTGTCGAAGTCAC
>JBIHZX010000052.1:0-9981 GCA_044240195.1 Candidatus Nanopelagicales bacterium | reverse complement strand
TTCGTGGGATGAGTTTCTTTGGTGACGCTTTCGTTCACGGGATTGTTCCTGGTGTAGCAGCAGCGGTGGTCTTTGATATCAATCCACTTCTCGGTGCTGCCGCCGCCGCACTCGTCATGGTGCTTGCTATTGAGTTGGTGAATCGACAGACGGCGCTGGGTGAAGATACCTCGATCGGTTTGCTTTTCGTCGGAATGTTGGCACTGGGCGTGATCATTATTTCTCGGGTTGATTCATATTCGGGGAGTCTCACCACGATCTTGTTTGGCGACGCCCTCGGCGTGACCTCCCAAGACTTGATCATTCAAGCCATCTTGGCCGTGGTAGTCATCTCAGCGGCCACCCTGTTTTATCGACCGTTACTCGCACTGTCGTTTAACGCTGATAAATCTCAACTCTGGGGCCTAAAACCGAAGCGGGCACACGCTGCTTTGCTCGTTCTCATTGCCGCCGCCGTAATCGGTAGTTTCCAATCCGTGGGAACTCTTCTCGTGTTTGGTCTACTCGTTGGACCACCCGCAACCGCGGCCCTCATCTCAAGAACCGTTCCGCGAATGATGCTCACCGCAGCCATAATTTCAGTGTTTTCTGTTTGGATTGGTCTCACTCTGAGTTACCACCTCAACACGGCCGGATCCGCCACCATGGCAATTGTTCCCATAGTGCTCTTCTTCATCGTTTTGGCGTTTACTCGGTTGCGAACACTCCGGCGGGAGAGGGTGTTGTCCCATGTCTAATGTTGTCGTTGGTCACAACGTTGTTATTACCCGCGGATCACAAATTGCAATTGCGGCATCAGATTTCATCATCCCGCAAGGAAAAATTACTGCAATTATTGGGCCCAATGGCAGTGGCAAATCAACGCTACTCCATGCAATCGCAGGACTACTCCCTGTCAATAGCGGCACGCTTACAGTCCTCGATGAAACCCCGGTGGTCAGCCAACCTCGAATTTCCTATGTCCTGCAATACACAACGGTGCCGATCGGCACCCCACTCACCGTGGCTGAGGCAGTCGCCATGGCGAGATACCCAGGGCTGGGACTTTTTGGTAGAACTTCCCGAGAGGACAAGAAGAAAGTCTCTTCCGCAATGGAGCGATTGGAAATCACGGATCTCGCAAAACGGCACCTGACCGAGCTTTCCGGTGGCCAGAGGCAACGAGTTTATGTTGCCCAGGGAATCGCTCAAGATCACGCAATTCTGTTGTTAGATGAACCCCTTACCGGTTTGGACATTACCTCCGCCAAAACAATTGACTCGATTATTCACGAAGAACCAGATCGTGGTTGCTCGGTTGTTCTCACCACCCACGACCTCGAGGAAGCAAGGGCGGCCGACCACGTGATTCTTATGGCCGGACGAGTTGTTGCATTCGGTAAACCTCAAGACGTCCTGACCACCCGGAATCTCACTAATGCATATGGGTTGGGTTCCCTACATGAGCACCAAGCCACAGACCTGATCTTGCCCACCGAGCACCACCTAGGTGATCATTCACATTGAGGACTCTTGTATGGCAACCGTAGGAATTCGCACCACCAGGCAGCGCACGGCGGTAGTAGAAGCCTTAACTGAATTAGATGATTTTCGATCAACCCAAGAAATCCATGAATACTTGCGAAATCGTGGTGACAGTGTTGGCCTGGCAACGGTGTATCGCACTTTGCAGTCACTGAGTTCAGCGGGAGACGTCGACGTTATTGTGCGCGAAGACGGCGAATCGGTTTATCGACTCTGTAGTGATGCGCATCATCATCATTTAGTCTGCCGCAATTGCGGATTCACTGTTGAGGTAGAAGGACCGGCCGTAGAGCGTTGGGCTGAATCGATCTCAACAACCCACGGCTTTACGCAGGTTAGCCATACATTTGAAATCTTTGGGCTTTGCCCCAACTGCAGTTAAATGGCCCCGCCATAACGCCGATTCCGAGAGGCGTAGATCTCACATGCTTCCCACAATTGCCGGCGATCAAAATCCGGCCAGAGCGTGTCGAGGAAAACGAATTCAGCATAGGCCGACTGCCAGATCAAGAAATTGCTCATTCGCTGCTCCCCCGAGCTACGCACAAATAGATCTACGTCGGGCATATCGCTTTCATCCAGATGCGCTGCAATCATGCGCTCGGTGATTTTTCCTGGATCAATTTTTCCCGCCGCAACCTTGGCCGCAATCTCCTGAACCGCGTCGGTGATCTCAGCCCTGCCGCCGTAGTTAACGCACATGGTCAGGGTCAACTTGTTGTTCTTGGCGGTTAACGCTTCAGCTACCTCGAGTTCTTTGATCACACTTCGCCACAGTTTGGGTCGACGGCCCGCCCAACGAATCCGCACGCCGAGGTCATTTAGTTCATCACGTCGCCGACGGATTACATCTCGGTTGAATCCCATGAGGAAGCGCACTTCCTCCGGTGACCTGCGCCAATTCTCAGTAGAAAATGCGTACGCGGAGAGCCAACCCACCCCGAGTTCAAGGGCGCCATGGACACAATCAAGCAGGCTTGATTCACCCGCCTCATGCCCGGCCGTTCGCGGTAATCCTCGTTCCTGGGCCCAGCGCCCATTGCCATCCATGACGATTGCAATGTGTGCGGGAATAGCATTCTTGGGAAACTTGGGAGGTTTCGCTCCACTGACATGAACCGGTGGAGGTTGAAATGATTTCTTCATGCCACTCCGCCAACAGTCTTACGGTCAACCAATGGCAGCGACTTCAGGCCTCGATCTAGGTGCCACTGCAGGAATGCTGCAATCAGCCCGCTGGCTTCCGTGCGTGAACGCGCTTCACTGGAGTCCACGCGATCCCATTCACCGGATAACAATGCGCCCAATAACTCGATGGTTTCTGGTTTGGGCGCAGCCGACCCGGGTGGTCGACACACATCACAGACGATCCCGCCAGCGGCAATTGCAAAAGCCCGATGCGGTCCCTCACTCCCGCATTGAGCACAGTCATGAAATGAAGGGGACCAACCAGCGACAGCAAGTGATCGAAGTAGATAACTATCCAAAATGAGTCGTGGATCGTGTTCTCTGGCGGTAAGTGATCGAAGTCCAGAAACAAGCAATGCAAATTGAGGAACTGCCGGTTCGCCTTCTTGCGGTGTGAGTCGTTCGGCAGTTTCAAGCATTGCCGTACCCGAAGTCCACGCAACGTAATCTGATGAGAGTTGACCTCCCATGGCAGCAATGCTCTCGACCTGGGAAACACTCTCCAAAGACTTTCCCGTGTGCAACAGGATGTCAACATGGGCAAAAGGTTCTAATCGGCCGCCAATTCGACTCGAGGTTTTACGTACCCCACGGGCCACCGCTCGAACTCGCCCGTGACTACGGGTCAACAGAGTGACGATTCGGTCAGACTCGCCTAGTTTTTGAGCGCGAAGGACGACTGCTTCATCACGATAAACTGGCACACTACATTCTAGGCGGCTACGCACCGGATATCCGCGTCATATTTCCAGTCAGGAGTGGCATGTCTGAAGAGCCTAAGCGCAATATTTCATTTATTGCCTTTGAACCGAAATTCTTACGGAAATCGATTCTCCTGGTTCTGATCGGTGTTCTGATATTTCAGGTAGTGTCGTGGTCATTCGCACTGCTCGCTGGATTCCTCTTCAACCTGTTGCTCGCCTGGCTCCTGGCAATTTCCATTGATCCAATCGTTACCGGACTCGCCGAGCGCGGCATGCGAAGAGGCCTGGCAACCACGATTGTGGCCGTCGCTGGAATCATCTTGATTGGCGGATTCATTGCATTATTCGGTGGAGCGCTCGCAACCCAGATCGCTGAACTCATTGCCGCCATGCCGGCTTTGATTTTAGACTTGGTTCAGTGGCTGAATTCAACATTCGAGGCCAATATCGACCCCGTTGAAATCACCTCGAATCTGAATTTAACGACTGAACAGATCACCACAATCGCCTCGTCACTTGCCGGTGGGATCTTCGGCGTCGTATTCAGCGTTCTTAGCGTTGTATTTAGTTTGCTCACCGTGCTGGTGTTTAGTTTCTACTTTGCAGCAGATAGCCCACGAATCAAAAGATTCATTGCTGGTTGGCTCCCCCACAGTCGACAATTGGTCTTTATCAACGTGTGGGACATATCTGTTCGAAAAGCCGGCGGATTCTTGATCTCCAAGCTGGCTCTTGCTTCCCTCTCATCGGCAGCCCATATCGCTTTCTTCTATTTGATCGATATCCCGTATTGGTTACCCATGGGAATTTTTGCCGGGTTGGTAAGCCAATTCATTCCCACAATTGGCACGTATATCGGTGTTGCACTCCCCGCGCTATTTGCGGCCTTTGAGCAACCGATTGATATCTTGTGGATCGCCATCTTTGCTACGGTTTACCAACAAATTGAGAACTATATTTTTACCCCGAGAATTTCTACCGCAACAATGGATATCAATTCCGGTGTGGCCCTTGGTTCAGTTTTCGTTGGAGCTGCGCTCTTTGGACCTATCGGAGCAATAATCGGTATCCCGTTAGTGGCCATTGTGACTGCCGTTGTTGAGGCCTACGGCCAACGCTATGAACTTCACCCGGAGGTTGAAAAGCGAACGCTCACCCGGCGAATGCGAACGCCCGTTGAAATAATTCTTGACCGTAATGAATCAGAATCAGAACCCGAATCAAAATCCCAGGCGACGTAACTGTTTTGGATCTCGCTGCCAGTCTTTGGCGACCTTTACTCGCAGATCCAAGAAAACGGCAGTGCCAAGAAATTTTTCAATTTCAAGCCGGGACTCGGTGCCCACTCGCTTGAGCCTTGATCCACCCTTACCAATCACAATTGCCTTTTGGCTATCGCGCTCGACGAACAGGTTCGCGTAGATATCTGTGAGTGGGAAATTCTCAGGACGGTCTTCACGCAGTGACATATCCTCGATAGTCACGGCAATGGAATGCGGTAACTCGTCTTGGACTCCTTTGAGCGCTGCTTCACGGATGAGTTCAGCAATGAATATTTCCTCGGGTTCATCAGTCACGGTGTCTTCTGGAAAAAACTGCGGTCCGGGTGGCATGGCATTCATTAATTCATTAACTACAACGTCGACCTGATCATTCGATTTAGCGGACACCGGAATAATCGAGTTCCAATTGAGCCCAACTTCCTCACCCAACTTGGCTACTGCCAATAACTGCTTCATTAGTTGTTCGGGGTTTACGAGATCCGTTTTGGTAACCAGCGCAAAGTTGATGCTTTTAGACAATGCCGCGATTGATGTAGCGATAAATCGATCACCTGGACCAATCGTTTCATTTGCTGGAATGCATAGTGCGACCGCGTCAACCGTGGAATAGGTATCTTTGACTTCGTCATTGAGCCTTTGCCCCAGCAGGGTTCGAGGACGGTGAATGCCGGGAGTATCAACCAGAATTAACTGGCCATCGGGTCTGGTGATGATGGCCCGAATCACTCGGCGGGTTGTTTGTGGACGATCTGAAGTTATGGCGACCTTGCTGCCCATCGCGGCATTGAGGAAAGTGGATTTTCCAGCATTTGGGCGCCCGACTATTGCCGCGAACCCACTCTTGAAATCTGCACTCGTCATCCGGTGACTACATCCGATCTCTGCGTGTGTGGTACCTGTGTTGTAACCGATCGCGAAAGGAAAAGAAGAGCTAGCAATATCAAGAGACATCCCACAACACCAATGACTGATATTGCCTCACCCAAAATTGTTACTGCCAAGATAGTGGCAACGAGTGGCTCCGCCAAATTCAGTGTTCCAATAGTTCCCGCCTGAAGCACGCGCATTCCCCTACCGAACAACCAATAGGCCACGGTGGTTCCCACCAAGCCCATCCAGAGTGCTGCCGTAATTCCCTCACTTGTCAGAATCCATGAGCCTGATGTGAGAGCAAATGGCAACAGGATCAGGGCGCTCAAAGCAAATGAAGCAGCTAACACCGACGTGGAGGAAGCGCCTTCTCCTGTGAGCCGCGTACCGATGTTGGTGAATACCGCATAACTTGCAGCGGCAGTTAGGCCGGCGGCAATTCCACCCAATTGAATGTCGCCCTCAGGTGGTCTGCCCACGAGCAAGACAAGGCCGATTACCCCAATGGCAGTTGACGCCCACCACACTCGACTGGGTCGGACACGATTCCACGCCCAGCCAAGCAATCCGGTGCACCACGGAGCCGCCGAGACGGTGATCAGCGTTCCTACCGCCACGCCCGCGAGTGAAACGCTGAGAAAGAAAAAGAATTGAAATGCGGCAACTCCCAGGCCCATGAGCCAGATGAGTGGCAGTCGGTAAAGGTGAAAAAATGCAAACCCGCGAGTTAACACCACTAAACCAATAGCACCAAGAATGAGCCGCCAAGCCGCAATCGAAGCTGAACTTGCCTCAGGGATTAATAGTTCACTTGCTGTACCGGAGGTACCAAAGAGAACGGCGGCTCCCAAGACGGAGAGAACTCCGGTTCGCGAACTAGTCTGCGTCACGTACCAAGTCTGTCTCGTTCATGCCGATATCTTCCAGCGGTTCACTCGGGATTACCCGAACAAAACCAATTCGGTTTCTGCGGTTAGTGCCTATCTCGGCGATTAAATCCCAACCCTGAACCGCAATATGTGATTCTGCGATCGGGACCCGGCCAAGCCTTTTCGCCATGAGGCCCAGAACTGAATCGACCCCCTCTTCTTCAGAGTCAATATCAATGTCAATCAGGTCTGCGAGGTCATCAATGTTCATCCGGGCCATCACTCGAAATCCGCCATCTTCCAGAACTTCGACTTCGGGGGCTGCAGTGTCGTATTCATCAGCGATCTCGCCCACGATTTCTTCGAGAATGTCTTCAATGGTCACGATGCCTGCGGTACCACCGTACTCATCGACAACAATTGCCATATGGACACGAGCCGCCTGCATATCACGCAATAAATCGTCAGCCTGCTTACTGTCCGGCACAAAGTAGGGAGGTCGCATGAGGTCTTCAACTTTTTCTGTGTGCTCGGCATCGCGGTATTCAAAAACTCTTTTCACGATGTCCTTCAGGTAGATCACTCCAACAATGTCGTCAGCGTTCTCACCAATGACAGGAATCCGTGAGAACCAGGAACGTAGCCCGAGCGAGAGGGCCGAGCGGAGTGACTTATTGCGTTCGATAAACACCATTTCGGTTCGCGGAACCATAACTTCACGCGCAAATGTGTCACTGAGCTCAAAGACCGAGTGAATCATCGCGCGTTCGTCATCTTCAATTAAAGAGTCACTTGACGCCATATCAACCAGATCACGCAAATCAGCTTGGGAGTCAAATGGGCCCTGTCGAAAACCTTTACCCGGTGTCAGCGCATTTCCCAGGTGGATCAGCAGCGTTGCGATTGGACCAAGAATTGCTGCGAGGAATCGTGCTGGCCCCGCACTCGCCAGCGCAATCTTTTCTGAATGAATCCGGCCAAGTGTTCGAGGAGCGACGCCCAGCCCAATATAGGAAACCAAAACCAAAATTGCAGCAACGATTGCGAAAGCCCCCAGTAAGGGCAACTGGCCTTGGTCGGTCAACCAGGTCACGCCGTGATAGCTCACGAGAACGAAGGCCGTAATGCTAGCAATTGTTGACACAAACAACAGCACGTTGACATAGCGCGGGCGGTCATCAATGACGCTAAGAAGTCGAACAGAAGCCTTACTCAGTTCCAGGTCTTCAATTCGCGAACGCGAAATGCGACTAATCGCGGTTTCCGAACTAATCAAAAGCCCGGCTATTACAAGCAAAACAATCGATGCGGAAATAATAACGATCATTGATTGTGCCAATCATTGAGCAACGTGTCGGTCAACGTGAACATAAACCTGTGTTCCTCTTCCTCTTGGTGATCTAGACCGAGTAAGTGTAAAATACCGTGAGTTACCAAGTATTCACACTCCTGTTGCAAGGTTCGACCAAATTCGATCATTTGCGCCGACAAATATTCGGGACAAATAACAATGTCCCCAAGAAATCCACTCTCGCTGACAAGCCCTTCAGCCGGCAACGTGATTTCATCGATAGGAAAAGACAGCACGTCGGTCGGACCTGGCTCCTGCATCCAGTCCTCATGCAAAGTGGTCATTCGTTCAACATCAATAAAGGTAATGCTCATCCGAGCATCTTGGTGAATCCTCAAGTACGTCAAGTGATGTGTCGCAAGTTCACCGATGGCAGCCAAGTCGATCACGGCCCCGGTTTCATTATCAATCTCAATGCATGTGTTGATCACGAGTCGGCGCTCACGGGTTTGATCGAGCTCCAGCAGTTTTATTCAATTGAACTTCGTCGTAGCGCTCGTAAGCGGCCACGATCTCCCCTACAAGGCGGTGACGAACAACGTCACTCGTGGTGAGCCGACAAAATGCGACATCGTCGACGCTTTTCAAAATTTCCGAGACGACCCTTAACCCACTGACAGTTCCGGAAGGCAGGTCCACTTGAGTAACGTCACCGGTCACCACCATGGTCGAACCAAAACCCAACCGGGTCAGGAACATCTTCATTTGAGCAGCCGAAGTGTTTTGTGCTTCATCAAGAATAATGAAAGCATCATTGAGTGTTCTTCCCCGCATGTAAGCCAACGGTGCGACTTCAATTGTTCCACTCGTGATCAGGCGGGGAATTGAATCCGGATCAATCATGTCGTGCAATGCGTCATAGAGAGGCCGCAAGTAGGGATCAATTTTCTCCGACAATGTGCCCGGAAGGAACCCGAGTTTTTCACCAGCTTCAACGGCGGGTCGAGTCAGCACAATTCTGGTGACCTGCTTCGCCTGTAAGGCCTGCACTGCCTTTGCAACAGCGAGATAGGTCTTTCCGGTTCCTGCTGGTCCAATTCCAAAAACAACCGTGTTGTTGTCAATCGCCTCAACATAGTTTTTTTGGTTTAACGTCTTGGGTCTGATTGTTTTGCCGCGACTACTTAGAATATTGGCGGTCATTAACTCACTTGGCCGAGTTCCCGACTTCATAAGTGAAATCGATCGGTGAACCGAGTCCGCGTTGAGACTCTGACCGGTTCGAATCATGGCGAGCATTTCACCGACGAGCGTGTCAATAGTGTCAACTGACTTGTCTTCACCCTCAAGAGTGATTTGGTTGCCGCGCACCAAGATGTCGACGTCGGGGAAAGCGCCTTCAATTAATCGAAGGTATTCATCTGAAGCACCCAATAAAGCAACCATTGGTTGTGAAGCGGGTACTTCGACTACGGTTCGGCTCATCCGGGTGGCCACCCAAAATTGCGTCCACCAAGAACATGAGCGTGTGCGTGAAAGACCTTTTGTCCCACTTCGGGCCCGGTATTAAACACGGTTCGATAGTCGGTCAAACCGGCATCTGCAGCAACCTTGTGGGTTGCCGCCAGAACCGCGACTGCCTGAGCAGGATTGTCGTGGGCCAAAGCTGCTGCATTCACGTGGTGTTCCGTAGGAATCACCAAGATGTGGGTGGGTGCCTGCGGATTGACGTCCGTGAAGGCAACCACCTCAGGGGTGCGCAGCACGATATTGGCGGGGATATCCCCGGAAACTATCGAACAAAAGATGCAATCAGGCATTGGTTAATCCTTGCATGCGCTCTCCACTCTCGCTATCCCACTCCCCAGACCTGGAAAAAAGGTATGAAGCTCCCACGACTCCCGCGGTTTCTGAACGAAAAACATTGGTTCCCAATCGCATAGTCACTGCGGTGGTAAAGAGTTCATGCTCGTGGGCACTCACCCCACCTTCGGGTCCAACGATGAGTAACACGGAACCAGAATCAATTTTCGACGAATTATGTACACCTGATTCATCCAAGACCACCACGTGGTCGTAGTCAGAGAGTCTTTGAGCCAGCGCATGAGATGTGATTGGTTCGTGGATCACGGGCGTCCATGATCTGCGGGATTGCTCGGTCGCAGCGCGGGTCACATTCCCCCACTTAACCAACTGCTTGTCCGACTTCTCCTTATTCCACTTGACCACGCTGTGATCGGCTATCCATGGAA
>JBIHZX010000127.1:0-2826 GCA_044240195.1 Candidatus Nanopelagicales bacterium | reverse complement strand
GCGGCTTTTGTCTGCTGCACTCCGAGATTGTTATACACATTCAATGCCGAAACATTGGTACTAACTTGAAACGCCATGATCTTCCTCCTTGAAGATTCATCAATTGAGGTCCGTCCTTGGAACTCAGAGGAAGTAACGGCAATCGCCGTGGGAAGTTAAGTGATTTTCCTAAAAGAATCTGTGCAGATTTACGCGGCTACGACTGAGTGTCTATAAAGAGCGGACCGTCAGACAATCCCTTTGAGGCGCTCGCGTCAAGATATTGGAGGTGCCGCCTGACTTTTCGTCGGTCCGACTCCAACTGCAGCAGTAGCTCACCCTGCTGGTCAAGTAGGCGACGCACTCTGTCCACCACCTCAGGGGGCATTGGGGGTAGATCAGCGGGTGGTTCCCAAGCTTCTAATGGCTGGGAGTTATGAAGTTCTAACTCAAGTTGGTCAAGTGTGCGTTCCCAAGCCGCAATGGCTTGCGTGTTGTCAGGCATCAACGACCCGCATCGGCCGGGCAGCTGAAAGATCACCAGCCGATCTTTCGGCGTGAGTCCACGCATCCTTGAGTCCCACAATGATTTCTAAACTATCTCTGATTAGCAACGGGTTCTTCTCGATGTTGGCCTTGATCAGACTTTGGTGAACGGAGAGGTAGATGGTGCCAAGGCGATGCGCGTGCTCCCAAGCATTGGTATCTAGGCCAGAGAGTAGGGCCATCAGGAGTTCTTGAGCATGGATCAAGTGAGTATGGGGGTGTTCACCGGCATCAAGGGCCGCCAATGCCCGCTCGAGGTCAAGGGTGAGGCGTTCAAAAGCTAGAACAACAATCCGCGCGGGAGAGGCAGTAGTGACCGCGTGATCACGGTAACTGGCGGCGGCCTGATACGGATTCTTTTTCATTCAGGTCAGTTCTGGGTCAATGCTTTAACGAAAACATCCAGTGAAGTCTGAAGGTAATTTTGCTTGGATTGGAGTGTTTGAATCTTGGCGTTGAGCTCTGAGTAAAACACGGTGAGTGAATTCTCACGTTGCACTAAAGCAGCATTCATATCGAGGATCTGTTGGGTCAAATCAAATACGCGGGTTTGGCGAGTGGAAACCTCGCGGGATAACGAGCCCGTGACCGATATCGCCGCTGTCGCGACCGATTCCACGCGGGACGCGAAGGCAGCAACCTGACCGAGGATGGACGGTCCATTGCTCGCATAGGCTTCACTGAAAACGGAGGCATCGAAGGTGAATGTCCCAACCTTGGTCAATCGAATCCCGGTGTCGTTCAAGGTAGCGAGCGTGTTTGAGTTAAAGACTGTGCTGATTAGGCTTTGCGAAACCTGCTGGGGAGTGAAGTCCGTTTCCAAAGCACCGGATGCTGACGTCTGCACCTTGATCAAATTGAGTGTGTTGTTCAGAGCCGTGACTAGGTTCTGGGCTGCAGTTTCCAACACGGTTGAGGTCGTCGCACTAGTTGCGCTAGGGGCCAAAGTGACCGTCCCGGCGGTAATCCCTGACACGGTGATGGTCAATCCGGGGAAATCGGCCAGATTGGAAAAGGTATTCGAGCTCGAGGTTTGAATCACTGGCGGCTCAGGTAGCGGACCGTTTTTTTCGTAGGAAATGGTCGCGGTGGTTGAGGGGGGGTCGAGCGATGGATCCACAATCGAGGTTACGGAGAACGGATAGGGGGAATTACCGGAAACAGCCCCGGAGCTCGAATAGGCCGAGACTTTGCCGGCGTCTGCGCCACTATTAGAAAAAGTAACCAAGGTACTGGCTGGAACCCATCTAGCTGAACTGGTAATGGCCTCAGCAGCCGTTGCAACCGCCGCCATGCTGGCGTTGATTTCTTGATAAGCAGCTACTTGAGCACTTTGAGCGGACTTCTGCTCCACGAGCCTGCTGCCACGCATGGTTTCGATCGCCATGATGTTAGACACGATGGCTTGCACATCAATCAGGTTCATTGACGATATTCCGACCACAACACACCTCCACCCATCTAATCGGCACCACTTCGGGTTCTAGCAGGCGATTGGACAATCGGATTTACAGAAGTTTGAACACCGCATCAGACATCTGCATGGCCTGAGCCTGAAGGGCGGCGGCTGGGTCGGACATGATGTTGGTCGAGGACAGGTTCATCATTTCTTTGACAACACCTACATCAAGTGCCTGGCCGATAGCCGCTTGCTGATTGGCGATCGTGGTCTCGAGCACCTGGAGCGAGTTCTGTAGCGAAATCAGATTCCCAGCATTTGCTGCACGGGAATTATTGATCGCCGTTGCTGCTGCTTGGAACTCGGCAATGCTGCCGGGCTGGACCGGGGCTCCTACGTTGACCGATCCGATTGAATCGGGGGTCACCGTGATGCTGGCGCCGGTCGAGTTCACCGCTGCGGTAACAGGATTTCCGAGGACGGGGACGCCGCCAAAGGTGGTATTGGCACCGATGGAGTCGATTCCAGCTTGAACAGCCAAAAGTTGGGTGTCAACGGCTGCAGCAGATTCACCAGTTGCCGTGAGGCGATCGGTAGCTAGAGCCACACCCTGCTGGGCAAGGGTGATGCCTTTCGCGTAGGCGGCATCTGCTGTCTGAAGGACATTCACGGCATTTTGGGTGCTCGTGATAGCGGTTTGGGTGGCAGCAAGGGAAGACACCAGACCTGCGGGTGGGTTAGTCGTGGCGACCTGCGCAACAGCACTGGCTGACTTGACCTCTCCCGAGATCTTTGCCAGCGCATTTGTGGCATTGGCCTGTGATAGGGCAATGTCAGGCCGAGCGTTTACCGCGCCTGCGCCGACTGGGGCTATTTCAAATGACATGAGGTACCTCTCCTAC
>JBIHZX010000051.1:0-10091 GCA_044240195.1 Candidatus Nanopelagicales bacterium | reverse complement strand
GGACTACCCAGGTTCATAGTGTGATATGGGTCACAGTTGAGTCTTTTTGTTCTAAAAAATGTGCCACAACACGCCATTCCAGGGTGACAAATGCCAGTTTTTGAGGCACGGTGGGAATCGTTTGATTTCTCCGTGGAAGGTTATTGTGAACAGATTCGCGAAGCTGGGCAGGAATGTGGGGCTTGGGGCACTCGCCCTGGCCCTGGTTCTCCCTGCGGGTTCCACCTTCGCAAATGACGCGGTACCGGTCCCCCCGGCTCCTGCTGCCGGCGGAGAAGAACCGGCAATACCGGCCGGAGATGAAGGCAATGACCCAGGTGCGGACGCAGCGGCGCGGGCGAAGGCTCGCATCGCGATGGAAACAGCTCATGCATTTGGCTCTAAGAAATCACGCGATCTAATTGGTTATGAAGTAAGTCTTTATCAGGGCAAGTGGTACATGCCGAAACGCGAAAAATTGCGTAAATGCATCACAAAAATGGAATCCCACCACCACTACAAAGCCGGCCGGGGTGGCACTTACCGGGGCGCCTATCAATTCTCGAGACCGCTCACTCGTGGGGTGACCTGGATGATGCAACCTGAAGTAAGGAAAGAAATGGGCGACGCGGGCGTTGACCTCATCCAAAAACTGCGGAAAACGCCAATGAACAAGTGGAATCGGTACTGGCAGGATCGCGCATTTTGGACGGTCTGGAAAAAAGGTGAAGGTAGGAGTCACTGGCGGGCAGGAAAGGGACGTTGCTTTTAGTTGTTCCCTTGTTATTTTGGTGGACCGACGGGAATATTCGTCGCAATCGGTCGTAACGTCTCGGCAAAGAAATCATTACCTTTGTCATCAACCACCACGAATGCAGGGAAGTCAACGACATCAATTTTCCAGACAGCTTCCATGCCTAATTCGGGAAAGTCCAGCACTTCAACTTTCTTTATATTGTCTTGAGCAAGTCTTGCTGCCGGACCACCGATTGAACCTAAATAGAACCCACCGTTTTCTTGGCAAGCGCGCGTGACGGCGTTGCTGCGGTTCCCTTTGGCCAACATGACCATGGAGCCCCCAGCTTTCTGGAATTGATCAACATACGAGTCCATTCGACCTGCGGTCGTTGGACCGAATGAACCTGAAGCCATCCCTACGGGGGTTTTTGCGGGACCTGCGTAGTAAACCGCGTAATCCTTGAGATAGTCAGGCATCGCTTCACCACGATCGAGCATCGCCTTGATCTTGGCGTGCGCGAGATCGCGAGCCACAACGAGCGAACCGGTGAGTGAAACGCGGGTGCGAATAGGGAGTTTGCTTAACTGATTGAGGACGTCGCTCATCGGCGCATTGAGATTGATATGCACCGTGGTGTCATCAAGATGTGTGTCCTCGATTTCGGGCAAGAAATGTGCGGGTTCTGTTTCAAGTTGCTCGAGGAATACTCCTTCTGGAGTAATTTTTGCCTTAGCCTGACGATCCGCCGAACAGGACACGGCGATCGCTACTGGGCACGAAGCTCCGTGGCGTGGCAATCGAATAACTCGCACATCGTGGCAGAAATACTTACCGCCAAACTGGGCACCAATTCCAAATTCTTGGGTTTGTAGGAATACTTCATGTTCCATCTCCAAATCACGGTACCCGTGACCATCGGGTGAACCGTGGACGGGAAGGCCGTCCAGATAATGCGCGGATGCGAGTTTTGCGGTCTTCAACGCGAACTCCGCGCTTGTTCCACCCACAACGATTGCAAGGTGATACGGCGGACATGCAGCGGTTCCAATTGAGCGAAGTTTTTCATCAAGAAAAGACGCGAACTTAGTTGGATTAAGCAGGGCAGCGGTTTCCTGATAGAGGAAACTCTTGTTTGCGCTGCCGCCACCTTTAGCCATGAACAGGAATTCATAAGACTGGTTTTTGTGTGGATCGGAGAATATGTCGATTTGAGCGGGCAGATTCGTTCCGGTGTTGCGCTCTTCCCACATGCTCAGGGGTGAGAGCTGGGAATAGCGCAGGTTGAGTTGGGCGTACGCGTCGAATACGCCGCGGGAAATATCTTCGCTGTCCTGGCCGGGAGTGAGTACAAATTGGCCACGCTTGCCCATAATGATTGCTGTCCCCGTGTCTTGGCACATAGGCAGAATCCCACCGGCTGAAATATTTGCGTTTTTCAATAGGTCCAGTGCGACAAAGCGGTCATTGGGGCTGGCCTCGGGGTCATCGAGAATCTTTTTTAGTTGCGCCAGGTGCTCCGTGCGAAGCAGGTGAGAGATGTCGCGCATAGCGGCGAAAGTCAAAGAGGTTAATGCGCTGGAGTCAACCCGCAGAAACTCGTGGTCACCCAGTCGCTCAACACTGACACCCTCCGTCGTTAACAGCCGGTATTGGGTGGTGTCCGGACCTAGGGGCAGTTGGTCGGTGTAGAGGAATTCGCTCACGGGAACACCCTAGGCCACCAAGAATTCCCATCACATGAAAGCGGCGGGTTGGCTCAGAATCCCTCTGGTAGAACGACCGTTGAATACTGCGAATCAGGCGCATAGTGGTGTTCGCTCTTGATTTCACGGATTGTCTTGCTCTTGCTCCGCATAACAATTGAGTTAGTTGTTGGCCCCTGTGGGCTGTAGCGCACGCCTTGAAGTAATTCACCGTCGGTGATCCCAGTTGCGCAGAAAAAGTTATTGTCACCGGTGACGAGATCGCGGGTTCCCAGTACTCTCTTGAGATCATGCCCAGCATTAATTGCTTTATCTCGCTCTTGATCGGTAGTGGGCCACAGTATTGATTGAATTTCACCACCGAGGGCGGTCATTGCACACGCGGCAATAATTCCTTCCGGGGTCCCACCAATTCCCATCAATACATCGATTCCGGTATTAGGTCGGGCGGCCATCACTGCTCCAGCTACATCGCCATCGACAATGAATTTGATGCGAGCTCCCGCTTCTCTAATTTCGCGAACTAAGTCGTCGTGCCGCGGTCGATCCAGTACACACACGGTCAATTGGGAAACTGTTTCTCCTTTTGCCTTGGCAATCTGCTGCAGGTTCCACGCAGTGGGTGCCTCAATGTCAATTGACCCCGCGGCTTCAGGTCCTACAACAAGTTTCTTCATATAAAAAACGGCACTCGGATCAAACATGGTTCCACGTTCGGCGACGGCAATAACAGAAATAGCATTCGGCATACCTTTTGCTGCCAGCGTGGTGCCATCAATCGGGTCTACCGCGACGTCAGCGTCTGGTCCGCTGCCGTCACCTATTCGTTCACCGTTGAACAGCATGGGGGCTTCATCTTTCTCCCCTTCACCAATTACCACGATTCCGTTCATGCAGACTCCGCTAACTATGGTGCGCATGGCGTTTACGGCGGCTCCGTCGGCCCCGTTTTTGTCGCCTCGACCTACCCAGCGGGCAGCGGCCATCGCCGCGGCTTCGGTGGCGCGTACTAATTCAAGGGCCAGATTTCGTTCCGGAACTGCTGCCGGCTGTGTTGGTTCTCCGCTCATGGGGTCAGCGTAGCGGTGTTGAGTGGGCCGAAACGTGACTGATGATCCATTATTGGAGGGTGAGTACGCCGGTTCCAACGGGAAAGCGCAATGCCCGCATGCGTCAAACCGTGGGGGACATGGTTCGTTCACTCGCCGTAGTCCTTGGAGTGATCGGCCTCATCATGTTGTTGACCTGGCGCCCCTCACCGGATCCGATCCGAGAAGTTGATCCCTTGCCACAATTTTCACTCGCCAGTGGGCAGGCCGGCTTCCCCGTGGTTATCCCGGAAATCGAGGGGTTGAGAGCGACCAGTGTTCGTTGGGAGCCAACGCAGTATTCACGGGATGAACCCGTGTGGCATGTGGGATATGTGACAGCGGGCGACGAATACCTGGAAATCACCCAAACTTCGGCAATGAACGAAGAGTTTTTGGAATATGAACTCACCGGTGTTTTCGGGGAGGGCGAGAAATCAATCTCGAATGAGAATTGGCTGGTCTTTGAAGGACCGGATTCGCGGGCATTGGTCAAAGTGACACCGGAGGCCACGACAGTGGTGAGTGGCACGGGCACACTGGCAGAACTTGAGGCTGCCGTTGGTTCACTGACGACTAGCCCTGATCTGGAGTGATCCGCTCACTGGCGGCGTTTAACCATTTTTCACACACCTGAGCCAACACTTCACCTTTTTCCCATAGCGCAAGTGATTCTTCAAGACTTTGTCCACCGCGCTCTAGTTGTGCTGCGATGCTTGCCAGCTCATCTCGTGCCTGTTCATATCCAGGTTCTTCAGCTTTAGCCATCATGGTTCCTTAGTTGTTGGGCTTCATTTTTTGGGTTTCGTGCGGTTTGCAAAAAATTCACCGATGTTCACTCTAACCAGTACTTCGTCGCCTACTGCGACTTGTGATTCGTCACGAACGATCTTTCCCGACTTGTCGGAAACAATCGCGTAGCCACGTTCAAGGGTTGCGGCAGGGGAAAGTGCACGAATTTGTGCACGAAAGTGTTTGATCGTGGTCAATTCTGCGTCAACCAAATGTATTAATCGCTGAGTCATTCGACTGCGAATCTCATTCAACTTTATGCGGCTCATATCCAAAGCGTTGGAAATTGAGCGCCTGTTTCGTGCACGAAGATCAGCAAGATTTTTGCGCTCCTCGATAACGGAGGGGACTATTCGTTTTGCAGCATCCGTTGGTGTGGATGCACGCAGGTCTGCAACAAAATCTAAAAGGGGAGTGTCTTGCTCATGTCCAATTGCACTAACGATCGGAGTGTTCGCCAAGCTGACGGCTCGCACCAGCGCTTCATTGCTAAAAGGCAGTAAGTCCTCCATGCTGCCACCTCCCCGAGCGATCACAATCACATCAAGTCCAAGCAGGTCCAGTTCTTTGAGCGCAGCCGTAACTTCGCCGACAGCGTTGACTCCTTGTACGGCAACTTCTCGAATCTCAAAGTCTGCGGCGGGCCATCGGTCCTTCGTGATTGTGAGAACGTCGTGCATCGCATCACTTTGTCGACCCGTGATGAGTCCTATTCGCTTAGGCAGAAATGGAAGCAGTTTCTTACGCTCAGGTGAAAAGAGCCCTTCGGCCGCCAACTTCTCCTTCAGCGCGGCTAATTGAGCAAGCAATTCTCCGAGCCCAACGGCTCGAATCTCACGGGCAACTATTTGCAGCGATCCCTGTTTGGTCCAAAAATCACACCGACCGTAAATGATTATTTTTTGACCCTCGACCAGGGGTGGGTCCATTGCGCCAATAAGTGCCGAGTTCACCATCACTTTGAGTGAAAACTGAGCATCCGTGTCACGAAGGGTGAGGAACTGCACGCTGGCACCCGGCCGAACCCGATACTCGGCTACTTGCCCCTCAACCCAAATGGAGCTCAACCGGTTGATGTAGTCGTGGAGCAGCTGGGAGATCACGCGCACGGGTGCGGGTGATTGCTCCGAAGTCTCTAACGCCACCCGTGCAGCCTAGGCGGGGAGTAGGAGATATGCCTACGATAGATGCATGGCTTCGACAAAAAAGGTTCTCTTGGCGGCACCTCGTGGATATTGCGCAGGCGTTGATCGCGCCATCCTCACGGTTGAGAAGGCGCTGGATCTATACGGCGCCCCACTTTATGTTCGTAAAGAGATTGTTCACAATAAGTACGTCGTCGAGTCCCTCCAAGAAAGAGGCGTGATTTTTGTCGATGAACTTGATGTTGTCCCGGAGGGTTCAACGGTCATTTTTTCGGCCCACGGAGTTGCTCCGAGTGTGCACGCCGAAGCCGCTGAACGCTCCCTCAAGACCATCGATGCGACCTGCCCGCTCGTGACCAAAGTGCATGCTGAAGCCAAACGTTTCTCCAATGAAGGCTTGGACATTATTTTGATTGGTCATGCCGGGCATGAAGAAGTCGAAGGAACGATGGGCGAAGCCCCTAACTCAATAACTTTGGTGCAGAACCCGGAAGAAGCACGTAATTTGGAAGTTGCTAATCCAGAAAAACTCATTTGGCTTTCTCAAACGACCCTCTCAGTTGACGAAACAATTCAAACCGTCAATGTTCTCAAGGAGCGCTTCCCTGAAATGGCGAGCCCTCCAAGTGATGATATTTGCTACGCAACCCAAAATCGTCAAACAGCGGTGAAAGCAATGTCACCGCTGTGTGATGTCGTTATTGTTGTGGGTTCAGGAAACTCATCAAACTCGGTTCGACTCGTTGAGGTAGCGCTTGATGCGGGCGCAAAATCTTCCTATCGTGTTGACAGTTTCCGTGAGCTGAAAAGCGAATGGCTAGAAGGTGCTTCAACTATTGGAGTAACAAGCGGAGCATCGGTTCCTGAACTCCTGGTAAATGAAGTACTTCACTGGCTGTCCGAACATGGGTTCAGTGACTGTGAAGAAGTGAGTACTGCTGAAGAAACTTTGATGTTTGCGCTTCCACCGGAATTGCGACGCGACATCAAAGCTGCCGCTGCTCAGTAATTAGGTTCGATAAACAGAATGTTGTTTCTACCGTAAGGATCTGCGGCGAAACGCCACAATGCCCAGAGCGATTATGGTTGAACCAATCACCCAGAACCAGTTATTTCCCAGGATGAAGAACACACTCATGAACCTATTTATGAGTGAAGTGTCCGTTACATTGATTTGACCAACGGTTATCGCCATCACAAAAAATGCAATCGCCGGGGCATAAATTGCTTGGGAATCATCTTGTGAACGGACCGCCAAGCTGACAAAGATGGACACTAAGAGGAGTCCAACTCCTGTGAGTGCTCCCGGTTCGCCACCAAAAATGAGTACGTCCAGCAACCCAAAAATGAGGGTTGCGCCGATCGTGATTCCGTAAATCCACAATGCGCTTAATGAACCAAAAACTGCCCCGCGACCATGTGAACGAACTTGTTTTTCCCTGGGGGCTCGAGTAGGAATTCCAGTCTCATGTTGGCCGGCTTGACCAACTTGACTGACGCGTTCATCGGGTATGGGGGTATCCACCCGCTCGAGGGTTCGCAATTTGTTTATCCGACCGGTGGGAAGAGCGAGCAATGCTTCCTCGTTGCCCTGGACTCCTTGACTTCTAAATACGCGTCCGGTTTCGGCAATATCAACGAGATGAGGTGCGGCATCTATTGGAGCAGGTTCTGGCGCAGGTTGTTCGGGGCGAAAAAGCGCCTCGTATTCATTACCCGGTTCACTGCCCGGTTGATCGGTCACAGGATTAGGTTACCGAATCTGATTGTGGGAGGTTGGAGGCGAACACGTCAAGGCTTGGCGTCGCGGAAAGTTCGCTCTCGTTCTTCACACCGCGAACGCCCAGGTCGGTGAGGGCCCGCCCGGTTGGACGAAGTCGGGTTTCAATGGATCCCACGGCACTGTTGTAGTGACCGACGGCTGCGCCGAGTGATTTACCCACGCTGGCAAAGTGGCTGAGCACCGTGTCAAGGCGTGAATACATTTCTTGGGATAAACGGGAGATTTCTTCTGCCTGTTCAACCATGTCACTGTTTTGCCAACCAAGAGATACCGCTCGAAGGAGTGCGAACAATGTGGTTGGTGTCGCGGGAACGATATTTCTGCTGAATGCAAAATCAAGGAGATCAGGGCGCTGGTGAAGTGCCGCCTCTAGCAATGCTTCAGAGGGAAGAAACATCACAACAAAGTCGATGGCCTCATTAACTTCCGCGCCATACGCTTTTCGACCGAGCTGTTCAATATGTCGAATAACTGCGTCAGCATGTGCGCTCATGAGAGCGTCGATACTTTCTTCGGATTGATTCCCGGCACTGCGAAGAAATGAATCCATGGGTGTTTTGGCGTCAATTAAAATACAGCGTCCATTGGACAGCATGACTTGAAGGTCTGGACGCAACTTGCCTTGTGCGCTGTCAATCGTGTTTTGGTCAAGAAAATGAACCCGGTTGATCATGCCGGCTGCTTCAACTAGACGAGTGAGTTCCATTTCGCCCCATTGCCCACGGGCACCGGATCGGCTCAACACCGAGCTAAGTTGCTGTGCTTGGGCTTTCACTTCGGACACCGAGCGAAGCAGACTCTCTGATTGGTTCGCAATTGACACGGTGAGTTCAGTGCGAAGTGCAGCCGAGGATGCGGCCGAGGAAACTTGTTGGGCAGAGACCGAGTTGGTGATCCGGTCAATTGCGTCGGAGAGGGAAGTCAATCCCGATTCAAGTTCGGGAACACCGGAGGAGCGATTCCCCCGTGATCCGAGGAAATACCCGAACCCGATCCCCAAAAATACGAGTGCAATTGACAGGATGAGAACTGCTGCTGAATCCACATACAGATACTGACATGGCAGACCGACATTTCAAACGACCGTCCAAAGTGGTTGAGGTATTTCTCATAAATTAGTGAGTAAACCCTTGGGGTCATCAAACGAGTGAGTGAGTACTGAATAAAGTACGGGAGTGGGATTAACTCTAGGAATCGTCGGCCTGCCTAATGTGGGCAAATCAACTCTGTTTAACGCATTAACAAAGAACGATGTCCTTGCCGCGAATTACCCCTTCGCAACCATTGAGCCAAACACCGGTGTTGTGGGTGTTCCTGACCCCAGACTTTCTGACCTGGCCAAAGTTTTTGGCTCCGAGAAAATCATTCAGGCAAGTGTCACTTTCGTTGACATCGCTGGAATCGTTAAGGGTGCTTCAGAGGGTGCGGGTCTCGGTAACAAGTTTCTTGCCAACATTCGCGAGTCCGATGCGATTTGTCAGGTGCTTCGCGCATTTACCGACGACGACGTTGTCCATGTCGAAGGTCGTGTTTCTCCCAAAGAAGACATGGAGACGATCAACACTGAACTGATTCTTGCGGACATGCAATCACTGGAGAAAGCGATTCCTCGTTTGCAGAAAGAATTGCGTCTTGATAAGTCGAAAGCGGAAGTACTTGAAGCTGCTGAGAGAGCCCAAGAGATTCTGAACTCGGGTAAAACTTTATTTAGTGTGGGTTTTGATGTAGAACCGATTCGAGAATTATTCCTTCTTACGGCAAAACCATTCGTTTATGTTGTTAACGCTGACGAAGCAGAATTGTCCAATGCTGACTTCCGCAAAGAGATGACAGAACTAGTCGCTCCGGCTGAAGTAGTTTTCTTGGATGCAAAAATTGAGTCCGAACTTGTTGAGATGTCGGATGAAGAAGCACTGGAACTCCTGCAGTCAGTTGGCCAAACCGAGTCGGGGCTTAAAGCTTTGGCGCGGGTTGGCTTTGACGCGTTGGGTCTTCAGACTTATCTCACCGCAGGTCCCAAAGAGGCGCGCGCTTGGACGATCCCACGAAACGCAACGGCACCGGAAGCAGCCGGTGTAATTCACACCGACTTCCAAAAAGGATTCATCAAAGCTGAGGTTGTTTCATTTGCAGATTTAATGGATGCCGGTTCAATGAGTGAGGCAAAGGCTCGCGGCAAAGTCCGGATCGAGGGCAAGGACTACGTCATGGCCGACGGCGACGTGGTCGAATTCAGGTTCAACGTCTAGGTGGTGCCGTGCGCCTGCATGCTGTAACCATCCTTGTCGACGACTACGACGAAGCAATCGCTCACTACGTCGACGATCTCGGATTCACCCTGGTGGAGGACACTCCGCTGACTACGCTGACTCCGGAGAAGCGCTGGGTCCGGGTGTCGCCCGACCCCGATGGCGGCACGTGCCTGATCCTCGCGGTCGCTACGACAGACACCCAACTTGCGGCCATCGGCAGACAAACGGGCGGACGCGTCGGTCTTTTCTTACACACGGAGGACTTCGATTCTGAGCATGCGCGCCTCGTTGCCAGGGGTGTCCAGATGACCGAGCAGCCTCGCAACGAGCCCTACGGCAAGGTTGTCGTGTTCCAAGACCGATACGGGAATCTGTGGGATCTGATTGAGCCAATAGCAGCGACTGGTTGAATAGCACTGCACTTTCCGACCACAGGGAGACACCATGAGCGACCAGCCCGCGTACAGCGTTGAACGTGAATTTGATATCCCCTTGGAGATCTTGTGGGCGGCCTGGACCGACAGTGTTGCGTTGGAAGAGTGGTACCACGGAACACAGCATTCGGTGGTGCCCGGCTCAATGCGATCTGATGCATTTGATGGTGGAGCGT
>JBIHZX010000126.1:0-2867 GCA_044240195.1 Candidatus Nanopelagicales bacterium | reverse complement strand
TTCGAGTGATATCGGGGACCTCTTGGGAAACCGATGCCGTGACGTTTACTTTGACCCGATCTACGAGCACGGTTTCACTTCCGACCGCGATGGTGATCCGATTAGGCACACCCAAGCATTGCACAAGTACCTCACCTTTGGGTGACAGCGCTCCAGACCCCCTCGGGAGTTAGTGAAAGTGACACGGCACCGTCCTGGTCTGTCCGGTAAATCTCTGAGCCACCCCAAGCTTCCAACGCCTCGGGTGCTGGGTGACCGTAGTCATTGTCTTGGCCAACACTGATCAAGGCAATCTCAGCGTTTACCCAAGTGGCAAACCTTTCATCGAGGTTTGCTGAACCGTGGTGGGGAACCTTGACCACGTCAACGTCTACCTGTGTCACTTGGCGCATGATTTCAGCCTGTGCCTCTCGCTCAATATCTCCGGTCAGCAGAATCCTGTGGCCTTGGATTGTCACGAGTACAACGACGCTAGCATTGTTCGGCATGGATCCCTGCTGAATGAATCGAGCCGGCCACAGGACTTCTACCGCTATTTCGCCCAGTGTGTATCCCTGGCCGGCGCTCACCTCAGATTGCGGGATGTCAGCCGGAATCTCACGCACAACGTATTCGAATTGCTCAGCGGGCTCGTGGTAGCCCGTGGCAATAATTCGTTGGACATTTCGCCCTCTCAACGCTCCCGCTATTCCTCCAATATGGTCACGGTGGAAATGAGTAAGCACGATTGCTGAGATTTCAGTGACCTCCAAATCCTTGAGACAGTTGTCGATGGCCATCTCCTCACCACCAACATCAAAAACCATGACACTGCCATTTCGATCCCGGACAACAAGTCCATCTCCTTGGCCAACATCACACATCACTAACGACCAGGAATCACCCGGCCAGTTATTCCATGGAACTAAATGGTTTCCTTGAACTAACGTGAAAAGCAACAGTGCGACTCCTCCGCCAACCGCTATCAATGGCTGCGAGAAATACCATGCCAGCGCCACAATTCCCGAAACAAGCATCAGGGCCACAATTACTGCAAGCCCGCTTAAGGCCGGCCAACCTGAGAAGAAATCTGCTAGCCCTGCAATCCACATGGCCGGCCAGGAACTCACAAGCGCCAAACCATGTGCAAGCTCAGGGCTTACCAACGAAATCATTGAACTCAGCAATCCACCAACCGTTATGAACACCACCATGGGCATTGCCAAAATATTTGCTGGAACCGAACCAAGCCCAATCGGTGTTCCCATAGCGATGAGAATGGGCAGGGTCGCAATTTGCGCCGAAATTGTTAAAACGGTAGCGACGAGGATTACCGGTGGAGTTCGCACCAGATAGGGCGTGCGTTGCGCGTAGTCCATCAGGATCGGGGTCAGTACAACAATTCCGGCTGTGGCACATACCGATAGCGCGAATCCCCAGGAGATTCCCAAACTTGGGTCAAAAATCAACAGGATTATGACAGCGGTCGACAAGATAGAGGGCCCAGCGGTTCGACCGCCAACAAGAAATGCAATCACCACAATTGCACCCATGGTCGCGGCTCTAACAACACTTGGCTGCGGTTGTACCAAAATCACATAAAAACCTAAAGCGCCGAGGGACAACACAACGCGGCCAACAAGTTTCACCCCAGCCAGCATGCTGACCAAAAGCACCATGGCCAACACGATGGCAACATTTCCACCAGAAACTGCCGTCAAATGCGCCAGACCACTTAAGCGCATCTGGTCACGTAGTTCATCCGGCAATGCTGATTCATCACCTATTGCGAGCCCTGCAACGAGTGATCCACCCCGTTCATCGGCGCCATTCAGTGCACGCGTCAAACCTCCGCGCATGGACTGGGCGAGTGAATCAACAAAGCCTGGACCACCATTGACTTCAATGCCACTGACCGAGCTCACTCCCGCTGCGAAATTTCCGTAGCGAAAAGACTGTCCCAGTTTTCCGGTGACAACTACCGATGAACCAGGTGGTGGTGCAACTACCTCGGCCGCTAATTCGACCGTAACCGGAACCTTTATTGAATAAGTCACTTCTCCCACGGTGATCGTGTCAGTCGCCAGCGTGACAACTTGAATTTCTGGGGACTTCCACACCGCGGCAGTTGGTGTGGCCCGAGTTTGTGCTTGCGTACTGATCACGCCACTGATCTGAGCGATCGGTTTTTGGTTGATCCACCCTGATAAAGGTTGACTGGTTTGGGCGCTGATCTGAAGGACGGTGACACCACAGCCAAGTAAGACGAAGAGCAGGAATATCCCACGAACCCAAAACACTTGGGAGCCGAACTCAGCGGGGCGCCACAACCAAAAATAGGCAACTGCCGCTCCCAGAATGATGCACCCAGCAATAACCAGTACGAGGGCGCCTTGTGCATGTGCGTTTCGAATAACTGGATCCGGATTCCTGCCAGTCAGAAAGAAAGTCGTTGCAACACCCAGCCACAAGCCAATAGCAGGGAAAACTAGACGCAGATCCATGGGATTACGCCTTTAGAGTGTGGCAATATCGCGGACACTACCCATGATTGAGTCACCGATTCCGGAGACTTCTCCGAGCCCATCAATTGAAGTGAACGGGCCATTTGCCTCTCGGTAACTCACGATTCGCGCGGCAATAACAGGTCCAACACCCGGCAGGTCTTCTAGTTCGTTCACCGAGGCGCTATTGATGCTGATTCCACTGTTCGTGCCACCGGAGGAATTCTCACCCACAAGAATCTGTTCACCGTCAACAACAGCTCGGGCTAAATTCACTGAGTTCGCTGCGCTTTTTTTGCTTACCCCACCGGCAGCTTCAATGGCGTCAGCGATGCGAGCGCCCGCGGAGAGCTGGTACAGCCCCGGGTTCTTAACATAGCCAGC
>JBIHZX010000125.1:0-2876 GCA_044240195.1 Candidatus Nanopelagicales bacterium | reverse complement strand
GGGTAACCATGATTGCGGTGGTGGAGGTCAGGGTGAGAATGCTCCTGATGTCCTCGCGCATTTGTGCCCGCAGTGACGTGTCAAGGGCAGTAAACGGCTCGTCGAGCAAAATCAATTTGGGTTTGGGCGCTAGAGCCCTTGCGAGAGCAACCCTTTGCTGTTGACCGCCGCTGAGCTCTTGGGGTCTGGTGTGGGCGAATTCCTTCATGCCGATGATCTCGAGGAGTTCGTCAACTCGCGCTCGTGCATTCGGATTGCGTTTAATTCCAAAACGAATATTTGCACTGACGTCAAGGTGGGGGAAAAGAGAACCTTCTTGCGGGACCAGTCCGATATTTCGTTTCTCGGGGGGTACGAGTGATGTTGTGCTGGAAACCAGCACACCTTCGAGGGTGATTGATCCTGCCATTGGTGGGAGAAATCCCGCGATGGTTTTCAGCAGGGTGGATTTACCTGAGCCACTTGGACCCAAAATAGCTAAAAGTTGTTGTTCCGCCAGTTCGAAACTGATGTCATTGATGACCGCTTCGGCACCGTAACCGGCACTTAGGCCTTGGATTGAAATTGCGCTCACGCGGCCACCATAGTTTCTTTTTCACTCGTTAGGAAACCACGTGAAAGGGCAAATGAGGGAATTGCAGCCAGGAGAATCAGGGCCAAGGCGTAGGGGGCGGCTGCACCAAAAGCCGCGAGTTCGGTGCGACTCCACAGTTCCGTTGCCAAAGTGTCAAATCCGGTCGGTCGAAGCATCAGGGTTGCGGGGAGTTCCTTCATCGCGGTCAACATAACGAGAAGCCCACCAGCGGCGATACCTGGCAGGGAAATGCGACCACTCGTGGACAACCAGGCGCGTAGCGGCGGGTAACCCAATGTCTGGGCCACTTGCCCTAATGCTGGGGAAACGGCTTCTAGTGAACTGCGAGAGGCACCGAGTGATTTGGGAAGGAAAAGCACCGCGTAGGCGAAAGCGAGTATCACGAAGCTTTGGTAGAGGAATGGCACAGTGTTGAGAGAGAGGTAAACAAGGGAGAGTCCGATCACAATCCCGGGTAATGCCAAACCGGAGTAGGAGATGGACTCGATTGTGCTGGTGCTTTTCCTGCGAAAGTTCGCAGCGAGTGTTGCAATGGGAAGTGCTAGTACCACCGCGATCACAGCACCTAGAGCAGAAATCCATGCGGTATTCACCACTGCGTTCATCAACTCGGCCCAGTCCAGTGCCCGTCGTGTTCCTTCCGCGAGCCTGATCAGCAATGAAATGATCGGGATGCCAAGGCTGATTACCGCAATCGTGATGAACCACAGGGAGCTCAGTGCCGAGTTAATAGGAGTGAGGGGCTTGGGGACGGTGATTGAGGCAACACCTTTGTCGGCTCGGAATCGCAGTGAACGTCCGCGGGCTTTGCGCTCAAGGGAAATCAGAATAATGGCGAGAATCACCAACATACCTGCAAGAACTGCCGCATTGCTTCGATCAAAGCTTGCCCGGTAGGAGGTGTAGATCACTCGAGTGAATGCATCAACTCGTAACAATGCCACCGCGCCGAAATCGGAGAGAACATAAAGAGCTACGAGTAGTGAACCCGCCGCTGCTGCGGGGATGCTTTGGCGAAATGTCGTTGCAAAAAACGCGGCCGTGGGTTTCTCTCCCAGTGACCTGGCGACTAGTTCAAGTCCCATGTCGGCGGATCGAAGTGAAACTAACAGTGGCAACAGAACGTAAGGGAAACTGACAGCGGTTAACACCAGCGCCGCCGCCCAGAAGCCGTTCATTCCGGGAATGAGTGCAACCCACGCGTAAGCGGCGACATAAGAGGGGATTGCAAGTGGTAGCGCGGCGGTTGTGAACCAGAATCGGCGAAAGGGCAGTTGTGTTCGCGTAAGGAGAAGTGCTGTGGGGTAACTGATGAGTAGGGAAGCTGTAACAACGACGATTGCTAAACCGACACTGATACCAACGGTCTCCCAGGTTCGTGGGCGAGTGAGGATTGAAATAATTTCACTGACACCCGCCCCGCCAATTCGAATCGCCAAATACACCAGTGGAATCGCAGCGATGCACGCGCAAAGCGCCGCTCCCCAGAATAGGAGAGGCGGCGCCTTAGCGTTGCTTTTACTGTGCATAGTTGTATTTAGAGTAGGCCAACGTCTTGCAGCATGGCCAGTGTTGCCGGCAGGTCAGCAAGTTGCGCGAGTTTGATATCTGGTCCCGCGAGTGTGTCAAGAGCGGGAAGGCCAGGTGCCGATGCAATTCCTGCGACCAGAGGGTATTCAAAAGTGTTGCTAACAAACCACTCTTGGGTGCTGGCTGAGAGTAACCATTGAACAAACTCGATGGCTGCCGGGTTCTCGGCTGCTCCCTTAAGAATCCCTACACCGGCAACATTGACCAATGATCCTGGATCTTGTGGCGCCATAAAGGAAATCTGAGCCCGCATATTCTCTTCGCCGACCTCGGCTGCCTTTTCATACCAGTAGTAGTGGTTGACCAAACCTAATTGAACTTGTCCACTGTCCACTGCATCGAGAATCAATCCGTTTTTTTCATAGGACTGAACATCGTTATTGACCAACCCGGTCAGCCACTCTCGTGTGACTTCTTCACCCTGTGTCATCCGCATGGCTGTCACAAATGATTGAAAGGAACCGTTGGTCGGTGCAATTGCAACTTGGCCGCGCCATTTTTCATTGGTGAGTTCAAAAATTGATTGGGGAACCTGATCTACTGGAACATTTTGAGCGTCAAAGGCAATCACTCGTGCCCGCCCTGTGACACCCGTCCAGGTGTTGTTGACCGCCCGGTACTGCTCGGCTACAAGACTGGTGACGCTCTCGGGCAATGTGCCAAGAATTCCTTCCACCGCACCCAATGCACC
>JBIHZX010000124.1:0-2951 GCA_044240195.1 Candidatus Nanopelagicales bacterium | reverse complement strand
AATCGTCTTTACACAGGTACCCGTTCGCTCCACGACGCAATGCTTCAATCACAATCAATTCACTTAAAGTATTTGCCAAGATCAATATTCGCGTTGAAGGGTATCGGTCTGATATCTCTTCACAGATTTTCAAGCCGCGCGTGGTGTCGTCACCCAGGTCCAGATCAATAATCATGATGTCGGGACCATGCTCATCCACCGCATCAATCACCGAGTCATATGTTGTTGCCTCGGCGACAACAGCCATCCCGGGGTTTCGCTCCAGAATTGATCTAATACCCACTCGCGTTATTACATTACGGTCCGCCACCACTATTCGTGTTGTTGCCATGGGCGAACGCCGACCCAGTGAAACCTCTGGTCGGACAACGGGAGCCATATTTGATGCTACCTGCCTACCTAGCCAAATGTCTAGGAATCTACCTATCCAATCTGCCCGGTTAGGGGTAGGTAGCAACTCTAGGCCCGCTAAAGCCGACTTTGCAGACTTAACCTCGCTGCTAAGGGTCGGCAAAAATGCCGGCATGAGAGGAAAAAATGAGTGTTTATGCGCAGCCTGGACAGGCAGGAAGCGTTGCCGAATTTAAGGCACGCTATGACCATTGGATCGGCGGAGAATATGTTGCGCCGGTTAAAGGTCAATATTTTGAAAACGTCACACCGGTAACCGGTCAAGTCTTCTGTGAAGTTGCTCGCGGTACTGCTGAAGATATTGAAAAGGCACTTGATGCCGCGCACGCAGCAGCAAAATCATGGGGTGAAACTTCCGTTACCGAGCGCGCAATTATCTTGAACAAGATTGCCGATCGCATGGAAGCAAATCTTGAAATGATTGCCGTGGCTGAAACATGGGAAAATGGAAAACCAGTGCGGGAAACAATGGCAGCTGACATTCCACTTGCAATCGATCACTTCCGTTACTTTGCCGGAGCGATTCGTGCTCAAGAAGGTTCTATCGGAGAAATAGATCATGACACCGTGGCCTATCACTTCCACGAGCCTTTAGGTGTCGTTGGCCAAATCATTCCGTGGAACTTCCCAATTTTGATGGCTGTGTGGAAGCTCGCTCCTGCACTGGCCGCAGGTAACTGCGTTGTACTTAAACCAGCCGAACAGACACCGGTTTCAATTCTGTTTCTGATGGATCTCATTGCAGATCTTCTCCCCCCAGGTGTTGTCAATATTGTGAATGGTTTCGGAGTAGAAGCAGGTAAGCCACTTGCCTCATCTCGTCGCGTTGCTAAAATTGCATTCACCGGCGAGACGACAACGGGTCGTTTAATCATGCAGTACGCATCAGAGAACATTATTCCCGTAACACTGGAATTGGGTGGCAAGTCTCCCAATGTTTTCTTCCGCGACATCGCTGATCAAAATGATGCGTTCTATGACAAGTGTCTCGAGGGTTTCAACATGTTTGCCCTGAACCAAGGTGAAGTTTGTACGGCACCTTCACGGGCACTCATCGATGCACCCATCTATGACAAGTTCCTAGCTGATGCTCTCGTTCGCACAAAGGCAATCACTCAAGGTAACCCGCTGGACACGAACACCATGATTGGCGCTCAAGCCTCAAACGATCAGTTAGAAAAAATCCTCAGCTACATTGAAATTGGGAAACAAGAGGGTGCGAAGGTACTCGTCGGTGGCAAGCGTGCTGATCTCGGCGGTGATTTGTCAGGTGGTTTCTATGTCGAACCCACGGTTATGGAAGGCACGAACAAAATGCGGATCTTCCAAGAGGAAATCTTTGGGCCGGTACTCGCGGTGACAAAATTTGATGGTTTCCAGGAAGCAATGGAAATCGCCAATGACACGCTTTATGGATTGGGTTCCGGTGTATGGACCCGATACATGAACACGGCATACCGCGCTGGTCGAGAGATCCAAGCTGGTCGGGTATGGACCAACTGCTATCACGCATATCCTGCGCATGCGGCATTCGGTGGCTACAAGTCATCCGGTATCGGCCGTGAAAACCACAAGATGATGCTGGATCACTATCAGCAGACAAAGAACCTCCTTGTCAGCTATTCCGAGAACAAGCTCGGATTCTTCTAGAGTAGCCCGGAGTGCGGGAGGCCCTCGGGTCTCCCGCATTTCGTTACAGTGAAAGTATTGGTGCTTCATGACCCCGACATATAGCGGACTTACACCACGCATTGGTTCCACAGAGGCCGCTAACGACTTGATTCGAAAACTCACCTCCAACAATGGTCCCTTAATGTTTCATCAATCAGGTGGTTGCTGCGATGGCTCGGCCCCCATGTGTTACACCGAGGGAGAGTTCAGGGTTGGTGGCTCCGACGTACTGTTGGGCGAACTCGTGATTGATCAAATTGCCGACCCCATCCGAGTGTGGATTTCATTAGAGCAATTCGAATACTGGAAGCACACACACATAACGATTGATGCGGTCCCCGGCCGAGGTGGCGGCTTTTCCCTAGAGACTCCCGAAGGCCTGCGGTTCATTATTCATTCTCGAATATTCACGGACGAGGAGTGGGAAAGCCTCAAAAACGAAAAAGTTCTTCTGGGCAGTGGCACATTCACAATTGTCTAGACTTGAGCAATGGTCAGCCCGCCCGGAGCGTCACAGGTCGGTGCACGGTTGACAATCGCATTGCGTGATTCTCAAGGAAATGCGCAGGAATTGCTTGGCATCCTGCAAGAGGAACGAACGATTCGTAAGCGTGATGGCTCATTGGAAAATTTTGATCCGGACTCGATCACGCACTGGCGCGTGGTTACAGCAGTTGACGCGAAAGCAGGCTTCGGTGCACCGCTCAGCATGCGAATACGTGAGCTTGAATCTGCATTCACAACCTCGTACCCATCCGACATAACCGATGAGTGCGGCAAGTGGCTTATACGAGCATCCAAGGACAACTCTCTCCAACGGAATTCTGTGTTACCCACCGGAGCCCGACCATTTGGTGAACCAGGAATGG
>JBIHZX010000016.1:0-30809 GCA_044240195.1 Candidatus Nanopelagicales bacterium | reverse complement strand
CAACTTTCTTGCGTACAGCTTTCTTTGCTACCGCCACGATGCCTCCCGTGTGGAGTGATCCCTGCGATCTACAGGGAACATATGACATAACTGTGACAGAGCAAACGCAAAAATACAAAGATATTCGCGTCATTTGGCATAGGCGTGTCGCTTAATTGACATCGGGTAACTGATATCGGGTTGTGATGCGGACGTGCACGACTGATGATGTTCTGGCAATATTACTGTCATGACACAAAATGATGCCCCAGTCGATGATCAAGTTGCGGTTGACGTTTCACACAAAGTAATCGGTGTGCTTGGCGGTACCGGTGAACAGGGACGCGGACTTGCAACTCGGTTCGCGCAAGCAGATTTAGCCGTGATTATTGGTTCGCGAACTTCCGAGAGGGCCACTGAAGTAGCAAATGAGATTGGTCTTGGTGTCAAGGGAATGAACAACGCCGACACAGCCATTTCGAGTGACATCGTGATCATCGCTGTCCCATGGGATGGGCATAAAGAACTATTGGAATCATTGAAGAATGAGCTTGCCGGGAAGGTCGTTATTGACTGCGTAAATCCCCTGGGATTTGACAAACAGGGTGCCTTCTCACTCGTTGTTGCAGAAGGTTCAGCAGCCCAGCAAGCGCAAGGAATCCTCACCGAATCAATGGTCGTTGCGGCCTTCCATCACATTTCCGCAAAACTGTTACTGGAAACAGGTGGACCGGAATTGCACGGTGATGTTCTCGTTGTGGGTGACGATCGGGGGGCAACGGACCTGGCGTGTGCACTGGCCAACACTCTTGGTGAGATGCGGGGTGTCTATGCCGGTCGCTTGCGAAATGCCGGGCAGGTTGAAGCCTTCACTGCAAATTTAATTTCAATGAATCGGCGCTACAAAGGACACGCCGGAGTCCAAATCACCGACATTTAACTCTCAGAGTTCTATCGGTACGTGTTTTCGGGTCCGGGAAATACACCACTTGCGACATCGGCAATCCAATTTTCTACTGCTGCTCTCATCGGTGCGCGAAGCTGTGCGTATTGGCGAACGAACTTGGGCGGTTTGTCCGCACCCAGTCCCAAGAGGTCCTGCCAGACGATTACCTGGGCGCTTGTCGAACTGCCTGCGCCAATTCCAATTGTTGGAATGTCGAGCATGTCGGTCACTCGAGCAGCCAAATCTGCTGGAATCGCTTCCAAAACGATTGCTTTGGCTCCGGCAGAAGCAAGTGCTTTCGCATCACAGATGAGGACTTCGCCCGCTTCGCCCCGACCCTGAACCCGGTATCCGCCGAGTGAATGAACGGATTGAGGAGTGAGCCCGAGGTGACCGATAACGGGAATCCCGGCACAGGACAGTGCTTCAACCTGCGGAAGGATCGGCGCTCCGCCTTCGAGTTTGACTGCATGGGCTCCGCCATCCTTCATGAAGGCGACTGAGGTTTCCATGGCTTGGGAGATGCTTGCCTGATAGCTGCCAAATGGTAAGTCTGCGATTACGACGGGCTTATGTGAACCGCGAACGACTGCACGCACGAGCGGCATGAGTTCATCAACGCTCACCGGGATGGTTGAGTCATACCCGTACACCACCATCGCGGCCGAGTCTCCAACGAGGAGGGCATGGGCGCCGGCTTCTTCAAAAATGCCTGCACTCATGTAGTCATAGGCGGTGATCATGGACCAACGTTCACCGCGTGAACTCATTGCGGTGAGATCATTCAGGGTCATGCGGCGATCCGGCTGGCCAGAGGCCGTTGGATAGGTCGACATTTCGCTTCTCCAATCTCGAGGCTCACAAGGAGTCCCCGGATCATGTTGAGAATATTTCTATTACGAGATAAGCATGCCACTTTAAGAAGTAAAAGTCACCCCTAATTCAATCGTGTGAACTTATTACGATACGGTACCGTTTCGTAATAGCCGCATATTTCAGCACAATGAGTTAATGGAGAAGCCATGGCATCGAGTAGCCCCATAGATTCCCCTGCGAGTTCTCCTGAAAGTTCCCCTGACAGTGGCGCTCGGGACATCCATGGAGCGTTTGGCCCTGAGGGGCACCCCAAACGGTGGTCGATTTTGTCCGTGCTGATCGTCAGCCTGTTGGTTGTGGTGCTCGACAATACGATTCTCAACATTGCTCTGCCAACGATTCAACGTGAACTCGGCGCATCCCAGTCCCAATTGGTGTGGGCCGTTGACGCATACGTTCTCGTTTTCGCTTCTTTGCTTTTCACGTGGGGTGTGTTGGGGGACCGAATTGGTCGCAAAAAAGTTCTCATCATCGGTCTGTGTTTGTTCGCCTTAGCGTCCGCGATCGCTGCATTTTCCACAAGTCCCTCAATGTTGATTGGTATGCGGGCTTTGATGGGGGTGGGCGGCGCTGCAGTGCTGCCCACCACTTTGGCAATCATCACTGTTGTGTTCCCACCACATGAGCGAGGTAAGGCGATTGGTGTGTGGGCCGGCGCTGTCGGTGCTGCAGTTGCATTGGGCCCTGTTTTGGGCGGAATCCTGCTGCAGCATCCTTCATGGTTCGAGTGGCTCGTGGGAAACGTCTGGGGGTCCGTTTTTCTCATTAACGTGCCCATTGTGTTTTTCGGTGTCATTGCGATTGCCAAAATTGTTCCTGAGACAAAAAATCCGCATCCGCGAGCCCTCGATCTCCCAGGGTTGTTGCTCTCCATCACCGGGCTCGGATTACTCATTTTTGGAATTATTCACGCTTCGGAAACCCGCGACTGGTTGGCGCCGTCAGTTCTGATCCCCGCTTTCGCAGGTGTCGCTCTCATCGCCCTTTTCCTATGGATCGAATCGCGCAGCAAACATGCCTCATTTGATGTTGCCCTTTTTAAAAACCGGGGTTATGCGGTCAGTCTTACCGCCGTCTCACTTACATTTTTTGCACTTTCAGGTGTCACTTTCGTGCTGCCTTTCTATCTGCAGATCCTGCGAGGCTATGACACACTGTCAGCAGGACTAGCGTTCGTGCCCTTCGCCCTTGGACAAATTATTGCTGCCCCTCGCTCTGCGGCCATGGTCGAAAAGTTTGGATACAAGCTTGTCATGTCTGTCGGTTTGGGAGCGGTCGCTATCGCGCTGGCAGGCCTATCAGTAATTCAAATTGACACACCGATCTGGCTGGTTCTGGTCATTTTCTTTATCTTCGGCTTTGGCATGGGTAACGTCATCGCTCCGGCCTCAACGGTGATGCAGAACGTATTGCCATTGGCACGAGCAGGTGCCGGCTCCGCTGTCCAAAACACGGTCCGCCAGGTCGGTGGAGCCCTTGGTGTGGCAGTTATCGGAACAATTCTTGCAACCCGCTATGCAAGCAACGTCGAACCCTACTTAGGTAACCTGCCGGCCGAGATTCCTGCTCAGGCAAAAGAAATCGCTTCTGAGTCCATAATTGGAACAGTATCTGTCTTGAGTCAAGCCGGCGAAAGCGGAATTCCTGCATCAACCGTTGCCCAACTGCAGTCGGGTGCTTTTGAGGCATTCCTCAACGCATCACACATCACCTCGATGATCTCAACTGTCGTTATCGTGATCGCTTTTCTCGTTGTGGTTTTTGGCCTCCCTAAAATCGATCCACCACAGAAAATAAGATTTGAACCACCTATACCGGTGCCTGATCCAGCTCACAGCGACACGAGTGCCGTAATTGCTGCTGAATTCAGTAACTATGACGCTGAAGTAGTCGGAGAACTTGATCCAGATGCAAAACCAGTGGATCCGGCGCGGTAATCGATGTCGACACTAAAGGTGCGAGGTCGACCGCGCAGTGAAGATGTTGACCTGGTGATTATCGAGTCTGTTCTTGACACAATCGCCGAGGGAGGGATTGCCCAGGTCTCGATGGAAGGTGTTGCCCAGCGAGCAGGTGTCAGCAAGGCGAGCCTGTACCGTCGATTTCCGACTAAGACTGACATGGCTATAGCGGCGGTTGAGCGGATGCGAGCGGATAGCCCCGAAATCCCATCACAGGGGAGCGCATATGAGCGTCTGCTATTTCTTATGGAGGCGACGAGAACAGGGATTCACGGTTCCCGAAACGGCCGGATCATGCTTGCCGTCATTTCTCAAGGTCAGGAACGCCCAGAATTAGCGCAATTAATCTATGACAGGATCTTGTTACCCCGGCGACGCAGAATTCGCGAGATCGTTGAACAAGGAATCGCGAACGGCGAATTCCCCAGCACGCTCAACATTGATGTCGCCATGCCCACTCTGATTGGACCAATGCTCTATCTCGGCATGTGGTCAATGTGTGACCCAGTCGTAGAAACGAAAACTGAAGATGTCCTTCGCTCAGTAATGGGTCTGCCTCGGTTGGGCTAACCCTTCCAACGATTTGTGATCGGAAGCCTTCGGTCACGACCGAATGACTTACTGGAGATCTTGGTCCCGGGGGGATACTGACGACGCTTGTATTCGGCGCGGTCGGTGAGTGAAATTATCCGATGAATCAGGACAGAATCAAAGCCCTTTGCCTCCAGATCTGCGATTGATGCATCCTGGTCGACATACATTTCTAAAATTGCATCAAGTAGTTCGTAATCGGGGAGTGAGTCCGTATCAAGTTGATCGGGTCGTAATTCGGCGCTGGGTTGCTTCTCAATACTGTTGGGCGGGATAGGTGGCGTCACTCCGGTGGATATCGCCACCTGATTCCGCCATTTGGCCAGGGCCCAAACAAGCGTTTTTGGAATGTCCTTGATGGGGGCAAAACCGCCAACGGCATCACCGTAAATAGTTGAATAGCCAACCGCGATTTCACTTTTGTTTCCCGGCGCTAAAACAAGGTGTCCCTCGGAATTGGATAAAGCCATCAGCGTTGTCCCCCGAACACGGGCCTGTAAGTTTTCTTCAGCTAGTCCAGTGACGCCCAATTGCGTCAAGAATGTTTCCATCATGGGTGCGATGGGGATTGTTCGGATGGAAAGTCCGGTGCGCTGCGCGAGAGAATAGGCATCGGCTAAGGAATGCTCGGATGAATATTGGCTTGGCATGGCGCAAGCGAACACGCGATCGGGTCCCAGGGCGTCTACAGCAATTGCGCCGACGAGTGCTGAATCGATCCCGCCGCTTGCACCAAAGATAACGGTGTTAAATCCGTTCTTTCCAACATAGTCTCGAAGGGACAGAGTTAGCGCGTTGTAAATCGTCTCCAGCGGGTCAACCACTGGCACGAACTCGACAGGCTCTCCGACGTATGGCAACGTGATGTGAAGTAGTTCTTCAACGTTCTGGGCGCCCTGTAGTTGGACATCTCCGGTAGGTGAGACCACCATGCTGCCGCCGTCGAAAAGCAATTCGTCCTGTCCGCCGACAATATTGGTGTACAGAATTGTCACCGCAGCCTCTTGTGCCCGCTCGCGGCATAAATCTATCCGAACGTTTTCCTTACCAAATTCGTATGGTGAGGCATTGAGTACTGCCAGAACGTCGGCGCCTGCCTCGCGGGCCCACTGAACCGGACCACCACTTCGCCAGAGATCCTCGCAAATTGCAATCGCAATAATGTGGTTCTTAACGTTAATCAGAAGTGGCCTATTCCCTTGGTGGAAATAGCGCGCTTCGTCAAAGACACCGTAGTTGGGTAGAAAATGTTTAGCGTAGGTGCCGACAACTTTGCCACGATGCAGTACGGCGGCACTATTGGTTGGTCCGGCAGCACCAACATCAAGGTACCCAATGATGACGTGCACTTCACCGTTTCCGTCAGCTTGTAAATCAACAGCCAATTCACCGATTGCAGTGATCGATGCCTCTTGGAAATCCTTGCGGAGCGCCAAGTCTTCAATGGGATACCCGGTCAGGACCATTTCACCGAAAAGAATTAGATCGACCTGAGCGGTCTTCGTGGCCGTGGTCACCGAATCGCGAATAAGTCGCGCATTTGCGCGGATATCTCCCACGGTTGGATTTACCTGGGCTAAAACCGCACTCAGCTGGCTTTTAGGCGGCCCGGGGTTGCCCTTGTGATCCATAGGGCTGAGGCTACTGCAGGTAATTAACCTGGTCGTAACACGAGGGAGAGGACGATAGGGGCGATAGGTGAGAGGCTGATACCAGCAGAACTTGATTGCTTTCATACTGAAGTGAGGCAGGCGTAATGGACAAACAGGCAGAATTCGTATTGCGAACCGTTGAAGAGCGCGATATTCGCTTCATTCGGCTGTGGTTCACTGATGTACTGGGCGCACTGAAATCTGTGGCAATTGCTCCGGCTGAACTTGAAGGGGCTTTCGCTGAAGGAATTGGTTTTGATGGCTCGGCCATTGAAGGCTTCGCCCGCGTCTACGAATCGGATATGTTGGCTCGCCCCGATGCAAGTACTTTCAGTATTTTGCCGTGGCGCGAGGAAGGTCCAGGCGTTGCTCGAATGTTCTGCGACATCAAAATGCCCGATGGCTCACCCTCTTATGCGGACCCGCGGCATGTGCTCAAGCGGGCGCTGACAAAAGCGGCTGACATGGGTTTCACTTTTTATACCCACCCGGAAGTTGAGTTCTATCTTTTCAAAGGTGAACCTGAACCGGGCAGCGAACCTGTACCTATTGATCGGTATGGCTATTTCGACAATGCTCCTAATGGTCTTGCACATGATTTCAGGCGCCAGGCCATCACGATGCTGGAGGCAATGGGAATTTCAGTTGAATTCAGTCACCATGAGGGCGGCCCGGGACAGCAAGAAATAGATCTGCGTTACGCCGATGCCTTGTCAACGGCTGACAATTTGATGACTTTCCGGTTGGCAATCAAGGAAGTAGCTTTGGATCAAGGCATTTTTGCATCCTTCATGCCAAAACCGTTTATGCAGCACCCGGGCAGCGGGATGCACACGCACCTTTCACTGTTTGAGGGTGACACCAATGCCTTTTACGAACCGGGTGCACCGCACCAACTCTCCAAAGTGGCTCGGGCGTTTCTCGCTGGTTTATTGGTACATGCACCTGAAATAACTGCTGTAACAAATCAATGGGTTAACTCCTACAAGCGAATCGCCGGTGGAGCAGAAGCACCCGCATGGGTTTGTTGGGGTCGACACAATCGTTCGGCACTATTGCGGGTCCCGATTTATAAGCCCAATAAGGCAAATAGTGCCCGCATTGAATACCGTGCACTCGACAGCGCCGCTAACCCTTATCTGGCATTTGCGCTCCTTCTTTCCGCTGGACTGAAGGGAATTGAAGAAGGGTACGAACTTCCACCAGAAGCTGAAGATGACGTGTGGGCGCTGAGTGAGGTTGAGCGCAATGCTCTGGGCATGAAGCCACTGCCGGGAAGCCTGAATCAAGCCATCATTGCTATGGAGAGTAGTGAATTAGTTGCCGAGACCTTGGGTGAGCACGTCTTTGATTTCTTCCTGCGCAATAAAAAAGCCGAGTGGAGTGAATACAGTCAGCAGGTAACCAACTGGGAACTCAACCGATACCTGCCTTCGCTCTAATGGCGCGCGTCTAGGCACTAAGTTCAACTTGTGAGCGCAGATTCTTCGCACAGTTCGCGCGCGCCTTCGGTGCGCGTTGGGCTCCTCAAGGCTGGAGTCACCGACTCCCAAGCCGCTCTTGACGCTGTCAACGAAATCGAATCACTGACCGGGCAGGGCATAACCAGTTTACTTATTTCAGACTCTCTGGCTGGAGTAGCCGACCCGGACTTAGCATTGACATCACTGGCCCGAATGATTACAAGTGCTTCAGAGCAAAAATTGACTCGTTTGACTAAAACGATCGCAGCCGATCCAATTGTTCTGGGCAGGCTGCTGAATATTCTTGGCGTTTCAACTGGACTGGCTGATTTTTTGGTTCGCCACCCTGACATCGAAGTGATAGCGGATTCAGAGGCCCTGGCGCAACCTCCGCAAGGGATGAAGGATCGACTCCTTCTGTCTGTGGGCGCTGATCCGCGGGAGGAAATTCCTATCGCCGAATCTGCAGATGAAACGGTTCTTGACCGATTGCGGGTCGCCTACTACGCGGAATTGATGGCAATCGCAGTGCGCGATCTCACGGAGATTTACCCCATGGAAGTGATCGCTGGGTGGCTCTCAGATCTCGCCGATGCAACTCTTAATGCGGGACTGGCAATCGGCCGGGTAGGGGTGGCCGCACCCCGCACCCCGATTGCCGTCATTGCAATGGGAAAAACAGGTGGTCGGGAACTGAACTACATTTCCGATGTTGATGTCATTTTCGCAACGGATCACAGTGACTCGATCAATGACGCAACTCAGATTGCCCGTGGATTGATGCGGGCCTGCGGAGCCAGTACGGCTGAAGGTTCGATCTGGGAAGTTGATGCAGCCCTGCGGCCGGAGGGGAAACAAGGGGCCCTCGTTCGCACGGTTGAGTCTCACATCGGCTACTACGAGCGCTGGGCCAGTACTTGGGAGTTTCAAGCACTCCTCAAAGCCAGATTTGTTGCAGGTGATCAGATGGTGGGCGAGCAGTACATACACGGAGTCCAACCATTTATTTGGGCGGCTGCTGACCGTGAAGGATTTGTCAACGATGTTCAAGCAATGCGTCGCCGGGTCGAAGAGCATGTTGATGCAGCTGTTGCGGATCGTGAAATTAAGTTAGGTCCGGGTGGGCTACGAGATATTGAGTTCTCCGTCCAACTTCTGCAGCTTGTACATGGGCGCAGTGATGTGCTCATTCGAAGCAGTAACACGATCGACGCCCTTCGCGCACTTGCAATGTGGGGGTATGTTGGTCGTGATGAAGCGACCAAACTGGAACAGTCGTATCGCTTCCTGCGCACACTGGAACATCGAATCCAGTTGCGTCACTTGCGGCGAACCCACACCATGCCAACAGATCCCGATGAACTACGGGTGATTGCACGCAGCATGGGGATCACCAGTGACCCAGCCACAACACTCCTTGAACAGTGGGGGCGCAATCGAACCGAGGTGCGCCGTATCCACGAAAAGTTGTTCTACCGACCACTACTCAATGCTGTTGCCGGACTTGATGCATCACAGGCTCGGCTGAGCAGTGCAGCGGCAGCCGAACGACTTCGGGCGCTTGGTTTTCTCGATCCAGTCGGCGCAATGCGTAACATTGAGGCGCTGAGTAGTGGAGTGAGTCGTCGGGCAAATATTCAACGAACTTTGCTGCCGGTCATGTTGTCCTGGTTCGCCCAGGCCCCATTTCCCGACACAGGGCTGAGTGCATTTCGGGCAGTAAGTGATCAGGTGGGAACGAGTCACTGGTATCTGCGCCTATTGCGTGATGACTCACTCGTTGCCGAACGTTTGGCTATTCTGTTGGCTTCGAGTAAATACGTTACCGACTTGCTGCGAAAAGCACCCGAATCCATGTCAATGCTCGCAAATAACGAGGATTTGGTTGTGCCGATTCTTGGACCAGAGATCGACTCGATCCTTAAGCGCCACGAAGATCCCGAGCGGGCCGTAGCCTTATTGAGGGCAATGCGAAGGCGTGAACTTTTCAGGATTAGCTCCTCCGATGCATTGCGATTAACCGACATCAGCACTGTTGGTCGTTCACTCACCGAAGTCGCGGAAGTGACAATTGGGGGAGCGCTCTCAAGTGTCGGAGCTGAGGCGGGTGTGGATTCACATGCACGGGTTGCCGCAGTGGGCATGGGGCGATTTGGTGGAAATGAGCTTGGTTTTGGCAGTGACGCGGACCTGATGTTTGTTTATGAACCAGTCGACGGTGCAGACCCCGAAGTCGCCGCCAAGAGTGCATTTGCCCAGGTCAATCAGATGCGAAATCTCCTTAGTGAACCAGCAGATGAACCACCAATGGAAATCGACACTGATTTGCGCCCGGAGGGAAAGAATGGCCCCCTGGTTCGATCCCTTGACTCTTTTGCTGCCTACTACGAAAAGTGGTCGTCACCGTGGGAGGCTCAAGCGTTGCTGCGCGCACGAATTGTTGCCGGCGATGCAGAACTCGGAAGTCGATTTGAACAACTTATTGCCCCAGTGAGGTATCCCGTTGGTGGATTAAGTGCAAGTGCATTACTAGAGATGCGCAAACTTAAAGCCCGCATGGAAACTGAACGTCTTCCGCGGGGGATTGACCCGAACCGTCATATCAAGCTTGGGCGGGGCGGGTTAAGTGACGTTGAGTGGACAATTCAGTTATTGCAGTTGAATCACGGGAATGAATTTCCGGAGTTGCAGACAACCGAAACATTGCCGGCAATCGCTGCGGCCGAGAAGATCGGTGTACTGACAAATCGGGACTCGGTGATTCTGGCAGAAGCATGGACACTCGCCAGTGAGGTGCGTAATGCCATTGTGTTAGTCAAAGGTAAGTCAAGCGACGTACTTCCCATCGACATAACCGACCTTGCCGCAATCGCCTACCTGATGGGATATTCGCGTACGCGAGTTGGACAACTCGAACAGGATTACCTTCGGGCAACGCGCAGGGCGCGAGGAGTTACCGAACGGGTTTTCTACGGCAAGGCTTAGTGCGCGAAAGCAAGTAGCAAGCGGATAAAAGAAAATCCCCCCTGACACTGCTATCTCGCAGGTCAAAGGGGATTTTCCTCAACTCATTGTTTTCCCAGAGTTTTTAGATGTCGTAGTACAGCTCGAACTCATGTGGGTGTGGACGCAAACGAATCGGATCGATTTCGTTGGTGCGCTTGTAGTTAATCCAGGTCTCGATGAGATCTGCTGGGAAGACTCCACCGGCCTGCAAGTACTCGTTGTCTGCTTCGAGTGCCTCGAGTGCCTTATCCAATGAAGCTGGCAGCTGTGGAATGTTCGCCAGTTCCTCGGGGGGTAGTTCGTAAAGATCCTTATCAATCGGGGCCATTGGCTCGATCTTGTTTTTGATTCCGTCAAGTCCGGCCATGAGTTGGGCGGCGAACGCCAGGTAGGGGTTACTTGAGGGATCGGGAACCCGGAACTCAATGCGCTTTGCCTTCGGCGAAACTCCGGTTACGGGGATACGGATACAGGCCGAACGGTTACGTGCCGAGTACACCAAGTTCACCGGTGCTTCATAGCCGGGAACCAAACGGTGGTAACTGTTCACGGTTGGGTTGGTGAACCCCAGAAGTGATGGAGCGTGGTGCAACAGGCCGCCGATGTACCAGCGTGCGATGTCGGAAAGGCCGCCGTACCCGCTTTCGTCGTAGAAAAGGGGCTTGCCATCTAGCCAGAGCGATTGGTGACAGTGCATTCCCGAACCGTTGTCACCGAAAAGTGGTTTCGGCATGAAGGTCGCTGTCTTGCCGTGGGCCCAAGCTACGTTTTTGACCACGTATTTGAACTTCATCAGGTCATCCGCTGAATTACGAAGGCTGTCGAACATGTAGTTGATCTCGCCTTGTCCGGCGGTACCAACTTCATGGTGGGAACGCTCAACTTTGAGCCCCACCTGCTGCAACTTGAGCACCATGTCGTCGCGGATGTCAGCGAAGTGGTCAACCGGTGGAACTGGGAAGTAGCCACCCTTGTAGCGGGTCTTGTAGCCACGGTTGCCGCCCTCTTCGACGCGGCCGGTGTTCCAGGCGCCTTCAACGGAATCAATGTAGTAGTAGCCGGAATGCTGGTTGGTTTCAAATCGGACGTCGTCAAACACATAAAACTCGGCTTCCGCGCCGAAATAAACTGTGTCAGCGATCCCGGTTGACTTCAAATACGCCTCAGCACGGGAAGCGACATTGCGAGGATCACGCGAATATGGCTCGTCAGTAAATGGGTCCAGGATTGAGAAGTTCATGATCAGAGTTTTGGCAGGACGGAATGGGTCAAGGTAAGCGGTGGTGGGGTCGGGAACGAGTTTCATATCCGACTCATGGATTGCCTGGAAACCGCGGATTGAGGAACCGTCGAACATCATGCCTTCGTCGAAAGCGTCCTGGGTGAAAGAACCCGCCGGCACATTGAAGTGCTGCATTACACCGGGTAAATCCATGAATCGAACGTCAATGAATTGAACGTTTTCCTTCTTAATGAATTCCAGGACTTCTGAACTATTGGTGAACATGCCTACCTCCTGTAGGGGCCGAGATCGCTATGTGAAGTGGTTCTGGGAAGTTCAACGACGCTAACCCTATGTGCGGCCGGTGTCGCCGAAGTATCCCGACTGTTTCCATCGTGTTAACGAAAGTGGTGCGGTCCTGGGTTGATTTCCGACGATTGCGGTCCGGCATGGCTGGATAAGGGGTTTATACTGCTGGAATGAGCATTGTGGTGGAGCATTTGACCAAAAGATTCGGTTCCGGAGTAACCGCGGTGTCGGATTTGAGCTTTTCAGCCGCTCCTGGCAAGGTAACCGGGTTTCTCGGGCCTAATGGGGCCGGCAAGACCACAACCCTTCGTTGCCTGCTGGGATTGGTCGCTCAAACCGAAGGTAAAGCCACAATTGACGGTGTCACCTACCGTGAGATCGAGAACCCCATCACGGTGGTCGGTGCCTCGCTGGAAGCCAGTGGCGCCCACCCAGCCCGTACCGCCCGAAACCATCTGCGCATGATCGCCAGCGCCGCAAAAATTACTGACTCCCGCGTAAGTGAAGTATTGGAGACCGTGGGTCTCACCGCAGCGGCCGACCGCAAAGTAGGTGGCTATTCACTGGGGATGCGGCAACGTTTGGCCCTAGCCGTTGCGTTACTCGGCGACCCAAAAGTTCTCATTCTCGATGAACCGGCAAATGGCCTTGACCCAGAAGGAATCTCGTGGCTTCGAACCTTTCTTCGCCACCAGGCGAGCAAAGGCGTCAGCGTACTTGTTTCCTCTCATGTCCTTTCCGAGGTCCAGCAGACGGTCGATGACGTGATCATTATTCGATCCGGTTCACTCGTGTATCAAGGTTCGCTGCACGCCCTCACCGAAGGTGGACCTGCTGAAGTTGTGGTCCGTGGACCGAATATTGATCAATTGATCCTTCCCAGCCAGTGGACGAGTCGATTGGTTGAAAGCGGTGAAACCGTGATCACCGGTGCCACAATCGAGGCGGTTGGCCGGGCTGCCTTTGAACAATCTCTTGAGTTACATGAACTCTCCGCTAAATCGGCTGACCTAGAAGAACTTTTCTTGGAACTCACCGCGCAGGAACCTCCCACGAATCAACCCATTAACGGGAAAGGCGGCCCCGAATGATTGCCCTGATCCGCTCTGAATTCCGAAAAGTGTTTTCCACCAAGTTGATTCTCATCTTGTCCCTCGCAGCTCTGGGGTTCATGCAGTTACAGATCTTTTTGTTGGTATTTCTCTCGCCTCCTGGCTTTGAAGATATCAATCGCCTCATGGACCCTGCATTTATTAAGACAATTATTGCCTCTGCAGGAAGTGCCAGTGTTTTCCTTCTCATCTTAGGAATTGTCGCGATGTCGGGTGAATACCGAAATCAAACGATTACATCCACCTTTTTGACCACCCCGGTTCGTTGGCGAGTAATAGCGGGAAAAATGGTGACTTTTGCGATTCTTGCCTTGGTGCTCGCTCTGGTACTGTGGTTTATCGCGGCGATCACCACAATGCTGCTATTAGGCACCCAAGACTCGGCGCCATTTGAATGGAGTGCGGCCTTTTCAATCTTGGGCGGTACGGTACTTGGCCTTGTTCTCTTCGCGATCTTGGGTGTTGCAATTGGTTCACTGATCACCAGCCAAGTGGCCGCAATCATTATTGCTTTAGTTTTCACATTTGTTCTCGAGCCACTGATTACACTTTTCTTCCTGTCGGTGGGCAAGTGGTTACCAGGAAATGCCCTTAATGCAATCCTGCAGATCGGTACCGGAGACCCTGAATCAAGCGCATCTGACCTGTTAGATGTCCCCGTTGGAGTCTTGGTGCTCGTCGGCTACACCGTTGTTTTCGCGGTCGCGGCTGCGGTTATCACCAACAAGCGTGACATTACGTGATCTCGCAGAACAACGTAATCTTCGAAGAGAGCTCGTATGCAAGTGTCGGGCGTCGGTTAGGTGCACTCGCTATTGATTGGTTTGCCAGTCTTGGCATTGCAGTACTCGTGTTCCGAGATTTTGCTTACGGCACGCCAGAATCAATGTTGGCAACAACCGCGGTTTTTTATGTTGAAATAGTGCTATTCACGTTCTTAATTGGCTGTTCATTCGGCCAAAAATTGTTGTCCATGCGCGTGGTTAATCTCAGCGGTGGACGGCTCTCGCTATGGCGAATCATGCTGCGCACGTTGTTGATTCTTTTGGTCATCCCCGCACTAGTGATGGACTCAGATGGACGTGGACTCCATGATCGAATTGTTGGTTCGCGGGTAATTCGGGTGGTTAAGTAGCGAGCAGGGCTAGCGGGGACGGCGAACGGAACGGGCACTCGTTGGCATTGGTCCCTTAGGGATGGGTAGCGCATTTGCAGCATTTCCGAGTGCATCAAGGCGGCGGCGAACTTCGGTGACTTCCCCTCCACGAAGGTTGCGTGGCAGTTTCGCCAGCGTCTTTTGCAGTTTGCGCAGGGAAACTTGATCCGCTTCAACACCCACTTGGATTTCATAGATAGGGATATCGGGTACCCAGCGGGCGGTCTTTTTGCGCTCATTGGCCAGCAAAATTCCGACTCGAGATGCAGGTCCCTCGGAGATAAGAATGACCCCGGGACGTCCGATCACCCGAGAGATCATGTCCTGATTTTTGTTCACCGCGACGGCTGGAGTCATTGGCCACTTATTTCCGCGAATGCTCTGCACTACCGCTGCGGCAGCTCCCGGTTGGCCTTCAATTGATGAGTAGGCAGCGGCCATGGCTCGGCGACTAAACCAGTAGGTAGATGCCAAGAGGCCAATCGGGATGCCAATAAGAAGGGAGGTGACGGGATTAATCAGGATCCACACGGGCACCGCGACGACGAGTAATCCCAGTAGGAAGAACCCAAGTGTCTCAGCCCACAGAAATGGAAATGATTTTTGGGTCATTTTCCAGTTCTGGACTATTGATGAAAGTCCCTGACGTAATTTGCCTTTAGCCACGGGTTCACCCTATGGCAAAGCCAATGAGTTCCTAATGAAGGGTGACCACCGTGATGGGGTCCCCTGTATTAATTACACCGGGTCGTTCCACCCAACCGGTGATTCCACGTAGGTGCATGGCGGCCTTGGGGAAACGTTGCGCGGCGCTGCCGTAAACCGACTCAACCATGGCCCCAGCGATAGTGCATGGGGCATTGGCTCCACCGGTCATGATGCTCGCTCCACTGGGAAACACCAACCTCGACATTAGCGGTAATGCGGTGAGGTCGGGGAGGCCTTCAGTACAAATATTGTCGGCGATCGTTCCTGCAGCGAGGACATCTATCCCTAAGTTCTTGGCAATTCTTGCGAGCTCAGCCTGATCGACAATTGAAATTTGTCGGTAGTTGTTGATTTCCGTTCCACGAGCAAATGCATGCTTCTCGCGTGCGCCCGAGAGCATCGTGCTACCAAAATGCCGATCTCCGGGAATGCCGGAAAACTCTAGGTTGATCGAATTAACGGGTGTTGGCGTCTCGAGATCGAGTGACCAAATGTGCAGGGCCGCAACGTGTGGGCTCATGAATGGGCGGATCCCCGTTTTTCAATTGCCTGCGCATACAGCCGACCCGCACGGTAACTTGAGCGAACAAGGGGACCGCTCATCACGCCAGCGAAACCAATCTCGTAGGCGCGCTTTTCCCAACTCACGAATTCCTCCGGGGGCGCCCAACGGGTCACCGGATGGTGACGCTTTGATGGCCGCAAGTATTGGGTGATCGTTATCAAATCGCAGCCGGCCTCGTGAAGGTCAACGAGTGCTTGATCAATTTCGGCTTCCTCTTCACCCATTCCAAGGATCAAGTTACTTTTCGTGACGAGGCCAGCATCGCGGGCCTGGGTAATCACATTCAAACTTCGGTCGTAGCGAAATGCGGGACGGATTGACTTGAAAATCCGGGGGACGGTTTCAACATTGTGCGCCAAAACTTCGGGTCGAGTCGCGAACACGACAGCGAGCAATTCGGGGTTAGCCGAGAAATCTGGGATCAAAACTTCAACGCCGGTGTCAGGATTGAGGAGTTTGATTTGACGGATCGTTTCGGCGTATAACCAGGAGCCTTCATCGGGTAGGTCATCACGCGCGACACCCGTAACCGTTGCATACCGAAGATTCATTTTTTGAACAGACTCGGCGACTCTTCGGGGCTCGTCAAGATCGAGGGGATCCGGCTTACCCGTATCAATTTGGCAGAAGTCGCATCTCCTGGTGCACTGTTCACCGCCAATGAGGAAAGTGGCTTCACGGTCTTCCCAGCATTCATAAATGTTTGGACAGCCCGCTTCTTGGCAAACGGTATGTAGTCCTTCACTTGCGACCATGTTGCGTATCTCGGTGTACTGCGGTCCAGTTTTCATCGTGGTACGAATCCATGACGGTTTTTTCTCGATTGGGACAGCGGAATTGCGCGCCTCGATGCGCAGTAACTTGCGACCCTCGCCATTTGTGCCAGTGAACACAGAATCTAGTGTCATGGGGCGTTTCCTCCAATAGGTACCAGTTCGCCGAGATGTGCTTGTAAAACTGGCAACACAGTACTAGGTGTCACTTCACGCCCTAATTCTTGACTAATTGTGGTCACGGTTGCATCAACGATTCCACAAGGGACAATTGCGTTGAAGCCTTCGAGTGAGTTATCGCAATTCAGGGCGAATCCGTGCATCGTGACTTTCTGGGAGACTCGAATCCCGATTGCGGCGATTTTCCGGGCAGGCTGCGGGTGGGTAACCCACACGCCGCTGCGCCCTTCTACCTGTTCCGATTCCACGGCAAATTCGCGGCACACGCGCATCAGCATTTCTTCGATCCGGCGGACGTGGGCCACGACATCAATGGGGTCATCTAGTCGAATAATCGGGTACCCCACAATTTGACCGGGCCCGTGCCAGGTGATTTTTCCGCCTCGGTCAACATCGACAACAGGGGCACCTGTTATTGGACGTTCGGAAAGCTCAGTGCGTTTGCCCGCCGTATAAACACTGGCGTGTTCAAGGAGCAGGATCGTGTCGCCTCTTTCGCCAGAAACAACTTCAGCGTGGACCTGCCTCTGGTAATCCCAGGCTTGCTGGTAGTCAACATCTGTTCCCAGGTGTTCAATTTCCAGCATGTGGTGCTCCTTGTCCTGATACTTTCGCCAACACGGAGTCCGCTGCTCGTCGCCCGCTGACCATCGCACCTTGAATACTTGAACTTGTCCGATAGTCCCCGGCGGGGAAGATTCCGTTGTGCTCCGATGGTGAAGTGAATGCGTGAGGGGGAGTCATAGCGGGGAGGGCCTGTGCAATCGGGTAGTGACCAACTAACTCCCACTTCGATGCATCGGTGTCGTGCATGACACTGAGCTGGCGACCAAGGTCCAGATTTTTTTCGTGAATTCCCACAGCAGAAGTTGAAATTAATTGCGCGCCAGGTGCATATCCGGGAACGGCGTTGGTGAGAACGACACTGTTCGTAATTGGTCCAGCAGCACCGCCATTAACAACGATTACGGGCTTGCCTTCGTCGAGGGTTCCCAGGGGAGCGAGGTGATACCAGGTCGTCACCGAATTCCAGGTGGGAGCATTGAGTCCGCTAAGTTCGTGAGCCGATGTTGAATCTGTTGCAACAATCACGGCTCGAGCATTGATGACTTCACTTCCAACTCGAACACTATCTGTCGAAACAGTTGAGACTTTAGAGTTGAACCGAACCGTCCCTGCAGGCAGCGCATTAAATATTTGGTCAGGGATTGCTTGCATTCCATTTCGCGGTAGCGAGGGTTTGCCTTTAACGAATGACAGCAAAACCAAGTTCATGAATCGGCTCGAGGTCGAAAGATTCTGTTCAAGAAAAACACCGGCAAAAAAGGGTTGAATAACTTCCGAATAGAACTTTCCGGTAATTCCAGCTCGTTCTAGTGCTGTGTGTGCACTGGTATCGCCCGCATGTGTTAAATCGGCGGGTGATTTACGCGACTGAGCCAATGCGTAGCGTATGAAGGACGCTTTCGAACTCAGGGAACCGGAGGAGATCGAGGTTGGCAACCAACCCAGAAGTTCGCGGGGGTCACCGAGCTTTACTCGGCCATGATCCGTGGCTGAGATCACCCCGGAACTAAATGGATGTAGATCCAATGCCTGATAGTCCAAAACACGCTTGCCTTCAGGATAGGCGGTGTTGTAGAGCTGAAATCCGTGATCCATGTGAACGCCGTCGACGATGTCGGTGCGAACCCGCCCACCAACACAATGAGTTGCCTCAAGAACAAGTACTTCGACTCCGTGAATACTGAGTTGTCGGGCGGCTGAGAGTCCAGCGAGTCCGCTGCCAATAACTATTACGGGCTTCATATTCACCTTACTCACGTACTCACCTGTTCACCGGCTCGTCACAGGTTAGCCACTCGGAGCAGCGAGAGCCGCACGAATCGCCGATTCGATATGACGATCCTGGAAATCAAATGAGTTCTGCTCAAGGACGGCTGGTAACACGCGCGCGCTGCTGAGGACTTCGGTTGAAAATTCGCCCAAAACAACTTTTAAGGCAAATGCTGGAGCCGGCAACAGGGTTGGGCGGCCCAAAACTTTCCCCATTACCGAAGTTATCTCGGCATTAGTTTGAGGTTCCGGTGCGGTGAGATTTACCGGACCACTGATGTCGTGATTGTTGAGCAGGTACTCGATGGCATTGATTTCATCACGCATGGAAATCCACGACCAATACTGCTCACCGTTTCCCAACTTGCCACCGACTCCAGCCTTAAACAGGGGGAACATCCGTGCCCACGCGCCACCCTTTGCTGAAACCACGAGACCCGTTCGCGGGTGGACAACGCGAATTCCAGCGTCGCTGGCGATTTGTGAAGCATTTTCCCACGCGACGACCACGTCGGCTAAGAAGCCGTAACCGGATGGATCAACTTCGGTGACTGCTCGTGAACCGGTGTCGCCATAGAAACCAATGGCAGAAGCACTGATAAGTGTGCGTGGCTTGCGGGCCATCTGTGCAATTGCTCGGGAAATGGTCTCGGTGCCTTTGACGCGGCTATCCAAGATTTCCTTCTTATATGAATCGCTCCAGCGGTGGTCACCGACGCCGGCACCCGCCAAATGGACTACCGCTTCAACGTTTCCGAGGTCACCAACAAAACCCGTATTGGGATCCCATTGCACCTCGTCAGCGGAGGTTGTTGCGTGGCGAACTAAGCGAATAACTTCATGCCCGGACGCGCGCAGTTGCGGAACTAATTCGGTTCCGATGAGTCCGCTCGCCCCGGTGACCGCAATGCGCATTCTTTACAGGCCTAACTCGGCGTCAAATGAGGTATCTTCCAAACGTGTTTTGATGGTGGTGAGGAATCGAGCGGCATCGGCACCGTCAACCAATCGGTGGTCGTAACTCAATGCGAGATAGACCATAGAACGAATGGCAATGACATCGGCTCCGCTGTTATCGGTGACGGCGACAGGCCGCTTTACTACTGCACCGGTTCCCAGAATTGCCACCTGAGGCACGTTCACAATCGGAGTATCAAACAGTGCTCCGCGACTACCTGTATTTGTCACCGTGAACGTTCCGCCGGAAAGGTCATCGGGTGAGACTTTGCCCGTACGAGTGCGTTCCGCCAAATCCGAAATCTGACGTGCGATCCCAGCGATATTGAGATCACCGGCTTGATGAATCACCGGCACCAGCAGTCCACGCTCGGTATCAACTGCAATTCCAATATTTTCGTCGGCGTAGTACGTGACGGTTCCGGCTGCCATATCGATTGACGCGTTGATCTGTGGGAACTGCTTCAGAGCTTCAACGGATGCCTTAACAAAGAATGGCATGAAGCTGAGTTTGACGCCTTCGCGCTGCTCGAATGATTTCTTGACCCGATTGCGAACAGCAGCAATTTTGGTGACGTCAACTTCCACAACTGTTGTGAGTTGAGCAGAGATCTGCAATGACTCGACCATGCGCTCGGCGATCACTTTGCGTAAGCGAGTAAGTGGTTCGGTTGTGCCTGCGACCGGTCCACTGGATGCACTAACTGATTTAGGAGTACTCGCTTGTGGAGTAGTTGCCGCGGGTGCAGGCGCAGGTACTGGAACAGGTGCAGGCACGGTAACGGGTGCGGCGGAAGTAGTACCGGCGGCTGCTGCAACATCTGTTTTGGTAATTCGTCCACCGGTACCGGTACCGGTGATTTTTGCTAAGTCAACTCCGGCCTCCGCCGCCATGCGTCGAACCAATGGCGTGACATAACCGGAATGGGCTGACTCGGCTGCGACCTGCGCCGCAGGTGTAGAAACCGGTGCTGGAGGGGCTGCAACGGGTACTGGAGCGGCTGCGACCGGAGCTGGTGCTGGAGTTGCGGTGGCAGCAGCAGGGACGAGTGAACCGATTCGGCCAAGTTCGCCACCAACGGGAACGACGGAGTCCTCGGGTGCGGTGATCTTGGTAAGTATGCCGGCCACGGACGCAGGAATCTCTGTGTCGACTTTGTCGGTGGAAATCTCCACGATTGGTTCATCAACGGCGACCGCGTCTCCGACAGCTTTAAGCCAACGAGTGATGGTTCCTTCGGTGACGCTTTCGCCCAAGGCCGGAAGAGAAATGATGGTCTCGTTGCCGGCAGATGCGGGGGGAGCTACGGCTTCTGCGACTACAGGGGCAACAACTACGGGCTCTACAGCGACAGGTGGTGTCGCGGGGGCTGGTGTCGCGGGGGCTGGTGTCGCGGGGGCTACACCCGCTTCAGATTCTTCACCGATCACGGCCAATTCGGCGCCAACTTCGACAACATCGTCTTCTTGTGCGGATTGGGACAACAAAATACCTGTTGCAGGGGAGGGGATCTCGGTGTCCACTTTGTCAGTTGAGATTTCCACGAGTGGTTCGTCGGCGGTGACGTGGTCTCCGACGTTTTTCAACCAACGCGTGATGGTTCCTTCGGTGACACTTTCACCGAGTTGCGGCATTTTGACTGAAACTGACATCCGGACTCCCCTAATAGTTGTACTTGGTCAAAATATGCGTATGTTGGTTAAGCATGGGCGTGCAGTGGTTTACCGGCCAGTGCGAGGTGGGCCTCACCCATGGCTTCATTTTGAGTTGGGTGGGCGTGAATCAAGGTGGCGACGTCTTCTGGGTATGCCTCCCAGTTAACGATAAGTTGCGCTTCGCCGATTTGTTCGCCAACGCGAGAGCCGACCATGTGAATTCCGACGACTGGGCCGTCTTTTTGGGCTACGAGTTTAATGAAACCGGCGGTTCCGAGAATTTGGCTTTTACCGTTACCGCCAAGGTTGTACTCATAAACATTTACGTTATCGCCAAAGGCGGCGCGAGCTTCGGCTTCATTCATGCCGACGCTGGCGACTTCAGGCTCACAGTAAGTAACTTTGGGAATATTGATGTCAGCGATGACAATCGGGTTGAGGCCAGCTATTTCTTCGGCCACAAAAATTCCGTGCTGGAAACCGCGGTGAGCAAGCTGCAGGCCGGGAGTGATGTCTCCGACGGCAAAGATCCCAGGAACATTTGTTGCCAAACGTTCATTGACGAGAACCCAGCCGCGATCGGTGGCGACACCATTTTCTTCAAAACCCATGTTCGCGGTGTTTGCTCCACGGCCTACGGCGACGAGGAGAAGTTCGGCATTGAGGACTTTCCCGTCCTCGAGTGTTACTTCAACACCTGCTTCGCTTTGAGTCGCCGAGGCAAACTTGGTTCCAAGGATGAGGTTGATGCCGCGCTTGCGGTAGGCACGTTCGAGTGCCTTTGATGATGACTCGTCTTCATTGGGGACCAGGTGGGCAAGACCTTCAACAATTGTGACGTCGGAGCCAAATGACTTCCAGACGCTGGCAAACTCGACCCCGATCACGCCGCCGCCAAGAACGATCACACTTTTAGGGACATAGTCAAGATTGAGTGCTTGATCTGAAGTCATGATTCGACCCGAAATATCAAGTCCAGGGATTGATCTTGCATACGACCCGGTGGCAAGCACCACGTTCTTCCCGGTGTAAATCACGCCATTAACTTCGATTGTGTTGGGTCCAACGAGTTTGCCTTCACCTTCGACAAATGTGACATCGCGGCTTTTCACTAAACCTTGCAGACCCTTGTAGAGGCGGGCCACCACGCCATCGCGGTACTCGTTGACCTTGGGCATATCAATACCTTCAAATGTCGTTTTGACTCCGAAGTTTTCTGACTCGCGGCTCGAGTCGGCCACTTCAGCCGCATGAAGCAGCGCTTTGGTGGGAATACAACCGCGGTGCAGGCAGGTACCACCCAATTTGTCTTTGTCTATCAGGATCACGGAAAGTCCGAGTTCAGCGGATCGAAGGGCGCAGGCGTAGCCTCCGCTACCGCCTCCAAGAATTAGTACGTCGGCAGAAGTCATGCCTCTATCCTTTCACTCGTAGTGAGTCGACAAGTACAGGGGCTATCGGCAAATTTTCGGTGCTTAACCAACGCTCATTTCTCGGGCGATTTGAACAAAAGTGCGCACTCCGGCTCCGGTTCCGCCTTTGGGGGTGTAGCCAAATGGGGCGCTGTCGTTGTAGGCCGGTCCGGCAACGTCGATGTGAACCCAGGGTTGTGTTTCGGGGACGAATTCCTGCAGGAAAACCCCGGCGGAGAGCATTCCGGCCATTCCGTCTCCGATATTGGCGATGTCGGCGGTCTCGGATTTGAGGGTTTCGCGTAGATCCGCAGGCAGTGGCATACCCCACATTTCCTCGCCGGCAATCGCGCTCGCCGCGACGACCTGGGCGCGTGAAGAGTCCGTGTTGCTCATGACCCCTGCGATTCGTCGACCCAGAGCAATCCGCTGAGCCCCGGTCAATGTGGCAATGTCAATCATCAGGTCGGGCTTTTCCAGGACGCTCATTCCGATTGCGTCGGCCAAAACAAGGCGCCCTTCCGCATCCGTGTTGAGAACTTCAACGGTGGTGCCATCGAAAGTTGTCAATATGTCACCGGGACGCTGTGCTGTCCCACTGGGCATGTTTTCAGCAGCAGCAACCCAGCCGGTGACTTTGACCGTGAGACCAAGGGTCGCAATCGCCACCATCGCTGCGATGACAGAAGCAGAACCAGACATATCGGCTTTCATCTCATCCATTTTGGAAGCAGGTTTAATGGAAATGCCGCCCGTATCAAATGTGATGCCCTTTCCGATCAAGGACAGGTGTGCTTTCGCACCTCGAGGAGCGTACGTCATCTTGATCAGGCGCGGTGGTCGTGATGAACCAAGTCCAACTCCCAGGATCCCACCGCAGCCTGCAACTGCGAGAGCTTTCTCATCCCAGACCTTCACGGTCACGGGAAGTGAGGCCAAGGCTTTTTTGGCCGCGTCGGCCAAGTGTGAAGGTGCAAGGTCGTTGGGGGGAGTGTTGATCAAGTTGCGGGCAAGGTAAATCGAGGAAGCAATGTGCTTAGCCTGGATGAGCGCTGATTTCATCTCGGAAGTTATTTGTCCCGGTATTGAAATGGCAAATGAGCCAACACCTGATGGAGTTGGCTTGCTCTTGTATTCGGTGAAGGTGTAGGCGGCTAGTGCGCAGGCGATCACGGTCGCATCAACATGCTCGGCGGAGTGACCGCCGGAAATTGCCACTTTCTTTGTCCCTGAAAGCGCTCGCACGCCGTTACCAATTGCTCGGCGAAACTGTTCGAGGTCAAAACTCTTTCGGAAGTCACCGAGTCCAACGGCGACGAGGACGGGCGCCTTTATGCCACCCCCAGATGCGAATTTAATAACTTCACCACTTTTACCGGTTCCACCCAGGTGTTCAATTTCAGTGGTAATACGTTTTGCTTGAGCCGGTGTAAATCCATGAGCGACAAGTTCAACACTTTTGCCTTTGCCGGGCGTGGTGTTCACGATCAGGGCATCGGCAATTATGTCTTTTGGGTGTGTTGCCGTCAGCGTGAAAGCTGGGAAAGATGTTGTCGTTGCGGACTCGTTAAGGGCAGTCTTTGCTGTTTTTTTAGCGGTAGGCATAGTCAAAGTCTAGGCTTACCGGTATGGCTACTCAATCCGCGGACCTTTTGCACACGCCTTTGTTTTCACGTCACCAGGAATTGGGGGCAAAGTGTGCCGACTTCGGTGGTTGGGAAATGCCCATTGAGTATTCAGGTGCGGTTGCAGAACATGCGGCAGTGCGTTCACGGGTGGGAATTTTTGATGTATCCCACATGGGAAAACTTCGAATCACAGGTCCGGGAGCTATCGCGGCTGTTAACTCGATCGTGGCAAGTGACCTGGCAAAAATTGGTAACGGGCAGGCGCAGTATTCGATGTTGTGCAATGAAGCTGGTGGAGTAATTGACGACTTTATTATTTACCGATTCACCGAAGACAACGTCTTTATAATTCCTAATGCCACAAATGCCACTGAAGTGTGTGAATTTCTGCGTAAATTACTTCCTTCGGGGATCACAATTGAAAACTTGCATAATGATTACGGGATTATTGCGGTTCAGGGCCCACTCGCAATGAATGTCCTGGGGCGTATGGGACTCCCAATTGATTGCGATTACATGAATTGGATGCAGGCTGATGTTGACGGCGAAACGGTAATCATCTGTCGGACCGGATACACCGGGGAAATTGGTTGTGAACTTGTTGCCCCCGTTGGGGTGCTGCAACAACTTTGGGATCGCGCGATTGCTGCCGCGGCAGCAGTGGACGGAATCCCAGCAGGCCTCGGTGCCCGGGATATTTTGCGCACCGAGATGGGTTACCCATTACATGGACAAGACATCAGTCCCAGCATTACGCCACTAGAGGCAAAGATTTCTTGGGCGGTTGGTTGGGACAAACCAGAGTTCGTGGGAAAAGCCATATTGCAGGCATCGCGTGCACAAGGTGCTGTGCGTAAACGAGTAGCGCTAAAGGCGATTGGCCGAGGAATCCCGCGTGCCCACATGGGCGTTTACAGTAATCAAGAGTTAAGTGACAAAATCGGTGAAATCACCAGCGGAACTTTTTCACCAACATTGAAAGATGGAATCGCACTGGCGCTTGTTGATTCTGAACACGCCAATGATGAATTGATGTTCATTGACGTGCGCGGTAAAGCGTTGGAGTGTGCGAGTGTTTCCTTACCGTTCATCTCGGCAAGCCCGAAATAAAGTGGAATCTCACGTAAAGCGGGACAAAAGGTCGACGCTGATGTCGGTGCCAACACCCTGATCATCACTTAAATCAAGGGGAAGTCCGGCCGGGATTCCCATTCGGTCTATAGATTGCCCGACGGCGCAATCCGGTGATGTAGCACCATTGCGCCACCAGGGGCTCGCCTTCATGCACATCCGGTGTGCGATCAGAGCTGCTGCCAATTCATGGGTTGCACCCAGAATCACAGGGGTTTTTCGAGCACTTGCGGCGAGAAGGGCACCCGTCATGAAATCAATGGTGCCGGTTGAATCGAGTTGTGCCAGCCCGCGTGGTTCCGCACGTTTATCCCGATTGGCTCGCATCAGATCAACAGTGTCGGCCAGTTGTTTCATCACTCGTTGGTCACTCATTCCAGGGCTCTGATGAGTTACCTGCCAGGCATCTTTGCGGGTGAGTAACCCCACGATTGCTCGGACGATAGCCGGATCAACAGCGGTGTTGTTGTGAAATGACAGAAGCGTGAACCCGGAATCAACTGCTGAATCAACACTGGCGGTGCCCGAATCGAACCCACCGGGCGAGATAGCGATCTTTTTTGGTCGTAATTCTGAACCGCGCTCTAACCACCAGGTGAGTAGCTGCGCCAATGAACCCGTTACCCGTTCAGGGATATCAAAAGTCGTGTTAGGAATAAATGACTCAATTCGATCAACAAGGCCGGTGCTTTCACTCACATCACTCACTGGCTCAGGATATGCGTTGGGTTTCGATAAAAACGGTGGTTGTATCAAAAGCGGCCTTGCGCGATGCGCGTCGTAGGAGTTGCAGAACGGGTGAGCCTATTAAGGCGATCAAAATTACGGTGAGGGCGGCGCGCGGTAGATCAAAACCAAGTGAGGTCGCCAGACTGAACCTGATCCAAGCCAACAGGTTTTCACCGGCGCCTGCTCCGGGGGTGAATGCGATCTGTTCCGAAAGATTAACTGAGAAGGGCCAAAACCAAAGATTCATGATGAAACCGAATGCGACGCAGGCCACCGCTGCGTAGGTGCTAAGAATCACGAGTTCTCGTTTACCGCTTGCTTTGGGTAAAAGTCCGGCGCCTAGCCCCACCCAGGCTGCCGCAAGCATTTGAAAGGGAAGCCATGGCCCAACGCCACCGGTAAACATTGCCGAGGCGAGTAGTGAAATTGACCCCAGCAAAAAGCCAAAACCGGGTCCCAAGGCTCTACCTGCCAGAATCAGGATTACCCAGATCGGTTCGATGCCGCCAAGTCCGGCACCGAGTGGACGCAAAACTGCTATCACTGCTGCAAGTGCGCCTAGCAGGGCAATCGCCTTCGCGTCCAGGCCGCCATCACTGATCTGTGAAATTACGGTCACGAGCAGCAGCGGAATTATCAATGCAAAAAGTAGGGGTGTTTCGGTTGAGTTCACCACTAAAAATGAATCTGCAGGAGCCACAAATGGCCAGAGGAAACTGAACACTCCAATAACACTGATCGCAGAGATTGCAATCGCCGAGGATTTGCCTAACGCAATCGCGCGCATCAGGCTAATTCTTGATTTAACACGTCAGCGATTTGCTCAACTGTGATCCAGCGATCGGGCGCCATTACTTTTGACACCTGCGGGGCGAACATCGGGGAGTCGGTGATGATCGACTGTGTGGGTCCATTAGCGACAATCTCACCGTCACCCATTATCACAACTCGAGTGGCAAGTTCTGCAACAAGTTCGACGTCATGGGTTGCCATTAAAATACTGTGACCAGCATTTGCTAATCCACGCAAAACTTCCCCCAATTTTTTCTTGGTTGGGTAGTCCAAACCACGCGTCGGCTCATCCAACAACAGCAACGGAGGTCTGGCTGCAACAATTAAACACAATGCGAGGAGTAGTTGCTGTCCTTCAGACAAATCCCGTGGGTGAGTTCCATCTTGGACATCAGGAGCCATCAATGCCAGAAGTGCCCGGGTCGTCCCGGGCGGGCAACTCGCATCGGTGTCCGAAGCTTTACATTCGTCAGCAACGCTTAGTGATTCAAAAAGGTCATGTGGTTCCTGCGGGACAAAACCAACATGGCGAAGAAGGAACTTTGCGCCAAGGGTGTGCGGGTCCACCCCATTAATAAGAATAGTTCCTTTGGTCTGCTCTTTGAGACCAACCAATGTTCGCAGCAATGTTGATTTACCAGCCCCATTACGTCCCATGAGTGCTGTGATTTCCCCAGCATCCAAATCAAGGTCAACCCCGCGTAAAACTGGTTTTTTTCCATATGAACAGTGCACTTCTTTGATCTCAACTATTCGCGGACTATGTGTGGGTACCGCTTGAATTCTGGGTGAGTGGTTTGCGAGCAGTGCTCTCAGCGGTGGAGCAGCCCTGCGAGCGTCACGGATACTGATGGGCAGCGGATCCCAACCGGCAAGGCGACCAAGGTGGATTACCGGGGGAGCGATCGAGGAAGTTTGCATGAGTTCGCTAGGTGTTCCTGATCGAATTGATCCATTTTCCAAAAGCAAAATTGAGTCGCAGTACTGCATGACCCTCTCGAGTCGGTGCTCAGCCAACACAACCGTGATTCCGAGGTCATGAACAAGTCGGTGCAACGCGGCGAGAACCTCCTCCGCTGAGCCAGGGTCCAGAGCGGACGTGGGTTCGTCAAGTACTAGGACTTTTGGCTGTGCTGTCAAGACCGAACCGATCGCAACGCGCTGTTGTTGCCCACCGCTCAACGTGTGTAATGGACGGTTGCGTAACTCGGTGAGTCCTAACAGGTCCAAGATCTCTTCAACCCGGCGTCGCATTACGGGGGGATCAATTCCCAAACACTCCATTGAGTAAGCAAGTTCGTCTTCAACGAGATCTGTCACGAATCCAGATACGGGATCTTGGGGAACAAAACCTACAAGATCTGCGAGCTCGCGTGGTTGATTAAATTGTGTTGAGCGCCCGTTAACACTGACACTTCCCGTGAAGTGTCCTCCGGTGAAATGGGGAACTAACCCATTGATTGCACGCAAGAAAGTTGTTTTTCCACTGCCTGTGGCGCCTAAGAGCAATGCGAGCTCGCCGGCAGGAATTTCCAGGTTGAGATCGCGCAACACGAGCGGGCCTTGTTCTGAATACCGGAAGGTGACGTGCTCAAAAATAATCATGTGAGGGCCTCCATGCCCATGTGCGTATTTGTCTCATAATCAAGAGCGGGCGGAGGGGGTGTTGTTCTCGCAGGTGTGCAGGCAATTCCAAAGGCCAGTAGCCCCCACAAAGGTAGCGAGGGCCAAGCGTCCAATGCAGGTGTGAGAACCAATGCTTGGTCACCCCAGATTCGAGCGGCAGAAAAAATCCCCAGTACAGCAACTCCCGCGGTACTCACTAACCATTCGGGCAAGGCCCACGAATCGGGGCGATAAACGGTGCGAACTCGGGTGCGACCGGCCCGCCACAGAGTCACCCCACCAAGAATGAGTCCAATAAACACAATGAGAATCGCCACGAGGGCATTCGTGCCAGCGGTCAGTAAGGAATAAACCCCGATCAGTGCGAGCGAGAGTGAGGCCAGCACGAGAGTTATCGAGACTCGGCGACCTAGCGTGGTTTCCTTTTGATGCCGACCGTAACCGCGAGAATCCATCGACTCAGCGAGAATTATTGACCGGTCGAGTGCACCGGCAAGAACCGGTAAGCCAACGGATACAAAGCCCCTCAAGCCCTTCGAGCTCCTGCCACGAAGTCTGCGCATTTCACGAATTCGTCCAGCATCGGTCGTAAGTTGCGGAATGAAAGTCAACGCAACAACGATGCTCACACCAAGCTCGTATAAAGCGGTGGGAACCGCTTTTAGTAATCGGGTGGGTGACGCCAGCGAGTTTGCGGCGCCAATCACAATTGCGATGGTTGCAAGTCGAAGCCCATCGTAAAACGCACCCAGTAGTGCTTCAAGTGTTACTGAACCGCCTAATCGAAGTCCGCTCATCCAAGCGGGGAACGAAACACCGGGGAGTTCGAATAAAACCGTCGTACCGAACCCAGCACCAAACACAATTTGGAATAAGACTCGAATCGTGATGATCATTGCGCCAAGGAATAAAAAGAATTCAAACGACTTACCCCAAGGTGCGTCAGGTTTACGGGCAGCCACCACGATTACGGCAGCACAGATCAGCAACCCAAGCAAAAGTGGATTTGTTGTCTGCGATGCTGCCGCGGCCAGGCAAAGAGACCACAACCACCAAGCACCTGGGTGAAGCCAGCGGGAACTCATGACTTACTTCTTCGCCAAAAAAAGAATCCGGCAACTGCAAGCAACCCAATTACGAGGGCGCTTCCCAGCTGCGCCAAACTCGTTTGACCAGAGGCAACTTCAGCATCCCGCGACACATCGGGTACCAATTCCTGGGTGATGGGTTGAGCGGGAATCGAGGCAACATAGTCGGTCACGGGTGTCGCACACTCAGCTGCGGGATAACCGGAAATGCCACAAACGAATCCATTGTCGGTCCGTAGTTCAACAACTGTTTTCAACAGGTCGTATCCATGTGCATCGAGTTTGCCGATCGCACAGTAGGCGGTAGGAGAAGGTGGACCCTCTCCCTCCGGGGCGAGGGCCGGGTCACCGGAATCAATGACGATGGCAACGCGTTTTGTGCCAACTATTGGCAACACATCACCGCAAGCTTGTTCAAAGACCGCGCCGGGTAAATCCGCGGGTGGAGTGCCGGCAACCGATGGGCTTGTTGCATCAAAGCGCCAAGCTTGAGCACTTCCCTCGGGGGGGTTGGTGCTAGCGGAACCAACCGGGGAAAAGACCCACGAATCACCTTCTTGGGTCCAGAAAGTCCAGTATCTGTATTCAGCCGCATTCACATTCCCGGCCACAGACATGTAGAAGACGAGCGTTGCCCCGAGGGCAAGACTCACTTTCGCAATCAGTGGCCGGGATGCGATTGACATTTTCGAATTACTTCCTCATGCTGCTTGTGAGAGTTGTAACGAGATTCATTCCGCCAAACTTCTTTGGATTTGAATCGGTAGCCTGTGCCGACATGAGAAGCCAGCCGAGGGCGCTGGCATTCACTTTGCTGTCTTTGAGCACCCATGATTTTGCATTCTGTTTCAGTGCGGCAATCGCCTTATCCACTGATGCCTTGCCAATCTTCATGGTGTTAAAGCTGACGACCGCGGCTGCGGTGCCTCCGAAGTCGGTGCCGTCATAGGGAAAAGAAGAAAGCACTCCGGTCTTTAGTTGCCCGCTGAGATAACTGGCCAGATTGTTCACCTTGTTCTTTCCACACTTGGGATTGGCCGCCAATTTGTTTGCTGGTTCTGCCGGTGTCAGCGCTTCCAGACCAAATAGCGCTTGGGCCGACGCTGAGTTGTTGACACCGGAGTCACCGCTTTGGTATTTCGCCCCGCCACCTTGGGCACACGGTGTAACCGCAGCAAGCAGGTAGGTGCGGACTTGGCCAACTATTGCCGAATTAACCCCAAGCCCAGACATGGCCGCGTAAGCCAATGCCGAGGAGTTTGTGTCCGGGAGCGATCCAACCGCGGGAAACCAAGGGATTCCCGTTGTACCGTTTGGCGCCTTGGCGCCAGCCTTTGTTAGCCAGTCCACAGCTTTTTTTGCCTGGCTTAATTTGCCAACGGAGTTCAAAGCCAATGCGGCGAGTGCGGTCGAGTTTGAATCGGGTCCAATGTAATTAACTGGATCAGATGGACC
>JBIHZX010000123.1:0-3003 GCA_044240195.1 Candidatus Nanopelagicales bacterium | reverse complement strand
CGAGCTGCTCAACGCCTGTGATTGTTGAATCCGCTGGCACGACAATTGCTGCCCACTCAGGTTGTGAGAAGACCCCAATTGTTTTGATTGCTGCTCCATTTGCCCGCGCCACGAAAGCTGCAGCACCGGCGGTGGATCCAATGTCAATTGCTTCAGCGTTGAGATTCTCAAGTGCCTTGTTGCTGCCGGTCGAGAGCACCCAGTTGACCGTTGCGTCAGAGCCGAGAGCGTTTTCAAGGCATTTTTGATCCTTGACTACCAAGCTCAATGGGTTCCAGTAGGAGTAGTCCAAATTGAGCGTGGTTCCTGATCCTGCTGAATCGGATGAACCCTCGCCACTTGCGCAACCCGCAAGAACTACACCCAGCAGAGCGAATCCAGCTATCGCCGTGAATGTCTTTTTCGTGCTTTTCATTTCGTATTTCCTTTTCGTTTAAGAGACTGGATTGCCTCGGTTTTTTATTGGCTAATGTGTGAATTGAAATCGGTTAAACGTGAACCCCAAAAAGTGCTAATAGTTCTCTGCGTAGCGGTATAAAGGTGCTGTCACTGCGATCGCGAGGTCGTGGTGAATCAACTTTGATTGTTTTGATGATCCCTTGGCCTCGTTCCCCAAGCACAACGATTCGATCAGCCAAATACAAAGCTTCATCGACGTCATGGGTGACGAGTAGAACTGTCGTGCCAATCTGGGCGGTCACCTTGACCATCAGATCCTGCATCTGCATGCGCGTGAGCGCATCCAACGCCGCGAAAGGTTCATCGAGTAGAAGCACGCCTGGGTGACCAATGAGTGCTCGTGCAAGTGCTGCCCGCTGCGCCATTCCACCGGAGATTTGCTTGGGAAGGTAGTTAGAAAAATCACCGAGCCCAACAAGTTCGAGCCAGGACTGGATCTCATTCGTTGATTGGGAATTACGCACACCCAGTCGCACATTTCCGCTCACATTTCGCCACGGCAATAAACGTGGCTCTTGAAACACTACGGAACACCGCGCGTCAACCCCAACCACGGGACTGTTGTTCAACATGACCGTTCCTGAAGTGGGAGCTTCAAGACCGGCCACCAGTCGCAACAGGGTTGATTTCCCGCAGCCACTTGGCCCCAAGATCGCCAGAATTTCACCGGGCGCCGCTACGAGATTGATCTGATTCAACACGTCAACGCGATCGGTTCCCTTACCGAAGGACTTTGATACCTGCGTCAAAGCAACTTCGGCAGGGGCAAGGGGAGCGAGAGCGCTAGGCGTTGTCGGGTTTGAGGTTTGGCTCATGGGTTCCTTTGCAAAGAGGGGTGGGTGACGCGTCAAGGCGCCATGCGTGCTTGTGGCAGACGCCTCGGCTCGAGTCAGCGCATGCTGAAGTCAAGCGGGGTGGGGGTGGTTTAGCGCAAACAGAGAGCGCTGGACGTGCGCATACAGTCGACTTCAAGTCGGCCAGTAAGCAGCGTTGGTGCATGAGTGACGGGCCGGTAAAACATTGAAACTCCTGACATCGGTCCTGGCGGTAGCACCCGTTTCCGGGTTGCTGCGGCGTCAATGAGCCAGATCTCTCGGCCGCTCTGGATGTTGGACAGAAAGTTATCACATGAAAATCTCAACCGCAAACACAGGGGTTGTTTCAGGTGAACCCCGATGAATGTTGAGGCTAGCCAGTGCCCTTGCTTGGGGCAATTCACGGCTAATTTGACTATTTTATTGCGTTGATGTTTGGCGTCGGTGTTTCACGAACTCCCAAACAATCGGAAGAAGGCTAACAACAACCAGGCCAATGAGTACGAGTTCGAAGTTGTTCTTGACCCAAGGAATTGTGCCGAGGAAGTAACCAACAATGGTGATGGCTCCCGCCCACAAGATCGCACCGATGCCACTGAAAAGCGCGTACGCTCGAAAATCCATCCGCCCAACGCCAGCCATTGCGGTGATGAAGGTTCGCACGATCGGGGTGAACCGCGCAATGATGATTGCTCTTCCGCCGTAGCGTTTGAAGAACGTTTCCGTGTGGTCGACATATGCCTGTTTGAAAAGCCGGGAGTTCGGTCGGCTAAACAGTGGCGGCCCCACCTTGTATCCGATCCAATAACCAACAAGATTGCCAGCGAATGCTGCAACGGTGAGGATCACGGCTGCCAGCCAAATATTCATTGAGATGTATCCGTTGGCGATGAACAGCCCGGTCGCAAAAAGTAGGGAGTCACCCGGCAAGAAGAATCCAATAAGGAGTCCACACTCAGCAAAGATGATGCCCACCACAACCCAGAAAGCAATGTCGCCCGCACTCGTGAGAATTACTTGAGGGTCCAACCAATCAGGGAGCAAAGTCACGACTTGGGTAGTAACTGCTGCACTTAAATCCGAGAGGGGGAGAGCCATGAGGCAAACCTATGCCATGGGAATCCCTCGTGAAAGTGCGCCCGGAGGGACTCGAACCCCCAACCGACCGGGTAGAGCTACTTGTGAAGAGAACGTCTCACTTTGTCCCACTTTGACTCGTCATGGTCCAACCTGGGTAGGTGTCAGGTAGGCGTCACAATGAGAAATGAGTCATTCGACTTAATTCACTTAGATTATGATTCGAGCGTGGGAAATGAACATTCTCTGGGACGGCGCACATTTTTAGGACTTCTAGGTGGCGCGGTCGCCTCACTGGTTATGCCGATCGGTTCGGCAATTGCTGCTCCCAAAGGTTATCTGTGGCCGAATTCCACCCAGTGGGATCAGTTGCGCAGTTTGGTCGGTAACAAACTTATTCGCCCAAAACAGCCTTGGGCCACACTCACGCCAGGTGCAATTCCAGCCCGGCTGTTTAACCCTTGGTTTTTAGAAGAGCAGCCGGGAGCCACTCAGTCAACTGGAATGTATAAAGCGTGGGAGTCGACTGCGAGTGAATACGCGATTGCCGCGCGAAACGTTGCTGACATTGTTGCGGGCGTCGACTTCGCAAGAGAGAACAAAGTCCGGTTGGTGGTGAAGGGAACAGGACACGACTACTACGGCCGATCCA
>JBIHZX010000122.1:0-3043 GCA_044240195.1 Candidatus Nanopelagicales bacterium | reverse complement strand
CGGCAGCCGCGAGGAGGTCCCCAACTCTGGCTTCGGCCAACTGATTATTGGCTCCGCCGCAGACCAGGGAAACCCCAGCAGCGGTTAAGCCCGGAATGAGGTCTGCGGTGATAAAACCACCCATGGCATTGGGGGAAATAATCGAGGGTCGGGCTGCCAGCATTTCCTCGAAGGAGTCAACAAATTCAATGTCAGGGTATTGAGCGCTTATTTCAGCACGGATACTTGCAAGTGGATCCATGGCGACTACCTTGGCCCCACCGGATTCGATCAGGTATGAAATGAGGCGCCCACCAACTTTCCCGGCACCAATCACGCCAACAGTCGATTGTGAGAGGTCATTGCTCCCGGTCATGAATTCGACGGCAGCCTGCATCCCTTGCCAGACCCCTAGAGCGGTCAATATTCCAGAGTCGCCAACCCCACCATTTTCTGGTGATCTACCGGTGACATATTGACTCGTCTCACCCACCACATCCATGTCGACAACCTGCATGCCCACGTCGCCGGCGGTAACGTATTTCCCGCCCAAGGACTCGATGAGGAGTCCATAGTTAAGCAATTCTTGACGAGACTTATTAGATGGATCTGCGATCAGAACGGCCTTACCTCCCCCATGATTGAGCCCGGCGAGCGCATTTTTGAGGGTCATTGCTCGGGACAGCCTTAGAGCGTCGATATAAGCGGCCGCTTGGGGGTTGGCGTGCTCTGAGTACAGCGCCATTCGAGTACCGCCCAAAGCCGGACCCAATTTCGTGGAGTGAATTGCGATAACCGTCCGCAAACCGGACTGTGGGTCTTGGCTGATTACGACCTCTTCATGATCGGAGAACTGGGCCCAAGGATCACTCGTAGTTTCCATATATTGATGCTAATGCCTCAGGATTTGTGGGGAGGGGAGATTTGAAGTCCGCCTGACTTGCAAAATCAGCAAACCGGGCTACCGTTGTTCTATCCGCATAGGGGTTTTCAGGTTCGACCTTGATTTCATCCGTTTATATGACGATGGGAGTTGTGTCAAAATGAACTCGCTTAACTCACGACAATTCAGCAAGCCGGATCAACAATCTAGTTCCAGCACTATGGCCAGCAATTCCCACATCAATGCTCAGATGTCGCGCGTGAGCCCTATTCCTGAAACAGAACACCTGATGACACCTGGTGAGGTGGCTTCTCTCTTCCGGGTTGACCCTAAGACCGTAACCCGCTGGGCAACGTCGGGAAAGCTAACCAGCATCCGCACATTAGGTGGCCATCGTCGTTACCGTTCCTCTGAAGTGCGTTCACTGTTGGAAAAGAACGGCGCTCGAATGGGAGACGGTATTTAGCATTCCAACGTCCGGTGACTCTGGCGCTGTAGTCTTGCACCGTGGCCGATTCGTTCTACAAATCAATTATTCTCATCGCCAAAGGCGGTTTTGCTGGCCTGGGACTGAAGATCGATATTGTTGGTGAAGAAAACATCCCACTTTCCGGTGGTGTAATTCTCGCAATCAACCACACAAGCTATTTGGATTTTGCACTAGGTGGCATTCCCGCACACATGCGCGGTCGCAGACTCGTTCGTTTTATGGCGAAGGATTCAATTTTCAAGCACAAAATTGCTGGTCCTCTCATGCGTGGCATGAAACACATTCCCGTGGATCGTGATGCAGGTTCACAGGCGTTGCGCGACGCGGTCGCTGACCTACAAAAGGGGGAGATCGTTGGGGTTTTCCCCGAGGCCACAATGAGTAGATCCTTGGATATCAAGGGCGTAAAGAGTGGGACTATCCGTATGGCGCGAATAGCCAAAGTCCCCGTGCTTCCCATGATCATTTTTGGCGGACACCGAATTTTCTCCTATTCGGGTAAAGACTTAACCCGCGGTCGCCCAATTGTGATCATGGTGGGAGAGCCACTTGACATTTCAGGTGATGCAGAGGAAGCGAATGATCGCCTGCGCGAAGCATTGCGGGAGCTTTTAGCCAAAGCGATTGAACGCTATCCCGATAATGTTGCAGGCGCCCCATGGATCCCCGCTCGTTTTGGTGGAGGCGCACCGACCCTGGACGAAGCTGAAGCTATTGAAGTGAGAGTGCGAGCCGAGCGCGCAGAAAAGAAAGCCCAAGCAAAGAAATCCTCAAAATAGAAGTAGTTAGCGCCGTCGGTGACGAGAATCCCGGTTTCTTGAACGGAAATATCCTGATAGCGAGTCGGATATGAATCCAGAGGGGCAGCCTGTGTTGCGGGCATTATCGACGCCGCAGTGGCGGTCACGAACGACTCAATCACAGGGCAATCAAAACTGGGTGGCACTGTTTAGCCGAGGGAACGTCGAACCGAGTTGATAAACAATTCGGGTTGCTCCCATGAACCAAAGTGTCCGCCAGCGTCGAGTACTTCCCAGTCGACAATATTGAGTGAACGCTCGGCCCATGAGCGCGGCCAACGCCGAATGTCGGTCGGGAAAATTGAAACTGAAACGGGCACGGTTACAAATGGGGGATTTGGTTGGGAGGCTTTCTGCTTCGCCCATTCAAAGTAGAGCCGCATTGCCGAGCTGATAGTTCCGCTCGCCCAATAAATCGTGGCATTGGCGAGTAGTTGATCTCGAGTTAAGGCTTTTTCAACGTCACCTTCGTAGACGGTGAATGAGCGACACATGTCCACCATCCAGGACAGCAGGCCGGCGGGAGAGTCGTTTACCCCGACCGCCATTGTGTGTGGTCGGAACGTATTCGTGTTCACATGATTAACCCGACCGGTAGCAAGCGCGTGATCCCAATGAGCGAGCGAGGCTTGTTCAAATTCGTTGAGTTCCTCCACTTCTCCAGGCTTGGGTGGAAGCCCGGTAGGCATCGTTAAATGAAGTGCGGTGAGTGAAGTTGCACGCTCTGAGCGAGCGAGGTCAGTGAGAATGTTTGAGCCCCAGTCGCCGCAATGTGCACACTGCTCGCTTCCAAAGAAGGCGCCGGCATGACAGGTGGCTCATTCAACGTTGATGGTGGCGCTTCGCCTTACTAATTGGCGAATTTGCTAGTGCAATAAATTCTTGTTGCAC
>JBIHZX010000015.1:0-31539 GCA_044240195.1 Candidatus Nanopelagicales bacterium | reverse complement strand
CCTACCTACGTCCCGATGGAAAGACCCAGGTCACCATCGCCTACGACGAGAATGATCAACCACTGCACATTGAAACAATCGTGGTGAGTAGTCAACATGCACAAGGCATTGATCTCGACGGCCAGTTATCGCCGGAGATGAAAAAATATGTTGTCGATCCAATTTTGAAAACGATCGATTTGGACTCATCAAATGTTCGCTTGCTCGTGAATCCAACGGGTAATTTTGTTGTTGGCGGACCCATGGGTGATGCTGGATTAACCGGCCGGAAAATCATTGTTGATACCTACGGTGGCATGGCGCGGCATGGCGGTGGCGCTTTCTCTGGTAAGGATCCATCAAAGGTCGACCGTTCGGCTGCTTACGCAATGCGTTGGGTAGCCAAGAATGTGGTTTCTGCAGGTCTGGCAACCCGCTGCGAAGTACAGGTGGCCTATGCAATTGGCAAAGCGCACCCGGTCGGAGTTTTTGTTGAGACTTTTGGCACGGGAATTATTCCGGACGAACAGATTCAGCAGGCTGTTTTGAGTGTCTTTGATCTACGTCCCGCCGCGATCATCCGCGACCTGGAACTCTTGCGCCCGATCTACCGGCCAACTGCCGCATACGGTCACTTTGGTCGACCCGCTGAAGGTGGACTCTTTACGTGGGAGCGAGTGGATCGCGCTGAAGCGCTCGCGGCTGCGATCTCGAACTAATTTCATATTTCCTTCACGTGATGAAATAGGCGCATATGGACCAAGGGGATCAGCTGTATCTATTGGCTGATTCTGCTGTTGCGCGCAAAAAAGTCAAACCGGCGAGAAATAAAGTTGTTGAAGTTGCCGAGGTAAATCCCATTGCGCGAGTGCGTGTCAATGTTCCGGTTTCACACCTTGACCGGGATTTTGACTACCTGGTGCCGGCGGCCATTGATGCTCAATGTCGAGTCGGTGATCGGGTCAGAGTGCGATTCTCTGGGAAATTAGCCGACGCAATAGTTGTCGATCGGATAGCTGAGTCCGAGTTTGCCAAAGTGGCTCCCATTGAGCGAGCAATAGGTCCCGCACTAACACGGGAAACACTTGACTTGGTGCGTGCTGTTTGTGACAGGTACGTCGGCATGTTCTGGGATGTTGTCAGGGCAGCCGTTCCCAACAAGTCCACAGCGGGTGAGAAACGAACAACCACAATTCAGAAGCAAACTCCGGTTCCACATTTCAACGCTTGGGCGTCCTATACCCAAGGAGGCGCCTTATTGGAACAACTGAAGAAAGGTGAGCGCGTCCGTGCGGTCTGGGCCAGCGCTCCTGCATCGCTGTGGTGGGAAGAAATGGCCCAATTAGTCCAGGCAATACAGGAATTCGATCCAAGGGCTGGAGTCATCCTTCTCGTACCCGATGCGCCGTCAATTGAACGTTTGGTTGCGGTTATTCCTGAAGCAGAAATCATTTCAACGCACCTGGGCCAAGGCGAGAGGTACCGGAATTTTCTTGAAGTGCATTCAGGGCGCGGAAGAATTGTGATCGGTACCCGATCCGCGGTATTCGCTCCCGTCGAAAACCTCGCAGCAATCATTATGTGGGATGACTTCAATGATGCTTACAGCGATGCGCACGCTCCCTATTGGGATGCTCGGGAAGTTGCTGCATTGCGCAGCCACAGATCTAATTGTTCTCTCATTGTTGGGGGATTTGCACGTTCGGTCGCCACGCAGTCGTGGTGTGAATCGGGGTGGTGCCAGAGCATCACCGTAGACAAGCCGGCCATTGATGCTGTGCGCGCTCAGGTGCGAACACTCAACGACACGGCAATTGAGCGCGACCCACATCAATCGCGAATACCTCAATTGGCGTGGCAGGCAATTAAGGAGTCGCTTCCATCGGGACCCATTTTGGTGTCGGTTGGGCGAAAGGGGTACATCCCAGCATTTCTCTGCACCCAGTGCGGTGAGCGTGCAATTTGTACCTGCGGCGGCGCGATTCAACAGGGGAACAAGAATCTCCCCCGAGAGCAACTGACCTGCGGTCGTTGTGGCGCAGACGGATGGCGTTGTGCATGTGGTGGAACCCAGATCAAGGCCCTTGCAATTGGAGCTGAGCGAACAGCAGAAGAACTCGGACGTGCATTTCCAGGAACCCCGGTTGTGTGGTCACAGCAGGAGCATGTTGTGACAAACGTAGATTCCCAATCCAGAATTGTTGTTGCAACACAGGGTGCAGAGCCATATGCGGAGAATGGATTTGCTGCTGTTGTCGTTTTGGATGTGTTCGCGCAATCGATTTCATTGACCACGAGTGAGTCACTTGTGCGGCGAGCATTCTCGGCTGCGGTCAGGGGGAGAGTGGGTGCGCCAATTGTGTTGACGGGCGATCCTGGACAAAGGGAATCCCAGGCGGTCGCTCGTTGGGACAGCCCATGGTTCGCCGGGCGCGAATGTCTGGATCGCTCGCAAGCCCACCTGCCACCCTCGAGCCGTATTGCTGTGCTTGCTGGTGAGCGTGGCGCCGTTTTAGCGGTCGCCACAAAGGTCCAAGAGAGCGTTACGGTTCGGCTCATGGGACCCATTGATGGTGAAACCTCGACAGTTTTCCTCATCGTTCGCCGAGCAGATGGAAATGCACTTTCGCACGTGTTGGACCAAATTATGCGCACCCGTTCGGCTGATCCCAAGAATTCATTTGTGCGAATTCACATGGATCCGCGCGATTTCTGACCACCAGCACCATGTCCTAGACTCAGTGCATGGCAATTCAACCCATCAGGATCTTTGGCGACCCAGTATTGCGTACCCCCGCAGCTGAGGTTGTGGACTTTGATAAGGAGTTACACAAATTGGTTGCCGATCTCATTGACACCATGGAGGACGCGCCGGGGCTTGGACTTGCCGCGCCCCAGTTAGGGGTCTCCCTTCGAGTGTTTACCTATTGGGTCGACGACGAACTTGGCCATTTGGTGAACCCGACCCTCAAGCTCTCAGAGGACACGGAATTGGGCGAGGAGGGTTGCTTGTCGCTCCCAGGGCTGTCATTTGATACACCTCGTTCTCGAAGTGTGGTTGCCAAAGGATTCAATATGTTTGGTGAGCCCATCGAGCTGGTTGGCTCTGATCTCATGGCCAGATGTGTACAGCATGAAACAGATCACCTTGATGGAATTATTTTTATCGACAGGCTTGGAGCGGAAGAGCGCAAAGAAGCCATGAAGGAAATCAGGGCCAGTGAGTGGTTCGGTGACGATCTTGTCGTTCGAACGAGCCCGCACGCAATTTCACAAAAGTGGATGTAAGTTGAAATTTGTTTTCGCTGGAACTCCGGAAGCCGCACTTCCGTCTTTGAACAACCTGATTTCATCCCCACATGAGATCATGGCTGTAATTACTCAGCCGCCCGCAAAATCGGGTCGAGGACGTGAAGTGCGGCGGAGTCCAGTGCATGAATTGGCTTTGAGCCAAGGAATTGACGTATTGCATCCTGCATCAGTTCGCGATCTCGACTCAGTTTTGCGCGAACTAGAACCCGATGTAATTCCCGTAGTTGCCTACGGTCAGTTGATCCCTGAAACCATGTTAAGTATTCCAGAACATGGTTGGATCAATTTACATTTCTCACTGTTGCCCCAGTGGCGTGGAGCGGCCCCGGTCCAACACAGTATTTGGCACGGTGATTCGATCACGGGTGCAACAACATTTCGCATTGACAAAGGCATGGATACTGGACCAATTCTTGGCCAGGTGACCCACACTATTGACCCCCGAGTTACGAGCGGTGTGCTCCTGGACAGTTTGGCCGATTCGGGATCCCTTCTGCTGCGACAAACACTTGACGCATTAGAAACAGGGGCGATCAGGGCGATCCCTCAACAGCATGATCTGGCAACTTTCGCACCAAAGATCAGTAAAGCCGATTCACGAATTGACTGGCATTCGCCGGCAATTGAGATTGATCGCCGAATTCGCGCTATGACACCGGCGCCTGGAGCATGGACCACGATTGACATCGGAGAAGAAGCGACCTCAATGTCAATCGCCCCAATGCTCATAGATCGTGAGGTTGTATTGGAGCCGGGTGTCATTTCATGTGTTGACAGACGCGTGTTTGTCGGCAGTGCGACGTACGCACTTGAACTCACTCAAGTGAAACCTGCTGGGAAAAAGTTCATGGATGCAACAGACTGGCTGCGCGGATTGCGTGGATTGAGCACAGAAGTGGTGAAACTTTCCTAATGGAAGAAGAATTAATAAGCTATCCCAGTAGTGACCAACCACGCATGGCTGCACTTGAGTTGTTGCGATTGGTTCGTGACGAGGGCGCATACGCAAACCTTGCGTTGCCGCAAGTTCTGCGCAAATATAAACTCAATGGCCGTGATGCCGCGTTCACTGTTGAACTTGCCTACGGCGTTTTACGGAATCAATCCCTCTATGACTCGATGGCGCAGAAGTGTTCGTCGCGCACCTTGATCACCGTTGAGCCTGAAATCATTGATATTTTGCGGTTGGGAATCCACCAGATTTATGCCATGCGAGTTCCCGATCATGCTGCGGTCGACACATGTGCATCCTTGGCGCGCGTTTCGGTCAAAGGAAAAGATGCTGGCCACATTAAGGCCCGAGTTGGCTTCGTCAACGCAGTCCTACGATGCATCACTAAATCAGAATTTGACATCCAGGAATTAAGCCTTGGTGAGCGTTATTCTCATCAGGATTGGATTGTCCAAGCGTTCGAGGAATCACTGGTTCACAATCGAGCCGCAGCCAGTGAGTTGGAGAAACTCCTACAGGCCAACAACACAGCGGCTGATCCTGTTATAGCCGTCCGTGATGGTGAACGAGAGATCGTTGGAACGATTCCTGGTAGGTGGAGTAAACAGGCACGTGTTCTCACCGATGTAATTCCGTTAGAACTGGAGCAGGTGCGTGATGGAAGCGCAATTGTGCAAGATGAAGGAAGTCAGTTAGTGGCTCAGGCATTTCTACTTGCCCAACCAACCGGTGCAGAAACTTCTTGGCTTGACATGTGTGCCGGACCTGGAGGCAAGGCCGCACTCATTAGTGACGCCGTCCCAGACGGTGTTGAGTTCATCGCCGTTGATCTTCATCAACATCGCGTAGATCTCATGCAGAAAATTGTGGGTGCATCAGCCCATTTACTCACCGGTGATGCGCGAGAGCGGCCATGGGGAAACCGATTTTTTGATCGGGTACTCCTTGATGCCCCATGTTCAGGATTAGGTGCGCTGCGTCGTAGGCCGGAAGCTCGCTGGCGAAAAACTAAGAAGGAAACATTGGCGCTTACCGGATTGCAAGAGGAACTATTACTTGCAGCGATTAACTCCACTCGCGTCGGTGGAATTATTGCCTATGTCACCTGCTCGCCCTACATCGAGGAAACGTGGGCCGTCGTTGACAGCGTGTTGCAGTCCCGGACCGACGTTCAACAAGAGGATGCCCGAGGCTTATTTCCCGGAGTGAGCGACCTCGGTAATGGGCCTAGCGTGCAGCTGTGGCCACATGTCCACGGTACCGATGCCATGTTCTTCGCGCTTTTGCGCCGGGTCTAGAACGCGGGATATAGTCTGTGAACATGCTGATCTCACCGAGTGTGCTTAATAGCAATCTGGGTCGGTTGAGTGAGGAAATCTCCCAAGTGGAGGGCGTGGCAGACCTCATTCACCTTGATGTGATGGACAACCACTTTGTACCCAACCTGACATTTGGCTTACCGGTAGTTGCCAGCGTAATTGCTCAAACTTCACTGCGAGCAGACGTACACCTGATGATTAACGATCCGGATCGCTGGGCCCCCGCTTATGGTGAGGCTGGTGCTTATTCGGTGACTTTTCACATCGAGGCTGCAAGGGATCCTCGTACTTTAAGCAAGAACATTCGATCAACCGGTGCCAGGGCTGCAGCGGCTCTTAAGCCGAAAACCAACCTCGACGCCCTGGACGGGGTACTTGAATATCTTGACATGATCTTGATTATGACGGTGGAGCCTGGTTTCGGCGGCCAAGCCTTCATGAGTGACATGATGCCGAAGGTGGCTCGAGCGCGCGAAATAAGTGGAGCGCAAATGTGGATTCAAGTTGATGGTGGGGTCTCCCATGACACCATCATGGAATGCAAAGAGGCCGGCGCAAATGTTTTCGTTGCTGGTTCATGCGTTTACTCCAACCCGGATCCAGCCCAGGCTGTTCGTGATCTCAAGGCGCTGGTGGAAAAGTAGGTGAGCTAGGTGAGCATCGATACACGGTTCATGTTGCAGGCCATCGAACTGGCCGAACGGGGACCGTATTCGTCAAATCCGCGAGTCGGTGCCGTGTGCGTAAGTAACGGGGTTGTGGTGGGAACTGGCTATCACCGCGGAGCGGGAACCGCCCATGCTGAAGTAGAAGCTCTTACCGAAGCCGGTGTTAAGGCTGCTGACGCAGACCTCTACGTTTCCCTCGAACCGTGTTCTCACTTTGGTCGAACCCCTCCATGCACCCAAGCAATCATTGATGCAGGCATTCACCGGGTTGTTTATGCCCAACCTGACCCAAGTGGTGAGGCTGGCGGGGGAGCTGATGTGTTGAAATCCGCCGGGTGCGAAGTCGTTGGAGAAATTGAAGCGGAGCGTTCCCTGTCGGTAAATAGGGAGTGGAATCACCGAATGAGAACCGGTGTTCCCTTCGTAACGTGGAAGTTTGCACAAAGCCTTGATGGACGCGTTGCGGCCAAAATGGGGGAGCGCACAATACTTAGTGGGGTGCAATCGCAAGTATTCATTCATGATTTGCGTTCGCGGGTAGGGGCGATTTTGGTCGGGACTCAAACATTCGTAGTCGATCAGCCGAGTCTGAGCGCGCGGGAAACTGATGGTTCGTTAAAAGTTTCCCAACCATTGCCAGTGGTAATGGGCATGCGTGATGTGGCTCCAGCAGAGTTTTTGCATCTGTCAACCCATGATCCAAAAGTCGCGCTGCTTGCTTTGGCGAACTTGGGAATTAACCACGTCTTGTTGGAAGGAGGTCCGACTTTGGCCGCGGCGTTTATCCAAGCAAATTGCATCGATGAAGTGATCAGCATCACCGCCCCCATCACTTTAGGTGCAGGGCCGCGATCCTTAACCACCGATACAACCTTTATGCGTCCATTAAAGATCACCTCCTCGTTCACCTTGGGCTCGGACCTCATCCACATCGGCGAACTCGAATCAGCGGTAGGATTGTAATTATGTTCACCGGCATAGTTGAAACAACCGGCTCTGTTCTTGCAATTAACCCCGGTCCGGATTCTTCGCGGATAACCTTTGTCGCCCCGGGAGTGTTATCCGATGCACAAATCGGAGCATCCATTGCCGTCAATGGAGTGTGTCTGACCGTCACCCATTTTGATGACAACAGTTTTACCGCCGACCTGATGGAAGAAACTCTCAAACGCAGTGCCCTTGGTGCATTGACTCTGGGTGACTCGGTGAATATTGAGCGAGCCATGCCCCTTTCAGGGCGCCTTGGCGGTCATATTGTTCAAGGCCACGTTGATGCGGTTGCTACTGTGCGATCGATTGAACCCAGTGAAGAATGGACACTGATCACATTTGATTTACCGCGAGACATTGCGCGCTACGTTGTCGAAAAAGGCTCGATTACCGTGAGTGGGGTATCACTAACCGTGGTCAAAGTCAGTGATCCTGTTGAAACTCAACCATGGTTTAGCGTTTCGCTTATCCCGACGACATTGAAAGACACCACCTTGGGGAAAATTGGTGTGGGAAGTGAAGTCAATCTCGAAGTCGATGCGCTGGCCAAATATGTTGAACGAATCCTTGCCTTCACCCCAGTAAAGGAGAATCCATGAGTGGAGCGAATGCCCCAAAGTTGGATTTAGACGGACGTGGACTTCGAGTCGGGATCATTGCAGCCCAATGGCATGAAGTTGTCATGAATGGGTTGATCGCGGGTGCAATTCGCACGTGCGAGCGGACCGGAGCATCACATGAGTTGATTCGTGTTCCCGGAGCATTTGAATTGCCTCTCGGCGCACAACTAGCTGCCCGAAGTGACAAATTCGATGCACTGGTCGCCTTGGGTGTTGTTATTCGAGGAGGAACACCTCATTTTGAATTCGTCTGTGCGGGCGCAACCCAGGGGCTCACTCGTGTTGCTTTGGATACACACACCCCAATCGGGTTTGGGCTGCTGACCGTCGACAATGAAGAACAAGCCCTCGATCGCGCTGGTCTCACCGACTCAATCGAGGACAAGGGCACTGAAGCGGTGGAGGCTGCACTTGCCATGGTGCTACTCGCACAAGGTTCATTTGGACTAGCGGGGAAAGTAATACCAACCGGGTTTCGCTAGGCTGTAAGGGTGACGTCAACGCAACCGGGAAAATCTTTTGAGGAACTGTTCATCGAGTTATCCGAAAAAATAGCCGCTGGTGACACCGATTCCGGGTCGTTCCGGCTTGTCCAGGCTGGTACCCACGCAATCGGCAAAAAAATCGTGGAAGAGGCTGCAGAAGTATGGATGGCGGCAGAGTACCAAGGCAAAGAGGCGCTCGCGTTAGAGATTTCTCAGTTGATGTACCACATTCAATTGTTAATGCACGCACATGAATTGAGCATGCAAGATGTTTACAAAAATTTATAGCGTCTACGTTGGTGGAAAGGAACGGTCATGCTGCGCATCGCACTTCCCAATAAAGGTCAATTAGCGCTGCCTGCGGCGGCACTTCTTAACGAAGCGGGTTATTTGGCTTCCACCAATCCGAGAGCGCTAGTGGTAACCGATGTGGCTAATGACGTTGAGTTCTTTTTCCTTCGTCCAAAAGATGTCGCTGTTTATGTGGGTGCGGGAACAATTGATCTTGGAATAACAGGACGCGATATGCTGCTAGATAGTGGGGCACCGGCTGAAGAAATCATGCAGCTTGGGTTTGCACCCTCTACTTTTCGATTGGCCGTGCCTAGTGGCACCGTTAATACACTCTCAGAACTCAATGGCAAAAGAATTGCGACCTCCTATGAAGGTCTGTTGAAATCTTGGTTGGCAACTCATTCCATTAAGGCTCACATTGTCCGCTTGGATGGAGCCGTTGAGAACGCAGTGGCATTGGGCGTCGCTGATGCCGTAGCTGACGTCGTCGCAACGGGAGCAACCCTGCGCGCTGCCGGACTAGAAATCATTGGGGATCCAATTTTGGAGTCCGAAGCAATTCTGATTCGACCGGCGAACTCTGAGAAGACCCAAGCTCAGGACACGTTTGAGCGTAGGTTGCATAGTGTGAATGTCGCGCGATCCTACGTTTTAGTGGATTACGACATCCCGAATGATCGATTAGCGCAAGCATGTGAGATCACGCCCGGGATTGAATCACCTACAGTGTCCTCGTTGCAAGATCCAAAATGGTCGGCAGTTCGTTCCATGGTTCTCAGCGCTGACGTCCATCAAATAATGGATGAACTTTACGCACTGGGTGCAAAGGGAATTCTTGTAACCAATATTCACGCATGCCGGCTTTAGTTGACGTATTCGCCACGGCGCAGGGGAATAACAGTCAATAATTGCAGAAGGGCTGCGCCTCCTAAAAACGTGAAAACTAAGGACCATGAATCAAAAAAGTCGAGAAGAGTTCCAGCGATTAATGGCCCCGCAGCGGCAATCGTGTAGGTAATGAAAAACACCATTGCCGTGAGGCGAGCGGCACTCGCTGAATCTTTGCTGTATTCGCTCAGCAGCCCAAGTGTCATGGCGAAACTCCCGCTAAGTACAAAGCCGAAGATGAGAAGCACCAATCCCGGTGCTAAGTCAGGCAACCACGCGATGGAAAAGAGTGAGATCGAAGCCAACCCAATAATAACAACGAATAAAGCCCTTCGATGTTTTATCCGAACAGCCAAGCCAGCAAGAAGGAAGGCGGCCACAACTTGGGATATGGTGAATAGGCCAAAGAGCCAACCGGCATTCTCCTGAGTCCACCCGCGTGCTTCATAAGAGGGCGCAATCCATGCAAGCGAACTGTAATAAATAATCGAGTTGCACGTCATGTTCAAGGCAAGCGCCCATGCAATTTTATTTCGCCATGGCAATTCGCGAAGCCGAACAATGACGGTGGGGCGATCATGTGCGGTCGATTTGCGCTCAACAAACAGCCAGAAAGCCAAGGCGATTAATGCTGGTACGGCCCAGATAGCGAGTGCGAGTGACCAAGATCCAAGCCATAGCGCCAGGGGAACCGTGAGCGCCCCGCCAAGTGCCGCTCCACTGGCGAGTGACGCGGTCCATGTTGAATTCGCCCTTCCAATTGAATGGGGAAGTTGTTCTCGAACGATGCCTGGAATAAGTCCAGCTGCGAATGCAATACCGACTCCCGCAAGGAATGCGGACAGAAACAGTAATTCGGGAACTGCCTCAACGGCTCTGAGCAAAGTTGCGGCGGTCAGAGCAATGAGAGCAAAGATCACCAGGCGCTTGCGGCCGAAATGCATGGCTAATGCGGGAACTGCAAGGGCGAAAAGCCCCATACACAACACTGGAATAGTTGTTAGCACACCGATGGTTGCTGAGTTCCAGCCCGTTTCTTCAACTATGTCGATAGCGACGGTGGGAAGGCTCGAGATAACGGGACGCAGATTCACTGCAACGAGTGAGACGGCTGTGAGCACCATCCACGATGGTGTCGCAGATCGTTGAGTTGTGTGAGCGCTCGACGTTGACCTCATGCATTGAGTCTGCCGTGCGTACAGTTCATCCATGCGCGAGCACCCCAACAGTGTCGAGATCGCTCTAGATCAGGGCGTGGGACTGGGTGACTTTCAATCTCACTGGGCAAATGACAAGGGGGAAGCGGATCCTCATGTACTTACTGCATTGGCGAGCGGAGACATCGATGCACTCGTGGTTGCGCTGGCTCCCACACGACTGTTTATCGCGCTCGTTGCGCAGACCACGGGAGAACCAGGTGAAGGGGACAAGCATTCGTACATGAGTGTGGCTTGCCTGTTGGCCAGTGATGGTCGTTTGGGACTTCTCTGCTTCACCGGCATCGATGCCCTCACTCAGTGGAATCCAGATGCCCGTCCTGTGCCGATGGCTGCTCCCGATGCTGCAGAGGCGGCATTGGATGAAAATGCCCAAGGGATCATCGTTGACCTCGGGGGCGCACATAGCGCGACCCTGGTTTTGGCTGACATCGTTAAATTATCTGCGAAAGATCAGCGGGATAGGGCGGTGCTTCTTCTGCGGGAACGTTTTGCAGAATTGGAGGAGCACATTGTTTTTGAGCATCGAAAAGATGGGGTTTTACAGGTAGAAGTTCCCGAACGCCTCATGGAAAAAGTTAAAAAATTCGTCCAAACCGATCCGGCCTTGCATAGTTTTGCTCCGGCGGGGGTAGCGATCTGTGCCAAAGGACCTGTTGAGGTGGTTTAGTAGACCGGACCGGTCAGCGCCTCGCCCGGACCCATCCCTGGTGGGTCGGGGGTAGCCGACCTTTCACGAAAGGCCCGCTGAAGGGTTTGAAGCCCGTCGCGAAGTGGAGCAGCGTGAACCGCCCCAAGATCCGGGGCGGCCGCGCTCACAAGTCCGGCTAGGGCATTAATCAAGATCCTGGCCTCGGCTAGGTCAGATCCCTCACCGTCCTCGGCTAAACCACAGGCAATCGCCGCAGCGGACATGAGGTGCACGGACACGGTCAAAACAACCTCGATGGCCGGTACTTCTGAAATATCAAGGGCAGCAGATTTCTCTTCGTTCACACCTGTTACTCTGGCAGTCCTTGGATTTGGGGTCACACCCAGGTCCCGCAAGCGGAGCATCGGTTCCCACCAAAAGATGTCTGGATTGTGTCATGTAAATGCGCGATCACGTCAATCTCCTTGGTCAAGGCATGAACCCTTAGGGGTTTCTGCACAGGGTGTATTCACCCTGCCGGTACCTCCGTGCGCGCTGCGCCGGAGGTTTTCTCATGTGCAGGAGACATAAGCTCAATCGATAGGAGGCGCCATCAGCGTCGAACCAAGGATCAACGACCGGATCCGTGTCTCTGAGGTGCGCCTCGTGGGACCGGCAGGCGAGCAGGTAGGGATTGTCAAGATTGAAGATGCCCTCCGGTTAGCACTTGAAGCAGATCTGGACCTTGTTGAAGTTGCGCCAACGTCAAAGCCACCCGTGTGCAAAATCATGGATTTTGGCAAGTTCAAATATGAAGCAGCTCTCAAGGACCGTGAATCGCGCAAGAACCAGTCGCACACCGTGATCAAGGAAATGAAGCTTCGACCCAAGATTGATTCACATGACTATGAAACGAAAAAAGGTCACGTGCTTCGATTTCTTAAGGCTGGGGACAAGGTCAAGATCACGATTATGTTCCGTGGACGCGAGCAAAGCAGGCCCGAGCTTGGAATCAAGTTACTGGGTCGCTTAGCTGAAGATGTAGCTGAAATTGGATTTGTAGAGGCTGCTCCAAAGCAAGATGGGCGCAACATGCTCATGGTGCTTGCACCGCTGCGGAAGAAGCCTGAAGGAAAGAAGCAGGAAGAAACACTTGCAACCGACGAAGCTCCCGTTTCGCAGGAAACGGACTGAAAGGAAAGATTATGCCGAAGCAAAAGACACATAGTGGTGCCAAGAAGCGATTCAAGGTAACCGGTTCCGGAAAAATCATGCGCGAGCAGGCGAACAAGCGCCATCTGCTCGAGGTGAAATCAAGTAAGCGGACTCGTCGCCTCGCGGCTGACCAGCAAGTTTCACCAGCAGATTTGAAGTCAGTCAAGAAGCTTCTTGGCCGTTAATCTGAATAACCAATTGTCTTGAATATTGCCAAAATAAGTAAATATTTTTTCAACTAACGAATATCAGGAGAAGTCATGGCACGCGTTAAGCGTTCAGTAAATGCTCACAAGAAGCGTCGAGTAATTCTCGAGCGCGCTTCCGGTTACCGCGGACAACGGTCACGTTTGTACCGTAAGGCCAAGGAGCAGGTTACGCACTCAATGGTTTACGCATATGCGGACCGTCGCAAGCGTAAGGGTGACTTCCGTCGCCTATGGATTCAGCGCATCAATGCTGCTGCCCGTGCAAACGACATGACCTACAACCGCTTCATTCAGGGTTTGAAGGCTGCTGACGTGGAAGTAGATCGTCGCATGTTGGCGGAACTTGCAGTTAATGACGAAGCAGCTTTCGCCGCATTGGTGGAAGTAGCTCGCGCAGCTGTTCCAGCACAAAGCGCTTAATTGCGCACCATAACCTCGCGTAAGTCGGAGCGGGTAAAAGAGCTTACAAAACTTCACAAGAAGTCAAATCGCTATGCAGCCGGACACTTTCTAGCCGAGGGTCCATCCGTTGTCGCGATGGCTCCTAGTGATCGAATTGAGGAACTCTTCCTGACCGAGGAGTACCTCGAGCAATTTGAAAGTTTTGACATCGCAACAACATTGGTTTCTACGGAAGTCATGAGTGCCTTGTGCGAGTCCGAGTCGCCACAGGGCGTGTTGGCCCTGTGTTCAATTTCCACGCAGGACTCAACGGAAATCATGTCGCGTCCAGGTCAGATCGTGATTGTTGATTCACTGTCTGACCCAGGGAACATGGGCACAATAATTAGGACGGCGCACGCAGCCGGTGCAGCTGGGATTCTCACATTCGGCTCATGCGTTGACCCGCTCAACTCAAAAGTCGTTCGTAGCAGCGCCGGTTCACTATTTCACGTCCCGATAGCTCAAGTTGCCGGGCCGGAAGTGTTGCCCAAGGATCGACCAGTTTTCGTCCTTACCGGTGAGGGCTCCGTCGAACTGCATCCTGATATTTCGGCGGGTTCCCGTAACCCAATTTGGGTAATTGGTTCAGAGGCCCATGGGGTAAGCGACACTTGGGTCTCCGGTAAGTGGAGCTTCACCGGTGTTCGTATCCCGATGGCTCCCGGAGTCGAATCACTCAACGCCGCAGTTAGTGCTGCACTGTGCCTTTACTCACATGTGATTTAGTCGTTTATAGAGTGAAAATGCTCTCCAACACGCGCCGTTGAGTGCTGCATCGCCGCGTACATAGTGCAAAATTAGCATCATGTCTCATACGAAGCTACCAATATTGGATCAGACCGGATACACAATCGTGGATTCCTACAACCAAGGAGCAGATCCGCGAGAATGGGAAAACTTGGTTTACGTTGATTGGAAATCTTCCGGGGATTCTCGTTTTGCACCGCTGGCAAGCGCGTATGGAGATATGGAATGCGACGGCTTTTGGAATCACACTCCACCGAAAACAGACAAAGACGGTGTTTGGGTTCAACAGAACATCGATATTGCACCGGTTTTAACAAAGCGGGCCCAAGAAGTTGGCGCGAATATTGGCCGTTGTCGAGTAATTGAATTGCAGCCGAACACCTACGCGGACGCGATTTACAACCTCCACAGAGACGACAACAACCGGCTGAACCCCGATGGAACAGGTTGGATTGTCCGATCCTTCTATAACTTGACCGATAACCCCGATTCCATGATGATCCTGCGAGAGGATCGCGATGACCCTTCAACCGAGGTGCGAATACCACTGCCAGCGGGTGCCCAGATTGTTATCGACAGCCAGCGTCTTTATCACGCTGTATGGCACCCCGGAGCCCAACCGCGTTACTGCCTCATTACTTCTTATGAATCCGGCGCGGATCTGCAAACATGGATTTCTACTCGAAACCCCGTGACTAGCATTGAGTCACCATTTTTGGAGCCTTCGGTAATTGCCCAAGCAAACGAGTTTGCGTTGAATAAACGCACTAAGCGGGCTGCTGCAGGTTCCGAATACGACTCTGGTGAAGATTCCAGCATGGAAGTACTCTCCGAGGCGTAGTTACTCACTGCCGTATTAGGCTTGTCAGCAGATCAACCAACCGTCCATCGAAAATTGTTTGTCAGGAGTCTTCGAGTGCAACAGACTGTGCCTTACTCCGCGGTCCTTGACGAACTCGAGGCAGAGGCAATACATATTTATCGTGAGAGTGCTGCAGCATTTCGAAATCCGGTTCTGCTTTACAGCATCGGCAAGGATTCATCAGTTCTCCTGCATCTCGCAATAAAGGCTTTCCATCCAGCACCTTTACCTTTTCCTGTAATGCATATTGATACGACCTGGAAATTCAAGGAAATGATTGAATTCCGGGACAGGCGAGCAAAAGAACTTGGACTGGATCTAAGGGTCGCACAGAATCTAGAAGCGATGGCTGAAGGCGTAACTCCTTTCACTCACGGAACCCACGAGTACACCCGACTCATGAAAACCGTGGCACTCCGCGAAGGCATCGATCGATATGAATTTGATGCAGCAATAGGTGGCGCGCGTCGAGACGAAGAACGCAGTCGAGCAAAGGAGCGTATATTTTCGCTGAGGGAACCGGGTCATCGTTGGGATCCACGAAAGCAACGACCTGAGTTCTGGCGGACAGCAAATACGCAACTCGCTCCGGAGCAAACCATGCGCGTTTTTCCGCTGTCGAATTGGACGGAACTTGACGTCTGGCGCTACATTGAGCGCGAAAAAATTGAAATTCCCGGCCTTTATTTTGCTAAGAAACGACCGGTCGTGGAGCGAGGCGGAACCCTGCTCATGGTCGACGACGAACGTTTCCCACTCAATGAAGGTGAAGTGCCAGCCATGAAGAGTGTACGTTTTCGTACACTTGGCTGTTATCCACTATCGGGGGCGGTTGAGTCAACGGCAGACAATCTGGCCGACCTGATCGCAGAAATGGAATCGAGCAAAGTTTCTGAGCGTTCAGGACGCCTCATTGATGGCGAAGGTGGCGGTTCCATGGAAGCTAAGAAGGCTGAAGGCTATTTCTAATGAGTGGACAAACTCCAGTACTGCATCTCGTCACCTGTGGATCGGTTGATGACGGTAAGTCAACACTGATTGGTCGCCTGCTCGTCGAAACTGACAGTGTCCCGATCGACCAGTTGGAGTACGCTCGTACGACTCGGCGCGGTGGTTCAACAGTCCCCGTCGGTGAAGTTGATTACTCACTCTTAACCGATGGGTTAGAGGCCGAACGCGAGCAGGGCATCACAATCGATGTTGCCTATCGGCACCTCAATTTGCCAAATGGCAGACGAGTTTTGATAGCTGATTCGCCTGGACACGAGCAGTACACCCGCAATATGGCAGTGGCCGCTTCCAATGGTGATGTCGCGGTTCTACTTGTGGACGCAGCCCGAGGGGTTCGCCCACAAACTCACAGACACCTCACAGTTTGTGCTCTTATGGGTGTGCAAACAATTATTGTCGCCGTCAACAAGATGGACCTCGTCGATTATTCACATGAGGTCTTTGAACAAGTCATGGGTGAAGTGCGGACAACTGCCGCACGTCTGGGAGTGCAGCAAATTGATGGCATTCCCGTGAGCGCTGTCACCGGGGCCAACGTTGCAACTAAATCCGACGCAATGCCTTGGTACAAAGGGGAGTCGTTACTTGGTGCACTTGCCGTTTGGGAGCCAATTGGCCGAGTGGTAGATGAGGGTTTTAGGTTCCCGGTTCAATTCATTGTTCGTGCTGAGGGTAACTTTCGAGGCTACGCAGGAACGGTTGTTGCTGGCTCGGTTCGTCCAGGAGACGAAGTTGTCGTCGCAGACTCGGGTCGCACAGCCAAAATTGCTCGAATCGTTACTGCTGACAGAGACCTCGATGTAGCAACGTACGGTCAGGCAGTCACTCTCACGTTCGACCATGAAGTTGATGTAACGCGCGGAGATATTTTGGCAGCCGGAACGCCGCTACAGCCCGCCGACCGATTCGGTGTTGACATGGTGTGGTTGGGTGAAGAACCGTTGGCACATGGCCGCTCCTACCTGTTGATCTCTGGTTCTCGTTCAGTTCCCGCCACGGTTACCAACGTGAGGCATCGGCTTGATGTCGTCTCGGGGCATGAGCATGCCGCTCGAGTACTGAACATGAACGACATTGGGCGGGTAGAGATCGCGACAGACCGACCAATCCCCATGGATCCATACTCGTTATGCAGAGACACAGGCGGATTTTTGCTCGTGGATAGAGTGACCGCTGACACTGTCGCTGCGGGACTTTCTCGACACGCTATGCGTCGGGCGTTCAATGTTGTTCCACATGTCTACGACGTTGATCATCAAGCTCGTTCTTCACTAATGGGCCACCCTGCTCGAGTTGTATGGCTTACTGGACTCTCTGGCTCGGGTAAGTCAACAATCGCTGATGCGGCCGTGCGTAAATTGCATGCGATGGGGATCCACACCTATGTTCTCGATGGTGACAATATGCGAACTGGGCTAAATAAAGACTTGGGATTCACTCCGGAAGATCGCGCGGAAAATGTGCGTCGCGTAGCTGAAGTGAGCAAACTCATGCGGGACAGCGGGGTTGTTGTATTCGTTGCGCTGGTATCCCCATTCCGCTCGGATCGTGAGAGCGCAGCGACCCTTTTCGACAAGGGAGACTTCATCGAGGTCTTCGTTGACACCCCGGTTGATGTTTGTTCCCAGCGTGACCCAAAGGGGCTCTATGCTAAGGCTGCGGCAGGTAATTTACCCAATATGACAGGTGTTGGGCAGGCCTATGAACCGCCGTTGAATCCAGACTTAATTGTTCATGGCACCGGTGATGTTGAGGCGAGTGCTGACCTACTCGTTGCTGCGATTTTGGAGGCTTAGGTTGTCAGCTCCCAATAAGTCATTTGACCCAAAGCAAGTGTCCGCGCTCAATGCTGATTCCGTTGACGAAATGGTCGCCGGCGCACTCTCAGCATTCAGTGCAGCGGTAGATTTGGATTCCCTCAAGGTCGCCAGACTCGAACATTTCGGTGACCGTTCCCCAATAGCTTTGGCAAATCGGGAAATAGGGGCGTTGCCACCCGCCGCAAAGGCCGAAGTGGGAAAAAGAATCGGAGAAGCTAAAGCACGGATCAAGGACGTACTGGAGCTGCGTGAAATTGAACTAACCCAAATCCGCGACAATGAAGTTCTCCTCTCCGAAAAGGTTGACGTCAGTGTCCCCGTAGATCGAGTTAAACGTGGAGCGCGACATCCGCTTACCACGCTCATGGAGCGACTCTCCGACGTGTTTATTGCCATGGGTTACGAAATCGCTGAGGGACCAGAGCTAGAACTCGAGTGGGCAAATTTTGATGCTCTGAATTTTCCTAAGGACCATCCTGCGCGACTTATGCAGGACACGTTTTTTGTCGAAAGCCCTGACTCCGGGGTTGTATTAAGGACTCACACTTCACCTATCCAAGTGAGGGCGATGCTCGAGCGGGATTTGCCCATCTACGTCGTGGCGCCTGGTCGTGTTTTTCGAACCGATGAACTTGATGCAACCCACACTCCGGTGTTCCACCAAATAGAGGGTTTAGCCGTTGACAAGGCTTTGACCATGGCCGACCTTCGCGGTACTTTGAATCACTTGGCTCATGTAATGTTTGGTCCAGAGATCGACATTCGTTGGCGCCCATCCTTTTTCCCCTTCACCGAGCCCAGTGCAGAAGTCGATCTAAAGTGTTTTGTGTGTCTCGGCGAATCCGATACAACCCAGTGCCGTGCTTGCGGTGGTGAAGGTTGGATCGAATGGGGTGGTTGCGGGATGGTGAACCCTAAAGTCTTACGAGCCGTGGGAATCGACCCTGACGTGTACTCGGGTTTTGCCTTTGGAATGGGAATTGAACGAACCTTGATGTTCCGTAGTGGAGTCGCTGACATGCGTGACATGGTTGAAGGCGATATTCGTTTTACAGCCGCATTCGGCATGGAGGCGTAATGAAACTTCCTGTTTCTTGGATCAAAGAGTTTGCGCCGGTTCAAGCGAGTGCGCGAGAGATAGCTGAAGCATTGATCAATGCGGGCTTAGAAGTTGAAGGCATAGAGACACTTGGGACTGGTGTATCTGGAACACTAGTTATTGGTCGTGTGCTGGAAATTGAGGAACTCGCCGAATTCAAAAAGCCGATCCGCTGGTGTCAAGTTGATGTAGGCACGCAGATCCGGGGGATCGTTTGTGGTGCGTCAAATTTCGCGGTGGGTGATCTTGTTGTTGTTGCAGAACCTGGCGTCACCCTTCCCGGTGATTTCACCATAACTTCTCGTGAAACATACGGTCACGTATCCGACGGCATGATCTGTTCCGAACGCGAAATGGGACTTGGACAGGATCACGCCGGGATCATGATCCTGGAGGGGGTTACTCCCGGACAGAGTGCAAATGAGTTATTGGGAATCGGTGAGGAAATCCTCGATATTGCGGTGACCCCTGATCGGGGATACGCATTGTCCGTACGTGGCGTTGCACGAGAAGTAGCTACGGCATTCGAAGTGGAGTTCCGTGACCCAGCGATCAGCTGGGGTCCCGATTTGGGTGCTCCAACAAGCGGGCTCGTACCGCACGATTGCGTAATTGACGACTTCAGTGCATGTGAATTGCTCACGCTGAGAACCATTCTTGGTTTTAACCCCGACGCGCCAACCCCCCGATACATGGTGGCCCGTCTGCAGGCATGTGGAATCCGAAGCATTTCACTCGCAGTTGACGTAACCAACTACGTCATGATGGAACTTGGTCAGCCGACCCACGCATTTGATGTAAACAAACTCGAGGGCCCGTTGCGAGTTCGGCGCGCCATTGCTGGGGAAAACCTTGAGACTCTCGATCACGTTGTGCGAAAACTCTCCCCACTCGATTCAGTAATCGCTGATTCCAGCGGACCTATTGGGCTTGCCGGGACTATGGGCGGATTTACGACCGAAATTGATGAATCTACTACCGGTATCGCACTTGAAGCTGCATTTTTCCCAGCATCGACGGTTGCCGGAAATTCGAGGCGGCAGAAGATTTCCAGTGAAGCGTCACGTCGTTTTGAACGGGGGATCGATCGGGAACTTGCTCCGATTGCATCCGCGCGCGTGTGTGCGCTGCTAATCGAACACGGTGGTGGAAGTTATGCCGGCATGTGCGCGGTTGAATCACCGATGTCGAACAAAGTGATCGAATTTGACCTTGAACTCCCCACTCGCACAGCTGGAATGGTCATCGATCACGAAACGGTAATCGACAAACTTAAATCGATTGGTGCAACTTATGTCCAAACTGATTCGCAAATCATTGCTGTTACCCCACCGAGCTGGCGCCCCGATCTCACTCAGCCGGCCGACCTCGTCGAAGAAGTGGTCCGACTTGTCGGGTACGAGAAACTTCCTTCAACTTTGCCTACCGCACCCGCTGGTCGAGGCTTAACCAAGGAACAACGTCTGCGTCGTCGAATCGGTAATCTACTGGCCGGTCGCGGAATGCACGAGGTCCGGGCCTATCCCTTTATTGGTGCAACTGATTTTGACGCGATGCGATTCTCAGCAAATGACTCGCGTCGTAAGTCACCCACCTTGGTGAATCCGTTGTCAGAACTTGCGCCCCAAATGCGTTCAACGCTCTTGCCCGGAATGCTTTCTATCGCTTCTCGAAATGTGGGTCGAGGGGAAAATGACCTAGCACTATTTGAGGTGGGTTCCGTGTTTCTCGGTGAGGCGGCAAAAGGCGGCCTTGACCCAGGCGTTGAAACCCGACCTACTGATCTCATTTGGGAGCAAATGCAGTCTGCCCTGCCGGCCCAGCCTGAGCACTTGGGTGTTGTTTTGAGCGGTGCGCTGGAGTCCGCCGGCGTTTGGGGGAGCCCGCGCACGGCAACATGGCGAGATTCAATTGACGCGATATTAGTCGTCGCTGATGAACTCGGAGTAAACCTCGAAGTGCAGACGGGAAGTGATCCAAGTTTTCACCCTGGCCGGTGCGCTGAACTCGTTTTGACAGAATCGTCAAAGGTTGTCGGTTTTGCAGGAGAATTGCATCCTGCCGTTGTCGAACATTGGAATCTTCCCAAGCGCAGTTGCGCTGCTGAAGTTGATCTCAGTGCCTTGCTAAGCGCGGCGGTTACCAGTGCCACGGCACCCGTTTTCTCTAACTCTCCTGTAGCAAAAGAAGACTTGGCGTTCGTGGTTGACAGAGCATGTAACGTTGCCGAGGTCCAAGCATGCATCCGAGCGGCCGGTGGGGAGCTCTTGGAGTCCGTCCGGCTCTTCGACGTCTATGAAGGTGATCAAATTCCTCCAAGTCACAAGTCACTCGCATTTGCTCTTCGTTTTCGCGGAGAGGGTCAAACTTTGTCTCCACAGGAACTCCAAAATCTCCGCACCCAGATCATCGCAGCGGTGACTGAACAGGTGGGCGGCGCGCTGAGATAAGGCCCCCCGATCATTTTTATGCACATATGTGTATATTAAGCACATGAGGGTGTCAATTGCAGGAGCATCCGGCTATGCCGGTGGGGAATTATTGCGGTTATTGGAGGTCCATCCACACTTTGAGGTTGTTGCGGCAGCGGCACATTCGTCCGTGGGTGAACGGGTCGATTCCCTTCATCCGGCGCTTGCCCCATCTCGGATCGGCTCACTTGAATTGTGTGCAACGGGCGCTGATCAACTCAAAGCCGACGTTGTCTTTATTGCGTTGCCACATGGGGAGTCCGCCTCACTCGCTCAAGCGCTTCTCGCCGCTAACCCGCATCAGATGATCGTCGACCTTGGCGCAGACTTCAGGCTGGGCGATCCGCATGCTTGGGAGCGGTATTACGGAGGCGCTCACGCTGGTCAGTGGACTTACGGGCTCCCAGAACTAGCGCAGCAGCGCGAAGTCATTGCCTCCTCAACCACAATTGCTAATCCCGGGTGCTATGCCACTGCCATCTCATTGGCCACTGCCCCTGCTGTCGCCGCTCACTTGATGGGTAATTCGGTGATCAATGTGGTAGCCGCCAGTGGAACGACCGGTGCTGGGCGCGTCCCTTCCCCATCCCTCATTGCCTCAGCTGTCATGGGATCCATCAGTGCGTACAAAATTGGCGGTGTTCATCAACACACTCCGGAAATCGAACAGGTGCTCCACTCCATTTGGCCTGAAGCCGACACTCGAATCAGTTTCACGCCGTTATTAGCTCCGATGCCGCGCGGGATTATTGCAACGTGTACCAGTTCTATCACGGCCGACACCGCCACGGATCCGCATGAGATTTACCGTGAATACTTTAAAGATTCTCCTTTCGTATCAGTGCTCAAGCAGGGTCAAATGCCGAACACGGGGAGTGTGCTGGGAAGTAATTACGTTCAAATCAGTGTGAGCGTCGATGAACACGCCGGGCAGCTCATTGTTATTGCCACACTGGATAACTTGGTGAAGGGCGCGGCAGGGCAGGCCATCCAAAACGCAAATCTTATGTGCGGGTTTGCGGAAACAACCGGTTTACTACAAACAGGAGTCTCACCGTGAGTGTGACGCAACCATCTGGGTTCATCGCAGCGGGTGTGGCAGCCGGCCTTAAGTCAAGCGGAGCAAAAGACGTTGCACTCGTGGTTAACACGGGGCCAAAAGCGCATTCAGCCGCCGTTTTCACTACTAATCGTTTTGCTGCGGCTCCGGTAATTTGGTCTCGGCAAATTCTCTCAGGAGGGGACGGCCGGGTGGTGGTTCTGAACTCGGGAGGTGCAAATGCCTGCACTGGTCCGGAAGGTTTCATCGATACACACACGACCGCCGAACTCGTAGCCTTGGAACTAAGCGGTGTGGGCGGCGGCGAAATAGGTGCGGGTGAAGTATTCGTGTGCTCCACCGGTCTAATCGGCGAACGACTCAATATGCACGCCCTCGAAACTGGCGTGAAATCCGCAATCACGCAGTTATCGCCTGATGGTGGCATCATGGCTGCGGAGGCAATTATGACGACCGACACTAAATACAAAGTGTCATCTTTGTCTGATAGCGGGTTCACGATTGGCGGTATGGCTAAAGGTGCAGGGATGCTCGCTCCAGGAATGGCAACAATGCTGTCGGTAATCACAACAGATGCCGATGTTGACCCCGAATTCCTGCAGCAGGCACTGAATACTGCGACCTCTCAAACATTTGACCGGTTGGACTCAGATGGATGCATGTCAACAAATGACACCGTTATTTTACTCGCAAATGCGGCAAGCGGAGTAACTCCTAAACCCGAACAATTCCAAACTGCCCTGACCAAAGTATGTGAGGAACTAGCTCAACTTCTGATGTCAGATGCTGAGGGAGCAACCAAGGAAATTCACATAGAAGTTGTTGGGGCCCGCGATGAAAGTGATGCAGTCTTGGTGGGGCGAGCAGTATCACGTAGCAATTTGTTTAAGTGTGCGATGTTTGGTGAGGATCCAAACTGGGGTCGGATCCTTTCAGCGGTTGGAACAACAAGCGCATTCTTTGAAGCTGATCAAGTTGATGTCAGTATCAACGGAGTGAAGATTTGCGTTGCCGGGGGTGTCGGCCAGAATCGCTCACTTGTTGATCTCACGCAGCGACATGTTGACATTCTGATTGATCTACACGCCGGAACACAGCGGGCTCTGATCCGAACAAATGACTTGTCGATCGGTTACGTGGTCGAGAACTCGGAGTATTCAACATGACCGCATCGGCACCCATTATTGTTATTAAGTTCGGCGGTAACGCGATGACTTCGCCAGATTTGTTCACTTCATTTTCGCACGACATTCAGCTGCTGGGTGATCAAGGTTTTAGGGTCGTGATCGTGCATGGAGGTGGACCACAAATCTCGAACATGTTGAATCGGCTGAATATTGAAAGTGAGTTTCGTGGTGGCCTCCGAGTTACAACGCCGGAAATAGCATCGGTTGTTGCGACAGTGCTGACAGGTGATGTGCAGCGAACCCTCGTTACTGCGCTAAATCTGAACGGTGTTGCCGCGGTTGGAGTTAGTGGCGAAGACTCGAAATTGTTAACTTCAACCCAATTAGTTGACCAGGAATTCGATTTGGGACTGGTAGGAAAAATTGACGTCATTAATCCAAGGTTGATCGAGGTACTGCTTGAGAATGCCTACGTACCAGTAGTTTCACCCGTTTCCTCAAATGAACGGGGCGTTAGCCTCAATGTGAATGCTGACACGGCTGCGGGGTCGCTGGCGGGTGTCTTGGGCGCAGATAGATTGATATTGATGACAGACGTCGATGGTGTTTTAGCCCATTATCCAGATCCGAAATCGTTGATCCCTGTCATGACTGTTGTTCAAGTTGAACAATTGTTACCGGAAGTCACCGAAGGCATGATCCCTAAACTTGAGTCCGTGCTTCATGCGATTCGTCATGGCTGCAAGAGTGTTCAAATTGTCAATGGAAGTACGGCGCATTCGCTGATGAATGCACTCGCCACTGATGGGCACTCGGGAACGGTGATAACAAAATGACTTCACATTGGGATGATGTTTTTCTCAGCACCTATGGAACCCCTTCCGTGACCCTCGTTCGCGGTCAGGGATCACTCGTCTGGGATTCAGACGGCAATGAGTACGTTGATTTGCTCGGCGGAATTGCGGTCAATATTTTGGGTGTTGGCCACCCTGTATATGTTCAGGCAGTTACGGAGCAAGTAGGTCAGTTGGTACATACCAGTAATTTGTACATCAATGAGCCTTCCGTCAAATTGGCGAACAAGTTGAAGGAGTTGGTTGGCTGCTCCGAAGCAAAAGTCTTTTTCTGCAATTCTGGAGCGGAGGCAAACGAGGCGGCCTTAAAACTCTCCCGACTGACAGGGAAAAGTGAAATCGTCGTGGTCGAAGACAGCTTTCACGGTCGAACCATGGGGTCTCTATCACTTACCGCTCAGCCCGCTAAGCAAACTCCTTTTGCACCTCTCTTAAGCGGCGTCAAAGTTGTGAAAGTCAACGATCTCGACTCCCTGAGAGACGCAATTACTCCGACTACCGCAGCCGTCTTTTTGGAAATTATTCAAGGCGAGGCCGGGGTGCGATCGTTAACCAACGATTTCATTCGCGCAGCCCGTGATTGGACCAACGAAGTTGGCGCTCTTTTGATTGTCGACGAAGTCCAAACAGGAATTGGGCGTACTGGGTCTTGGTGGGCTCACACGGAGAGTGGGGTTACCCCCGATGCGATGACGCTGGCGAAAAGTCTGGCCGGGGGACTTCCTATAGGTGCCCTCATCACTTTTGGAGACACCTCCAGCTTATTTACCCCAGGTTCGCACGGATCAACTTTCGGTGGAAATCCAGTTTCTTGCGCTGCGGCATTGGCAGTGATTGACGTGATCGAAAAGGAGAATTTGTTATCTCGGGCCACGGACGTGAGTGCCACGCTACAAAAACAGCTGGTCGAAAGATCTCATGGCCTAGTGTCCTATGTGCGAGGAAGAGGGTTACTCCTTGCTGCTGAACTCAATGTTGGAGGGGAACTCGAATCGACAGCTATTTTCGCAGCATCGGCCACGGAAAACGGAATTCTGGTCAATGCAGTGAGTCCGACAGCTATTCGACTCGCACCCGCTTTAACAATTTCTGACTCTGAGGTTGAACAGGCCCTTCGAGCATGGGAAAAGACCTGTACTTTTTTTGTTGGGAATAGCAATGTATGAATCCAAAAAAGCTCCGCAGACGGTAAGTTCTCGTCGATCCTTAATCGCCGAATTGGTGAGTTCCCAAGATATTCATAGTCAAAATGAGCTTTTGGAACTTTTGCAAGATAAGGGATTCAATGTTACGCAGGCAACATTGTCTCGCGATCTTGAAGCGCTGGGCGCCATCAAGGCTCACGGACCAAGTGGAGCTGCAGCTCACTATGTCGTGTCAAGTGACGCCGATACGTCATTGCGCACAGCGGGCTCTCAACCGGCACTAGTCCGTGCTTTACATGAACTTTTATTGAGTGCGGAATTTTCACAGGTCATGGTCGTTGTGCATACGCCACCAGGTGGTGCTCAATATCTAGCGGGGCATCTTGATCGAAGCGGATGTTTCGATACTCTGGGGACTGTCGCGGGAGACGACACAATTTTCATGGTGGCGCGAGATGAAAAACGTGCGAAGAAGATTTGTAGCGAGCTGGTTGCATTAGCTGAGAGCGGGTCCTAAAAGTGAGTGATGCAAGTTCATCGAAAAATAGTGACAGCAGGCTTTGGGGTGGCCGTTTCGCATCAGGTCCATCACCCGAAATGGTCCTCTTGAGTCGCTCAACCCATTTCGACTGGAAACTTGCTCCCTATGACCTGCTGCAAACTAATGCGCACGCGCAAGTACTACATCGAGCCGGCCTCTTAACCGATACAGAACTACAGTCGGTCGCCCAGGCGATTGAAAATCTTCGAGGTCAAGTTGTCAGTGGTGAATTTGTCCCGAACAGTGAAGACGAAGACGTCCATTCCGCGCTTGAACGTGGACTCATTGGATTACTTGGTGAGTTGGGGGGAAAACTTCGTGCAGGCAGAAGTCGTAATGATCAAGTTGCTACAGATTTTAAGTTGTATCTAAGGGATCACGCGCGGCAAATCGCTCGTCAGATCATCGACTTACAAGAAGCCTTTCTCGAACAATCTCAAGCAAATATTTTGACATTTTCCCCTGGCTTCACACATCTGCAGCATGCCCAACCGGTGTCGTTTGCACACGAGCTGGCCAAGCATGTTCATGCTTTAGGTCGGGATCTTGAGCGGCTTTCTGACTGGGATTCCCGGGCTGCCCGGTCACCACTGGGTGCAGGGGCACTTGCTGGGTCGAGCTTAGGTCTGGATCCGGAGTTGGTAGCGAGCGCACTTGGATTTGATAGCGCAATGGGTAATTCAATTGATGCAGTCAGCGATCGAGATTGGGTTGCTGAATTTCTCTTCGTCACTGCAATGCTCGGAGTTCACCTCTCTCGGATCGGAGAGGAAGTTATCTTGATGGCATCGCGTGAGTTTGGTTGGGCAAAATTGGATGACGCCTGGTCCACGGGATCATCCATTATGCCCCAGAAAAAGAATCCGGATATCGCTGAATTGGCGCGAGGAAAATCGGGTCGACTAATCGGAAATCTCACGGGATTACTGGCGACGCTAAAAGGGCTGCCGTTCGGGTACAACCGTGATTTGCAGGAAGACAAAGAACCAGTTTTTGACACTGTGGAGCAGCTGCTTGTTCTGCTGCCCGCGATGACCGGGATGATCCGGACCCTGAGTTTCAATGAAGAACTAATGGCAGCCAGCGCACCCGCTGGTTTTGCATTAGCAACAGATATCGCGGAGTGGCTTGTACGCGAGGGTGTGCCATTTCGCAGTGCCCATGAAATCGCCGGTAGCTGCGTTCAGGTAGCCGAAGGCAGGGATTGTGAGCTCTGGGATTTAACAGATGAGGAACTTGCCGGAATCAGTTCTTTGTTGAATCCAAGGGTTCGTGAGGTCCTCAATATTGAAGGAGCCTTGAATTCTAGGGATGCTTTTGGTGGAACCGCTCCCATCCGTATTCGAGAGCAATTGCAGGTTCTGTCAGAGTTGATATCGTCCGAACGAGCGCGTTGGAGCAATTGATCTCACTCTCACCAAGTAGTGCTATCTCCATCAATTATGCGCCAGCAATACCAAGCGGCAACACTTCGATAAGGACGAAAAATCTCGCCTTGATCATCAAGGTTTTTGGGTTCAACGAAATCGGAAAGTCCATGAATCTTCTCCCACCCGCGCCGCATTGCTAAATCACCGGTGGGCCAGATATCCAAACGGTGCAGAGTAAACATGAGAAACATTTCGACAGTCCAACGACCGATGCCCCAGAGCTTCGTCAGTTCGCTAATGATCTCATGGTCACTAAGTTTCGGATCAGAAAAGTCATAGTCATTCACATGCCACGCATGCGCCATTTCCTTAATCGTTCTAGTTTTTGCTCCAGAAAGTCCTGCGGATCGCAGGTCTAAATCAGCAACATCTCGAATCTTCGTAGGAGAGACGTCACCATCTAGTGCATGGGTAACTCGAGCTGTAATCGTGTCGGCTGCTTTGACCGAAAGTTGCTGTGCGATCACGGAATTGACAAGAGCCTGAAAATGATTGACATCTTGATATTTCTTTCGTCCAATATTGCACAGGGGACTGCTTTCAATAATTGAAGCAAACGCAGGATCAACTGCCAAAATGTGTTCAGCGGCTTTGCGCATTTTTTGTGCTGAGTGGCTCACAGGCACATGTTCTCACCGGCCCATTCATAGAATGACTCCGCCGGGTGTCACTCGTTGATAAGCCAATGTTGATGCGACAAGATAGGGGAGTGAACCCAGCGGTTAACCATCAAGGAATCATTGCCGAACTCCAATGGCGTGGGCTCATTGCACAAAGCACAGACCTGGAAACACTCACCGCGACATGCTCGAATCCCGTGACTCTCTATTGTGGTTTTGACCCCACGGCACCAAGTCTGCATCTGGGAAATTTGGTTCAAATTCTGACCGTTCGACGTTTTCAGCAGTTCGGACACAAGCCATTGGCCTTAGTTGGTGGGGCAACCGGCTTGATTGGAGATCCAAAAGAGTCAGGGGAAAGAACCCTGAATTCCGCTGAACTTGTTGGGGAGTGGGTCGATCGAATCCGTACCCAAGTGGAGCGCTTTTATGACTTTGATGGACCTAATCCGGCCAGAATGGTGAATAACCTTGACTGGACCAAGGATCTCAATGCAATCGAATTCTTGCGCGATATCGGCAAACACTTCAGCGTCAACAGAATGTTGGATCGAGAGGCCGTCGCGGCGAGGCTTGCAAAAGATGGAATTAGTTTTACAGAATTTAGTTATCAGCTACTTCAATCGTTTGATTACCTCGAGTTGTTTCGGCGATATGAATGCATATTGCAAACGGGCGGTTCAGATCAGTGGGGCAACATCACGGCCGGAGTGGATTTGGTGCGACGAGTTGAAGCCACGAGTGTCCACGCCTTAACTACTCCTCTTCTCACGAGGGCGGATGGCAAGAAATTTGGTAAGACCGAAAGTGGGACTATTTGGCTTGATCCTGCGTTAACAAGCCCATACTCGTTTTTCCAGTACTGGTTAAATGCCGACGACCGTGACATTCCCAAGCTGCTTAATACTTTTAGTTTTAAATCGGAGCCCGAAATTGCTGAGCTGGTGCAGGCAAGTGTCGATAGTCCGCAATTGCGAGCAGCACAAAGGGCACTGGCAGTAGAACTGACCGAACTCGTTCATGGAACACATGAATGTTTGGGCGCTCAGAATGCAGGCACAGCTTTGTTCGGCGGCGGAGATCTTACGGAGTTACCAGAATCGACTCTTGAGGCAGCTTTGACGGAAGCCTTTTTGTGTGAAGTCCAGTTGGGTGAAGTGATTGATGAGAAATTACCCGCCCTTGATGAGCTTCTCGTTCGCTGTGGGTTGGCGCAGAGCAAGAAAGCTGCCCGACGAACAATTGCAGAAGGAGGTGCCTACGTAAACAACATTCGGATAGAGCACGAGGACTATCAGGTGCCTGTTAGTGATCTGCTCTTTGGGCGTTGGGTAGTATTAAGGCGCGGTCGCAAGGCGTTTGCCGGAGTGGTCGTTAAGTAGTCCCGGACTTCGGGCCTTCTCCTAGCAAGCCCCATCCGAGCCGTTTTATCGCTGCCGGAGCAGGTTTCTGATCTTTCTCCGATAGGTAGTGATGACTTCTTTTGCTGATCTCGGTGTTGTGCGTCCTTTGGCGCTGGCACTGTCACATTCCGGCTTTTCTGAGCCGTTTCCCATTCAAATTGCAACACTTCCCGATGCAATCGCCGGACGAGACGTTCTGGGTCGAGGACGCACAGGTTCAGGTAAGACCCTTGCTTTTTCACTCGCGCTTCTCTCGCGTCTTGACAACAGAAAAGCCAAGCGTGGCAAGCCTTTAGCCCTTGTACTTTCGCCAACCCGTGAACTCGCGATGCAAATCAACGAGGTCATCGCGCCATTGGCTCGCAAGGTCGGACTGTCCTCCGTTTTGATCGCCGGTGGCATGCCATTTGGTCGACAACTGCAGGCACTCGAGCACGGTGTGCCGATTGTTGTTGCAACACCTGGCCGACTCATTGACTTGATGCATCGTGGCGCCGTAGATCTTTCAGATGTTGAGATCACAGTCCTCGATGAAGCAGATCTCATGAGTGACATGGGATTTATGCCTGCGGTTAAAGAGATTCTTGACGACACGAGCCAAATAGGGCAGCGACTTTTATTCAGTGCAACACTGGATAAAGATGTTGATGCACTTGTTAAAAAATATCTCCGCGATCCAATCGAGCATTCCGTTGAGTCCGCTGGAATTTCACACGGCGAGATGGATCATCATGTGTTTTTTGTCAAGCAGGAAGTTCGCGATGAAATGTTGGCCCAAATTGGTGCGCGAAAGGGGAGAACGATTATGTTCGTTCGAACCCAGCGTGGTGCAGATCGCCTTGCTGAAAAACTCCAGGCTCAAGGTGTGGCCGCAGGGACATTGCACGGTGGAAAAGCTCAGGGTGCACGAACGAAGGCGCTCGAGGCATTTAAGACGGGAAAGACTCCGGTTCTCGTCGCAACCAACGTAGCTGCCCGAGGAATCCATGTGGATGATGTGAGTTTGGTTGTCCACGCTGATGCGCCCACCGATCCCAAGGACTACCTCCACCGCGCTGGCCGGACTGCACGGGCGGGCGAATCGGGAACCGTGGTAACTCTTGCCCGGATGAATCAGCAAAGAGAAATGAAATTCCTCATCAAAAAGGCTCTGGTCGAAGCAACATTTACCCAGATGGACATTGCTAATCCTGAATTAGTTCGGATCACGGGTGCCCAGGAGCCAACTGGCGAGCCATGGTTCCCCGCTATTGAACATGCGCCGAAAAAGCGTCGTTCGCCCCGTCCGGGCGGACACGCGGGTGAAGGCGGTTCGGGTGCAGCGGGGCGGCACAAGCCTCGTCACAAGCCGAGAACCGGCGGTTCAGGCACAGGTGGATCCGGCTCTGGCGGTTCGGCCACGGGTGGATCCGGCTCAGATCGTCCCAAGAGCTCTGGCGGGGGTGGTCGTGGGCGTGCTGGTGGCAGTTCCGGTCGTCCGGGGGGTCGCCCAGGAGGCCAATCAGGGGGTCGCCCAGGAGGCAAGCCCGCGGGGAAATCCGGATCGCGAACAGGCGGCAAACCAGGGGGAAGTCGACCTGCGCGCTAGGGGAAAACGTTGCGGTTCAAGGAAAAGACCCAAAAATCGCCATGTGACCCTTTGGGGGATTCACTCCTTAGTGCCCCCCAATGATTCCTCACAGAATGCTTAACGTATAGTTAGCAGTCCACGCAAGAGAAACGGACGTTTAGGCCGGTCTCGTGGATAAAGCCCCAAGATTCCAAACGAAAAGTCGTCCGCGATGCGGATTTGACTTCACAGTGAAAAATCTGTAAGGTTGGAATGTTGCCCCAAAATAGGTCCGTGAGGACTTCATGATGGTGCGCGACCGTAACTTGAGAACTCAACAGTGTGTCACATGTCAATGCCAATTTTATAACCCGATTGGTACTGATTGGTCTTTGGACCTCTCATTACCAACGGATTCCTTTGGTTGACAAGAGCACAACAGCTCTGTTGGCCAGTTTCAACTATTCATTTATGGAGAGTTTGATCCTGGCTCAGGACGAACGCTGGCGGCGTGCTTAACACATGCAAGTCGAACGGAAATAGAGGAGCTTGCTCCTCTTGATTAGTGGCGAACGGG
>JBIHZX010000014.1:0-31833 GCA_044240195.1 Candidatus Nanopelagicales bacterium | reverse complement strand
CTGAGGGGGCCTTCTTTTTTGGGTGCGCGAGGGGGGAGTTGAACCCCCACACCCTTTCGAGTACACGGACCTGAACCGTGCGCGTCTGCCTATTCCGCCACTCGCGCGTGATGCTGGGAAAGGTTACCGCCACGCGTATATATAGCGTGAGGGTGGACCGGGCATTTACGGGTAACATCACCATGTGGGTATTTTGGAACGATTCGAGGATTCACTGGACCGAATGGTCAGTGGGGCATTCGCGCGGGCATTTAAGGCAGAGGTGCAGCCCGTTGAGATTGCTTCCGCTCTTCAGCGGGAAATAGACGACCGGGCCGCGGTCATTGACCGGGAACGCACCGTTGTCCCCAATATCTTCAATATTGAACTTTCCACCCATGACTATCGTCGCTTAGCGGTGTTCAAAGACGCGCTCTGCACTGAACTAGGGACTTTGGTTAAGGATTACTCGGGGGAGCAGCGCTATACGTTGTTAGGGGCACCCTTTGTTTCATTGGGTGAGGACACTGAATTGGAGACCGGGATATTCCGGGTTCGCTCCGAGGCGCGGGCTGAAGTGAGCGCTCAAGGTGGTGGCTCAGCTGCTGTTGTTGGACAACCACGCCTTGAAGCGGGTGGGTCGGCATACCCACTGGTTCGGGCAATTACCCGGATGGGCCGTGGCACCGACGTTGACATTCGGATTGAAGATCCCGGCGCCTCACGTAACCACTGTGAAATTGTTTTGGGTTCACCGATTTACCTGCGCGACCTGGATTCAACAAATGGAACATTTCATAATGGGGAGCGAATCACCGAAGTTCCCTTGGTGGACGGCTCAGTCGTTCAAATCGGGGCAACCTCGCTGGTGTTTCGGAGCGGCTGACCCATGTCCGAGCTCGCACTTACGCTGGTCCGGCTCGCGTTTCTGGCCTTGCTGTGGGGGTTTGTCCTCGCGACGGTGTTGGTGCTGCGACGTGACATTCGTCAACCCGCTGATGCAACCAGTTCGGGGAAAGTTGAGAAGAAGTCAAAGGGTCGGCAACCTAAACCGCCAAAACCACCAAAGATTTCTCGTAAACAAAAAGTTCGGGGTAATCGCCTCGTAGTAATTGACGGTCCACTTGTTGGAACGGTCGTTGCGCTCGACGGTAAACAAATTACTTTAGGCCGCGCGCCCGATTCAACAATTATTATCGATGACGACTACGCCTCAAGCAGACATGCACGCATCTATGAGTCAGAAGGATCTTGGGTTGTTGAAGATTTAGGTTCAACAAATGGGACGTGGATTGATCGGTCCCGGATCACGACGCCAACCGTTCTCCCCGTCGGTGCACCACTTCGTATTGGTCGCAGCACATTGCAGATTCAGAATTAATCCCGATGACTGAATTAAGTTTGCGTTATGCCGCCAAGTCCGACATTGGTTTGGTGCGTCAAGGTAATGAGGATTCCGGTTATGTAGGACCACGTTTGCTGTTGGTCGCAGACGGTATGGGTGGGCATGCGGCCGGTGAACTTGCATCAGCATTAGCCATTGCCACTGTTGCTGATCTTGACGTTCACCCGCCGACCGACTCTGACATCTTGACCTACCTGTCGGATTCAATTGACAAAGTTGGTGAAGAAATAAAAGACTTGATCAACGAGGATCCCGAACTAACCGGGATGGGGACCACGGTTACGGGTTTGTATTGGCTTGGTGGCCGTGTCGCCATTGTCCACGTTGGTGACTCACGTGCATATTTATTGCGTGATGGTGAACTGCAACAACTCACCCACGATCACACCTATGTTCAAACCCTCGTTGACTCTGGTCGGATCACTGAGGCTGAAGCAGCCGTTCACCCGCGGCGTTCACTGCTCATGCGAGCACTTGACGGAATGAATCCGGTGGAACCTGACCTCTCGGTGCGCGAAGCGCGAAAAGGTGACCGGTTCCTTTTGTGTTCTGACGGTCTCTCCGGAGTATTGAGTGACATGGAAATCGCGTACACGCTGAGTTCGGGTGAACCGACCGGAGTGGTTACCCAACTAGTTGACCTTGTCTTGGAACGTGGGGCACCTGACAATGTCACCGTTGTTGTCGCTGATGTGATTGAGCGAGAGTCGCAGGGTGAGTTGCCTTTGACACCACCGGTTGTTGTTGGCGCCGCTGGTGAACCGCGAGTGCGGTTGCAATTGCCTAACACCCGTTTCCCCGATGACGCTCAACCCGATCCCGACAAACCCGATGCGCCTGAGCCATTTGATTTTGGTAGCCACACCGCTCCACAGGTGCTGATTGACACTGAACTAGTTGTTCCTGCTGCCGAGCAGGCACTTTATGACCGGGAAGCGCAAGCGCAGGAACAAGCATTGAAAAACACTCGGCGTAAAAAGATTATTGGATACGTGAGTGGCGTTGCAGTCGTTGCCGCGATTACTTTTGCAGCACTCTTTGGAACCCAACAATGGTTGGCGAGCCAATGGTATGTCGCCGTTAACGGTAGTGCGGGAACAGGAACGGTAGCAATCTATAACGGTGTCCAGGGAACTTTGGCGGGGATTTCACTCTCACACATTGATTCGCAATCAACTCTTGTTGTTGGTTCCCTTCCACTTTTCGATCAAGAGTTGGTGAGCAAAGGAATTCCAGCCGCTAGTTTCGAGGATGCGCAACGTATTGTCGCCGAACTTGAAAGTCGGGCCGCAGAGTGTCAAGCACTCATTCCACCACAGGGTTGTCCGGGGAGTTTGCAGTGAGCAACCGACGTAACGTTGAATTGGCGCTCCTCGTTTTTGCTTGGGTTTTAGGAATTTTGGGTACTTTGCAAGTGGGTTGGTCAACGGGTGAAGGAACACCACCGCGATTGTGGATCACCACGGGCGTTGTTGCACTGATTGCTTTAGTGATGCACCTTGTTGTTCGTTTTCGAGCCGCCTACGCCGACCCGATTATGTTGCCGGTTGGCACGTTGCTCACTATTTTTGGTTTGATCATGATTTACCGGCTCGATGTAGCCGACGCCCGGCGAGCTGAACTCAATGAAGCACCGATTCCTACACCGGATGTGTATTCGCAATTGACGTGGTTTGCGATTGCCGGGATTTTGTTCTGCGGAGTACTTATTCTTTTGCGCGATCACCGTCGTCTCCAACGTTATACATTCACTTTCGGTTTACTGGGTCTATTTCTCATGGTGTTACCGCTCGCTCCCGTAATCGGGACAACCGTGAATGGTGCGACTTTGTGGATTCGGGTTGGTACTTTCTCATTCCAGCCAGCGGAGATCGCCAAAATTTTGCTCACCATATTTTTTGCTGGTTACTTGGTGAAAACTCGCGACTCACTTGCACTGGTGCGCACTAAAGTTTTAGGTGTTGGATTACCACGCGCAAAAGACTTGGGTCCGATTGTGATTGCTTGGGCTATCTCTCTCGGTGTTCTCGTTTTCCAGCGTGACCTGGGAACATCACTACTTTTCTTCGGTTTGTTCGTGTCGATGCTTTATATCGCTACCCAGCGAAGGTCCTGGTTGTTTATCGGATTCTTCCTGTTTCTTGGCGGAGCATATTTCGCTTACTCAACATTTGGCCACGTCCAAGCACGGGTGTCCGTGTGGATTGATCCGTGGACATATGCCGATACAACGGGTTACCAAATTGTGCAATCAATTTATGGGCTCGCCAACGGAGGGATTTTAGGCGCCGGTTTAGGACAAGGATTCCCTGATCTTGTTCCATTTGCGAGTACCGACTTTATAATTTCCGCCCTTGGTGAAGAACTTGGTATCACGGGTATCTTTGCCATCCTGTTGCTGTACGGAATTTTGATTGAACGAGGGTTACGAACCGCAATAACGTGTCGTGATGGTTTTGGGCAGCTTCTTGCTGCTGGTTTGTCGATAACTTTTGCCTTGCAGGTGTTTGTCATTGTTGGTGGCGTTACAGGTTTGGTGCCACTTACCGGTCTGACTACACCTTTCCTCTCCTACGGTGGGTCAAGTTTGATCGCGAACTGGGTAATTCTTGCTTTGCTGCTTCGCATCTCAGACCGTTCTCGTCGACCTGATCTCTCGAAAGTTTCACCTGATGATGCGATGACCCAGGTGGTGCCGAGGTTGAAGCAATCATGAGTCGCCAGATACGAAGGATGTCTTTTGTCTTCGCGTTGCTTTTTGTTGCGTTGTTGGTAAATGTGACATTGATTCAAGTGATTAATGCTGGCGATTATCGCTCAAGGGCTGGAAACCAACGGGTGTTGTTAGCCGAGTACGACCGTGAACGTGGACCAATTTTAGTTGCCTCTGATCCTGTTGCTCGCTCGGTTGAGACCGGTAACACGTTGACGTTTTTGCGTAAATACAGCAGCGGGCCGCTATATGCACCCATCACCGGGTTCTATTCCCTTGTCTATGGAGCTACCGGATTAGAGCGCACCGAAAACCGAATCTTGAACGGTAAAGCTGATATTTTCGCGGTAGACCGCGTACAACAATTAGTTTCGGGGCGGCAACCTGTTGGCGGTGCGGTAACAACCACCATCAATGCAGCGGCACAGAAAGCTGCGTACCAAGGGCTTAAAGGTAAAAGGGGAGCGGTCGTCGCAATTGAACCTGCAACCGGTCGAATATTGGCGTCGGTGCAAATGCCGTCATTTGACCCTAATCGACTTTCTAGTCATGATCCAGCAGATATTCGCGCATATTATGACGAGCTTGAAGCTGATCCGGATAAGCCATTATTGAACCGACCCATTGTTTCCCTTAATCCACCCGGATCAACTTTCAAAGTTGTTGTTGCCGCTGCAGCTTTAGCATCGGGTCGCTTTACCGCGGACTCAATTTTACCGGGGCCAAAGACGTATCAACTTCCTAATTCAACCAAGGAGCTGCGTAATTGGACGGGTAAGGAATGTGGCCCGGATGGCAAAGTAACCCTGCGGCAGGCACTCGCAATCTCGTGCAACACGGCATTTGCTTGGTTGGGGAATGAACTCGGAGCGGCTGCCCTTCGTGCCCAGTCTGAAGCATTCGGGTTCAATAATGGCTTTGAGATTCCTTTGCGCGCGGCCACTTCCCTGTTCCCCCAGGATCCTGATGCACCTCAAACAGCCCTCTCAGCAATTGGTCAATTTGATGTTCGGGCAACCGCCTTACAGATGGCCATGGTGATGGCTTCCGTGGGTAACAGTGGTCGCACCATGAATCCGTATTTGGTTCAGGAAATCCGTGGCCCTGATCTATCTATTTTGCAGACAACAGATCCAAGCCAATTTGCTGATGCCCTCAAGCCGAGTAGTTCACTCTCGTTGACGGAAATGTTGGTTAATGTTGTGGAAAATGGTACGGGGACTAACGCCAGGATCCCTGGTGTTCGGGTTGCCGGTAAGACGGGAACCGCCCAGACCGGCAATGACGCTCCGTCTGTTGCCTGGTTTGTTTCATTCGCCCCAGCGGCAGCTCCCAGTGTCGCGGTCGCTGTTGTTATTGAAGAAAGTGGCGCCACTGAGATCAGTGGTAACGGATTAGCGGCACCCATTGCTAAAGCGGTGATGGAAGCGGTGTTGGGACGATAACTCAGAATGGCCACACAGTGTGACATGATCTGGGACGAGCAGTATGGAAAGTAGGGAGGGCACGTGAGCGAAGAAGAAAAAGGTCGCATGCTCGGTGATCGGTATGAAATTGGTGCCGTGATCGGCCGAGGTGGCATGGCCGAGGTCCACGAGGGCCGCGACTTGCGTTTGGGTCGCCGGGTTGCCATCAAAATTTTGCGCCCTGATCTCGCTAAAGACCCGTCTTTCCAGGCCCGCTTCCGCCGCGAAGCACAGAGTGCCGCTTCATTGAATCACCCAAATATTGTCGCTGTGTATGACACCGGCCAGGACACGCTCTCACCTGAAGGTGACAACGGTGAGCCGGCCGTGGTTGTTCCCTACATCGTTATGGAATTCGTAGACGGTATGACCCTGCGACAAATAGTTGCCAGTGGACGTCGACTTCTGCCTGAACGAGCTTTAGAAATTACTGCCGGAATTTTATCCGCATTGGATTACGCACACAGACACGGAATCGTTCATCGAGACATTAAGCCCGCGAACGTCATGCTTACCCGCACCGGTGATGTAAAGGTCATGGACTTCGGTATTGCTCGCGCGATCAACGATGTTTCTTCCACCATGACGTCAGCGTCAGCTGTCATGGGAACAGCACAATATTTGTCTCCTGAACAAGCGCGCGGTGAAGTTGTTGATGCGCGAAGTGATTTGTATTCAACAGGTGTCGTGCTTTTCGAATTACTCACCGGTAGACCGCCATTCACCGGCGACTCCGCTGTCGCAATCGCCTATCAGCATGTGAGTGAAATGCCAGCAATCCCCTCCACAATCGATCCTGGGGTTTCACCCGAAATTGATGCTGTTGTTATGCGGGCACTCGCAAAACGTGCCGATGACCGTTATCAAAGCGCAAGTGACTTCCGTGCAGACGTGGAGCGGGCAATCGCTGGTTCCCCAGTAACTGCAGCAATACCAACGATTGTGGCGGACCAAACAGCCATGATGACACCTTTAGATGCATCAGGAATTAACACGGAAAACAAAAAGGTTTCCAGTAATGGCCGTAAAGGACGCAGTAGTGGTGTCTTTTGGGTTCTTTCACTTATTGCAATCGGTGCGGCAATCATTGGCGCCGTTGTTATTGGCAGGTTCCTCGTGGGGAGTGACGGAGGCAACGTCGTCACGGTTCCCAGTCTTGACGGGCTCACCATTGAGCAGGCTGCTGAAACACTAGCCGAATATGAATTGCGAATCGGTGCACAAACACCGGAGATCTCTGAGCGACCTGAAGGAACAATCATTGCCCAGCAACCGGCAGCCGGTGAAGGAATAGAGCAGGGGCAGGCGGTCAATGTAACCGTGTCAACGGGCCGTGAACAATCAACTGTTCCGCAACTTGTAGGACTTACAACACTTGACGACGTCCGGGTCGCGCTCTCTGATTTCGGCTTGGTACTCGGTGCAATCACTGAAAGTGACTCTAATCAACCTGGTGGTTACGTACTTGAGCAAAATCCGGGTGAAGGAACCCAAGTTGCTGCAGGTAGCGCCGTTGACATTGTGGTGTCATCCGGTTTAGTTGAACTGCCTAATGTAACGGGCGCAACAGAGGCCCAGGCCCGAAGTGATTTAGCTCAAGCTGGTTTCGAAGTGCAGGTTGTGGAACAAGAGTCGTCAATTTCATCACCGGGACAGGTCCTCGCTCAATCACCCCAACCAGGAACTCAATTGGCTCGCGGCTCATTGGTAACAATTACGGTTGCTATTGCGGTCCCTGTTCCGACGGTTGCACCCACTCCAACGGATGTCCCCGTTCCGACTCCAACGGATGTTCCTGTTCCGACGCCCACCCCGATTCCATAAATCGGATCGTTGGATCGTGGCCAGTGCTTACGCGTGTGATGTGATGGTCACCTGAGGAATGCTGGCAAGTTTCTCGAGTGCTTCTGGGAAACCGCAGTCATTTAACCAGTTGGCGAGCATTTCGTGACCACCTTCGGTGAGAACTGATTCAGGGTGGAATTGCACGCCTTCAATGGGTAATGACACGTGTTTAACGCCCATGATCACACCGGTTTCAGAAACTGCCGTCACGATGAGCGTCTCGGGTACCGTGTCTGGATCCAGGGCAAGTGAGTGGTACCTCGTGGCCGTGAAGTTCTCTGGCAGTGTGCTCATCACGCTTTTTCCCGTGTGTGAAATCTGCGAAGTCTTTCCATGGAGAAGCTCCGGGGCTCGACTGATCACTCCACCAAAAGCTTCAGCGATCACCTGGTGTCCAAGGCACACCCCAAAAATGGGGACTGCGCCATGTGCCCCCTTCACAATTTCCAGACACATTCCGGCATCCTGTGGGGTACCTGGGCCCGGTGAAATCAACACTCCGTCATAGGAAATCGCTTCTTCCACCGTGACATCTTGATTCCGCTTTACCGTGACATCGGCACCCAATTGGGCCAAATATTGGACAAGATTGAACACGAAAGAGTCATAGTTATCAATCACAAGAATTCGCGGCACACTCACGTGAGGAAGTATGGCAGGGTATGGTTACCGTTGCGTACAAGCACTTGCGCACGAGATTAAAATGAACGTGAATTGAACGTGAATTGACCTAGGGAGAATCCGGTGCCAGAGTCCAAGCGACGTAAGAAGAACGTGTTTACACCCGAGCAGAAAATGGGTGAGCGTAAGGTCGCACGGCTGGGATCCCCTGCTTGGCTCGCACCCACCATGGTTGCCTCATTCGTTATTGGCTTGACCTATTTGGTGGTTTTCTACATTGCCGGCCCTGACGTACCCATAATGAACAGTATTGGTGGGGACCTCAACGCCCTGCTCAATGTAGGAATTGGCTTTGCATTCATTATGGTCGGGTTTGGGCTCGCAACTCGCTGGAAGTAATTCCTGTCTCACTAATCACATTCGTTACCAAAATCCCAAAAAATTGTGGAAAAGTTATGAGGGGTTTCACACTTTTACACAGCCTTTCCCCAATTGGGGACAAACTACATACGTGTTATTTTCCCCTTTGGCTCACCATGAGTGTCGTCCAGTAACACGGGTAACTCCTGCTTCACCAAATTCTGTATCTACGCGTTACGCTGTGGCGCATGGCTGGCAATCGGATGGATCCTTGGATCGACTCCTACGCTGCGCGTGCCCAAGGTTTGACCGCATCCGCTATTCGCGCACTATTTGCGGTCGCATCCCGGCCTGAAGTGGTTTCCCTTGCTGGCGGTATGCCATTCGTTTCTGCATTGGATTCTGATCGCTTTGCTGAGATCGCCGCCCGGGTTGTTCGTGATCAGGGTGCGGTGGCTTTGCAGTACGGATCGGGCCAAGGCGATCAAACTCTGCGGGAGCAGATCCTCGAGATTTCTGGCCTGGTCGGTGTTCGTTCTCACCCTGACGACGTTGTTGTCACGGCCGGTTCGCAAATGGGACTTGATCTCGTCACAAAAATATTCTGTGACCCAGGGGACACGGTCCTTGTTGAATCACCCTCCTATGTAGGTGCCCTCGGAGTATTTCGTAGCTATCAGTGCAATGTGGTTCATGTTGCTATGGATTCAGAGGGGTTAAATCCACAAGCTTTGCGTGAGGCATTGGTTACCGCGCGTGCTAGCGACTCACCGGTCAAACTCATCTACACGATCCCCTCATTTCATAACCCCGCAGGACTGACCCAAAGCTTCCAACGTCGCCAAGAAATCCTGGCGATCGCCCAAGAGTTCAACGTGCCTATTTTGGAAGATGATCCTTATGGGTTACTCGGCTTCGAGGGTGAGCCACCGCAGGCGATCCGATCCCTTGATGACCAAGGTGTAATTTACCTCGGTTCTTTCTCAAAAATTATTGCTTCAGGTTTACGGGTTGGCTGGGTCATTGCACCCCACGGCGTCCGGGAGAAATTGGTTCTCGCCGCTGAAGCAGCGACACTGTGTCCCAGTAACTTTTCACAATTGACCGTGTCTCGTTATTTGGCTGAGCAACCATGGCAACAACAAATAAAGGTTTTCCAAGAGTTGTATCGGGAGCGGCGTGACTCACTCCTTCAGTCAATGCAAGCTTTGATGCCTGCGGGGACAACGTGGACCGTGCCCAAAGGCGGGTTCTACTCGTGGGTGACCCTTCCACATCAACTTAATGCCACAACCATGTTGCCGCGGGCGATCAGTTCATTGGTTGCCTATGTTCCGGGAACTGGGTTTTACGCTGATGGCCAAGGGGCACACAATTTACGGCTGTCCTATTGCTACCCCGAACCTTCCCGTATTGAGGAAGGTGTTCGCCGCTTGGCTGGAGTTATCGAGGCTGAACTTGATCTGGTTAATACTTTCGGAGTAACTACTTCCGATGAAACGCCTGGGAATTCCCGGCCGCAACTTAGCCCTAATTCAGATTTAATTTAAGGAACTCATGCGCATAGCAATACTTTCCGGTGGCCTCAATGCTGAACGTGATGTTTCCCTTCGCTCGGGTCGACGGGTGGCTGAAGCACTTCGCGACACAATGCCCGACGCTGAGATTGTTGAAGTTGACCTTAATGGGGAATTCCTCGATTCACTGGGGTCGGCAACCGGCGCGCATTCATTCGACGTTGTTGTCCCTTTGATTCACGGGGCCATAGGCGAAGACGCCACCCTCCGATCCATGCTGGAGCTAAAGGGGATCCCATTCGTTGGTAGTAGTGCAGCGAGTGCTGCTCGATCATTTGATAAAGGTGTTGCTTCGGGCCTTGTCCCCACTGGAAGTGCGCCAAAGTTCGTCGCTTTTCCCCAAAGCTTCTTTCGTGAAATGGGTGCCCCTCGAATCTTGGAGACGGTTATCGGTGGTATTGGGCTGCCCATTGTTGTTAAACCAATCAGTGGTGGCTCAGCGTTAGGTGTTCGCTTATGCACCCAAGCGGAGCAGGTTGCCCCCGCTCTGGTTGACGCCTTCGGCTACGGGGATCGGGTCATGCTTCAAAGCGCAGTCAGTGGAACCGAGCTTGCCGTCACGGTAATCGACATTGGTGGGGAAACTACTGCGCTACCTCCGGTAGAGATTGTGCCCATGAGTGGAGTTTATGACTTTGACGCGCGCTACACCGCTGGTGCAACGGAGTTTTTTGTCCCTTGCCGACTTGACGGTGATGTTGTCCAGCGAGTGTGTGAATACGCGGTCGCGGTACATAAATCTCTTGGTCTGCGAGATATTTCGCGCACTGATCTGATCGTGGACTCAGACGGAACCATGTGGTTTTTAGAAGTCAATATCGCACCCGGTATGACCGAGACCTCACTTGTTCCCCAAGCTATTGAAGCAGCAGGACTCAGTGTTGGTGGTGTCTTTGCCGAACTGGTGACTCAGGCAGTCGCCCGTTCCCACTAACTCGGATCCAGTAGTTCGGCGATTCGGCGTGCGTCAGAAATATCCGCGCATTCAATAACAATTTTTCCTTGTGAATTTTTCTTTGCAAAACCCTCAAATTTTATCCGGGTATCTGTCGCATCTGTTATTCGTTCATTGAGAACCCTGAGTGCTTCTTCAAGTTCTTCTGAGCGTCCTTTTTTCTTACTTGCTTTACCTGAAGATTTTCCTTTCGGCGCGGCTATCGCAATGATTTCTTCAACACTACGAACACTTAATCCCTCTTTTACGATACGTGCGGCCATCTGATCCATTGCCTCAGGTGAATCCAAACTCAGTAAAGCACGGGCATGACCTGCACTGAGTACTCCCGCTGCAACTTTTTGCTGAACACTCGTTGGTAACTTCAACAACCTGATCGTGTTTGTTACCTGAGGACGGGAACGCCCAATTCGTTTCGCTAACTCCTCTTGTGTGCAATCAAAGTCGGACAACATTTGAGAATAGGCGGCGGCTTCTTCTAACGCGTTGAGATTTGATCGGTGTAAATTTTCCAGCAACGCATCACGTAGCATGTTTGAGTCTTCGGTGTTGCGAATAATTGCTGGGATGTTTTTAACGCCCGCTAACTTGCTGGCCCGAAGTCTCCGCTCGCCCGCTACAAGTTCATAGGAACCTGTCTTTGATAGACGCACAACGATCGGTTGTAGTAAACCGATTGTTTTGATAGAAAACACGAGCTCATCGAGTGCTTCTTCGTCGAAAACCGTGCGTGGTTGTACCGGGTTAGGTGTTATTGAGTCAATGGGTAATTCGAGGTAGGTTGCAGGAGCAGCGGATTCATTTTTACGGGAAGCCGGTTGCGTATTCGTATTCTTCACCGGTGCCTCGGTGGGAATGAGCGCGCCGAGACCTTTACCCAGTCCGCGTGGTGCTGCTGCCATCATCACTCCTATGTGTGGATAACTTGTTTATAACTTGTGGATTAAACGATTAGGCTATCGAGTTGGGCGGCGGCTTCCCGGTAGGAAATCGCGCCAGAGGACGTAGGGTCGTAGGTTAAAACTGTTTGTCCATAGGACGGCGCCTCAGAAACTCGAACATTTCGAGGAATAATCGTGTCCAAAACCCGGGCACCAAAATGACTGCGGACTTCATCCGCCACCTGACTGGCCAGGCGGGTGCGACCGTCATACATGGTCAAGATCACTGCGGTGACTTCCAAATCGGGGTTGAGATGAGCTTTGATCATTTCCACGGTTTTCAATAGTTGGGAAAGACCTTCCAAGGCGTAGTACTCGCACTGGATAGGGAGTAGGACTTCACGGGCCGCCACCAACCCATTGAGGGTGAGTAATCCAAGGCTGGGTGGGCAGTCTAAGAAAATGTAGTCGAAATTGCGTGTGGTCAACAGGGTGTCAATTTCCTCACGAAGACGGTGCTCCCGATTCGGGGTGGAAACCAGTTCGACTTCGGCTCCGGCCAGGTCAATTGTCGCTGCGATTCCAAAGAGGTTAGGAATATCGGGACATGGGGTAATGACATCGGATAGGGAAGCCTCCCCCATTAATACATCGTAAACTCCCGGTGTTCCCTCAGAGTGGTCTATTCCCAGAGCCGTGGTCGCATTACCCTGCGGATCCATGTCAATAACGAGGGCAGTCTTGCCTGCTAGAGCCATGGCTGCGGCAATATTCACGGTTGTGGTGGTTTTACCCACCCCACCCTTCTGGTTTGAAATTGTGATGATCCGGGTCACGTGGGCCACCCCAGGCCGGCTTTTTTGCCCATTTTCTCGATATTCACTTCTAATGTTTCACGGGAAACATCGACCGGCCAACCAAGGCCTGAGGGTTTTTCATGGGGATCGGGTTGCTGTGGCACGGGGCCATTGTGTCGTATTTACCTAGGCGAGCATTCGCCGGGCCCGAACCACCGTGGTCTCTGGTTCCACCACGCCGGCTCCGCAGGTCAACACAGAGATTTCAGTGATCCGATATTGGCTGATTGCCTGCGCGGCCTCATCAATTTCACTTTGGGCACTCGAGCCTTTGAGCGCAATTAAGTCACCAACGGGTTTAAGTAAAGGCATGGTCCAGCCCAGTAGTCGTTCCATCGGAGCGACAGCTCGCGCGGTCACAATGTCCACGCCGGTCCAATTAGGTGTTGTAATTACTTTTTCGGCCCGGGCTCGTAGCACGGTGACTCGATCTGTTAATCCAAGGTCAATGACCGCCTCGGTCAAAAAGGTTGCCCGGCGTAGGAGTGGCTCAATCAGAATCATGGTGAGATCGGGCCGAGTGATTGCCCACACCAATCCTGGCAGGCCCGCCCCGGACCCAACATCAGCAACGAGCGCTCCCTGGGGAATAAGGCCAAGTGCGGGCTCAGCAACCACGGCGCAATTGAGAATATGTCGATCCCATAGGCGAGGCATTTCACGCGGGCCCATCAGACCCCGATCCAGCCCCGGCCCTGCTAAAACTTCTTGGTATCGCTCTAATTCAGCCTTAAATGGGTTAAGCCAAGGGGGTAACTCACCCGATGTTTCACGGGAAACCATAGGTTAGGAGACCCGAATAACCACTCGGCGATTAGGTTCATCACCTTCGGATTCACTGGCAAGTCCCAGGGTTCCCACGATGTCATGGACAACCTTGCGCTCATAAGGGTTCATGGGGGCCATGCGAACGGGAGCTGAGGTGCGCTCCGCCTCAGCGCACGCGGTCTTGGCAGCTTCCTCGAGAACCACTTTTTGCTTACCACGGTAGCCGGCGATATCAAGCATGAGGCGTGAGCGCTCACCGGTCTCGCGCGCTGCGGCCAGACGGGACAGCTCCTGAAGTGATTGAAGTACCTCACCATCATCTCCGATCAGGTGCGACAACTCACCTTTTTCCACTTCAACGATGGAAACGCGCGCCCGACTCCCGTCGACCTCGATATCAATGTCGCCATCGAGGTCGCAGATGTCGAGCAGGCCTTCCAGGTAGTCGGCTGCTACATCGCCCTCTTGATCCAGTTGTTTTGCATCCGTTGCAGTTGATTCACTCATGGACGTACTCACTCTCTACCCACAATAAGTTAATTTCACGGTCAATTTTTGACCCACAGGTTAGCTTTTCTTTTTGTTCGTACTTCTTTTACTCTTTGAGGTGCGTTTGGGTTGGACCCGCTCCGGGGTTACCGACACTATGTCGGTAACTTCCACGTCAGTGATGACGCCACCTTTACGGGCAATTTTTGCGTTCTTACGGGATTCCAGTGCCTCGTAGGCTGGGGTGCCGGGTTGAGGATTGTTGCGAATCACCCAGAACTGTTGTCCCATGGTCCACAAGTTTGTGGTGAACCAGTAGATCAAAACACCAATCGGGAAGTTGATGCCACCGACGGCGAAAACGATGGGGAATACATACAAAAGAATTTTTTGCTGACGCACCATTGGGTTACCCGGTGCGGTGTTTTTCACAATCAGCTGTCGTTGGGTTAGGAAGGTTGTCCCACTCATCAAAACAATAAGGACACTTGCAAGGATTTTGGTTGCTGTTGGACTGAATCCATCAACTGCTACTTCACTTGCATTAAGGAAAGTTCCATAAAGTGGCACACCCCAGATTGATGCATCATGCGCGTTGTACATAAGTGGTTCGTATTTTTCCCAGTTGAACACACCCTCAGGTTGCAACATTGCAATACCTTGAAGGACACTAAAAAGCGCGAAAAATATCGGAGCCTGCAAAAGAATTGGCAAACAAGAAGCAAGTGGATTCGTCCCAGTTTCCTTATAGAGCTTCATCATTTCTTTTGATTGACGCTCTTTATCCCCAGCGTATTTCTTCTGGATCTCTTTCATTTGCGGCTGAATAATTTGCAGGTTGCGCTGCGCCTTAATTTGCTTAACAAAAAGCGGAATCAACAAAATACGAATGACGATGACGAGTCCGACGATCGAGAATGCCCACGTCCAACCACTGTTGGGATCCATAAAATTGCTCAGCAAAGTGTGGAACTGAACTAGGACCCAGCTGACTCCAGTACGAAGCCAATCAAGAATGAACATGTTCTCCGTCCGCACTTATTCGTGGGCGACCATCCGGATAAATATCCGATACCCAGCGTCCTTTCTCAGGCACTGGATTCAAGCCTCCACCATTCCAAGGGTTACACCGTATTAGGCGAACCGTGGCCAAGGCTAAACCCTTGGCAGATCCGTGTGTGCGGATACTCCCTAAAGCGTACGCGGAGCAACTTGGATAGAAGCGGCAACTCGGTGGCAGTAGCGGTGAGATCAGTAATTGGTAGGCCCGAATGAGACCGAGAAAAACCAGTCGGACCACCCAGCCAAGGCTGTGATCCCACACCCACAGAATCCCATTTAAAAGGTTTTTCAGCCAATTCATCGCTTTACCTTTAACAAAAGCGCTTCTGTTATCCCCGCAGGATCAAGAGGCAATGTATGGACTTGGGGGAGCGCTTTGACTACTAATCCGGTTCCTGTGGGTAAGAGGACCAGAACAGGCCCTATAGCTGCCCTAATTCGGCGGCTAACCCGGTGTCGTTGAACAGCATTTCCGCAGTCCTTACCAACCGTGAGGCCCACTCGGCTAGGGGTAGACCCATACATTCCAGGGAAAATATGGATCACTAAACCCGGAATAAGTACCTTTTTTCCATAACGGCGCACGGACTGAAAATCCCGAGTGCTGCGCATACGGTGCTGGGAAGCCAGCATGATCAACCTTTACCTAAGCATCCTGGTGGAAACCACGTACAGGGCGCGAGAAAACCTAAGCTGAGAGGCGGGTGCGCCCTTTGCCACGACGAGCAGCAAGAATGCTGCGACCGGCACGCGTGCTCATACGCAGCCGAAAGCCGTGGGTCTTTGCCCGGCGGCGGGTATTGGGCTGGAAGGTACGCTTCATGATTCTCCTTGTAATGTCACTTCTACCCTGTTACCAGAGTTATTAGCCCCCGAAGGTTACGCCATGACCGTACTCGGGTCAAACCCGGCCCCTAAAAAAATGCCCATCGCTGTTTATTGCCTATCATCCACGGTAATGAACTTGGGGCTCAACACACGTAAGTACACATAAATTTTAACTTTGGCTTGTCAAAAACAATCATGTGGTTGTAGGGTATGGACTTCATCCACACCTGTGGATAAGCATGTGGATAAATTTGCTGAATTTAGGATTGTTGAGGTCAAATGGCTGGGGATAATGAACTAACAGCTATGTGGAACGCCGCTTTAGATTCCCTCTCTGATGGAACCCTCAGTCCCCAACAAAAGGCTTTTGTCTCCCTCACCCAACCTTTGGGTTTAGTTGAAGACACCGTTTTAATCGCAGCCCCTAACGAATTCACGAAAGATGTCCTTGAGACTCGCCTTCGTCCATTAGTCAGCAGTGCACTCAGTGCGATTTTAGGCCGAGACATTCGCCTCGCAGTCACCGTTGACCCATCTATTGCGCCAACCATCGATGAAGACTTAACCGACGAAGTAGCCGACTCAACGTATGCGGATGATGCACAGGTATCTGAGCCGAGTCGTGGCAATATCCGTGAAGGAAACTTTGACCGGCCCGGGATGGGCTCACCCAGTAATAAAGAAGAGTTTGGGCGCCTCAACAACAAGTACACATTTGATACCTTCGTTATTGGAACAAGTAACCGTTTCGCTCATGCTGCAGCTGTTGCGGTGGCTGAACAACCAGCAAAGTCATATAACCCGTTGTTTATTTATGGCGGATCAGGACTTGGTAAAACCCACCTCCTGCACGCGATTGGGCACTACACCAAGACTCTGTTTAAAGGAACACATGTTCGCTACATCAGTTCTGAAGAGTTCACCAATGAATTCATCAACAGTATTCGTGATGATAAAGCCGCGAATTTCCAGCGTCGCTACCGCGACATTGACGTGTTACTTGTTGACGACATTCAGTTCCTCAGTGGAAAAGTCCAGACACAGGAAGAGTTTTTCCACACTTTCAACACGTTGCATAATGCAAATAAACAAATCGTGATCACGAGTGACCTACCACCTAAACAGCTCCCTGACTTCGAAGATCGGATGCGTTCACGTTTCGAATGGGGCTTGATCACCGACGTACAACCTCCTGACTTAGAAACCCGTATCGCTATTCTCCGTAAAAAAAGCACCCAGGAAAGATTGGTTGCCCCACCTGAAGTGCTGGAGTACATCGCATCAAAAATCTCTACGAATATTCGTGAACTTGAAGGAGCCCTTATTCGGGTTACAGCCTTCGCGTCCCTTAATCAACAACCGGTTGATCTAGCAATCACGGAGGCGGTCCTCAAAGACCTGCTCCCATCAGATGTTGGCCCCGAAATTACCGCCGCTCAAATTATGGGTGCCTGTGCTTCCTACTTTGGTGTGAGTATCGAAGAACTTTGTGGTGCTAGTCGAAGCCGCACCCTGGTCACGGCGCGTCAAATTTCTATGTACCTGTGCCGTGAACTCACTGACCTCTCCCTGCCAAAAATCGGACAAGCATTTGGTGGTCGTGACCATACGACGGTTATGCACGCTGATCGAAAAATTCGTGAACTGATGGCTGAAAAGCGCACCATGTACAACCAAGTGACCGATCTCACTAGTCGAATAAAGTCTCAGCCTCGACCTATGTAAACCTCGTAATTTAAACTAAGCTGAATTAACATAAGTCCCACGAATCTAATCCATCCCCACATTATCAACAGGTGTGGATAAAGTTTGTGGATAAACCTGGGGATAACTGTGTTAAATAGTGTAAACACGCGGCTATCCCCATGTGTGGACGACCTGTGGGAAAATTATGGTTGAGAGCCTTAATTTAGGGAACTTCTGTGGATAAACCTGCCCACTCATGGGGATATCCCACGTAGGTTCCGAAGTTTTCCACAACCACTAACGACCTAACAATTACTATCCACATTTTAGCCGTGGCGGAACACGCATAGATTGGTCATGGAATTCAGGTTTTCCCCACTATTAACAGGACCTATGACTACTACTACCTATATCAATAGTTAGGTTTCATTAATACCCATATGAACGTACTCTGTGGATGGACCCGCTATTCACGCACCACACGGTTGCTCTTACAAAAGATAAGTAGATAAGGCACACTAAGCCTTTGCTTAATCAATCGTTTTAGACAGGGGCACGAAGAAAATGCATATACGAGTCGAGCGCGACACGTTGGCACAAGCCGTTACGTGGGCTGCACGAACCCTGCCCTCACGACCTTCGATGCCGGTTCTCTCCGGAGTGATGTTGATTGCTGAGCAAGAGTCGTTGACACTATCGAGTTTTGATTACGAAATTTCAGCACGTGTGCACGTTAATGTCGACGTTATTGAGCCAGGTAAAGCATTGGTGTCCGGGCGACTTCTCGCCGACATTACGAAAGCTCTTCCTGCTGCACCGGTTGTTTTAAAATTAGAAGGTAATCGTGTTTTGATTGAATGTGGACGAAGCTCATTTACACTTCCCACACTTCCTGTTGAGGATTACCCAGCATTACCCGACATGCCAACAACAGCAGGAAACGTTGACGGTGACGTATTCGCCGAAGCAGTTGCACAGGTTGCAATTGCTGCTGGAAAAGATGACACAATTCCAGTTCTCACCGGTATTCGAATGGAGATCGACGGATCCAACATTACGTTGGCTGCAACCGATAGGTATCGATTAGCAGTGCGAACATTCCCATGGTCACCAACAAAAACTTCCATAGAACTCAACACATTAATTCCAGCTCGAATTTTGGCTGATGCGGCGAAAAGTATGGGTTCAGCCAAGGTTGTTGAATTAGCTATCGCACCTGATGGAGAGAAACTCATTGGTTTTGAAGCACAAGGAATGCGGACAACAACACGTTTACTTGACGGAGAATTCCCCAAGTACCGATCGCTTCTTCCCAATGAAAGTTCAACAACTGCGATTGTTGACACAGCGGAGTTAGTTAATGCAGTTAAACGTGTTGCTCTCGTGGCCGAGCGAAACACACCAATCCGGATGAGTTTCAACAATGGTGAGATTCACATGCGTGCCGGTTCGGGTGACGACGCTCAAGCCAATGAAGTTCTTGAAGTCGAAGTTGAAGGCGACCCCATTGAAATTGCATTTAATCCCGGTTATTTACTCGACGGACTCAACGCCATTGACGCGCCAAAGGCACGCTTCTCGTTTACCTTGGCAACCAAACCGGCGGTAATTACCGGCGTGACGAGTGAGAACACAGACATGCCAGCGGACTACCGCTATCTGTTGATGCCTGTACGTTTGACGGGCTGACACATGTGGGTGCAAGCCCTTCATCTTGACAGTTTTCGCTCATACAACGAGGTTCTTGTCGAATTTTTTCCAGGAGTAAATGTTCTTATTGGCCAAAACGGTCAGGGTAAAACAAATATCGTTGAAGCCATCTATTACTTAGCCACGCTTACCTCACACCGAGTTGCAAGCGAAAATCCCTTAGTGAGTGCGGGAAAAACATCAGCTGTTATTAGAGCACGGATAAATGAAGAAGATCGTGCTGTAGCAATCGACTTGGAAATTTCACCAGGGAAAACTAATCGAGCGAAAATAAACCGATCACCATTACCTCGAGTGCGAGATATCTTAGGAATTGTCCGGGTCATTATGTTTGCACCCGAGGATTTATCTTTAGTCAAAGGCGATCCAAGTGAACGACGAAGCTTTATGGACCACACACTAATTCAACGCACACCGCGATTCGCAGGAGTGAAAACAGACTATGAAAAAGTATTACGTCAACGTAATGCACTCCTCAAATCCTTCAACCGCGACAACATTGACAGCACTCTTGATGTGTGGGATGAGCAGCTAGCTAAACTAGGTGCCGAAATTACGCACACTCGAATTCAATTCATCCAGGATTTAAAGCCGTTCATTCGTAACCGTTACCACTCAATCAGTGGTGGTGAAGATGCCGTCAGTTCATCGGAAATAGTCCTTGACTATCAATCGAAATACTTAACTGAAGGTGATATCGAGTCGCTCACACAAAGTGAAATTCACGATCGAATACGCGAAGAGTTAGCTACACGAAAAAAAGATGAACTTATTCGTGGAGTGACACTGGTCGGACCCCACCGTGACGAACTCTTTATTGGATTGGGTGGGCTACCCCTAAAAGGTTATGCCTCACACGGTGAGAGCTGGTCCGCAGCGTTAGCCCTACGCGTTGCAAGCGCTGATGTGCTTAAAGCTGATGGGATTGAACCAATTCTTATCCTTGACGATGTATTTGCTGAACTTGATGTCATGAGACGGGGCACAATTTTGGACCTGACAAAAAATGCACCGCAAGTGTTTATCACCGCGGCCGTGGAATCTGATGTCCCGGCTGAACTGGGTGGAGCGCGCTTTCAGGTTTCACTCGGTACCGTCACCTACGTCGAGGAATCCCATGAGTGAGGAAATCACTCCAGAAGAACAGGCACAAGCGGCAGATCGTCTGCTACGTCGGACTACCAAAGGTGCACCCGCCAAAAAGACCCGTAAATCCACGCGAAGTGGCCGTGACCCAGAACTTCTCGGCAGCGCTGTTGAAAAATTAGTGATTGAGAGTGGTTGGGAACAAGAGAGCTCAATGGCTAAGTTATTGAATTCATGGGCCCACATTGTCGGTCCAGAGATCGCGGATCACTGTGTCCCAGCCGGTTTTGAGGATGGAACCCTGCGGCTTACCGCCGAATCGACGGCCTGGGCCACCCAGTTACGCCTGCTCCACAACCAGATTATGGCCAAAATTGCTGGAGAAGTGGGTGATGGTGTCGTGACCAAGATTTCTATCCATGGCCCACAGAGCCCATCCTGGAAAAAAGGGGCTTGGCATGTTGCCGGCCGAGGGCCCCGCGACACATACAACTAGTCTACTTAGACCCGGCCGTAGTAGGCCGAATTTGACCCCTAGCGCGAAATAAGACGGATTTTAGGCACTAATTCGTACACCAACTGGCAACTGGGGGGTCACAGGTCCCATTTATGTCCTGATTGGCGTTTTTGGGCTAGGTGATGTCGGAAGTTCAGGGTAGACTGAACCTTGCAACTTTCAGAGCTTTGTCTACTGTTCATCTCACTTCTTGGAGGGCCCCACATGACCTATGACGCCAGTGCGATCCAGGTTCTTGAAGGACTCGACGCGGTGCGTAAACGCCCCGGTATGTACATCGGGTCAACCGGTGAGCGCGGGCTGCACCACCTGGTCTACGAGGTGGTTGATAACGCTGTTGATGAGGCCTTAGCAGGCTACGCCACCGAAATCTCGGTCACAATCCTCCCCGATGGTGCGATTCGGGTAGTCGATGACGGTCGCGGGATTCCCGTCGATGAACATCCCATTGAGAAAAAACCGGCGGTTGAAGTCGTTTTGACCGTTTTGCACGCAGGTGGAAAATTTGGTGGCGGTGGGTATTCGGTTTCAGGTGGACTTCACGGTGTTGGCGTTTCTGTGGTCAACGCGCTCTCAACCGACCTGGCCGTTGAAATTCACCGCGAAGGCAATGTTTACCGCCAGCATTACAAGTACGGGGTTCCCGTAGCGCCCCTTGATAAGGGTGAAGTGACAGACCGCACCGGAACCACGGTCACTTTCTGGGCTGACGGTGAGATTTTTGAGACCACAACCTATGACTTCACAACACTTGCCCGTCGCTTCCAAGAAATGGCATTTCTTAACCGTGGCTTGAAGTTGGAGCTCACCGACGAACGACCCGGTTCATTCACCGTCATTGATCCGGATAACCCAACCGAAGCCATTGAAGCGGTTCGACACGTCTCCTACATGTACGAAGGTGGAATTTCGGACTTTGTTCGTCACATCAATGCGAGTAAAGGCGTGGCAAACCCCACCGTCATTGATCTAGTGGCCGAGAACGAAAACAAGACTCTCAGTGCCGAAATTTCAATGCAATGGAATAACACCTATGCCGAGTCGGTGTACACGTTCGCTAACACGATCAACACAACAGAAGGTGGAACCCACGAAGAAGGTTTCCGCACCGCACTCACATCACTGGTTAATAAATTCTCACGTGAATGGAATATTCTAAAAGAGAAAGACACTAATCTTTCCGGTGAAGATATCCGAGAAGGACTCACCGCGATTGTGAGTGTAAAGCTCGTCGACCCACAGTTTGAAGGTCAGACAAAAACTAAACTGGGTAACACCGAAATGAAAGCTTTCGTGCAAAAAGTCGTTAATGACCAACTAGGTGCTTGGTTTGAACAAAATCCAGCCGAAGGTAAAGAGATTGCACGTAAGTCAATGAACGCGGCAACGGCGCGTATCGCAGCCCGTAAAGCACGTGACTTGGCCCGTAACCGAAAAGGACTCCTCGGCGGCGCCGGCATGCCCGGAAAACTTATTGACTGTTCCAGTCGTGAACCCGAAGAGTGTGAAGTCTTTATTGTGGAAGGTGACAGTGCTGGTGGTTCAGCACGCCAAGGCCGTGACCCGCGTACCCAAGCAATTCTCCCGATTCGCGGAAAAATCATTAACGTGGAAAAAGCTCGGATTGACAAAGTCCTGCAAAACACAGAAGTACAAGCGTTGATTTCCGCTTTCGGTACCGGTATCCAAGAAGAATTCGACTTGAACCGTCTGCGTTATCACAAAGTTGTTCTCATGGCCGACGCCGATGTTGACGGACAACATATCCGCACACTTCTCTTAACTTTCCTATTCCGTTTCATGCGACCATTAGTTGAAGCCGGCCACGTTTTCTTGGCTCAGCCACCTTTGTTCAAAATCAAATGGTCGCGTGAAACAGCCGAATTCGCGTATTCCGATCGCGAAAAAGATGCCCTCATTGAGGCTGGCATCGCCGCCGGAAAACGGCTCCCCAAAGAAGAGTCGATTCAACGCTACAAGGGTCTTGGTGAGATGAACGCTGATGAACTCTGGGACACCACCATGAACCCTGCTGAGCGGGTGCTTTTGCAAGTAACTCTCGATGACGCAGCCCAAGCAGATGAAATGTTCAGTGTGCTCATGGGTGAAGATGTTGAGTCTCGCCGAAATTTCATTCAACAAAATGCCCGCGACGTTCGATTCCTCGATATTTAATAAGAAACTAATTAACGGAGAGCAAAGTGTCAGACGACATTGAAGTAGAAGTTGAAGTGGTCAGCAGCCACGGCCGGATCGAACCGGTTGACCTGCAGACTGAAATGCAGCGTTCCTATCTTGATTACTCCATGTCGGTAATCGTTTCCCGTGCACTGCCAGACGTACGAGATGGACTAAAGCCGGTCCACCGCCGCGTTCTTTATGCAATGTATGACGGTGGCTACCGACCCGACCGCAACTTCTCCAAAAGCGCTCGCGTGGTCGGCGACGTCATGGGTAACTTCCATCCACACGGTGACACTGCAATCTATGACGCACTCGTACGCCTCGCTCAACCGTGGTCACTGCGCTACCCACTTGTTCAAGGACAAGGGAACTTCGGCTCACCCGGCAACGATCCCCCCGCGGCCCAGCGGTACACCGAGTGCCGCATGGCGCCACTTGCCATGGAAATGGTCCGCGATATCGACGAAGATACTGTCGATTTCCAACCAAACTACGACGGTCGCACCCTTGAACCATCCGTTCTCCCCAGTCGGTTCCCCAACCTTTTGGTCAACGGAAGTTCCGGTATCGCCGTCGGAATGGCTACGAATATTCCACCGCACAACCTGCGTGAGATTGCTGCAGGTGCGCAATGGTTACTGGCCCATCCGGAATCGACCGTTGAAGAGCGTCAAAGCGCACTCATGGAATTGGTTAAAGGGCCCGACTTTCCAACAGGTGCACTCATTGTTGGTCGTAAAGGAATCGAAGACGCCCAACGCACCGGACGTGGATCAATCACGATGCGCGCGGTGGTCACCGTCGACGAGGACAAACGAGGTCGGCAGATCTTGGTTGTCACCGCGTTGCCTTATCAGGTAAACCCCGACAATCTCCTACTTCGCATCGCTGAACTTGTCAGTGATGGAAAACTCACAGGGATCTCCGACGTACGTGATGACTCCTCATCGCGCACCGGAATGCGTCTCATCGTTGAACTCAAACGAGATGCTGTGGCCCAGGTTGTTTTGAACCAGTTGTTCAAGCACACCCAACTTCAAGACAACTTTGGTGCCAATATGTTGGCGCTTGTTGACTCGGTTCCACGCACATTGACCCTGGAGCAGTTCCTGAGTTATTGGGTTCTGCATCAAATTGAAGTGATCCAACGACGCACCCGCTTTCGCTTACGAAAAGCTGAAGAGCGTGCGCATATTCTCAGTGGTTACCTCAAAGCCCTTGACGCCCTCGATGCTGTTATCGCATTGATTCGTGCAAGTGCAACCGTTGATGAAGCCCGCACCGGTCTGATTGACCTTCTCAGCATTGACGAGATTCAAGCAGTAGCAATCCTGGACATGCAGCTACGTCGTCTGGCCGCATTGGAGCGTCAGAAGATAATTGATGAACACGAAGAACTCATGAACAAGATCGCGGACTACAACGACATCTTGGCATCAGATCAACGTCAACGAACAATTATTAGCGATGAACTCACGGAAACGTCCGACAAGTTCGGTGACGATCGTCGAACCGAAATTGTTGCCTGGGATGGTGACGTCACCGACGAAGACCTCATTGCAGTCGAAGATGTCGTTGTAACAATCACTTCAGGTGGTTATGCCAAGCGAACCCTCAGTGATCTATATCGATCCCAACGCCGCGGTGGTCGTGGAGTTAAAGGTGCAAACCTTCGTCAAGACGACGTTGTTGAGCACATGTTTGTCAGCACCACCCACCACTGGATCCTGTTTTTCACCAACCTTGGGCGGGTCTACCGGGCTAAGGCTTATCAGTTACCTGAAACAGGACGTGATGCACGCGGACAACATGTCGCTAATCTGTTGGCATTCCAACCAGATGAAACAATTGCGCAGGTCTTAGCAATTCCGGACTACGCCGCTAGTGATTACCTTGTGTTGTCAACCAAGTCTGGATTGGTGAAGAAAACTCGACTGAGTGAATACGACACCAACCGTCAAGGTGGAATCATTGCGATCAACCTGCACGAGGGCGACGAACTGATTGGTGCACGGCTAGTGTCAGAAACCGACGACCTACTTCTGGTCTCCAGAAAGGGTCTATCAGCTCGTTTCACAGCCAATGACGAGACATTACGACCCATGGGCCGGGCAACCGGCGGCGTGATCGGAATGCGCTTCCGTGGAGATGACGCGCTGTTATCAATGGACGTTGTCACCCCCGGAACTTTTGTTGTCACCATCACCGATGGTGGGTTCGCTAAGCGAACCTCCGTTGATGAGTGGGCAGCAAAAGGACGTGGTATTAAGGGTGTGCGCGCAATGAAGTTGCCCGAAGAACGCGGTGAACTTGTTGGCGCAATGGTGTGTGCGGAAACCGATCAGATTTTTGCCATCGCATCAAATGGTGTCGTTATCCGTACAAGGGTCGACGAAATTCGTGCCTCGGGCCGGGACACCATGGGTGTTCGCATGATGCGCCTCGGCGAAGACGTCAGTGTTGTCGCTGTCGCTAAGGGCGCAGAAGACGAAGAAGAAATAGTCGAAGGCGAAGAACTAGCAGCCACTGAGGTAGTGGAAGAAGTCGAAGGTCAGGCAAGCGAGTGAGTGGGGGTCCGCGGCGGGCACGCCTTTACGTATCCAGGTTTGATCCCTGGTCGGTGACCAAAGCGGCCTTCATACTCTCTCTCGCGATTGGCATTGTTCTCGTCGTAGCGGTCACGGTCGTGTGGTTCATTCTTGACCGCACGGGCGTAATCGAATCACTCTCAGGAACAATCACCGACGTAGTTGGCAGCACGAGTGGGCTTGATCTGATTACTTCACTGGGATTTTGGCAAGTAATCGGCGCGACACTTATTGTTGCCTCGGTTGAAATTGTTCTCATTTCAGCACTTGCAGGCCTATTCACAATCCTGTACAACCTCACCGTGGGCCTTACGGGCGGCGTTGAAGTTGTTCTCACCGAAGACGTCTAAGAGACGATGCTCCCCATCAATTACTTGTTTGCGAGCGCAACGAGGTAATCGCCGTAACCACTTTTCAGCAACGGTTGAGCGAGTTCCAATAATTGTGCAGATGTGATCCAACCATTTCGCCACGCGATTTCTTCAACGCAACCAACTTTGGTTCCGGTGCGGTCTTCCATTACGCGAACAAACTCACCAGCATCCTGCAGGGAACGGAATGTTCCGGTATCCAACCACGCGGTCCCACGTTCCAAAATTGCAACCTTGAGTGAACCCGCCTGCAAGTAGTGGTCATTTACGGCGGTGATTTCCAATTCACCACGAGCCGAAGGCTTAATTGATTTCGCTACCTCAACAACCGTGTTGTCATAAAAATACAAACCCGGAACAGCATAAGAACTCCGGGGATTCACAGGCTTTTCTTCAATGGACGTTGCAACCCCAGCTTCATCAAATGCAACCACACCGTATTCACTGGGATTTGCCACTTCATAGGCAAAAACGTGTGCACCAACCACCGAAGTTAAGTCAGCAAGTTTACGTCCCAATGACGGACCATAGAAAAGATTGTCACCCAAAATTAACGCGGCGGAGTCCCCGTCCAAAAACTTTTCACCGATCAAAAAAGCTTGGGCCAAACCCTCAGGTTTCGGTTGGGTTGCGAAACTGATACTCATTCCCCATGCCGAGCCGTCACCCAACAATCGCGAGAAGGATTCGGAGTCCTCGGGCGTTGTGATTACCAAAATTTCCTGGATGCCAGCGGCCATCAAGGTGGCGAGAGGGTAATGCAGCATCGGCTTGTCATAGACCGGGAGTAACTGCTTACTGACCCCCTTGGTGATCGGCCACAGACGGCTTCCCGTTCCCCCCGCAAGAATTATTCCCTTCACCCGCCAAGGCTATCGGGGCATCAATAAAACCCGATGCTTACCTACCAAAAAGGTGAATAAAAATTCAGTTGTGAGTTCATTTTCACACCTGTATTCTGCTACCCATGTACATAAAGACAGTTGCAGCAATTGCGGCCTTGGCTATTAGTGCAGTGACAATGGCACCTGCTTTCGCAGACTCATACACGCTTCAAGGCGACAAGGACACCGGCCTACTGGGAGTGAGTCCGTTTGCCATGAATGTTTCGGGGAGCACTGACCGTGTCTTTTATAGCGGTGGTATCAATGGAGGCGGTTGGAGTATGTCGCTCTGCCCTACCTCGGGTAATTGCACAGGAGCACCGCTTCCCTTCGGTTTCGGAACGGACTACACCCAGGTGACATTGACTGACGGCTCAATGCGTGCTTATTTCATTCAACCAACTGCTGGGGCAAAGTCGATAGCGACTGCGAGCGTTACCTATAACTCGGCCGGCATTCCGCAATTAGGTCCGACCACAAATCTTGGATTCACATCAACCCCCGAACAGAAGGCATGGGGAGTCCCCGATTCAGTTGTGCTACCCGACGGCCGGGTTCGCTTGTACTGGGTAACCAAGCCGACAGAGCCCGTAGTGGCGCCGACGAGCGGACCAACGAAAGCACAATTCACATGCCTCGCAAAAGTTCTTGGCAAAAAACGAGTTCAAGTGATTACTAGCGGGGCGACTCTGACAGCCAAAGACAAGAAGGCACTAAAGAAATGCAAAATTTCTCAAAGCCTTCTGAGCAATTCAACTTCCTCTGGATCCGGAGAGGCAATTGTCAGCGCCACATCGACTGACGCATCAGGAACACAATTCGTGTTAGATTCTGGCTACCGATTCACAGGTGGTTATGTCGACTCCGATGTCATTCAAGCCACCGACGGTAACTGGATCGCATTGGTCTCTACCGGACCAGGAACCCCACCTCAACGCCTTTATGCCGCAACTTCCAAGGATGGGCTCACGTGGTCGGTAGACAACAACGCATTAACGCCGACCTCTGTAAACTCCCTTGATCCTTCGGCGATACCGACAGGTTCCAATACTTGGCGGGTGTATTACTCAGTGTCACCAGCCGCCGACCCCTTTAACAATCACAGAGTAGTGGTGGGCACGCTTACTCGGAAGTGACATTCACGGCCAGCCTTGTTGATTCCGACAACAACCGCCACCTAATTTGCCCAGCAAACCCTTTTTTCCTGTGCCCCTGAAAAGTCGCAGAGGGGGAGTCGGGTAGTCTCGGCACGCTATTTCGGGCCCATAGCTCAGCTTGGTTAGAGCGCTTCCCTGATAAGGAAGAGGTCGATGGTTCAAGTCCATCTGGGCCCACCCAATTCTTTGGATCCTCAAGCCGGATAACCAGGGTTTTTGCCTTATTGGGCCAGCGGTGTATCTTGGACGCATGAAGAAGTTGCTGTTACTCATCCTCCTAGCGGGTGTCGGGTACCTGGTGTACCGAAAGGTCACCGAAGTCGAATCTGACGATGATTTGTGGTCTGAAGTAGGGGCCAATCAGGACCTGCGCTAGCATCTCCTTCGCGCCGAAAACAGGTCACGCTGGTTTGGTGCAAATCCCGCAATACGAGGGGCTTTAGCTCAGTTGGTAGAGCGCTGCCTTTGCAAGGCAGATGTCAGGAGTTCGAGTCTCCTAAGCTCCACAAGTTTTTACTTGTGATTTTTGTGAAGCAATAAGGGCGCGCCCGCGCGAATAGCCATGAGGGTGGCGTGGAAAGATCAGCACATGACACTACAAGCGATTATTCATACAAATCTTGGCGACATTACGTGCAACCTTTTCCCTGATCACGCGCCGAAAACAGTGGAAAATTTCACCGGGCTGTCAGAAGGAACCAAGGAATGGACCGACTCCCGCGTCAGTGCGAAGACCTCAGCACCGTTGTACAAGGACGTTATCATTCATCGGGTTATTCCTGGTTTCATGATCCAAGGTGGAGACCCATTAGGCACCGGAACCGGCGGACCCGGCTACCGCTTCAATGATGAACCGCACCCAGAACTCACATTTGATAAGCCTTACCTGCTCGCTATGGCCAATGCCGGACCGAACACCAATGGCTCACAGTTTTTCATTACCGTAGCTGCAACCACATGGCTGAATTTCAAGCACACAATCTTTGGTGAAGTGGCTGATCAAGCCGGTCGTAATGTTGTTGACGCAATCGCAGCCGTTGAAACCGGATCAGGAGACCGCCCCAAGTCAGACGTTGTGATTGAATCGATTGAGATTGTTCGCAGCTAAATTCAGTGGAAGAAACCCCCTCTTGCTATCGGCACTCGGATCGACCAACGCGAATCTCGTGTTCACGGTGTGAAAAACCAATCTGTACCGAATGCATGATTTCCGCGCCAGTGGGATATCGGTGTCCCGACTGCATCACAACCAATGTTCCGCCAGCTCCCAAAACGGTTGCTGGTGGTGCATTGGTCAGCATTCCACGGGTCACCTACTTCCTCATTGGTCTCAACATCGTTCTGTTCGCGATTCAATATGTCCAGGGCGTAAATGAAGTAGCGGTCAACTTCGGCATGTATCCCGTTGCAATTGCCCAAAACGGTGAATGGTGGCGGCTGTTTACGAGTGCCTTCCTGCACGGATCTTTCATTCATATTGCATTCAACATGTATGTGCTGTTTTTTCTTGGTCCAACACTCGAACGGATACTCGGGCACACGCGATTTATCGTGTTATACCTACTCGCAGCACTCGGTGGTTCCGTTGCCTCGTACTGGTTCTCGGATTTACAAACAGTTTCCGTCGGAGCTTCTGGTGCGATCTTTGGTTTAATGGGTGCATTGATCGTTGCAGGGCGACGATTACGTTATGACATTAAGCAAGTGTTGTTCCTACTCATCATCAACGTAGCGATCGGGTTCTTTTCACCAGGGGTCGACTGGCGGGCGCATTTTGGTGGGTTAGTTGTTGGAGCCCTTGTGGCGGTGATCATGGTGTTCCCGCCAAAGCAAATCCGAATACCGGTTCAGATAATTGGAATCACGGGGCTGGTATTAGTTCTTGTTGTATTGACTATGTTGCGCACGAATCAAATTAATGATTTGTTTGCGCCCATCACACAACTTGTGGTGTGACTTTAAGAAAATCCCGAAATTCTTCGGGTACAGGTGTTGACTTCCGGGCCACATTGTCCACATTGACATAACTGATAGTTGCTGAAGTAGCTACGTTCTCCGAAATAAAACCTGTTTCTGGATCCTGAACCCGCGCTTCAAAAGCCAAATCAAAGCTTGAATTACCCAATCGTGAACAACTCACCTCAATGTGAATAAGTTGATCTATTCGGACCGGTGCGTGGTAACGGATATTGACTTCAACGACAACCGGATCCAGCCCTGCTGCGCTCATAACATCCAGTGGGTAGCCGAATGCACGGAAGAATTCCACATAAGCGGCATCAAAGAACTCCAGGTAGCGGGAATTGAACACGATGCTCTGGGGATCGACTTCGTTGTAGCGGACCCGGTGGGTGTATCCATTCCATTTACTCATTCGCGTATTCTTTCACATGGGAGGTGCGAGGTGAAAAGATTCTTCTCCGCAGCGTTATTGATTGGTATTGGTGTTGGGCTGGGTTTTCTCGTGAGGTTGATCTGGCCTATCGGGGAGAGCAAAAGGTTGTAAGCGCTGCAACAACCCCTTCAGCCACAGCATCATGGAAGGCCTCTGAGGTTAAACGTTTCGCATCACCGACGTTCGACATATAGCCGAGTTCAATACGAACGGTTGGCATCTGGGTGAACCGCAGCAGGTCCCACGTTCTCGCGTGTATCAGACAGTCCTTGCGATCGGTTCGGCTGATGAGCTCCTCATTGATCAACCCCGCCAGAATGCGACCACCGGGAGAATGGATTCCACCATTAGGTGAACCAAAATAGTAAACGGAGATCCCGTTGGGTTTTGGACTTTCCACTTGATCAAGATGCAGTGAGATCACAATGTCTGCGTCCATATTGTTGGCAAATTCCGCGTGCGTTGTTTGAGTCTTGTGCACAACGGGAATTTCCGGTCTTGTTAGAAGGACTTGTGTTCCTAGTGCAGCCAACCGACCCTCAATTCGAGCGCAAATCGCGTAGGTCAATTCCGGGTGGACGCTTTCACCGGGATCGATCACGATGACTTTGTCTGCGATTCCCGTTCGCAAAGATGCAAGTGATGCGTGTTCACGCAATGCCCCCGAGTCCCCACCAATAATCGAACGCGAGAGTCGTTCAAATGCACGCAGTGTTTCCTGAGCACAGATTCCATCAGCGCTAACACCCACACCCCGTTGAAACTCACGAAGTGCAAGATCGGTCCCGAAACCAAAAATCCCGTCAGGGCGCCCAGCATTGAAACCAAGTTGATTGAGTCGGCGCTGAAGTTCAGTTACGTCGTCACCGACCATTAAATGACCCGGGGCGAATGACAGCACCCGATCACCTAATTGCCAGCGTGCTTCATCTAGGCGGCGAAAAGTTTCCGGACCGACCAGACCGTCAACGGTGATCCCGCGCTCTTGTTGAAATGTGCGAACGGCGATAGCTACTTCGTCGTCAAAAACGTCACCGGCAGCAGCGTTCTCACTTTTGTTGTCAAGTAGACCGAGGTGCGCGAGCCGTGCGCGAACCTCCGCAACGGCCGCCCCGGTTGAACCAAGGCGGAGCATTGCCTACAGGTACGGAGCTAGGTCAGCGAGCAAAGCAGCCTTTGGCTTAGCGCCAATGATTGTCTTTACGATCTGTCCGCCCTGGTACACGTGCATAGTAGGGATTGACGTGATGCCATAAGAAGCAGGAGTTGTCGGGTTCTCGTCAACATTCATCTTGGCGATCACAATTCCGTCATTGGCCGCTGCAATTTCCTCGAGGATTGGAGCAACCATTTTGCATGGTCCGCACCACTCGGCCCAAAAGTCAACGAGAATGGGCTTCTCGCTCATAAGTACTTCGTCGGCGAAGTTTGCATCGGTGACGATCTTGG
>JBIHZX010000121.1:0-3137 GCA_044240195.1 Candidatus Nanopelagicales bacterium | reverse complement strand
CGTGCTCGACCGATTACGCGTCGCTGCCGCAGCCGGTGCGATCTCCTGCCCCGTTGCCGTAGTTTCGAGAATCGCTAGAGACTGTCTAGGTCTGGGGTATCGCATGTTCGAATCATGCCGGGGCCACTTTATTTTTTGTCCCTTATTCGCATTGAGTTTTCAATTCCCTATTGCGGTAGATGAGGCCCTCGCCTACCACCAAGACGTTCTCACACGATCACGTCGCTTCAATTCCACCAAAGGAACACTGGTTGTATTGAGGTCTCCTACTCGGCCAGCGTGAATCCAAACCCACAGTTTTTTCACAGTATCAACTCAGATAGTTCCCAGACTCACAGTCAATAGTGCGGTCCACAGGAAAAACTATCTGAGGAGAGAAAATGAAAAAACTATTAAGGGGGGTAGTACTCACCGGTGCCACCCTCTCAGTCTTAGCAGCAGGAATGGCCACGGTAAGCGCCGCACATAACCCTGCTCCAAACCAGAATAATCAGGGTCGCAATGGTGCTGGGAACGGCTTCACCGTCACATGCGACTTCAGCCATTCAGCTCGAGTTGACCCAATCGTGATGCCCGGTATGGCCACGATGAGCCACCTACATGCGTTTTTTGGAAACACAACAACAAATGAGAACTCAACTGGAGCATCCCTTCTTGCGGGTGGAACCACCTGTAACGATCAAAATGATCTCTCGGCGTACTGGTTCCCAGCGCTATATCAGGATGGTGCTCTTGTTGAGCCAACATCTCTTCGCGCTCGCTACTCCCGATTGGGCGGAAATGTCACCGCATTCCCTCAAGGCTTTATGGCAGTCACGGGACGAACCGACTCAACAGCACGTTGGGGTTGTAACACAGGTCGTCAAACAACATTTAGCTCAACTCTTTCCGAAGTCCCCACCTGTGAAGGCGGAGCTCGTCTGGTTGCAGAAGTGAAATTCGGAGACTGCTGGGATGGAACTAGTCTGGATAGCGCAGATCACGTGTCGCACCTCGTTGCATCCACCGCAGTTGACGGCGGTCGCCCCGAATGTCCCTCAACTCACCCAGTACGTGTACCCGAGGTAACCATCCAAGCTCAGTACCCTGCTGCAGCAACAGGTGGAGCAGGAGTGACACTCGCCAGTGGCGCTGCATCAACTCTGCACGCAGATATGTTCGAAGCATGGGTCGGCACGAGTCTCCAGACCCGGATCGGCACCAGGCCGGCAAACAATCCCAATTGCCCAATTGTGGATCCGACAAGTACCACCGATACCCAGCAGATCCAATGTGGGAACACTCAGGCTCCACGTAATCAAAATATGGGTAGAGGTAATCGTGGTCCCGACACTGCAGTTCCCGACACCGCGGTTCCCAACACTGCAGCCGGCCCCGCAGAAGGTCCCCGGCCGCCCCGAAATGAGGGTGGCCGTCCACGGCGATAAAGAAATACCTGAACTAATCAAACAGGTGAAACCGGTAGTTGGTGCAACACGCACCAACTACCGGTTCTTCGTTACAGGACAAGTTGCTCCGCACTGCGCGGCATCGGCCTAAGCAAGGATCAAATTCGACTACCAACCAGTGTTTGTTTCACAACCACGCTTTGCACGATCGAATCAAGTCCAAGCCATCGGGACAAATGCAATACGCTGAAGCGGTGTCTAATCCTTCAGCGGTCGCGGATAAACCCCCGAAGTCTCAACTTGTGTTGCTTGCTTTGATTACCGGCGCGATTGTTTCCAATATCTCGCTGAGCGTGGCAAACGTCGCACTTCCTTCGATTGGACGCGACCTCAATGCAAGCCAAGACCAGCTGACTGCGGTTGCCAACGCTTTTGCATTAGGCCTTGCAGCAACCGTTTTGTATTTCGGCGCGATTGCTGACCGCTACGGTCGCAAGCTGATGTTCGTTCTCGGCGCAGTCCTGACAATCCCGACAGCATTCTTGTCTGCCTATGCTCCGAATGTCGAAATTCTTATTCTTGGTCGCTTCACGTCCGGGCTTGCCGCGGCACTTCTTTTCCCCACGACACTGTCTTTGATCTCGAGTCTGTACCGCAATCACGCGAAAGTGACCGCAATTGCTTTGTGGTCCGGTATCGGGGGTGGCGTTGCAGCAATTGGTCCCGTGATCGGTGGATGGCTGCTGGAATACTTTTGGTGGGGTTCAGTCTTTTTGATATCTGTTCCACTGGTCGTAGCAGCATTAATCATGGGGTTCATTTCACTGCCCTGGAAATGTGATGAAGAGCCCGGTGCTGTGGATCACCTCGGTGGCGTGCTTTCCATGCTGGGGGTTCTCGCTCTTGTTTCCGCGATTGTTTTGTCAGCGCAAGGAATCGACCCGACATTAATTGCATTGTTCGCGAGCTCAATCCTCTTCCTCGCCCTATTCGTATGGCGACAGGCGAAGGCTCCGCGTCCTTTGGTGTATTTGCCATTACTGAAAGCTCGAACTTTGTGGGTTGCATTTTTGTCAAGTGCGATTACTTTCGGTTCCCTCATCGGCGCCATGTTTATTGGTCAACAATTCACGCAAAATGTTTTGGGATACACGGCACTTGAAGCCGCCTTGGTCGTGGTTCCCAGCTCAATCTGCACAATGATTTTTGGGTCTTGGGCGGGCAAACTCGTTATTCAACTTGGTAGTCGGTTCGCATTTGCCTGGGGGCTGGGTTCAGTGGCTTTGGCATTCACAATCATGCTGCTTAAATGGACCGACGATTCTTCACTTCTGTGGATATTTGCTGCCTACGCTTTTGTTGGGATTGGCGTCGGTTTAGCAGCCACTCCCGCTTCTCGAGCATTAATGAGTTCGGTCCCACCTGCACGAGCTGGAATGGGGTCTGCGTTTTTTGATCTGACTCGGGACTTCGGTGGTGCTGTTATTCAAGCCCTCATGGGTGCGCTATTGGCGGTTGCCTACGCCGGATCAATTAAATCCCAGATATCTGCCCTGCCGGCAAGTGAACAATCATCTGTCACCGGTGAGTTGACGGATAAACTGACGTCTTCCTATTCAAGTGCTGTTGAGGTTTCCCAGGGTTACAGCAGTGCAGTGGCGAAAGAAATTATTGATGGCGCCGCCATGGCATTTACCGATGGAAAATCTGCAGCCATCGCAGTGGCACTTGGCCTCACCCTGATCGGTT
>JBIHZX010000120.1:0-3160 GCA_044240195.1 Candidatus Nanopelagicales bacterium | reverse complement strand
ATGATGAATGCGGCGCCGTCTCGTTGGACGAAAGACCCCGGTTGTGAAATGCGCGAACTTCCTGGAGTGACACACTTTCAAATAGTCACGGATGCTCTTGCTATAGATCTGCTGGTTGCGGTGGCACGGCCGGGAGCGCGTGGGGAAGTGACATGTGTCGGGCTGTAACCACGCACCAGCCATCTGAATCGACCGTAATGGAAACGTCGGAGATGAGACTCTCACCCAGACCGGCGCCAAGGGTTACCGGTCCGACCGGACCACGCCCGTCATCGCGGGCAACAACGTCAATGTGAGTATCTCCCGCTGACAAAGTGATGTGAATGTTTCGTGCCGAACCATGGCGACTGGCGTTGCTGACCAGGTCCGCCACCATGGTCTCGAGGCTACGGAGACAGTCCTTATCACGGTCGAGTGTCGTGAGTGTTTGGTCATCTACGTTCCAGGAGATGTCAACCAAACCCTGCCACTGAACTCGAAGTGATTCCAGAATTTGTGTGATCGATGCGGGGTCAACGAGAGGGCTTCGCGCCACCCGCTCAAGATCTTTTCGGCATTCATCGAGAATTGTTTGGCAGGTCTGGATCGTCTCACGTGAAATGGGAGGTTGCTGGAAGCGAAGGGTCATTGCGATCGTAGCCAGGCGGCCTTGCACCGGACCGTGTAAAAGTGCGGCGCTTTGCGCGCGAATTTTTACATACTGTTGGGTCATGTCTCGGTCAAAAGCATCGAGTGCGGTCAGGTTTCGGTTGAGTCGCACCTCCTCCTCTCGCCACACGCGGCCGTCAGAGACGAGCACGGAAGCACCGGTGGTGATAATGAGTGAACCAACTAAAACCAACCACAAGGTCGACGATGTGAAAAAGGGTGCGTCCGGCGCAAAGCCGGTTTCCACGAACCCGGTGACGACAACGTTTGCGGTCGCGATGGCCAGAAGACTGCCAATCAGATATCCCAACAGCACACCGAGAATTCGAGGGGTGCGCGTGAATCGATGAAAGGCCTCCGCGAGTGGGGCGAGCACGCGAAATGCGAGGTATGCCATCAGTGCTCCCGCAATGTCAATCACCAAGGTTGAGAGCCGCAGCCCCGGTCCCGACACGAGTAACAGCGTCGCAACCAAAAGCACAGCAGGGCCCGGTTCAATGCGCAATTGTTTGACCACGAGAGATTCACGAGCCCGAAATACGGTTGTTTGTTGAGCAGCGTGATCAATGGAGTGTGGGTCCTTGTCAAATGACTCATCGAGAATTGCGGCGCGTTGCGCAAGAGTTTTCATCCGGTGACTCGCTTCACGGACGACTTCCCGGGAAGAGTCAGCAATCTCCTCGACAAGGTTGGCGAACTCTGGTGAACGCCATTGAAGTGAGTCCGCGGTCATCAGCGAGGAGAGTTGGTCCAATGTCGGTGTCACGGTCCTTCGGATCCATCGGGCCATGCGAAGGCGCTCTTCGTTTAATTGACGCCAGCGCTGTCGGTTTAACTGTCGTAAATCTTCGACGCTTTCTTGCAGACTTTTCGATGTACTTCGGCGCATGCTGTTGATTCCTTGAACACCAGCGAACAACGCCACCCAGGCCAAAGTGCGCAGGATCGCGAACAGCAGGGTCATGATTGACCAGTCGATGGAATTCGAAAGCACGCCGTTTGCCAACAGGATTTCCACGGTAAACCGAATTAAGACGACACCACACCACAGCGTCGCGGCCGCGGGAGCCCACTTCGCAGGAGGCAGGGTTCGACAAAGGATATTTCCGAGCAGCGCTGCGGGAATAAGCACACTGAGCGAGATTGCTGTAAAGGCGACCGTCTGCCACACATTTGTGACGCCTGCATTACTTGCCCGCATGACGGTCAAGCCACCCGAAATCACCGCCATCAAAGCAAAAGTTCGAGGCTTTAACGCGTAGAGACCAACCTCCTCGACGACTCGAAGACCCGTGGCACCGGGTGGCACAAATTTCGAGAGCAATCGCATCAGCGAATGTTGATTCGGCCCGAGTTCCACATCATGGCCGCCTGCACACGTGCATTCTTCCCCGGTTCCGTGTCGATGTCGAGGGCTAGGAACACGCGATGAACCATCGCTTCTGCTGCCCTGACCGTGGTGCCACGATGCTCAGCGATAGCGGTATTGGAATATGCCCCCGCAATGAGTCGCAGGACCTCGCCTTGTTCGGCACTGAGTTCGATCAGATCAGTGCGGTCGGTAGCTGCGGCCCCACGGTAGCGACCATGTATGGCGGAGTCGATTGCATCTGAAATCTGCTCCGGGGAGGAAACTGCACTTTTCACCAGGTAGACGATGTCGTCGGGCAACCCGAATGGTGAAGCGACTGCCAGATCAGGAGACGTGTGTGCACTCAGTACGACGATTCCAATCCAGGGCCATTCCTCGACCAGGCGTTGGCACAGGTCCACCCCGGAGGGTCCAGGCCCCAAATCTAGGTCGCAGACAACAACATGAGGTTCTGATTCTTGGATCGCCGTGATGGCTTCCGCTACGTTCGCGCACGCGGTTACCTCCCAGCCTTGGGAAGTTAAGGTGCTTGCGACCAGGTGTCTGGTGAATGCTTCATCTTCGACAATGACTACGCGGCCGCGTGAGATCAAGTCCATGCCTGATCCTAAGCGGAGTTGAGCCCCGAATGTCGGCTCGGTTAATGCGATCACGTGGCTGGACGAACGATTCCCGAACGTCTAGCCCGTTGAGTGCATGTTCGGCTTTCTTACTTTACGGTCTCGGTCGTTCTTGACTTGGCTCGGCGAAAGATGAATCCTTAAAGTGAGTTTGGTCGCTCCGCGACCAGCCGCTTCTAAGCCAGGAGTCATCATGCGCCTCCAATCCTTCTTGCCATCAGGCACCATCCTGCTAGCCATCTTCGGTGTTGCGGTCATTGCTGCACCTGCGGTCCAAGCAGCGAGCGGCAGCATCACGATTAGCTACTCCAATGGTTCGCCTTGGTCGGCGGCCCCCAACGGGCCAACCAATATGTACAGCAATTCGCAGACCGTGTTGGCTACCTCCACAACCGGGAATCCGGTCGTGTTCTCGGTGACCGGTGGCTGCGCGGTAACGGCAATAGCAAGCACCGGTGGACCTGCATCACAGGCCAAGATCACCGGAACCGACGGAGGCGTTGATTGCGTACTGACCGCG
>JBIHZX010000119.1:0-3162 GCA_044240195.1 Candidatus Nanopelagicales bacterium | reverse complement strand
CGGAACCCCAAAGTGACTGGCTATGGCTGCAACAAGCTCACTGGAAAAGGGGTCGGGGTACCGGTTTATTTCTGTTGCAGCAGCAACAATCGCGTCCTGAACACTGGCAAGTGGCGCGAAGTGGCTCTCATTACTTGAGATCTTGTAGGTCGTTATGTCCGATCGCGACGCTGGACGTTGACCGGCTTTGTAGGACGGCAAAGCCTCGAGGTCCGGACGGAGACGTGGACCGTTATTTATCACGGTACCAATTTAGGGGATGATTCCTTTTTCTTCAACAGCGTGCTCGCAAAGTCAGGGACATAGCGGTGGGAGTCCTTTGGTGGGCGAACATAGTCAGACACGGCCGGGCGCTTAGGCAGGGTCAGTTTTTTCATTTCAGGAGTCGAGTAGTCGATTGTGCTCAAGAAATGATGAATCGAATTCAGTCTCGCTGCACGCTTGTCATCAGCTTCAACAACAAACCATGGTGACTCCGGTAGATCGGTATGAACAAACATTTCATCTTTAGCTTTGGAGTACTCCTCCCATTTCTTGATGGACTCTAAATCTGATGGTGAAAACTTCCATCTGCGCATCGGATCTTTCACTCGAGATTCAAACCGACGAGTTTGTTCAGCATCGCTGATGCTGAACCAATATTTCCGCAGAATGATTCCGTCTTCGATCAACAATCGCTCAAATATTGGAGTTTGGTGGAGGAACCTGCGGTACTCGTCTGATGTGCAGTAGCCCATGACTTTTTCAACACCAGCACGGTTGTACCAGGACCTATCAAAAAATCGAATTTCTCCACGCGTTGGAAGATGATTCACATACTTTTGGAAATACCATTCACCTTTTTCGCGCTCCGATGGAGTCGGAAGAGCCACGATTTGGGCAAGCCGGGGGTTGAGATACTGAGTAAACCTTTTAATTGTGGATCCTTTACCCGCGGCATCACGTCCCTCAAAAATCACCACAATTCGCTTTCCTTCGACCTTGGTCCACTCTTGGAGTGTCACCAGCTCCGCTTGGAGTTTGAGAAGTGCCTTTTCATAGGTAGCTTTTGGGATTCTGTTGCTCACACCCAAAGCCTATGACCCATAACGGTAAAATCCGTGTCTCTAATATCCGTGTTGAGTAAACTCGCCCCATGACCTTGCGCCGGCGAGCACTCATTGCTTCGGCCACTGGTCTTGGAGTGATCCTTCTCGGATTCATTTTGGTGATCATTACTTTTGTGTCTGTTTCAAGTTCGCAATCGAAACTCAATGACCTCCTCTCTCCTGCCGCACAGATGGCAAACTCACTGTTACTTGGCCAAACCGCTGCATCTGGACATCTATCCGACTACGTACTAACGGAAAGCGATGCTGCATTAGCTGGTTACCAAAGCGCTATTTCCACAACAAATGTCATGGCGGACAATCTGTTGAATCTCTTGGGGACTGATAATCCTGAACTCACAGCTCTCGTGGAAGCCTCGCTCTCAACCCAGAGTGCATGGTTCAGTGCTGATGCCGAGCCAACCCTGGTAGCCATGGCTGATGGAAAACAATCGAGAGCAGCGCGTATAACAAACAAAGCACTAGCCTGGTCAACATTTGATTCAATGATTGTGGCAACAACCGCATTGCAGAGTGAGATCGAAATTCGGAGAACGGAAGCAAGTGATGGACTTGCAGGAAGCGCCCGCGTACGCGGAGTGCTCCTGATTTTAGGTGGGCTGCTGCTCATTGCTGGCTTTGTTGCGTACTTCATCTATTTCCAACGTTGGGTAATTTTCCCACTCATGGATATTCGTAAAGATCTGCAACTTTCAACGCGTGACCCAATGCACACTCATCCGATTGAACCCGTGGGGCCACCTGAGTTTTTGTCACTAGCGAAAGATGCAGAGTCACTGCGGCGTCAACTAGTTAGCGAGATTGATGAAGCATCAGCTGCTCGCAAAGGACTGACCCAGGACGCACCCCTTGTTGCCGCGATCAGAAGTGAAATGCAGGTCAATAGTTCGTTGCACTGTCCAGGAATTGCAATCGCAGGACTCGCCGCAACCGCTGAAGGTGTGCTTGCCGGTGATTACTGGGACTACATCCCTTTGAATGACACTCAAGTTGCCCTCATAATTGCCGACGTTTCAGGCCACGGACCTGGCGCTAGCGTGGTGGCTCTGCGTATCCGAGCAATTATTCGCACAGCACTATCAAAGGGACTCACCCTTTCCGAGGCCGTCGAGCTTGCGGCTGAATCAACGAAGAACGATGAAGCCTTCGTGACCGCGTTGTTGATCTTGGTTGACGTTGCAGCAAATGAATTGCATTGGCTCAACGCCGGTCACCCACCTGGTATTGGAATCAATCACGACAAAGAACTATTCAATCTAGAGAAAACCGGTCCCCTCATCTCCTCCCTTGGTGGTGAATGGGAAGTCCGCACTCACCCGTTCACCCCGGGGGATCTCGTCCTTGGGGTAACTGATGGTTTCCTTGAAGGACAAGGTGCGGACACCGCTACCGAGGAAACCCAAGCAATTATTCGGATTTTGCGGGGCCTTGATGCACCCGTGAGACAGAACCCTGCCGAAATCGTGGAACGGCTTGTTGCCCATATTCGTGAGATTTCCCCACGTTGGCACACTGATGACGTCACGGTGGTAGCCCTTTGTCGGTTGGGGTAGCCAACACCCCTGCCACCTATTTTTGTTGCTCCATGACAGACTATGAGCATGCGCACACAAACTCGAAATCTACTCGCTTGCCTCATTGCTGGAGCCCTCGTCATCCCGCTGACTACCCCAGCTCAGGCGGCACCGATTGGGAACCCTGCCAACAACCTCAAAGGCACGGTAATTAAAGACTCCCTATTTGGGTTGCACGTAAAAGATGCCCAAAATGGCGTCTGGCCCAATATTGAGTTTGGGTCCATCAGGCTCTGGGACAATGCAACTGCTTGGGCCAATATTGAGACTTCCAAAGGTGTTTTTAACTGGACCGCACTTGATAACTCGGTCGCAAATGCCAACAAAAATGGCATGACTGACATCCTCATGGTTCTCTCCGGTACCCCCGCTTGGGCCACTAGTCAGCGCAACCCCACAGCCCTTCCCGCACCCGATGCTTCTGGTGTCCCAGCAAATATGGCGGATTGGGATAATTGGGTTCGCGCCGTAGCCACCCG
>JBIHZX010000050.1:0-11162 GCA_044240195.1 Candidatus Nanopelagicales bacterium | reverse complement strand
TCGTACATGTTGCCCCAGGGCACCCGACCCGCCCAGACGCCACGCAACACGACTCCGACCAACAACATTCCCGCGGCTAACCAGGTCAGGGACATCCCGATATTGGCGGCGCGACGTCCTGGATCAAGTTGCGTCAGCGAAACCTCGGACTCACCAACCTGTGATCCACCAGATTCAACCAGGACTCGCCTCGATGACACTTCGATCTGGCTGACCCGCCTGCGCCCTGCCGCAAATGACACTGAAAAGGAGATCGTTGCAAGGAAAAGAATCACCATGGATGCATAGACAAAATTATTGCTGGCATCTGCCAATTGCACGCTATTCATAAAGTCCATTAGGTGGTCTGCCCTTTCAATGCTTCAACGATATTGTCGACCTGCTCGATCGCGTCATGCCCGGAGGCCTTTGCAATACCCGCGACCTCAACCTTAACTCCGCTTGATGAGCCCTGCTCGGTAACCGGCCCCACCTTGACCCAGACCCGGCGACGCTGAATAAACAGACTCAAACTCAGCCCGACTATTGCCAAAATCGAGGCGATCAACACTAATTCTTTCCCAGGATCTGAGGCGATCTGAAATGATGCCCAACGCTCATACCCCGTTAATTCAATACTGCCCGCACCTTCGGGCAATTGCCACGTCTGACCAACACGCAAGGACTCGAGTCCCAGTTGGGTCATCTCGTCGACATTGAGGGTATACACGCTCTGGGATACTCCGCTGTCCAAGCCCAAATCCCCTGCCCACGCACCAAAGAAAACTGAAACGTCGTCGGGCGCCGGAAAAATCGAGTGTGGTCCGAGTTCTTCTGAGATGGCGCTGGTGGGCAGGAAAAGTCCTCGAAACCCCAACTGCGGATCTGAATCGGGAACTTTAACCACACCCGTTGACGTGAAGTTGCCATCCTGTGGCAAAAAGACGACCGGGTCATCGAGTACTACCTGTCCAGTCGAATCGCGCACGATCAAGTGAGGCGCGTATCCGTGACCAACTAAAAACACCTTGGCTGAATCAATCACGAGTGGCTCGTTGACTTCCACCAAATGCCTTGTGGAACTCTCCTCACCGGGTCGATCAACAACCATATTTGCTTCAAAAAGTCGCGGAGCTCCTGCTTGGGCGTTGCCCCGTTCAAACTCAACATTGAAACTTTCGAGTGTGAACGAAAATTCCGGAAGACTCTCAGCCGATGACAAACGGCCACCACCCCACGCGTCGTATTGCGTCAACGTGTTTGAAAAACCTTCGCCTTCGCGCACGATTACGTTTCCGCGCCAGCCGAACAGTCCACCAATTGCGACACCAACCAGAATCAGAATGAGTGAGAAATGGAATACAAGATTTCCGGTTTCACGCAGATATCCTTTTTCTGCTGCAACCCAACGACTACCATCGGGGTCCTCACCGATCACTGTTCGCCAATGATTCTTTTTGAGAAAAGCCCGTGCATTCTCGATTACTGCATCGGATTCGCGCTCGACTTCGAAAGTGTTTCCACCTAGTCGAGACAGGTTTTTGGGCGCGGGTGGTGGTTGCGACCGCATTGCTCTCCAGTGCACTCCCAGCCGGGGCACAACGCAACCGATGAGCGAGATGAAAAGCAGGATGTAAACGGCCGAGTACCACGGTGAACCGAATACGTCGAAGAGTCCGATTGAATCAAAGATCGGACCGAGCGTGGGATAGTCGGTTATCCACTGTTCGACCAGAATCGGGTTCGTCCCTCGCTGGGGGAAATAGGAACCGGGGATGCTCACAATTGCCAGTAGGAATAGCAGAATAAGAGCGGTCTTCATGCTGGTGAGTTGGCGCCACAGCCACCGCAGGAAACCGCGCTGGGACATGGGGGGTAATGCGGAGCTCACTAAATCACCGTCTCGAACCCGGGCATGGTGACTCGAAGCCAAATGGTGAATTCAGTCCATGCACCCGTAACCAGTAGCAGGCCGACAATTACCAGCATCGCGCCACCAATCCTCATGATCGCAAGGTTATGTGTTCGCAGGAATTTCAGAGCCCGCGCGGTGCGGGTGAATAGCAACCCGATCAGAATGAATGGCAATCCCAAACCGAGTGAATACACCAAGGAAAGGAGTGCCCCACGGGCTGCACTCGCCTCGGTAAACGCCAGAGTCTGAACCGCTGCGAGTGTTGGGCCAATGCACGGTGTCCAACCAATACCAAATGCAACTCCCAGAATCGGTGCACCGGCAACGCCCCACTTAGGAACGTGGTGGAACCGGTACTCGCGTTGAAGCCCAGGAATCAGCCCCATAAAAGCCAAACCCATGGCGATAACAAAAACTCCAAGAATGCGGTTAATCCAGTCGGAATATTCCAACAAAAGTGATCCCATGCCACCGAATAACGCACCGTAGGAAACGAAAACCACACTGAATCCAAGAACGAATAGAACACTTCCGAGCAGAACCCGGCCTTTACGTCCTTCGCTTAATTCGGCGCCGGTAAGTCCGGTTATGTAACTGATGTAACCCGGAGCCAACGGCAATACGCAGGGGCTCAGAAAAGCCAGTAAACCTGCAGCAAATGCGATGAGCATCGCGAACAGCAGGGAACCGCTAGTAATGACGGTGGGGATGTTATCCACTGGGTAACGCTGACTCTTCGAGGAGCGGCTCAATCATTGCCCGCAGTGTGGCTGATGTCACTGTCCCGAGTGCCCGAGCCGCGACCCTCCCCTGTTCATCAATCACGATTGTTGAAGGAATTGCTTGCGGTGGCAACGAGTCATTAAAAAGTAATTGGATGCGACCGTCCGTGTCTACCAAGGATGGGTACGTCACACCGAAATTCCGGGTGAATGCTTGCGCGGCAGCTTGCGAGTCGCGGGTGTTAAGCCCGATGAATTGCACACCCTTGCCATCAAATTGAAGTGCAACCTCTTCCAATGCACCGGCTTCAGCCCGGCAGGGGGCACACCACGATGCCCAAACGTTGAGAACCACAATCTGGCCGGCAAAGTCGGAAAGCTTTAATGGGTCACCATTGAGATCAACGCCAACTGCCTCAGGAGCCAATTGGCGTTGCGCAGGATCAAGAATCGTGATCGAACCATCACCTGAAACGAAACCCGCCCCCGTCTCGGGAGCCGTTGAACAGGCACTCAAACCCAGTAATAAGACAAGCCCAGTTAGTGCGGCACAAACAGTGGGAAGAGGACGGACGCGCATGAATCTATGCTAAGCGCCAGCAATCTTGCTGGCCTTCTCAAGTAGGTCCCGTGAAGGCTCAGAATAAGTGATTGCGACCAAGCCCTGGTTATCAAATGTCAATGACGTCAATGATGCCAACGTGCATTGGCGTGATCGTGGGTCATGCCACAATCTTCGACGCTCCGCCGACAGCCGAGCAACCCAAATTGGCAATTGGTGGCTGACGAGAACCGCTTCACGGCCCTGTGCCGCGAGCCGCGCAGACTCAATAGCAGCACTCATGCGCGCTGCCACGATGTCGTAGGGCTCACCCCACGAAGGTTTAAATGGATTCCACAGGTGGCGCCAGGTCTTTGGTTGCTTGAGAACGCCGTCGCCGACGCTCACACGTTGACCTTCAAAGATATTTTCTGCCTCGATCAAATCCCGATTGGTCGCGATCTCAAGTTTGTGACTAATCGCGATGGGAGCAGCAGTCTGCTGGGCGCGCTCCATTGGTGAGGAAATGACCGCAGCAATATCGCGCTGGGCAAGAGCAGCCGCGGCGCGATCAGCCATTTCTAGTCCGAGATCACTGAGGTAGTAACCGGGAAGGCGGCCGTAAAGCACGCCTTCCGGGTTGTACACCTCGCCATGGCGAAGCAGGTGGACCGTTGTGTGACCAGATGACGCTGACACGAGATCTACTTCGTGCTCTTGCGCCGCGCTACCGGCCTGCGACGGCTTGGACGCCATGAGACTTCACCATTGGCAAGTGCAGCATCACGCAGACCTTCAGCATGAACCGAAAGTGCATCAACGAGTGCCAGCGGCGTATTCACCTCTGCGAGCACATCAACGCGAAGGCCATGTTCCGCTGCCGTCTTAGCGGTCTGTGGACCGATACAGGCAACCACTGTCGTTGCGTGTGGCTTTCCTGCGATACCAACAAGGTTTCGCACAGTGCTACTGGATGTGAATAGCACTGCGTCAAATCCACCCGTCTTGATAGCCTCGCGAGTTTGTGCGGGAGGTGGCGCCGCCCGAACAGTGCGAAACGCAGTGATGTCTTCAACTTCCCATCCAAGTTCCGTCAAGCCAGCGACCAAGGTGTCCGTTGAAATATCGGCTCTGGGAAGGAAAATCCGATTAATCGGGTCAGTCAAGCTGTCATAGGGAGGCCATTCCTCCATGAGTGCGGTCGTGTTTTGATCACCGGGTGGAACCAAGTCTGGCTTGACGCCAAACTCGATGAGCGCTGCAATAGTTGAAGCTCCCACTGCAGCGACTTTGAGCCCGGAGAACGAGCGAGCGTCAAGGCCGTATTCTTCGAGTTTTTCTCGAATTGCTCGAACTGCATTAAATGATGTGAATCCCACCCACGCGTAGCGACCAGAAACCAGACCATTGACGGCGCGGTCCATCTGTTGAGGAGTTCGAGGAGGCTCAACCGAAATTGTTGCAACTTCGCTTGGGACGGCTCCGTGCGCCTTAAGCACCTGGATCATTTCAGCGGTGTTGTCCTGGGTGCGGGGAATCAGGACGCGCCAGCCAACCAATTCCTTCTTTTCAAACCAGTTGTACTTCTCGCGTTGGTCAATTACTTCACCGACAACAACAAAACCTGGTCCGGCATCTTTGGAACCTTTCAACAGGGCGCCAACCGAGCCCAAAGTTGACAGTGTGCTCCGCTGATCAACCGTGGTGCCGTTGCGGGTGAGCGCGATGGGAGTCAGCGGGTCACGCCCAGCCTTGAGTAGCTTGTCGGCGATTGTGGTCACCAAATCACCACTTTCCAGGAACACCAATGTCTCACGAGGGTTGACCAGGGCATTCCAATCAATCTCTGAATCTTGCCCATTAAGAATTCGAACTTCATGGGACTTTCCACCCGTGAGGTTAAATCCTGCAAAAGCCGGTATTCCGGTGACTTCGCTGACTCCAGGTACGATCTCGAAGTTGGCATGTGAACGGCGAAGTACCGAAATTTCAGGTACCAAGCGGCCTGAAATAATTGGATCCCCAATTACCAGACGAACCACCAGCTGGGCTTCACGTGCGAATTCGAGCACCAACTTTGCAGTCTCGGCTGGTTCAAGTTCAATTTCGTCTTCCCCAACAGTGCTCACGACTTTTTCCTCGTGCACATACGCCAAAGCGATATGCATAGCCTGCGAATCCGCAACTATTTTGTCTGCAGATTTCAGCAATCGAAGGGCGCGCACTGTCAGCAGTTCAGGATCGCCTGGGCCGGCCGCAATGAAAACTATGGATCCAAGTGCCGCTTTTTTACGAGGTGGAGTGGGTGCGACCTCCACTCCTTCAATAATCGCAGGCTTAACTGCGCTTTTAGCCACTGACTTTTTTTCTGCTGTCACTTCGGTTGCCTTTTTTGTTGATGTTGCATTGGACTTTGGTTTTGTAGTTCCAGGAGTTGAACTCATGCGATCTCCGCACGGATATGTGGTTCCTGCACATTTTGGTCTGAATCAGATCTCTGATCATGAAATGCAAGTATTTGGAGTTCGACGGCCAAATCGACTTTTCGCACCTCGACCTGTTCGGGGACATTGAGCACGACAGGTGCGAAGTTCAAAATGCTCACCAATCCGGCCCGAATCATGAGATCTGCAATCTCTTGTGCCGAGTCGGCTGGAGTTGTGATAACTCCGATGTTTACATCACTTTGGGAAACAACTGCTGGTAAGTCTCCTACCGGCTTCACCGTGAAGGATTCTTGTCCACACATAATCGTGTTGCCGACCAATTCGTGATCTCGATCGAAAATCCCAACTATGTGAAATCCTCGGCCGCCAAATGCGCGGTAGGAAGCAAGAGCCCGCCCTAAATTCCCCATACCCACGATGACAATTCCACGAGATTTTGTAACACCCAGTTCGCGGGCGATTTGAAAGGTGAGGTAGGACACGTTGTAGCCCACGCCTCGAGTTCCAAAGGATCCAAGATGGGAAAGGTCTTTGCGCAATTTAGCCGAACTCACGCCGCAAGCCGCAGCGAGCTCTTCGCTGGCAATGGTGGTAACGCCACTTACCCCGAAGCTTGCCAAGACCCGGTGATAGATCGGCAGTCGGGCAATGGTCGCGGCAGGAATCGCACCGGGTTTGCGGTTGGGAAGGGTCACTGTTTTTACCTCGGGTCAAAGAACATGCTGTGAACACGTTCACGGGTGATTGCGGCCTTGTGAAGAAGCCGAACTCTATTCACTTAGATGAACAGATATCAAATATTACCGGACGATAGCGTCCGATAATCGAATTATAGGCTCAGCCGTGCAATCAAACGGTCTCGATTGACCCGCCAGAAATCAAATGGCTGACCATCAACCAAGATCACCGGGATCTTTTCCCAGTACAAATCTGCCAATTCCGGGTCTTCGGTAATCGAGAGCACCCGAAACCCCTGCCCCAACTCTTCACACACCTGGGCTACGACTTCAACCGCCTGCTCGCATAAATGGCAATCAGGCTTTCCAACTACCGTCACACGCGGTAAATCGCTCAATCTTGCACTGTCAATTCACCGGAAACGTCAACCCCATAAACCTCACGGAGTCGACCTTTTGCAATCTTGCCGGTTGCAGACCTCGGCAAGCTCCCCACGATCTGGATCTGAGTGGGGCATTTAAACCGCGCAAGGGCTTTGGCAACACCTACCCCAATCGACTCCGGTGTCGCTAAGGAACCGGGAACTAAAACAATCAAAGCGCTCACTGCTTCGCCGGTATCGGGATCGGGCCGGCCAAGAACTGCAGCTTCGGCGACATCGGTGAGTGCCTCTAGTGCAACTTCAACCTCGCGCGGGAAAACATTAAAGCCATTGACAATTATTAGTTCACGGCGGCGGTCAACCAAGTGCAATGCACCATCTTGATCTTGATAACCGATGTCACCGGTGCCAAACCACCCGTTGGAATCAGGACCACCATCACGATTGGGCCAATAGCCGAGAAAAACCCCTGGACCCTTGACCCAAATTTCACCTGGGTCACCGAATTCGACTTCGTCTCCGGAGTCAGCCATGATTCGAATACTTGTTTCCGCAATTGGGAGACCGACACAGCCCGCCCGCGCCCGTGAATTGACCACCGTTGACGTGATTACCGGCGAAGCTTCAGTCATCCCGTAGCCCTCGAAGATTCGCATGCCCGTGAGTTCCTCAAAGCGATTGAAAACATTAATGGGCAGTGGGGCTCCTCCCGACGACAGCAGCCTGACGGGTCGCATTGCACTAGCTACGCCGGGGATCCGTGACCACAATAGGTACATCGCGGGCGCACCAGCAACTGTTGTCACGTGCTCCCGCGCGATTACTTCCAAAGATTCGGATGCATCAAAGCGGTCAAGGATCACAACCGATGCGCCCACCGCAAGTGACATGGTCAAAACTGTGTTCAGACCATAAATATGAAAAAGTGGCAGGACTGCAAGGACTGTATCTTCCGCACTGACAATGGGAGGGTTGCGTAACTCCAACAAAGCAGAAACATTACTGACCAAGTTTGCATGTGTCAGCATTACGCCTTTAGCGGTTCCATCGGAGCCTGATGTAAATAAAAGTAACCCAAGGTTGTCAACTGCAATCCTTGGGAAATCAACTTTGGTATCAGACTTTCGGGTGAGACTCCTTAATGACTCCTTCAAAAAATTACGAATCGACTCGCGCGTCGACGTTATCTCCTCGCACAACATTGCGGGACAGGAATCTGGCACCGAGTCTGCGCCCAATTCTGCTAACTCCGCTGAGACCAATAGGACTTTAGCATCGGAAACTTCCAAGATTTCGGTGATTTCACGAGACGTGTAGCCGGGGTTCAACGGAATGGGAACAAGTCCAGCACGGACAATTCCAAAATAGGAAATTACGAACTCGATTGAGTTGCCCATCAGCATCGCGACCCGGTCTCCCGATCGGGAGGGAATCAAGCCACTTTCCAGTAATGCGGCCGCCGTAGCGGTTACTTTGGAATCCAAAGCAGAATAAGAAATACGCTCCCCCGTTTCAGCTTCAATTATTGCGATCCGATCAGGATCTCGAAGGGCCGAATTAGCCAAGAAATCCGAGACGGTCACAACATCACTGAAGGCGCCCGTTCGGGTGGCGGGATGGACGGAGTTCACGGACGCAGTTTGACACATATCCTGATCCGAGGACACCCGGTGAGTATTCTGAGGGTGTGTCGCTAAATAAAGCCCCTGAGATAAGCAATGTCTTGGGCACTTATCGTGAATCAGGTGTCGCCTCCGCTGCCGCGGCCCATGACTCACGAAGCAGCGAACGACACAGCGGCTCCTCCGCCGCATTCTTCGACGTAGACAACACGATTATGCGAGGAGCATCCCTTTACCATTTTGCTGCGGGTCTGGCCAAACTAAAGTATTTCTCCGGACGAGAGATCTTCGGTTTCGGCGTGAAGCAGATGAAATTCGTACTGTCAGGATCTGAGGACTTAGAAGATGTCGCCTCGGCGACCGCAGCCGCCCTGTCTTTTGTTCAAGGTCGCAGTGTCGAAGAACTCACTCGGGTCAGCGAAACTGTTTTTGATGACCGGATGGTGGACAAACTAATTCCAGGAACTTTGGCCCTGGCACAGGCGCACATTGATGCCGGAGTTGATGTTTGGTTGGTCACCGCGACCCCTGTTGAACTCGCCAACCTGATTGCCAGACGCCTAGGACTAACAGGAGCCCTGGGAACCGTCTCCCAAACAGAGAATGGGGTCTACACGGGCAAATTAGTTGGTTACCCCCTTCACGGGATTGCCAAAGCTGAGGCGGTGCGCGCACTTGCTGCTAGCGAGCATTACGACCTAGGAACCTGCTTCGCCTATTCGGACTCGGCGAATGACATCCCGATGTTGTCAACTGTGGGTATTCCAACTGCCGTTAACCCTGATCCTGAGCTGCGTGCTTATGCCAAAAAGATGAACTGGGAAGTCAGTGACTTTAGAAGGCGGGCTCAATTGCGGGCAAATGCGGTTCCCGCTGCTGTCACCGCGGCCGGGATTGCAGCAGGACTCACCGCAGGTTACGCGCTGGGACGTGTGGCGCGCGGCTCAAAAAATACTTGAACGTTGCGAGAGTAATTCACGAATCGTCTGAGTGAGCTCACCGCGAACGTGATCTGAACAAGCAAAGGCATCAACTGGACTGTCTGATTTTGGTGGCGCAATGGGCGTTCCAAAAGAAATTGTCCATCTGCTGGGAAAAGGGATTAGTCCCAAGGGCCCTAAAGCTGGAAAAGTTGGAGTTACGGGCAAATAAGGAAAACCAGCCCAGTCAAGAAGTCCTTCAATTCGAGCCACGAGGGGATACGCCTCCTCGGATCCAATAACCGCCGTTGGAATTATCGGGACACCGTTGAGAGCAGCCAACCTGGCAAATCCCGCTCTACCAAACCCCTGCAATTGATATCGATGCGCAATCGTTTTTCCAACTCCGTTCACTCCTTCGGGCCAAACCCCGACGAGATGGCCAGCCTGTAACAGTTCATTAGCACTGTCAAAAGTTGCCGGATGCACATTGAGATGCGCCATGAACTCGCGCAGGGGATCTTGGAAAAGAAAGTCCGCCCCGAGCAGGTGCAACGACCGAGTTGAGTTTTTTTCGAGGGCATGAACAACCATTAACGCATCAATCGCAAATGCCCCGGCGTGATTACCAACGATAAGGGCCGCACCGTCCGCCGGGATATTCTCTAAACCAATTACCTGGGTTCGGAACCACTCGTGGTAGATCGGGTCAAGAATCCGATCAAGAGCTCCCCGGTAAACAGGTGCCATCCCGGAAACTGCATGGGTCGGGAGGTTCTCCATGTCGTACCTGAGGTTGAGGGCCCTTACGGTTATTTCTTCTTGTTTCTGCGCTGGACTCGCGTGCGACGCAGCAGCTTGCGGTGCTTCTTCTTGGCCATCCGCTTGCGACGCTTCTTGATTACTGAGCCCATTAATTATTTCCTTAATTGAAGTACGTGAGGTAGATATCGTTTAAAGCAAGGTGCAGTCTATCTGTGATCGTTCTATGTCTGTGTTACGAGGCTACTTGGAGGTGATTACGCAGTTTCTATGTACGAATCGCGGAGGTAATCCTGAACCGCTTGCTCGGGGACTCGAAATGAACGACCGACCCGTACTGCTGTCAATTCTCCACTATGTACAAGACGATAAACCGTCATCTTGGAGACACGCATAACTCCAGCTACTTCGGCCACGGTGAGAAAACGAACATCACCAAAAGCTGATGTTGACATGAGGCGCCTCCATTTTTCGATAGACGTGTTAGAAAGAACTTCCTAGTTCAGGACTACCGAACAATAGTAGATCTCTCCCGCGTGGCGCGACCTGATACCCTAAAAAGTTCAAATTAGTTCGAAGGACACGCTAAAACCAAGAATTTACTTCAGGATCCAGCCCAAAGTAGGGGAAGGCGGCCGGTCATTGATTCGCTCTGTTGCCCTTCGCGGGTTTCGATTATGCGGGGGGAAATCCACGAAAATCGAGTTCAGCTTTTGCCAAGTTCACGTGAACGATTGACACCGGCTGCTAATGCCGCACTAATGGCCTGATCGACTCCCCGCGAATCAAGGACCTCCATGGCGGCCTGTGTGGTTCCACCCGGTGATGTCACCTGACTACGCAATTCTGCGGCCGTTAACTGGGATTGAGCGAGTAGCTCTGCGGATCCACGCAGGGTTGCCCTAATAAGTTGATCAGCAAAATCCACGCCTAAACCGAGTTGCTCTGCGCCCTGCTGTAAGTATTCTGCAAGAAAGAACAAGTACGCCGGTCCACTTCCCGAGAGCGCACCGACCGCGGCTTGCTGGGATTCGGGGACAACAAAAACCTCACCGACCGAACTTAATAACTCAATCGCCACCGCTACTGAGTTTTCAGAGCACTTCTCGCCACCACTGATGCAGGTCACACCCATGTGAATTTGTGAAGGCGTATTTGGCATTGCTTTAACTATTTCAACAGTTTGGGGGAAAC
>JBIHZX010000118.1:0-3212 GCA_044240195.1 Candidatus Nanopelagicales bacterium | reverse complement strand
GTGTCCCTAGGTGAACCGTGAGTTCACCCGCTATTTCCCGGGTGAACTTAATGGTGACCTGCTGACCCATGTGAATGGGTAAACCCCAGGGTAGGGGTGGTCGCTGATTACCAATAATGAGTCGGTCGGTGAAAACCGTGTGTGGCGCACCAAGTGAGTAGGTTTTCCATTGCTCAAGGCTCGGTAAAATCTGTTGCAGTGGTTCTTGCTCGCATGATGTATCTACTTCTGCACTAATGAGCGCGGCAATATCTGACCAGGTAACGGGTGTGAGTGTTGATTGGGTGATTCGTTGCTTATGCTGCGCCAGTTTTCGCTTGTCCAGCATTTCCCGCTGCAGAACATTGATGAATTCGGTCTGGTCACCCGTCGGGAAATAGTAAGCGAGGTCACCGCCTGCTTCTGGAAGCGAAGAATTATTTGCGGCGACGACGGGTGTGCCGAACATCAGGCTTTCGCTCACAGGTAAGCCCCAGCCTTCATAATTCGACGGGTAAATGGTGAAAGCCGCATTGCGATAGAGCTCCGAGAGCTCTGCATCAGTGACGCCGTCGCTGCGTAACTCAATTTTTCCATCGAGGTTATTCGTTGCCTGCAATTGCTCGAGAAATTCTTCACTGTTCCAACCAATTTTTCCGACACAGATCAACGTAGGAACATTCTCGGCGCCATTGGTATTGATTAATTCTTGCCAAGCATTGAATGCGAGTAGGTGATTCTTGCGCGCTTCAATAGTTCCCACCATTAATGCGTATTCACCGTGTTCACCGTGTTCACCGTGTTCACCGTGTTCATTGTGTTTTATTCGGTCAAGTCCCGAGGGCAAGGTGGTGGCAACGCCGGGGGGAATACGCATCCCGTTTTTTTGCAAGTAGTTGGTTAGGTCATTGCGACTTGACTGGGATATTGCCGGAACCCGATCCGCGCAATCACTGAGCAAAGCCAGGTAACGCTCAAATAATGGGCGTAGGTGCTCAGCGTGACCTGCGTCAAGGACCGGCGTGAGGTCGTAGAAGTAGTCAACAAAGTGAACCCCCTGGCCAACGGCCGCTCGCACCGTCGCCATGAGTTGGTCGTTGATCCACGTTGCGCCCAAGCAAAGCAACACGGAGTTCGGGTGTTCACTGAAATTGACGGGAGTTGTTCCCGTCATTGAATGCGGGAAGTCAATTTCCAAAAATTCACCAGTGGTGCGGTCAAGGATTACCGCTCGGGAGTTGTCACCCAGAAGGAGCGGGACCAGTTGTTCCTCAACACGCTGGACACCCGTCACCGTTGAATCGGACACCGTGAACTCAACGAGGTCGGTGACGTCAATCCACAGCACGGTTAAACCCTAGTTTGTCTTGGTGTCAGATATGAGTTGGGAAATGTCTTTCATTTTGCGCCCCGTAGCTGGGAGATTACGCAGTTTGCGACCAAGCCACGATGCGGTATTTCCTTGACCTGCAGCATCCAGGCCCACCTGCTGATCCGGTGAAACCCGGTAGTCGATCACTAACTCAGGGTCAACCCACATTGACCCTTCGCGGACAGCGCGAAGACTCCACCAGCGGTCATGTAACCAACCCGTAGGAACGGTGAGCGTGCTGATTCGATTCGGTGCAATGGCGCTCGCGCCACCTGTAGCAATGCTGTGTTTGGCAACATAACGCCATTGGTCGTGCAGGTCTAACTGATTGAAATCCTCGGGCACCGGGAAAGTTGTCCGCAGACTTCCATCAGGGGTACGCCCATTACTGGCCAACATGCTGACATGTTCGTGCGTTTCTAGAAATTCAGCTTGGTGCTTTACTCGGTGCGGGTGCCAGAGGTCGTCATGGTCGCCAATAATCACCAAGTCTGCCCCTGCTGCCGTTGCCGCGGTAACCACTTGCACGAAGTTCTGGGCGATCCGGGTTGTCGTGTCACTCTCACTGGATTGCGCGGGAATCACCGTGAAACCTTTGTTGGTGAGAAGTTCCACCGTGCTGTCGGTTGAGTTGTCATCAACTGCCAACTTGAGTTCTGGCTTTCGTGTTTGCCGGTCAATACTTGCTAACAAGTCAGGTAAAAAACCTTGGGAATTATGGGTAACCAGCACAACCGCAATCATGTGGTCACCATCTTGTTGATCAGTGCTTCGTACGCATCGGTAATCATGTCCCACTGGTACACCTGGGCAACACGTTCCTGTAGTCGCGGACCCATATCTGTTTGAGTGAAATTGTCCAGCAGTTCTGTGTAGTCCTGTGAGTTCTTCCAGTACAGAGCAAGGTTGTCGGTCACTTCACGGTTGAAATCGCAATCAAAGGCCAAGATCTGGGCTCCGGCGCCCATTGCGCGTAACAGGCTTGGGTTCGTTCCACCCACTGAATGACCGTGCGTATAGGTCGCAGCATGCGCGTAGAGCTGGTTGAGTAACTCCTGGTCGTAGATTCCGCCAAGAAACCTCGTACGAGAATCGGCAGCTTTCTTTAGTGCGTCGATATACCAATCACTGTATGGCGCAGAGCCAACAACAATCAGTGGTTTGCTTTCCTTGCTCTGCGTGTAGCCGACAACGGATTCAAGTACGTGGTTCTCCGGTTCCAAGCGGGCAACAATTAAGTGGTATTCACCGGCGCTGAGATTCACTTCAGCCAGTCGATCACTGGGTGGGTTGATCACTTCAGCTCCATAGGCAATCACTTCACTATCGCGACCATACTGATTCTGCACATGTGCTGCGATCGCTTGGGCATCAGAAATTATGTAGGCGCCATTTTTTACGGCTGATTTTTCGGCCCACCGGTAGTAACGAGCACCCAGTCCGCGCCATTTCTCCCGTCGGGATTCCAAGCCGTCTAGGTGAATTGCGGTAGGGATCTTTGCTAACCGAAGGGGTCCTAAAAACGGCGCATTGCCAGCGTTCATTAACAGAACGGCATCGGGGTGATCCTTCACAATTGCGTGGACCGCGCTGAGGGAGGTGTGACTCAAGGTTTCGGCCATTCGGTGATGGATTGCAGGCAGGTTCACCAACGTCATACCTTTGTATTGCGTGATTTTCTGACCCGGATTGCGGCAATAAACGGTGACTTCGTAGCCGCGTTGGGCTAGGCGGGACCCAATTTCTTCCACCGCTGTTTCGAATCCGCCATAGAGTGCTGGGACACCGCGGGTTCCCATCATGGCGATTCTCACGAAACCAACCGTACTAGCGTCCGTGCCGTTGCGTGAACAACCGCTCA
>JBIHZX010000049.1:0-11300 GCA_044240195.1 Candidatus Nanopelagicales bacterium | reverse complement strand
ATCAAATGATGGTTATGGCTGCAAAGCTCAAGGACAGTGGTGCTCGCAATGACCTCGAGTCCGGGATGGCCAAATACATAGCCAGTGAGTACTGCAAGGAAGTAGTGGAAGACTCCTTCCGCATCCACGGTGGTTACGGGTATTCAAAGGAATACGAAATTGAGCGCCTCTACCGGGAAGCACCAATGCTGTTGATTGGGGAGGGTACCGCTGACATTCAAAGGATGATTATCGGTCGACGGTTGCTCGAGGACTACAAGATAAAGAAGTAGTGCTGATTACTTCGGGAGTTAACAAGTCCAATGGAATTTACCGAAAACCCCGAACTGTGGCTTCTCGCAATTGGGCTGACAGTTTTCGTGGCGCTGACGCACGTCTTCGCTCCGGCCATTCTTGACAGTAGGTTGCTGAACAGTCCCAAGACTCGACAGGTATCCATCGCATCATTTTCCGGTGGTGTTGCAGTTGCATACGTGTTTGTTCACCTGCTACCTGAGTTGGCTGATGGGGAACGTGCTTTTGCCAATGTGTCAGTAGCAGAAGCAGTTCCTGATTTATTTATCCAATCTTCACTGTTTTTCGTGGCATTGATCGGCCTTGTTGTGTTTTATGCATTTGATGCAAAAGCCGAGGAGTTGGGGAATGGGTCAGAGATTCTTTATCGCACCCATCTCATCACGGTTGGCATTTTAAGTTTCATTTTTTCCTATACGACACCAGAGAGAATTGAGATCGGCCCCGATTTTGCGATCCTCTTTGCGATAGTTATGTCACTGCACTTTATTCTGACGGACAGGGGACTTGCGCGTGCTCACCCAGAGCATTTCGCTCGATCTGACCGATGGGTGCTCACGGCATTCCTATTTGCCGGGCTGGTTTTGGCCTACGTTGTGCCACCACCCAATGAACTCTTTGTCGCAATCCCAACGGCCTTTTTGGGTGGCGCTATCCTCATGACCGTGTTCCGCGAGGAATTACCTAATGTCAATGTCACTCGACTGGGCTGGTTTACCGCGGGAGTCACACTCTTCACTGGGCTATTGCTGTGGGCGACCTACATCACGCAGTAATGCTTGCGCTAACCGTAAGTTCAGTAAGCTCAGTAAATACTGAGTTCTTCACGGAGTATTCCCATGATTGGGCCAATAGTTCTACGAGCGCTAATCCTCGACCATGATCAGAGTCGGAAGAGACATTGCCGGCGATAAGTTTGATTCCTGATTCCTGCACGTGATTGGTGACGTCAATGTGCAATTCATTCCCGTTAAGCGCAACCGTCATAGTGATCGGGCCGGTTCCATGAACATAGGCGTTAGTCACCAACTCTGATGCAATTGCCTCGAGGGAGTCACGGCTTTCACTTTCGGGCAGGGCCTCAAGGATCGCTTCACGTGCCAAGCGCGCGCACTCGGGAGTGCGCGCAATCTCGAGTGTGAAACTAGTTTCCGTCACCGCTACGAGTCCGGCGACGCTCGCGGCTCTTGCCGGCCGCGGCCTTTTTAGGCGCATCAGTTTCTGGCTTGTTCGCCGGTGATTTCTTAGCCGAGCCACTGCTCGAACTATTGCCGGAAGAGGTGCTTGGCTTATTGCCTGATCGCGAGTTTGAAGGCTTGCGAGCAGGTGGCTTTTGCTGAGGTGACTTACCGCCCAGATCTTCCAGGGTTTCAGCGCCAAGCCCCGCGCGGGTTTGATCGCCCTTGGCCAAGCGGCCTGTTGCATCACGAGGAATTCCAAGACCGGTGTACACGTGATCACTCGTTGAGTAAGTTTCAAGGGGATCTTTGAAAGGAAGTTTGAGGGCGCGGTCGATCATTTGCCAGCGGGCAACGTCTTCCCAGTCAACGAGGGTCACCGCAACACCTGAGTTACCGGCGCGACCTGTGCGACCAACGCGATGCAGATAAGCCTTTTCATCCTCTGGGCATTCGAAGTTAATAACGTGGGTCACGCCTTCGACGTCAATTCCACGGGCAGCAACATCGGTTGCCACGAGAATATCAATTTTGCCACCACGAAAAGCGCGAAGTGCTTGCTCACGGGCGCCTTGACCAAGGTCACCGTGGACGGTTCCCACGGCAAAGCCTCGTTCGGTCAGTTCATCGTAAATCTTCTGTGCTTTTCTTTTTGTTCGAGTGAAAATCATGACGAGTCCGCGGCCCTCTGCCTGCATGATCTTGGCAACGAGTTCGATCTTGTCCATTGGGTGAGCGCGCCAAACATGCTGCTCAATGGAGTCAACGGTTGCACTTTCATCATGTGGATCACTTGCACGGATGTGGGTCGGCTGAGTCATGTACCGGCGAGCCAAGTTCACAATCTGTCCTGGCATCGTGGCTGAGAACAACATGGTTTGACGCTCGGTCGGGAGCATGGCAACAATGCGCTCAACGTCAGGGAGGAAACCCATGTCGAGCATTTCGTCAGCTTCATCCATGACGAGAACGCGAACACTGCTCAGATCAAGGTCCCTGCGGTTTGAGAGATCCAAGATTCGACCGGGGGTACCGACAACTACATCAATGCCGGATTTGAGTGCATCAATCTGAGGTTCAATTGCGCGACCTCCGTACACAGCGAGGACACGAACACCGAGATCCTTGCCGGCAATTGTGAGATCGGATGCAACCTGTGAAGCGAGTTCGCGGGTTGGGCAGACAACGAGTGCCTGTGGTGTTGAACCACCAGGAATACTCATTCGTTGTAGTAGTGGAACGCCGAAGCCAAGTGTTTTACCTGTTCCGGTTTTAGCTTGGCCAATAATGTCGCGGCCATCGAGGGCCATCGACATACACATTTCCTGAATCGGGAAAGCAAAGTCAATGCCTTTTGCCGAGAGTGCAGAAACAATTTTTGGGTGTGCGCCTAGTTCAGCAAATGATTTGGGCTGGGCCGGCGTATATTCAGCCGGATTTTCCGGCAGACTTTCGATCGTGGTTGACAGAAGAACTCCAGTGTTAATGAGGCGGGAAACTGCCCGCTTCGGGGATCATGAGCGAGTGGCTCAATGGTTTTATGGTACCCCGATACCCTTATGGTGCTTGGCTAGCCCTAGGCAAGTGCGCCACCCACATGCGAGCGGAGTTGATTCAGGCCGATGTCCCAGGAGTCGATTGAGCAAGAGTTAGCCAATGACCCCCAATACCGGGCGGCGGTAGTCGACCTCCTCGCGGTGCTGGCCGTGAGTGAGCTGACCGCATTTGAGCGAATGGCTGCGGACAGTATTTTGGCGCCATCATTTGCTGACAAAGCGTCCATGGGGGAGTTGGCCACGACCGAATTCAGGCATTTCATTTTATTGCGCAATCGACTTGTGGAACTGGGCGCCGATCCTGAAATCGCCATGGAACCTTTCCAGCAAACCTTGGAAGAATTCCATGCCAAGACCAAACCAACCGACTGGCTTGAAGGTCTGATGAAAGCTTTTGTGGGTGATGGAATCGCACTTGATTTCTATCGAGAGATTTCTTCCTATGTCGATCCGCGAACCCGTGAGTTGGTCCTAGAAGTGTGCGATGACCTCACCCAGGCGGCTTATGTTGTTGAGCGAATACGCGCAGCAATCGAAGAGGACCCTAAAGTTGCAGGGCGTTTAGCACTATGGGGACGCCGGCTTGTCGGTGAAGCCTTGTCCCAAGCGCAGCGGGTTGCCGCAGAACGTGATGCATTGGCCGCACTCATTATTGGTGGGGTAGACCGGCCAGGCGCTGATCTAGCTGAAATTGGCCGCATGTTGGCGCGACTAACTGACAGCCATTCACGGCGCATGGCCGATCTTGGTTTGGCTGCCTAAAACTATTTGCCAAACCCAACGCGACGGCCGGCTGCCGGACCCAAATCAATGTAAGCAATTTTGCTGCCGGGAACGAGTACGACTCGACCTTTTGTGTCGGTCAAACTCAAAAGCGAACCCGAGTTAATTGCCTCTGTTGCCTTAGCGGTGATTGCTTCGGCGCTTTCCTCAGTCTCAAGTGAGATGTCGCGCGCAATGTGTTGAACTCCAATGTTGACGTCCATGATGTACCTTTCTTAGCTGTTGGTTGTTAGATGTTTGACTGTGCGGGCGGATGCGAAAGCGGGAATCCTCTGATACCGCGCCAGGAGAGCATTGCCACTAACTCTGCGGCGTCTTCTCTGGGAATGGTTGGATCCCGCAGCCAATTCGTAGCGGCAACTTGGGCCATGCCGTGCAGCCCGGCGCCGAGAAGGGTTGCTTGACTTTCGCTGAGGCCGGTGTCTGCCTTGATCACGGCGGCAATACGTTTAATTACTTCGCGTTCAAGTCGTTCCAAGCGCGCCCGGACTTGCGGTTCGTTAGTGAGGTCTGATTCAAAGACGAGTCGGTAGGCGTCTTGGGGGTCGTCAACGAATTCAAAGTAGGTTTGTATGGTTGCGATCACGCGCAATTTATTGTCGGTGATATCGCGCAATGAGGCATCTGATTTGGCGAGTAGATCGTCGATTCCAGCATCAAGTAATGCCAAATAGAGGTCCAACTTGCTGGGGAAATGCTGGTAGAGAAGTGGCTTTGATACGCCGGCGGTCTCGGCAATGATTTCCATGCTGGCGGCGTGGTACCCCTGCTCCACGAAGACCGAACGGGCAACGTCCACGAGTTGATCCCGGCGCTGTGATTTAGGAAGGCGCGCAGTGCGCGAAACAGACTCCTCAACCGATGCCCCTGCAACCATGGAGTCAGTCTACTTTGCATTGGGATTTATTTATCGCGTACGCTTTAGGCATGCTTTCCCCTATTTCCCCACGTGTTGAGGCCCCGCACGCTTACCCGCGCAATATCGAGTTTCTCGCCAAGCGAACGATTTCCTATCGAAGTACACGAACTTCAGACACTTCCCCTGATCGAGTGGGTGTTTTTCTCCACGGGCTTGGTGGCTCTTCACTTAACTGGACAGATTTGATGCTCGCCCTTGAGTCGCAAATCACCGGATACGCGATTGATCTTCCCGGGTTCGGTATGTCACCACCCCCGCGTGACGGTGATTACACACCTTCTGGTCATGCCCGGGCCGTCGCTGAATTCATTATGGATAAGGATCTTGGGCCCGTTGATCTTTTCGGAAACTCTCTGGGTGGCGCCGTCGCACTGCAACTGGCTGCTCGCAAACCTGAACTGGTGCGCTCCATGACCCTGATTTCACCAGCATTTCCGAGTCTTTATGCGACAAAGGGCAATGTCCATTTGCCGGCAATTGCTTTACCGGGCGTGGGCGAGAAATTAATCCCTAAATTTTTTCAGATGCCCGCCGAAGATCGCGTTCAGGCAACAGTGGATGGTTGCACCGCCCGACCTGACCAGTTTTCACAAATCCGAATGGCTGAAGCGGCCGCGGAATTAAGAGAACGAGACCATCTCACCTACAACGCCGACGCTTTCCTTCGATCACTTCGCGGTCTGTTCGCAACGAATAGCGATCTGATCGGCCCCAACCGTCCGTGGAAACTCGCTGAGCGAGTCACGGTTCCCACCCTGGGAATTTATGGCCGGGATGACGTGCTGGTGAGCGCTAAGAATGCACATCGCTTCACGAAGCATTTTCCCAACGCTCACGTCGTGGTACTCCCTGACACGGGTCACATGGCTCAGTCAGAGCACCCCGAGTTCGTCAAGGCCGCCTGGGATCGTTTCCTGCTGTAATTGAGTTATCCACAGCAGGCAAATCACTACTTCATTTAATGTCTTAATTCGGCTTACCCTGATTGCTCGCAAGCAAAAGGGGTAACCATGGAATCACGCATCATTGAGTCACGGGTTCGCGAGCAGATTCGAACCCTTGATCTTGACCCGGTGATTGATAGCTCCCAGGTACTTCACCTGATTCAGGAGAGTGTTTCTGATCTGTTTGCGGGTGGATCAATCATCGACGTGCCTGCATTAGTAATTGAAATACACCATCAAATCTCTGGTTACGGCCCACTACAAAAGTTTTTCGATGACCCAACGGTTGAAGAAATTTGGATCAATGAACCCAGTCGCGTCTTCATAGCTCGAGGCGGGCGAAGTGAACTGACCGGAGTCATTTTGGTTCCCGATCAGGTACGTGAACTGGTTGAACGGATGCTTCGAACTTCGGGGCGCCGTCTTGATCTGTCTCAACCCTTTGTCGACGCGGTTCTCTCTGACGGTAGTCGGTTGCACGTGGTTATCCCTGAGATAACCCAAAAACATTGGTCGGTAAATATTCGGCGCTTCATCGTTCGCCCTAAAACTATTTTTGACCTTGTAAGTCTGGGAACTCTCGATCAGCAAGCAGCCACTTTTCTTGACGCCGCGGTTAAATGCGGTCTCAATATTGTGGTGGCCGGTGGTACGCAGGCGGGGAAAACCACATTGCTCAACGCACTCCTTGGTTGTGTTCCACACCACGAACGCATCATTAGTTGCGAAGAAGTTTTTGAAATTCATATTGACCACCCAGACTGGATCGCCATGCAAACACGTGATGCCAGTCTGGAAGGAACCGGTGAAATCCCGCTGCGCCGCCTTGTCCGTGAAGCACTGCGAATGCGACCCACTCGTCTAATTGTTGGTGAGGTTCGCCAAGGCGAATCCCTTGACCTCCTCATCGCTATGAACTCGGGTATGCCTTCACTATCAACATTGCACGCGAACAGTGCCCGTGAAGCGGTCACCAAACTCTGCACACTTCCTCTCCTTGCGGGAGCAAATATTCCCGGGGACTTTGTCGTGCCAACCGTGGCGGGAGCGGTTGATTTGGTAATCCACGCCGCTACTGATCCCAGTGGTCAAAGACGCATCACCGAAATTTCTGGTCTCACTGGTCGAGTTGAAAACAATATTGTGGAGATGAGCACAATTTTCAAAGACGAGGGAGCTGGTCTGGCGCGAAAGGGTGGCTACCCGCCGCACCCAGAGAGATTTATCGCGCACGGATTTGATCTGACCAACATCTTGTATGCGCAGAAGTCACTTCACGGTGTTGCCTGATGGGCGCCGTAATCGGGTTGGCAGCAGGAATTGGGGTGTTACTCATATTCCTGTCATTGGGCGGTAGGCGACCTGTGCGGGCGCGCAAGGAAAGTTACACGGGAAAATTGGTCAAAGCTGCGGGGTTGCCCAATGTGACTGCGGGAACCGTTTACACAAGCATGGGTATTGCGGCACTGGTCACGGGTTCAGTTGCGCTCATCATTACGTCAATCCCGATGGTTGCCTTAATGGCCGCTGTTGGAGCAACCTTCATCCCGATCTTCAGCCTCAAGCGCCGGGTAAAGGTGAGGTCGAAAGCTTTGCGCACAAGTTGGCCCGACGCGGTTGACTCGCTGGCCTCCTCGGTGCGAGCAGGAATGTCTCTGCCCGAAGCCGTAGCCGATTTGGCAATAAACGGACCCGCGTCGCTGAGATACGCGTTCGCGCACTTCTGCGATTACTACCGTTCAACGGGTTCATTTGGTCAGGCTCTGAATGCCTTGCAGGAACGGTTAGGCGACCCTGTTGCTGATCGAGTTGTTTCTGCCCTGCGGATCGCCTATGAAGTGGGTGGAACAGACCTCGGGCAGGTTTTGCGCACGCTGAGCGCTCTGCTGCGCAGTGATGCAATCACACGCGGAGATATTGAAGCAAGACAAAGTTGGACGATTTCCGCCGCTCGCATGTCGATCGCTGCCCCCTGGCTTACCTTGGCCATGCTGTGCACCAGACCTGATGCGGTTGCCGCATTTCGCACCGGAATGGGAGCGATAGTTCTGCTGGGCGCAGCCGCAGTCTCATTCATTGCTTATCGAATCATGTTGCGCATTGGCGAATTGCCCAAGCAATCGAGAGTTGTCTTTGAGGTGCCCGCATGAGTGCCTCAATTATCGGCTCGCTCCTTGGACTCATGGCGGCAAGTGGCGTACTCATTGCAATCACCCGCTACCGCTCCCTGACCCCAATGACTATTTCGGCGCGCGTGATCCGTGCAACCCAGGGCAGCATTCCGCAACTCAATGTGCTCATGCCCAGTGAAAGCAGGTCGGGAGCACTGGCGTCCTTACGTGAATTTATTCGTCCCAACTCAGAGTGGATCTCCCGGTTTGGTAACGCCGACAAATTAATGGAGAGATTGCGCAAAGCAGGTAAAACCACGGGGGATCGCAACGCAGATCTGGCGCGCTTTCGCTGGGAACAAATTTCTTGGGCGGCAATTGGCCTCATTGCCGGGATTGCGATTGGCATGTGGTCGATTGCCCGTGGATCGAATCCCATAATCATTGGGTTAACCGCGGCTATCGGAATCGGGATCGGTTTCCTTGTGCATGAGCGACATATATCTGGACTGGGAAACAAGCGGGTACAGAGAATTGATGCGCAGTTCCCTGATCTAGCAGAACTGCTCGCCTTCTCCGTCACGGCGGGGGAGACTTCCCTGGCCGCATTGACGCGTATTGCACACCTGGGTAGCGGAGATTTGGCACATGAACTTCAAACGTGTGTTGCAGAAATTAAAGCGGGGAGCTCCTTCACCGACGCACTGCAAGCAATGTCTGATCGAACTGGATCACGTTGCGTTGAACGGTTTGTCGCAGGCTTGGTGATCGCAATTGAACGCGGCACACCGTTGAGCGGGGTGCTTCGCGCTCAGGCAGCGGATACGCGGAATGAGCAGCGACAGCACCTAATTGAGTTGGCCGGAAAGAAAGACGTTGTCATGTTGGTTCCCGTCGTGTTTTTCATCCTGCCCACCGTGATTGTGATTGCGCTATTTCCTGCAATGCGCGGACTCGAAGTTCTTGTTCCCTAAAAATCGATTACTACACAACGAAAGGTACGAAATGAAAATCGAACTGTTATTGGGCAAGCTGTTTACTAAATTGGCAAATGAACGTGGAGATGTCCCGGGGTGGGTACTCGTTGCTGTTATGACCGCAGGACTAGTCACGGCAATCTGGCTGATCGCTGATGACCAGCTCACGGGAATCCTGGACCGTGCGATCTCGAGTGTTTCCGCATAATTTCCGTGATCGATTCACTTCTGATCGCGGAAATGCAAGTGTTGAATTTGCCCTCGTTGCCCCATTGCTCATGTTGGTGGCACTTGCGGTTCTGCAATTGATGCTGGCAATTCACGTAAGAACCGTGATTACAAGCGCTGCGATTGAGGGTGCACGCGTCGCAGCATTGGTGGACGGTGATTTGGCTCGGGCGGAGTCACGCACCAGATCCATCTTGGAAAGCAATATCGCAGGAACTGCCGTGCAAAGCATAATTGCATCTCGAGTCACCGAAGGAGCAAATGACATGTTCTCCGTAGTGGTGGAAACAGAACTGCCACTACTGGGTTTTTATGGACCAACCTCGATGAAACTCACGGGTCATGCGCTCGCCGAGTGAGTCTGATCGGGGCAGCGCCTCGATTGAATTCATCGTGGTAGGTGTCGCCATTATTTTGCCACTCATCTACATAGCAATCACGGTACTGACCCTTAATGCTGCTCAATTCGCATCCCACCAAGCTGCAAGGGAAGGTGCAAGAGCATTCGTCACCAGCACCAGTAATTCATCAGGAAATCAAAGAGCAAGCATCGCTGCGAATCAAGCATTTGCTGACTACGGGCTCAGCGAGTCAGATCCAAAGATTGCAATCACGTGCGATCACATCTCCTGTCTCACTCCGGGTGGGAGTGTCTCAATAGAAGTGAGCACCCAGGTCCCCTTGCCATTTGTGCCGCGCTGGGGTTCAACAGATCCAATCACTATGCCCATCACCGCCAAAGCCACTCTTCTCGTTGATCAATACCGTGAAGCTGGGTCATCGTGAAAAGTGAAGAGGGCAGCATCATGTTGCTGGGAATCGGAATGATCGGTGTGTGTCTTCTCGCACTCGCGGTAATAACAGACAGCGCCAGCGCCTTCATTCAACAACGCGAATTGCAATCAATCGCCGACTCGATCGCGCTCGCGGGGGCCCAGGGGATCGACATCGAGCAGTACTACCGAACCGGAGCGGGTCAAGCCACAAAACTCAACTCGGCTCAAGTACTCGACATTGCCAAAACCCATGCGGTCGCCATGACGGCTGATTCAGAAATTGCCCTCACAAATATTGAAATCGAACCCGACGGCAAGTCCGTCCTGGTCACCCTTAACGCACCATTGCGGCTCACATTCTTTGACTCCTTGCCTTTTGATCCCGTCACGGCCAGTGCCTTCGCGAGGTTGGATTACGCCCCATAAGCCTCACGCTGGCGCTTAACTCGTAAAGTTGGGTCGTGCCATCACTTGAGGTTCAGGAACGCCTGAACGAATTAGCAACCAAAGTGAGCAGTATTGGCACGGTGCTTGATGTGCCCCGCATGATGGAAAAAATCACCGAATTAGAGGCTGAGGCATCCGTCCCTAATTTGTGGGATGACCAGGCGAATGCGCAGAGAGTGACTTCGAAGTTGTCCACCATTCAGGGTGAGTTGCGCAAGTTTGAAACGGTGCAGGGGAGAAACGCGGATCTCCCGGTGCTTTTTGAATTGGCTGAAGATGCCGGCGACCAAGAGTCCATCGACGAAGCAATGAAAGAGCTGAAGGCCCTTGAAGGGGTCGTGAGTGAACTTGAGATTCGCACACTTCTCTCTGGTGAATACGACGAACGTGAAGCACTGATCACCATTCGATCCGGTGCAGGTGGAGTTGACGCAGCGGACTGGGCCGAAATGCTGCTGCGCATGTATGTCCGGTATTGCGAGCGTCACGGCTGGACCTATGAGGTCTATGACACCTCATACGCTGAAGAGGCTGGAATCAAGTCCGCCACTTTTGCCGTTAAAGCACCATATGCCTACGGAACACTTTCGGTTGAGCAAGGCACCCACCGGCTGGTGCGCATCTCACCATTTGACAATCAAAGCAGGCGACAAACCTCATTCGCTGACGTTGAAGTAATCCCTGTTTTGGAACAGGCCGAAAGTGTTGACATTCCCGACGACGATTTACGCGTTGATGTGTACCGGTCAAGTGGTCCGGGCGGGCAAGGTGTGAACACAACCGACTCGGCGGTGCGACTCACTCATATTCCCACCGGAATAGTGGTGTCCTGTCAGAATGAACGCTCGCAAATACAGAACAAGGCAACAGCAATGGTCGTGCTTCAAGCAAAACTTCTGGCAAATCAGCGACAGGCTGAGCGGGCCAAGATGGACGCCCTCAAAGATGACTCCGGTGGCTCATGGGGCAACCAGATGCGCTCATATGTCCTTCATCCGTATCAAATGGTGAAGGATCTGCGGACCAATGAGGAAACGGGTAACACCGGAGCGGTGCTGGACGGGGAAATTGATGAACTGGTTCAGGC
>JBIHZX010000117.1:0-3346 GCA_044240195.1 Candidatus Nanopelagicales bacterium | reverse complement strand
TGGATGCGGAAGGAGTCTTCCACTACTTCCTTGCAGTACTCACTGGCTATGTATTTGGCCATCCCGGACTCGAGGTCATTGCGAGCACCACTGTCCTTGAGCTTTGCAGCCATAACCATCATTTGATGGGCGGCCTCCACTTTTGTTGCCATGTCGGCCAGGCGGAATGACACAGCCTGGTGCTCAATAATTGGCTTGCCAAATGTCTCGCGCATTTGCGCGTACTCGATTCCCAATTCAAATGCGCGGAGGGCGAGACCGCAAGCGCGGGCCGCAACGTTAACGCGACCAACTTCAACGCCATCCATCATCTGGTAGAAGCCCTTGCCGGGTTCCCCGCCAAGTAGGTCGTCGTTAGAAAGCTGAAGGTTGTCCATGATCAATTCGGTGGTGTCTACCCCTTTGTAGCCCATTTTTTCAATCTTGCCAGGAATCGTGACTCCCGGACGCACCTCACCAAAGCCCGGTGTCTTCTCGATAAGGAAGGTTGACATGCGCTTGTACACACTGGAGTCAGCCGGAGCAGCGTCATCGGTTCGCACCAATACAGCTACGAGTGTCGAGGAACCGCCGTTTGTCAGCCACATCTTTTGACCTGTTAGTGAGTAACCATCGGCGTTTTTCACTGCTTTCGAAGTGATCGCGGAAACGTCAGACCCACAGTTGGGCTCGCTCATGCTGAAAGCTCCGCGCACTTCGCCGGTCGCCATACGTGGGAGGTATTTTTCTTTTTGCTCGGCCGTTCCGTGGTGCATCAACATGTAGGCAACGATGAAGTGAGTGTTAATGACGCCACTGACCGGCATCCAGCCACGTGCAATCTCTTCGACAACGAGGGAATAGGTCAGCAGTGACTCGCCGAGGCCGCCGTACTCTTCGGGGATCATCAATCCAAAGACGCCGAGTTCCTTGAGACCATCAACAATGGCCTGTGGGTACTCATCGGCGTGCTCAAGCTGGTTAGCAACCGGAATAATCTCGTTATTAACGAAGTCGTGGACCGCACTCAAAATCTCTTTCTGAATGTCAGTTAGTCCCTCGGTGTATGCCAAGCGTGCCATGATTGTCCTTTATTCGGGTTCAGTTATTCGGGTACTGTGAATTGTTGTGTACGAGTAAGGCCGGCCGCCCTACCCTTGGCTGCCATTACCAAAGCCATTTTGCGAGATGCCTCGTCAATCATTTCATCTCCGAGCATCGCTGCACCTTTTGCTCCACCACTGGCCGAGGTGAAGTATTCATATGCATCGAGGATCATTTCGGCGTGGTCGTAGTCCGACTGATCCGGTGAGTAAATTTCATTGGCGGCATCGACTTGGCCCGGGTGCAGGGCCCACTTGCCGTCGAATCCAAGCGCTGCGGAACGGGCTGCAACGCGACGGAATCCCTCAACATCTTTGATCTGCAGGTACGGGCCATCAATTGCCTGCTTGTTGTAGGCACGGGCTGCCATCAGGATTCGCATCAAGATGTAGTGGTAAGCGTCACCGGTGTCATAGCCGGGAGGTTGCTCACCCACGACGAGTGATTTCATGTTGATACTCGCCATAAAGTCGGCTGGACCGAAAATGATGGTTTCAACGCGAGGGCTCGCTTGGGCAATTGCATCGACGTTGATGAGCCCGAGTGCATTTTCAATTTGGGCTTCGATCCCGATCCGCCCCACTTCCAGACCATTCGATTTTTCTAGTTGGGTGAGAAGTAGGTCGAGGGCAATTATCTGGTCAGCAGTCTGAACCTTAGGCAACATGATTGCATCAAGGTTGGCGCCCGCGCCCTCAACAACTTCAATGACGTCGGCGTACGTCCACTGGGTCGTCCAGTCATTGACGCGAACTGAACGAATCTTGCCGTCGTATCCGCCCTCATTGAGTGCATTAACGATGTTCTTGCGGGCTTGTGGCTTGGCTAAGGGCGCCACGGCATCTTCGATATCCATGAAAACCTGGTCCACGGGGAGGGTGCGCGCCTTGTCGAGCATTTTTTCGCTGCTACCCGGTACCGCTAGATTGGATCGTCGGGGGCGCAATTCTCGTTCCGTATTTGACATGCATGAACATTAGCGCACACCTATTTATCTCGCTCACGAGAACTTTGAGGGTTAGGTCACACCGATACTTCTGCCGAGAAAGCCGGGGTTCCCCCTTGTCACCAACGGCACACCTTAGGGCCGTGGCGGGGTCGTCTGACTTATATAGGTGATGTCTCCATCGGGATCTCACTCTTCGGATTTGACCTAATCACGAGGACGACCCCGGCAATAATCAATGCCGCCGCCGGGTAGATCGCGACCGGTGGGGTTTGCCCCAACCAAATGGCTGCAGCCAAGGCCGCCCCTGGCATTTCAAATAAAATTGCAAGTGAAACGAATGTTGCCGATGAGTTCGCTAATACTTTGTTCATTAACGTGTGACCCAGCAACTGCGCGCCTAAGGTGATCGCAAGAATCATGAGCCACGCATCGAGACCAAAACCGATCAGATCTTGTTGAAAAACAAACATGAGTGGCAGGATGGTTAACGCTGCAATTCCATACAGCGGGAACGTCATGGTTGCAGTGGGCACACTCTTTCGCACTTCAGCACCAACCGAGACGTAGGCTGCCGCAAGAATTGCACCCGCCAAAGCAAGTGCATCGCCAATGAGATGTCTGGTATCGATTTGAATATCAATACCCGTCAATACCAATACGCCCGATAGTGCAATCCAAATTCCAATCCACGAACCGCGACTGATCCGCACCCCTCGAGCTCTGGCGATGAATGCGGCCCAGATTGGTTGGGTTGCAACCAGCGCTGTTGAAGCGGCAACTGATGTGAAGACGAGGGAAGGAATCCAGGTAGCAAAATGAAGGCCCAGGAATACCCCGGACATCGTGGTGAGTCGCCACTCTCGGCGGGTCATGGATCGAAATGATTCTCGCTCTCTTAGACCCACCCACAATCCGGTAAGACCGCTCCCGATCAGGCAGCGCCAAAAGGCAATCGCAAGTACCGGTGCGGCCGTTGCCGCGATCATGGGGCCGCTGAGCGCGATAAACACCATCGCTACCGCTAGAGCAATCAGGTCACCTCTGGGAGGCAGACCAAGGTCCACCGAACCGCGGTCGATCCCTCTTTGCGATGCTGTTCCCACAGGTGCAGCCAACACCATTGACCCCATCTACCTGCAATCAGCCCAACAGGTTTTTTGATCCAAGCATTAAGCGGTACCCTGCGCAGGTGAGCACGAATCCGCGAGTCTTCCTCGCCCGACTTAATGGCATTGGGGTTTTTGACCCTAATGGCGACCAAGTGGGCAAAGTGCGTGATGCCATTGTCATTTTGCGAACCGGGACCCTGCCCGC
>JBIHZX010000048.1:0-11661 GCA_044240195.1 Candidatus Nanopelagicales bacterium | reverse complement strand
TTACCTACCAAGGGAATGCAGATGTTGTGGTCTTTCCTATTTCAGCAAAAGGGATGAGTGGGTTTCCCGTCGTGAATTCGAGCGGGAGTGTAAAAAAGAAGATCACTTTGCCCCGTGGAACGAAATATATTTCCATCTGGGCGATTGGCCCGTGGAAGATTAACAAGTGAGCCCTTGATCGCCCTCGGGTGGTTGAGAGCTCAACTAATGAGTACAGTTGCGGCGCACCACTTGGTGCACACTTTCTGTGATCTCTGACAAGGGGAAATGCGTGAGCACAGCTCCACCCACACAATCTGGCACGTTTGGCAACAATCCTGAACTCTTCGCACCCGACCCCAACCGTTGGCGCGCACTGGTCGTGATCGCGATCGCCCAGTTGATGGTTGTTCTCGATGCTTCAATTGTGAACATCGCTCTTCCTAGCATGCAGGCCGATCTCGGGATCAGTGACGCAGACCGCCAATGGGTAGTCACCGCTTACACCTTGGCATTCGGTGGGCTCCTTCTCCTCGGTGGGCGCATCGCCGACTACCAGGGGCGCAAGCGAATGTTCATTGTCGGGCTGATTGGTTTTGCAGGCGCTTCCGCGCTCGGCGGCGTTTCGGTAAATGCAGAAATGCTTTTTGCCGCCCGTGGGTTGCAGGGTGTTTTTGCGGCGCTACTTGCTCCCGCAGCTTTGAGTTTGATCTCTGTCACGTTTACCGATTCAAAGGAACGCGCAAAAGCGTTCGGTGTTTATGGAGCCCTTTCTGGCGCTGGTGCAGCGCTGGGACTGGTACTGGGTGGAGTTCTCACCGAATACGCCTCATGGCACTGGACCCTTCTGGTCAACGTTCCTATTGCACTGATCGCAGTGTTTCTTGGAATCGCGTATGTGAGCGAAAGTCGGGCAACGGGTGATACAAAGTACGACATCCCTGGTGCGATCACCGCGACACTGGGGCTCGTTTCGCTGGTGTACGGAATTACCAAGGCTGAGTCAGAAGGTTGGACGGGTGGAAGCACCCTGTTCTTTATCGGCATATCCATTGTTTTGTTGGTGCTGTTCTTCATCATTGAGAATCGGTCCAGCCACCCATTGCTACCGCTAGCAATTATTAAAAATCAAAATCGCGGCGGCGCCTATCTTGCTAGCTTCTTTGTCGGAATTGGGCTTTTCGCTATGTTCCTCTTCTTGACCTACTTCTTCCAAATTGTTTTGGGTTACACGCCACTCAAGGCTGGGTTGCTGTTCCTTCCGTTCTCGGCCGGTGTAATTGTCAGCGCAGGTATTGCAAGTCAGTTGCTCCCACGATTTGGCCCGCGCTACGTCACTTTCGCTGGATTCATCATGGCAACCACAGGAATGTTGCTTTTAACGCAATTGGGTGCAGCAAGTTCCTACTGGCCAAATATCTTGCCAGCTCTCATCATTATTAGTCTCGGCATGGGTTTGATTTTCGTCCCGCTATCGGCAACGGCACTGTTCGCAGTGGGAAATCATGATGCAGGTGTTGCATCAGCGGTTTTGAACACCAGTCAGCAAATTGGTGGATCAATTGGTATCGCATTTTTGAATACGATTGCCACTAGTGCCACGGCCGCCTACGTTATTGCAAACAATGTGGATCCATTTGACGCCAACGCGCAAGTTGAAGGCTATGTAGATGCGTTCATGTGGGGTGCCGGTATTTTGGCGGTGGCTGGAATCATTTGGGTGGTTTTGGTCCGTGTTTCTAAGAAGGACATGGCCGCGGGGGACTCGGCCGCAGCAGTTCATGTTTAATTAATTGGAGGTTTCAATTTACCGAAAGGTAGGTGCGCGTGGCTGCGCTGCTCGCACTTCTCTCTAGCCTGTCGTGGGGTGTAGCCGACTTTTTCGGTGGTCTGGCCGCTAGGCGGGCGGGAACAGCTCAAGTTTTGGCTGTGTCTTATCCCGCAGGCGCCATTACGATTACTTTCCTAGCTATCTTTGTTGTTCCGGGAACATTGAGTACCGAGCTGATCGGTATCTCATTACTCGCTGGGTCGGCTGGCGTGACCGCGGTTTCCTTGCTCTACGCCGCAATGGTCCGCGGGCAAATGGGAGTGGTCGCACCCATTACGGCGGTGATGAGCTGCGCAGTTCCAGTTCTGGTCGGGTTGTTTCGAGGAGATCAACCATCGGCGTATGCATTCGTCGGAATTGGATTTGCGATAATTGCAGTTGTTCTGGTGAGTCGCGAGTCGGCCCACCACCATGGAAAGACACCGATTTTGGCAATCGGGTTTGCGATCGCATCTGGCTGTGCCGGTGGTGTTTATCTCAGCGTAATTGGGCTGGCGCCCGTTGAATCCGGTGTGTGGGTTGCAACCTTGGGGCGCTGGTTTTCCACCATTATCATGATCACTTTCGTGCTGGTGGTTGTGCGATCATTTGATAAGTCAACTTTTCCTTGGAAACTTGCATTAATCACGGGAGTTCTTGACTCGACTGCAAACTGCCTCTTTCAACTGGCAAGTCAGCGAGGGTTGTTCTCTGTTGTTGCCGTTCTCGGTTCGCTCTACCCCGCAGCAACGGTTCTACTTGCTCGTGTTGTGATCAAGGAGCGGATGAATCGAGTGCAGAGCGTGGGCGTGGTGTTGGCTCTTGGTGCTGCCGTCTTGCTCGCATTTAATTCATAGATCGTACTAACTTGTCGAGAGCGACTTCATCGCTTTGCGAACAAAAATGAAGAAGACAATATTTGCGGTTGCCAGCGCGATAAAGACAGCGGACATAATTCCCCATCCTTGGGCTGATCCAATTATGAAAGCTGCCCCAGCGAAAAAAATCGCTGCGAAAATTTGTAGAGTTGCCGAGAAACGAAGTTTGCGTAACTCCCGTACCTTGAAATCGGTTTGAGGGTTTTCATTTTCTGGATTCACGTTAATTCCTTATGTGGCGTTCGAGGTGTTGATCGGCTTAAGTAATTGTTTAATACTCGCAGAGAGCTCAAGCAACCTCTCCTTCTGGACTGCATTTTTACTCCAGGCTAAGCCAATAGTCCGAAATGGTTGAGGATCAGCGATCCGTGCAATCGCAATGCCGGTGCCAGTTCTTGCCTCGAGTTCAACCGCACACTCAGGGAGAAGCGTTACTCCGTTTCCCGCGGCCACCATTTGACAGACCGTGGCAAGGCCAGCCGCCCCAACGTCATAAGTATTCGAGATCTTCGCGTTGGCGCAGATCTCTTCTGCTTGCCCGCGCAGGCAGTGACCATCTTCAATTAAAAGGACTGGAAATTCATTAACGTCTCCGAGGTCTACGCCATTTGCGCCGGCCCAAGGATGATCGACCGGGACTGCGAGGTGGAATGTGTCGGTAAAGAGCTCCATGGTTTCAATATCGGAGTTGGTGATCGGGAGCGCCAGCAGGGCTAGGTCGATTGAGTGATCACGTAGTGAATTGACGAGTACATCCGTGCGCTGTTCCGAAAGTTGCAGGGAGATCTTGTTGCCCAAGCCCGCAACTATCTTCGGCAATAGATACGGTGCGAGTGTTGGGATAGCACCCAAGCGCAGGACCGAGTCAACACCGTGCGGGGCTGCTGCCATGGTGAAATCTGTCAGGGCTTCAAGCGCGCGTCGGGCGAATGGGATAAGTCCGGCTCCCACCGAGGTCAGTTCAACACCCCGAGATCCCCGCTGCAATAGTGGAAAACCAAGTGCAGCCTCCATATCCCTGATTTGGACACTCACCGCTGGCTGGCTGATTCCCAGCGCATTAGCAGCCGCACCAAAACTGCCCTCTTGGGTCACGGCGACAAAAGCTCGAAGCTGGGGATAGGTGGGGTGCCATTTTCTGCGATCAAAGTCCATAACCACAGATTATGCTATACAAAGTTTTATTCATTAGACTTATGGCAATTTGTGGGCCAGAATGTAGGCAACCTAGGGAAGAAGGATTGGTTTTTATGAGCACTGAAGCACAATGTCCAGTAATTCACGGAGTAGGCGTCGGCGGAACCCAGAACGATGACTGGTGGCCCAATCAGCTGAATCTGCGCGTCCTCGACCAAAACCCACCATCAGGCAACCCGATGGGCGAAGACTTCGACTACGCGAAAGCGTTCGCAACCCTGGATCTTGCTGAAGTAAAAGCAGACCTCACCAAGGTCATGACAGACTCCCAAGAATGGTGGCCAGCAGACTACGGCCACTACGGCCCGTTCTTTATTCGCATGGCATGGCATTCAGCCGGCACCTACCGCACCAGTGACGGTCGCGGTGGTGGCGGAAACGGCATGCAGCGCTTCGCACCATTGAACAGCTGGCCCGACAACGTAAACCTGGACAAAGCCCGTCGCCTGCTGTGGCCGGTTAAGCAAAAGTACGGAAAGAATCTTTCCTGGGCTGATCTATTCATCTTGACCGGAAACGTTGCCCTTGAGTCAATGGGCTTTGAAACATTTGGATTCGGTGGCGGTCGCGCTGACGTATTCCAGCCCGATGAAACCTATTGGGGTTCAGAGCATGAGTGGTTGGCAGACAACCGTTACACCGGTGATCGGGAGTTAGAAAATCCCCTTGCCGCAGTGCAGATGGGCTTGATCTACGTCAACCCTGAAGGTCCCAACGGCGTTGCTGATGCGATGGCATCGGGAAGAGACATCCGCGAAACTTTCGCTCGCATGGCAATGAACGACTACGAAACAGTTGCCCTCGTCGCGGGTGGACACACATTCGGTAAAGCCCATGGCGCCGCAGATCCCGGTAAATACGTCGGAGTTGATCCTGAAGGCGCCCCACTGCAAGAGGTCGGTCTGGGATGGAACAGCACCTTCGAAACCGGCAATGGAGAGTACACAATTTCAAGTGGTATCGAAGGCGCATGGACACCAACGCCAACCGCGTGGGACAACAGCTACTTTGACACCCTGTTCGGTCACGAGTGGGAGCTCACCCACAGCCCCGCCGGTGCCCAGCAGTGGATACCAACAGGCGGCGCCGGTTCGGAAGATGTCCCCGACGCCCATAACCCAAATAAGCGCCATGCACCCATGATGACCACGGCAGATATGGCGATGCGGGTTGATCCGATCTATGAAAAAATCTCACGTCACTTCCACGAAAACCCTGCCGAGTTGGCTGACGCTTTCGCGAGAGCGTGGTTCAAACTGACCCACCGAGATTTGGGACCGATTAGCCGTTACGTTGGCTCTGAAGTTCCCAGCGAAATCTTAATTTGGCAGGATCCGGTTCCCGCAGTTCAGGGTGCTTTGATCGACGAAGCTGACATTGCTGCACTCAAGGCAAAGGTGTCGGCTAGTGGATTGAGTATTTCAGAACTCGTGTCAACCGCATGGGCTTCGGCATCAACATTCCGTGGAACCGACAAGAGAGGTGGCGCGAACGGTGCCCGGATTCGCTTGGAACCACAGCGTGATTGGGCGGTCAATAACCCAGCTCAACTCTCCAAGGTGTTGGGTGCACTTGAAGGAATAGCCAGTGAATTCAACAAGGGCGCAAAGACCGTCTCGATGGCTGACCTGATTGTTCTTGCCGGTTGTGTTGGAGTTGAAAAAGCTGCTAGCAACGCCGGTGAAAGCGTTACGGTTCCTTTCGCGCCAGGACGAACCGACGCGACCCAGGAAATGACAGACATCGAGTCATTCTCGGTCCTCGAGCCGGTTGCTGACGGCTTCCGCAACTACCTGGGCAAGGGACTGGAACGTCCGGCAGAGAAGCTGCTCGTTGATAAAGCAAATCTGCTCACACTCAGTGCACCAGAAATGTCAGTGCTCGTGGCAGGTATGCGGGCCATGAATGCGAACTTTGATGGATCACAGGTTGGCGTTTTCACAGGCAAGAAAGAAGCGTTGACCAACGACTTCTTCATCAACGTAACCAGCATGTCAACGAAGTGGAAGCCGGTCTCAGCAAACACTGATGGCGCCGAGCTTTTCGAGGGTACTGACCGTGCAACCGGTGAACTTACCTGGATGGCTAGCCGGGTGGACCTTGTGTTCGGTTCAAACTCCCAGTTGCGCGCAATTGCCGAGGTCTACGCGGGCAATGACGCACAGGGCAAGTTCGTGTGCGACTTCGTCTCCGCTTGGAACAAGGTCATGATGCTCGATCGCTTTGATCTTGCGTAAATAATTCACGCCATTAATTGGTGGGCTTTATAAGATGGGTGCTGCGAGTTGTTAACTCGCAGCACCCAACTTTTTTATCGGTAGATGTTTGCCGTTAGGCATCTAGTTCTGGTTCCTCATCAGTCTCGATAACCGTTTTGGCTCCGGCAAGAACGCCGACCGCTTTTAGTCCATAGGCAACAAAGGGACCCACGAGCACCGCAAAGAGAACTGTTCCAATTCCCACGACTCCGCCAAGGAACCAGCCAATAGTTAAGGCGCCAATTTCAATACCCAATCGCACTCGGGCAACCGGCCATCCGGTTCGAAAATGGATTCCGGTCATCATGCCATCACGCGGCCCCGGTCCCAAATTGGTGGTGAGGTACAACCCGCTGCCAATTCCCACGCAGGCGATTCCAGCGATGACAACGAGGAACTTTACAACTGTGTTTGTTGGGTGCGGCAAGATCGTACTCATCACTTGAAGTGCGGTTGCTATCACTATCGCGTTGGCAATGGTTCCAAGTCCAGGGCGTTCCTTCAGTGGAATCCAGGCCAGAAGCACAACAACGCTGATAATGAATGTGGTTACTCCAACATTTAGACCTGTTCTGACATTGAGACCTTGGGCGAAAACGGTCCAGGGGCCAACCCCAAGATCAGCGATGATTAAAAGTGCCTCGCCGGTGCCGAAAATCCACAACCCGAAAATGAGAATCGCCAAGGTGCTCGGCTTGGAACTCCAGCGTGATTCCGAGCGCCAGCGGGTCACCGGAACGCTGCGCGAGGGGGTGAGGAATCCTGGTAAAAAAGCCATTTTTGCTCGAGAACTCCTCAGCTGGGTTAGGTTGTTACCGTGTTGTTATCAAAATGTGGACCGACCGCACGGGGACTCATTGCAGTAGCGCTGATAGGAACTCTAGTGAGCGCATGTGGTGGAGGGGGTGACCCGGCAGCCACTTCATCTGATGTGCCGACCACCGTTGAAGTTACGGGAACCCAGCAACTCATGATTGATCAGGAGATCACGGTCCTTGACCAGAAGTTGGTCTATCCCAAAAAGGGTGTTGCTCAGGTGTCCAGTGCGATCACAACCCTTGAACCGGGCCAAGAAACGGGCTGGCAATTGCACCCGGTTCCCGTATTTGTTTATGTACTCAGCGGCACCTACACCGTTGAATACGAAGCGGGCGTTACCAAGGAATTCCCAGCAGGCAGTTCAATAATGCAAGCGGTCAAGACCAATTACAACGGGATTAATAAAGGTGAAGATACCGTCCAACTGCTCACCGTATTCATGGGAGCGCAGGGCAAAAGAAATACCGTGATGCGTTAGGCCGGTCGGTGATCCAAGTCGGTATTGGTTGCTAATTCCCCTAGCTCAACCCGAGTGGCGTCATTTCTCGTGAGGTAATTTTTAGCTCCCACATCACCGGATACCTCGCTTATCAGTGCCGCCCAATGTTCGCGGCCAATGACGACAGGGTGGGCGATTTTACCCTCGTAGGTTGATTGAATGAGGCCCCCCTGCGCACTGGCAATTTCGGTGATGGCTTCTGTACTCAGGCCAATGTGATCCACGAGAGTGATAACAACTCGTTCCAGTTGTGGTTCTTCGGTCGAGAGAAAGACAAGTCCTGTGCGCAGACTGGAAGCCATGCCGCTTGCAAAGTCGGGATTTTCAATCACTGTTGCCTGCGGCACTTCACCAACCCAAGCGCCGAGCACCACGAAGATTTTGGTCAGTCCGGCTTCTCGCAGAATGCGAACAGCGCGATCAACAAGGCGTTCGCCTTCGAATACGAATGGCGCTTTTGGCCCACCGAATCTTTGGCCACTGCCCGCAGCGAGAACGAGACCGGCAGAATTGCCTAAATCGACCATGCTCCACCATAATGATCGGTCCCTGTGAGCCATTGTTCACCATGCCGAAGTGACCGAGCCAGAGATTGGCACCCTGGCGACGAAGGTTGTGGAAACCGAGGTTAATGACTTTCCTGCAGGATCGGTATTGCACGGGGCAGGCCGGGGCCATAGGCTGGCGCGGTTCTTGGAAATACTAGAGGAATAAACCGCAAATCGTAGTACCAATATTTAGTGCGACCCCGCGGGCAACCATCTTTGTACCCAAAAATTGCATCCCAAAAACCAAATGTGGCATTTAAACAGAGGAGAGTCTGTGGAGCTCGAAAATTCGTTTACTATCTCGACTGATATCGAGACGGCATGGAAAACCATCCTTGACGTTGAGAAGATTGCTCCATGCATGCCCGGTGCAACTCTTGAGTCCATCAATGGCGATGACTTCTCGGGAAACGTTAAGGTCAAATTAGGCCCAGTCTCTATGGTCTATGGCGGCGAAGCCCGCTTCACAAGTAAGGATGACGCAACCCACACTGCGATCATCGATGGCACGGGCAAGGAATCACGCGGAACAGGTACGGCTACGGCACATGTTGCTATCACGCTGGTTGCTGAGAGCACTAGCGTGACTCGAGTTGATGTCACCACTGAATTGACCATCACGGGTAAGGCAGCCCAGTTTGGGAGGGGCGTCATGCAAGATGTCGCTGGTCGATTGGTCAATCAATTTGCTGGGAATCTCGAGCAAGTGATTACCATCGGTGATGGCACTGCAGCCGATGGAGCACCAGCACCGATCAAGACCGCTGACAGCGTGAATCTACTGGCAACTGCGGGTGCTCCAGTTCTCAAGCGAGTCGTCCCGGTGGTCCTCGCCACTGCTGTTGTCGTGGGTGTGGTCATATTCTTCATCTCCAATCGTTGAAGTGGGCCGATTGTTATTTCCCGGTGACTCGCTAGCGTGTGTCCTATGAGTTCCGCAGGTGCGATCGAGTCACCCCAGCAAATGGTCCAAGAATTAGCGAAAGTTGACTATTTGGCTGATCTGGGGCTGGCAACGGCGCTGTTTTGTGCGGTCCGTTTACCCCAGCCCCTGCTCCTGGAAGGCGAAGCTGGTGTGGGCAAAACCCAGGCCGCCAAAGCCCTCGCCCAACTCCTGGACACTCCGTTGATTCGGTTGCAGTGCTTTGAGGGGATTGATGCATCCGAGGCACTTTACGAATGGAACTACCCTCGGCAATTGTTAAGTATTCGAATGGCGGAGTCCCAAGGAAAATCGATTGAGGAAAGTTCACTGTTCAGTCGTGAGTTCCTGATTGAACGGCCCCTGTTGCAAGCGTTGGAACACGTTGGGCCAAACCCGGCCGTGCTGTTAATCGATGAAGTGGATCGGGCGGACGAGGAATTTGAAGCATTTCTGTTTGAGATGTTAGCCGAATCAACCATTAGTGTTCCTGAGCTGGGCACCCTGACGGCGCAGCAAAAACCTATCGTTATTTTGACTTCGAATCGAACCCGAGATTTGCACGACGCACTCAAGCGGCGTTGTTTGTATCACTGGATTGATTACCCAAGCTTGGAACATGCAACAGAGATTGTTAAATTGCGGGCGCCGAAGGCAAGTAAGGATCTAGCCCAGCAGGTTGCTGCAGCAGTGTCGCGCATTCGAACTCTCGACATGCAGAAGCCGCCAGGGGTCGCCGAAGCAATTGATTGGGTGAATGCGGCAATGCTTCTTGGGGTGAGCGCACTTGATGCCAGCAGCACAGACCAAACCCTTGGATCGGTGTTGAAATACCGTGACGACCAGGACCTGGCTCGGGAGCAAGGTTTGGCCTGGATCGCTGGTGGATGATTCACCCTTAGCGCAGATTTGTGCAGCATTCGGGCATCTGCTGCACCAGTCGGGAATCCCCGTAACACCTGAGCGCAGTGTCAGATTCGCGAGTGTCATTGAATTAGCTCAACCCACGCAACTTGATGAACTGTATTGGTTGGCAAGGGTGACCCTCTTGAGTGACAACAGTCAAGCGGAAGTGTTTGATCGAGTTTTCCAGCAAGCCTTTCATGGGATGAGTGACTTTACGGATTTCCATAGCGAATTAAGTAACCTAGAGCCGCTGTCGGGAGTGCCTGCGGGGGAGCGAAGCCCAGGCGAATCTGAAAAGTCAATGGAAAGCGAGTCGAGTCGCCGGGGAACCAACGAAACTCCTGGTCCGCCAACTAGTGACCACGAAGATGAAAGCGAAATTAGTGTTCTCGCAGCCATGAGCGCCCAGGAACGGGTCAATGAACGCGACTTTTCTACATTAACGCTCGACGAACTTGCACTAATCCGTCGCTTGGTTGATCAATTGCCGCTAGTTCCACCTTTGCGAACTCGCCCCCGAACTCAGAGAGCGCGCAAGGGCAACCAACTTGATCTGCGAGCAACCCTTCGAGCATCACATCGAACCGGTGGAGATCCGATCCGCTTGATCAAGAGATCACATACAACGAAACCTCGTCGGGTCGTGTTGTTAGCTGATGTTTCGGGGTCCATGGAGCCTTATGCACGGATCTATTTGCACCTGATGCGAGGTGCGGTGCAAGCATTGGGTGCCGAAGCGTTTGTTTTCGCAACCCACCTGACCAGACTCACCCGACCGCTTGCCACTTCGCAAACTAACGTGGCTTATAAAAGAGCAGCAGATGCCGCAACAGACTGGTCCGGTGGCACCCGCATCGGCTCATCGATAAAAACCTTCATTGATGATTTCGGTCGACGAGGAATTGCCCGCGGTGCGGTAGTGGTAATTGTTTCTGACGGTTGGGAGATTGAGGATCCAGAAATCCTCGCGACGCATATGGCGCGACTCTCCCGACTCTCTCACCACATCATTTGGGTCAACCCGCGTAAAGCCGCGGATTCCTACCAGCCGCTCGTCGGCGGGATGGCTGCAGCGCTGCCGTACGTTGACACATTCGTCTCCGGACATTCGATGAATGCGCTCAATGAAGTGATGGCTGCGATCGCTGGCGCCTCCGAGCGCAGATCGGACAGGCAACCAACCCGCTCGTGATGTTATGAAATCCATTTACAATCGTATTTGTATGACATAGGATTAAGGTCCCAGATGGGTGAAAAATAGAGAGGTTAAAGGTGTGCATCAGGGTTTGAGGTTGACTGATCCACCTTCGGACGCTCCTGGCTTAACAGCGCGAGGTCTTCGAGACGCACTACACAACGGTGAGATTAAGGCTTCGGATGCCATCGAGGAATTTCTCGCCAGGTCTGCTGAGGTGCAGCAGATCATCAATCCCTTCACTTTTATCGATGCCGAGGGTGCGCGTACTAGAGCTCGCGAGTCTGACAAGCGGATTGCTGACGGCAACCCACGAAGCCTTGAGGGTGTGCCTGTTGCAATCAAGGACCTAACTCCAATGGCCGGGCATCCGCACACAATGGGCAGTTTGGTTATGCGCAATGTCGTTGCCACAGTGTCAGACCCCGCAGTTCAACGGCTAGTTGATGCCGGCGCCATTCCCTTCGCTAGGACAAACACGGCGGAATTTGGATGTGCAACCGTGACAGATAACCTGCTTTACGGCGAAACGCTCAACCCGTGGAACATGGATTACAGCCCGGCAGGTTCATCGGGAGGAGCTGCAGCAGCATTAGCGTCTTTTGCAACGCCACTGGCACAGGGCACGGATTCAGCTGGTTCGTTACGTA
>JBIHZX010000013.1:0-33931 GCA_044240195.1 Candidatus Nanopelagicales bacterium | reverse complement strand
TTTTCATCTCATTCGTCCCAACTCCCATTGACACAATCAAGCTCTTTGGTGTCGCTCTCACAGCCGCCGTTCTCATCGATGCATTCATTGTTCGCCTTGTTCTAGTGCCTTCGCTGATGACACTTCTGGGCAATTCCAATTGGTATCTGCCGAAGTGGCTTAACAAGGTTCTCCCCAAAATCACGCTGGAGTGACATAACACGAGGTATGTGTCGGCGTGGCAACGCTCACTTGTCTGGTTTTTGCTCTATAAATAAGGAAGTCCCCTCGAAGTATGAGTTCGAGGGGACTTCCATTTAGGTGGCGCTTTCACTGTCCGGTTTCCCAGGGCCTTCGCATACGTTGCTGTTCCGCGATGCTCGCTCCGTGTTGCCACTTCGCCAGTTGTTCCTCCACCTTCAGATCTCTCTTCACAACCGACCCCACCAGCATGTGGTGTCTCCGGATCTTCCCCGGACCAGCTGTTAAATCCTTATCCGACCTTTACCTTGCGGCTCAGTGGGTTATTTCTACACCCATTGCAAATGGGCGCGCAAGCGTTTTTCAAAAAGATTTTAATTATTTTTTCTTTTGAATGACTCATTTGTAACATGAGTAACACCAATACTTTTTCTTCACTTCAGTTCTGATAAACAGTTTATGAAATCTTCTTAGTACTACTTTTGCTAACGGCTCAAATGGTGGTGATGGTGCATTTATTATCGTTGCGGCGGTGAACTCCGTGTTCCAAAGGATTTAACTCCGTGGGCACTCTTGTTAAACGGTCATGCCGTACGTTCCGGGTTTCTCAGGCTGGGACACCTCGAGCGGTAAGATCAAGGGTCGACCGCGCCACCTACCAGCCACCCATATTCCCTCACAAACGGCATCCACGTTATCAAGGCACATTGGCCCCTTCTCGTGTTAGAGTCACAGTTGACTTAACTCATGTTTATTGGTTACTTGGACTACGCGGCGGGTTTGATTAACAAATCCCTGAAATGTAAGGGGCAAGAATGCGAGCAATGCGTCGTACGGCTATCGCGGTTGTTTCGGTTGCAGCGGCACTGACTTTGTCAGCGTGTGGTGGTTCAACAGATGGGGCAACAACTAGTGAGTCAAGCTCTGCAATTAAAGGGGGAGTCGAAGCAGGAGATGCAATTGAAGAAGAGGCCGAATTAGAGGCAGATAGTCAGGGATTGTCTGCAAATAATGTTTGTCCCGACGTCTCCCCTGCAGACATTCTTTCGTGCCTAGAATCAAATGGTAATTTCACCAATTTTTTATCAGGTCTCAACGGTGATCTAGTTGACGAACTCTCTAAAGGTGGTCCTCTTACTGTGTTTGCGCCAACAGATGACGCATTTGAAGCACTCGGTGACGAAGTCCTCGCTCTAGTGAGTGAAGACGAGGAATGGCTCTCAAAAATCATGGCTCACCACATTAAAGATGGCGTTTACTACACCCCCGACTTTTTGGAAGGTGGCATTAAATTTCTAGATTTGACCGGTTTTTCCGATATTGAAACAGACACTAATGGAGTTCTCTTTGTTGATGGAGCGGTTGTGACCTCCGGAGATAACGTTGTCGACAACGGAATCATTCATGTAATCGACAAGGTACTCACCCCAGAGGGTTTCGAAGAATAGCTGAATTCTTAAGTCTTAAAGAATGAGATATGCGCACACTGAACAGTATGGAATCTCAGAATTCCTTAATGAAAGGAGCAAGTATGCGAGCAATGCGTCGCACTTCTATTGTGGTTGTCTCGATTGCAGCGGCACTGACATTGTCAGCGTGTGGTGGTTCAACAGATGAGGCAACAACTGCTGAGTCAAGCTCTGCAGTTAAAGGGGGAGTCGAAGCAGAAGAGGCAATTGAAGAAGAGGCCGAATTAGAGGCAGATAATCAGGAATTGTCGTCAAATAGAGTTTGTCCAGACGTCTCTCCTACAGACATTGTTGCTTGCCTTGAATCAAAAGATGACTTCGAATCAAAAGATAGCTTCCTCTACTTTTTAACAGGTGGCCTCGGCTACATCCTTGAAGAACAGTTTAATGATGGTCCTGTTACTGTGTTTGCACCAACAGATGATGCTTTTGTAGCGCTCGGTGACGAAGTCCTCGAACGATTGCGCCAAGATGAGGAATGTCTCTCAAAATTAATTACTCACCACATTAAGTATTCCATTTACGGCACTGACGACCTATTCAAAGGTGGCTCCAAATTTCTCGATGATGTCGGGTTTTCCGCCATTGAAGAGAGTTCCGATGGTGTGATCACTGTTGATGGAGCGGTTGTGACTTCCAGAGATAACGTTGTCGGCAATGGAATCATTCATGTAATCGATAAGGTGCTCATACCAAAGGGTGCTGAACAATGCCTGAATCCTTAAGTCCTTAAAGAATTAGATGTGTGTGTATTGAGCAGCATGTAATCCCAGAATTTCTCAATAAAAGGAGCAAGAATGCAAGTACTGCGTCGTACTGCTGTTGTGGTTGTCTCGCTTTTAGCGGCACTGGTTTTGTCAGCGTGTGGTGGTTCAACAGATGGGGCAACAACTGGTGAGTCAAGCTCTGCAATGAAAGGAGTGACCGAAGAATCACCGGTTCCACAACTTGATGTATTTTTTGATTTGCTGGAAAAAGCTAGAATCGATGTCACTCAACTTGCAGACCATACGATCTTCGCACCGACAAATGAGGCTTTTAAAGCGCTCGATGAAAATGTCTCGAAAGCCCTTTTGCTTGAAGAGAACGCGGACGCTCTCTCCGAACTCCTGGTGTACCACATTGTTCAGGGCAAGATCATCTTGCCTGGCGACGGTACTAAAGGGCTCGTGACCACCCCTAATGGGGCAAAGTTAAACATTTCGACAAAGAATGGCGTGGTGGTTAATGGAATCCTTGCCTCTGACTCGGCAGGGTCCTCAAACAGCGTGACCTATGCGCTCCCTGAGGTGCTGATACCACCCGACTGGCTAGAGTCACATTCTTCTCTACAACTTGAGTAATGTCATTCATCACCCACCACGTTGAATCCAAACTGTTGCAAAGGGTGTTGGGCTCGGCTTACGTGTGGTGGGAGTAGCCGTTCAGTTGGTGAGCGCCGCGAACTCATAATTCGATCGACGTCGTCGTATCGAGCCCGACCCGCTGCACTACAGGCCGCTCCAGTATGTGCGTCTGAAACATGAGGGTTTCGAATTTTAATTATGCGGTTGTAATTAAGGACGCAGTTCTCTCGAAGCGCTGAAAAAAAATGCTGCTATCCGCGAGCGAGTTCCATAATCGCAACATAATCCGCGCCGTCGATGCAAGCGTCGATGAGAAATGGTCGATCAGATGATTGAGTAAGACCGGTGGTGAGCTCACTGCGGTTGCGTGCAGTCACAGATTCGATTCCCATTGCAGAGGCAACGCCAGCAAAGGAGATCGGTGAGTATCCAACTGCACCGTGACCCCCCTGTCGCTCGCCTTGTTTGAGTTTGATGAGTGATAGCGATGCGTCGTTGAAGACGATGACTGTCACATTCAGTCTCCTGCGGTGGAGCACTTCAAGTTCCCCGAGCACCATGCCGAGTCCGCCATCGCCGACAAAGCAAATGACCTTGCGATCTGGAAAGGCGGTTGCGGCTCCAATTGCTGCCGGCAGCGCGAATCCCATCGTGGCAAGTCCATTGGAGATCAAGACGGAGCCGGGATCCTCAACTCGCCACATCGGCATAGCAACGAGCATGTGGGCTCCGGCGTCAACGGTAACGATTGCGGCGGGGAAGTGCTCGTGGGTAAATGAGACAAGATCTTGAGGAGTCAGCGTTGAATGGGAAGGGAGGTGATCGAGTGATTCAGCGAGGTTTGGGCGCAGAAAGCCGTTCGGCCAGATATCGGTGGAGAGCAAATGTAATTCGGTGATGAGTGACTCATACGGACCAACGATTCGAGTTGGGGAGCCAAAATAAGCGGTCTCGACAAGATAGCTGTGAAGGAGCACCACGTCAGCCGTGTAAGGCCAGGGCCCTGGCATCGGCTCCACCGAATCAAGCCCAATACCGATGATGAGATCCGCGGACTGCAGCAAGGGCATCTCTGCTTTGACCCCGGTGAAGAAGCCTGCGTACGTGGCTGAGGATTCGGGGATGATCCCCTTTGCCTCGTAGGTGACCAAGATAGGGACGCCCGTGTCGAGAAGTGCCGTACGGATTGTGTCAGCCGCAGGCATCGCATCAAGCCCGATGATGATGACGGGCTGGCGGGAAGCCGAGATGAGTGTGCGAATCCGTTGCAATTCGCTCTCATGACTGTGATCTACGTGCGGCGGTGCTGGTGGCATATCTCCGGGCTGAGTGGGATCGAATGCGAGATGCACCGCCCCCTGCGGTGCGGCGACAGCGAGAGCGATAGCGGCGGCGACCACTTTGGCCGGATCGCAGTGTCCAAGTACTCCGCTCCACTTGGTGACTGGAGCTGCGGTCGCAACCTGATCGAGGCGCTGATGCGCAATGCGCTCACTTTGTTCTGCGGGAACAGTGTCAGAGATCAGCACGAGGGGGGCACGGTCCAGAGTTGCCTGAGCGAGTCCGTTGATGGCGCTTGTGAGCCCCGGACCCCGCGTGGCTACCGCGACGCCCACTCCTCCCGTGAGCTTTCCATGTGTGCTCGCCATCACGCAGGCAGCGCTCTCGCCGTGAGCAAGGATAAAGTCGATGCCAAGTTCTTCAGCAGCACCGATCATCTGAAGATTTGGTCCACCGCCGGGAACACCAAAGATGGTTGTGACCCCAGCACGCTTCAGCGCTGTCGCCAAGGAGTGCGCTAATTCTTGTGACACGTTAATCCAGAAGTTCAACCGTGATGAAGAGCATGTCTGTTTCACCAAAATTTTCAAAGTCGTGCACCCATGGGTCCTGGGGCGAATGTTCCGAGTAGTTGGTGTCACCAACGCTGTACTCGCGTGTGATCATCGAACCATCTTGACTGCGCTGCCTACCGATGCCGCCTTGTACAACGGTCCAGAAGTAACGCTGGGCATGTGTATGGAAAGGTCCGCGCTCACCCGGTTTGAGTCTGACCTCCCATACCCGGATAGATGAATTTTCAAATGACAATTTGGTGCCAACATCAAAGTTCTTCGGCGCTGCTCCCAGTTCTTCGGAGTAGTCGTCGGCGTTGAAGGTCTCCTCGGCAATCACTCGGGCGGTCATCTCATCCTCCTGGTTCGAACTCGACACGGGCATTGAATTTACGAGACGGGCTGGAAACAATTGCTCCTGCGGAACTTAACGGTTGCTGGGCTTTGTGCTCAACGAACATGAGATTTTGATGAAAGACGATGATCCGCTTGACCACTGAGCCGCTTGGGTTTAATCTACACCGAACGCCGCGACCGGCCGGCGTTGACAGGTACCAATTTCCCATGGGAGTAGTCAATGGCGATCAAGGTAGCGAAGTTCAAGGATGTGGCTTCAGGAACGCAGAATGGTCAGTTCACGGTAGGAGATCGCGGAGCGGTCACCAGCCTCGATGACCTTGACCCCATTTATAAGCAACTCATCGACGAGCCAGTAACTGCGGTCGTCGCGGTGATGGGCAGTACTGGTCGGCCGAATCTGACGCCCGTGTGGTTCGACTACGTGGGCGATACCGTGCTTCTTAACTTGTCCACGGAACGTAAAAAAGTCGGGTGGCTTCGGGCCAACCCGCAGGTGAGTTTCCTTCTCATCAATCCCGTTAACGCGTATCACTGGATCAGCATCAAGGCGACCGCCGTGCGCGAGATCAGCGAGGACGATCCGGTCGAAGGCCCCAGAGTGACAGCCCAGCTCGATCGCATCTGGACCAAGTACACCGGGCAAGAGCCGCCCTATGGGCTTCGGGACCCCGGCTTCGATGAACGCCGAGTGTTGTTCGAGCTCAAAGTCGATTCCGTCGCCACCTTCGGCCAGCCCTAGTCTTCAAACTCGCTGCTCGGCCCAAGCAGGTCTCCTGATTTTTTGAATCCGGCTCCTGCATACCATCATGGAAGGGATCCCCGTGGGCTCGATGCCTCGGGTCGCCGTTATTGGTGGCTCATTGGGAGGGCTCACCGCTGCCCTACTCCTTCGTGACCTCGGGTGTCAGGTTTCGGTCTACGAGCGTTCCCAAGAAGAACTCGAAGCAAAGGGCGCTGGTATTGCAGTTCTCAAGGCCACCTGGCGGTACCCGGTAGAGCGGCTCGGAGTCCCAGCCGATGATTTTTCGGCGAAGACGAATTGGGTTCGCTTTCTCGAGGCCGACGGCTCTACTGAGTTTGAAGAGCGAAGGCTCTATCACTTATCGTCCTGGAATGCGGTGTATCGGGTGCTGCTTCATGGATTCGGTAGGGAAAATTATCACCTCGCATCAGAGATGACTTCGTTTGTCGACGACGGTTCGCACGTGAAGATTCATTTCGCTGATGGGCGCACTGATGTCGTTGATCTTCTCGTTTGCGCAGATGGAATTGCATCCGAGGTCCGTCGGACACTATTGCCAGAGGTCAGTAGTTCCTATCCCGGTTATGTCGCGTGGCGGGGAGTGATCCCGGAGTCTGCACTCAGCCAAGAAACTTTCGATGCGCTCCACGACTCACTGACGTATCAGGTGATGGAGAACAGTCACATACTTGTTTACCCGATCCCTGGCCTTGGCGGTGAAGTCGAACCAGGCCAACGCCTTATGAACATTGTTTGGTATCGCAACGTGCCGCCGGAAGATTTGGGGGAGTTTCTCACCGACATCAATGGTGTTGTCCGATCGGTGTCAATACCTCCAGGCTTCGTGAAGGAGCAAGACCTCGTCAAAATGCGAGCCGACGCCCAAGCGCTCCTTGCACCTCAGCTCGCCGAGGTAGTGACCGGGATCAAGGAGCCCTTCTTGCAGGTCGTGTACGACATTGATGTGCCGCGTATGGCATTTGGTCGGGTGTGCATCATCGGCGATGCCGCCTTTGCCTGCCGGCCCCATGCAGCCGCAGGCACCGCGAAGGCGGCCGAGGACGGTTGGATTCTCGCGGAAGAATTGGCAGCAGCTGATGGTGATGTCGAGTCGGCCCTTTTCGCGTGGGAGGTGCGCCAGTTGGCTCTCGGTCGCAGTCTGTTAGCGAGAACCCGCGATATCGGTTACCGGTCACAGGTAGCCGGTACCTTCAAGGCTGGTGCTCCCGACCTCGTCTTTGGACTCTACGGCCCAGGAAACTGATTACCCCCGCCAGAAATCTCACTCAAAGATCTTTGGGAAAGAATGAGATGTAGATAATCGACAATTGAATTTTTCGAGTCGCCAATATGGACGGGCATGCTACACCAGCACCCAGACCACGAATTGTTTCTTCCTGGGCCTCTACTACAGTTGTTACACCCGCTGGGGGCGGTAGCTCAGCTGGTTAGAGCCCCGAACTCATAATTCGGTCGTCGTCGGTTCGAGCCCGACCCGCCCCACAATCGTCTAAAAGCCTGTAGGCTTTATGGAAAATGAAACCCATCAATGATATTGCCGCAACACTTGGGATCGACAGTGAGAATCTTGAGGCCTATGGCAAGTACAAGGCCAAGGTAAGTGTGAAGTACCTTGACGCACTTCCCGTGCGCAAAGGTTCGAATTTAATTCTCGTTACGGCAATTAGCCCAACACCTGCCGGCGAAGGAAAGACAACGACCACCGTTGGCTTGGCTGATGCACTACGCCACATTGGTAAAAACGCGATGATTGCGCTGCGCGAACCATCTCTAGGTCCTGTCTTTGGGATGAAGGGTGGGGCGACAGGCGGTGGACTTGCCCAAGTTGTCCCGATGGAGGACATCAATCTTCATTTCACGGGAGATTTTAGCGCGATAGCCTGTGCTCATAACCTACTTGCAGCATTAGTTGATAACCATATTTACCACGGTAACGAACTCGCTATCGATATTCGCCGAGTCGTATGGAAACGTGTAATCGATATGAATGATCGTGCTCTTCGTGAAATCATCCAATCTCTCGGGGGCGTTGGTAACGGATATCCTCGAAGTGACGGCTTTGACATAGTTGTTGCATCAGAGATTATGGCTATCTTCTGTCTTGCGACATCAATTGATGACTTGAAAGTTAGGATCGGAAGGATTGTCGTTGGCTATAGAAGTGACAATACTCCAGTTCTGGCCAGTGATCTCAACGCTCAAGGTGCGATGACTGTAATTCTAAAAGATGCCTTTCAACCAAATCTAGTTCAAAGCCTAGAAAATACTCCAGCCTTTATCCATGGCGGACCCTTTGCAAATATCGCACACGGCTGTAACTCAGTTGTTGCAACAACTTCAGCTATGAAGTTAGCGGATTATGTCGTAACTGAGGCTGGCTTTGGGGCCGATCTAGGCGCTGAGAAATTCATCGATATTAAATGTCGCAAGTCAGGGCTTCGTCCATCTGCCTGCGTGCTCGTTGCAACAGTGCGGGCAATCAAATATCACGGTGGTGCAGATCTAAAAAGCATCACGACCGAAAACCTAGTGGCACTCGAGGCTGGCATCGTCAATTTAGAGCGCCATGTCAAGAATATTACGAGTGTGTACAACCTTCCTTTGGTCGTATCAATCAATCACTTCACGAGCGACACTAAAGCTGAGATTGATCTTTTGCGAAGTCGTGTTGAGGCTCTCGGTGTCAAGATCGTTCTTGCGACGCATTGGGCCGATGGCGGCGTCGGTGCGGCAGATCTGGCCCATGCGGTGGTCGAACTCTGTGAGCGGCCAAGTGAAATGAAGTTTGTTTATGAGGATGGTCAAAGCCTGTGGGAGAAAGTCACTGCCGTAGCGACGAAGATTTATGGAGCAAAGCAAGTTACCGCTGATGCCAAAGTAATCAACCAATTAGCTGAGTTTGAGGCCTCTGGTTACGGTCACTTTCCGATCTGTGTAGCGAAGACCCAATATTCCTTCTCAACCGATGCTGGTCTTCGAGGGGCACCAAGTGATCACACGATTCACATTAGGGAGGTAAAACTCTCCGCAGGTGCTGAGTTCATCGTATTAATCTGCGGAGATGTCATGACGATGCCTGGTCTACCAAAAAATCCAGCGGCAGAGCGAATCGATTATGTAGACGGAAAGGTGGTCGGTCTCTTCTGACGAGTCTCTTGACTTTGCATAATCAAAGTCGAACCCGACCCACCCCAGCAAGATTGCAATGGAAACCGATCGGAATCGCTCGGTCCATGACGACCAGTGGACTGGTGAGCAGGTGGTGCAGGCGCGGACTGTTGGGGGCGAACGGCCGAGAGGTTTGTGACTGGTCTTATTCTCGCCCCATGATTATTGGCCGAGTTCGTGTCCTCACTGCCCTAGCCGCCACTGGCTCACGCCTTAGTACCGGACCAAACGGAAACCACGTAGCGGAAGAAATTGAATTCAAGGGATAAAGCCCTTAGGCTGAAGGCTCTCATCATCAGTCTTTAGGGAGTCCCATGAAAACATCACGCACGCATGCCATCGTCGCAATCATTTTCGCGCTGATCGCAGGCCTCTCGCTCACGAGTGTCTCGGCCGCCGAGCCCGTGCGTGCACCCCTTTCTAAAGAGAGTGCCCGCCCCAACTTCGTTGTGATCCAGACCGATGACCAAACGGTTCAGGACCTAGTCGTTATGCCGGCAGTCAAAAAGCTCCTTGCGGAGCGCGGCACAAACTTCACGCAGATGATGACGCCCTTTGCAATCTGCTGCCCATCACGCGCCGCGATGATGTCGGCCTGTTACCCGCACAACAACAAGGTGAACGCGAACTTCCCTCCCGATGGCGGTTATGGCGTGTGGGAGAAGTACAACGGTACGAAGTTCGTGGGCTCCTGGTTGAAGAACGCCGGCTACCACACCGCGCACATCGGCAAGTACATCAATGGTTACGGCTACATGAACAACCCGAAGGCAAAGACCCCGCAGGGATGGTCTGAGTGGCACGGCTCAACGGATCTGTCCACGTACCAGATGTGGGGATACCGACTAAACGAGCCGACCGGCAGTAAGAAGTACGGAAATTTTAATGTGAAGAACCCGAAGTTCTACTCGACTGATGTGTATCGCGGCATCGCGCAGAAGATCATCACCGACCAGGCAGACAAGGACGAGCCGTTCTATTTGCAGGTCGCCTTCCTTGCGCCGCATATCGAGACCAAGCCGTTGAAGATGACACTCACAAAGCAGGCCGCCTTGGCGCTCGCGGATGTCGACGATCCGAGTGCTTCGAGCCCAATTCAGAGCATGCCGCCGCGGCCAGCTCCTCGGCACGAAAAACTCCTCAAGGACATGAAGCTGGAAATGGATCCCAGCTATAACGAACTTGACGTGAGCGACAAGCATCCCTTCATTCAGGGCCTTCCGCTTATCAATGATGAGAAAACGCAGGACCTCATAGATGACAACCGCCAGCGTCGTCAGTCGCTGCTTGCTGTCGACGAGGCGGTGAACGGCATCGTGAAGACCCTTGCCAAGACGGGTCAGCTCGACAACACCTACATCGTCTTTGTTGGTGACAACGGATACGTGCTGGGCCAACACCGGATCAGCAAGGGCAAGTACTTCCCTTATGAGCCCGCACTGAACATCCCGTTCATGATGGCTGGCCCGGGTATCAAGCAGGGCGCAACCATCAACCAGATGGTCACGCTGATGGACATCACCCCGACGATCCTCGACCTCGCTAATGTGAAGCCAACGGGACGCGTGCCAGACGGTATTTCCCTGAAGGACGCACTGTTCAACGGAACGCCCATCGTGAACCGAACGCTGTTGCTCTCCAGCGGCCCGCAGAACGCACCGAGTGGCCAGCCACTTCCGCTCTTCGACGGAGTACGAAACGCGCGTTACTCGTACTGGAAGTACCAGGACGGATTCGAGGAACTCTACGACCGATCCATCGATCCTTATGAGATGGAATCAGTGGCCAACGACCCCAAGTACGCACAGGTCAAGGCCGCGCTCTGGGCTGAGTGGAACGTGCTAAAGGATTGCGCAGGCCTGTCCTGCCAAGTGCCCTCTGCCGTAATCCCAGAACCAACTAAATAGCCAACCAAGTAGCTAAAGCGCAAGGAACCGTCGCAGCGGCTCACCGCCCCCTAGGCTCAGGGCCATGTTCTCGGTCCCTGGTCACGCGCCGCAGCGAAGTGTGAGGCCACTGGGCTGGATGATCCTCGCATGTGCCACCGGGTTCGTCGCGGCTTACATCCTTGTGGTCAGAACGCCCGTGGGTCAGGAGTTTGGCGACTGGGCCCTGATTGGCAATGCTGAACTAGCCCATGACAACGTTCGACGCGCCAGCCGACTTCTCCATTACATCTCCGGTCCCGTGGTGGCGCTCCTGGCGCTCCTGCTGACGGTGGTTGCTCTCCTACGCCGACGGCCACGCACCGCTCTGATCGGCACAGGTGGTTTCCTCTGCGCCGTCATCGCCGCTGAATTGCTCAAGCGCATCCTCCCTCGGCCCCGCCTGGATGCGAGCTGGGAACAGGATCTAGTCGACAAGACGATCAACACGTTTCCCAGTGGCCACGCCACCATCGTGACGGCCTTCGTCTTCGCACTGATTCTCGTGTCGGCGCCGCGAGCCCGCGTGTGGATTGCTTTCGCTGGGTCGGTTCTCGTCGTGATGGTGGCAATGGGCGTGGTGATCGCCGGCTGGCACCGCCCGGAGGACAGTGTGGGTGGAGTCCTACTGGCCGCCGTGGCAATTGGGGCTACGTCGATCGTCCTCGTGCGAAGAAGGGTGATCGAGCCGTTGGTGGGCCGTGGTCTTGTAGTGGGACTGTGCGCCGCTGCGGTCTCGTCTGCTTGCATCGCGCTTGTTCTTTTGGCACGCAGAGAAGGAGCAATGCTTCCGTCTGGTGTCGAGGCCTACGCCTTCCCGGTCGCCGTGGCGACAGTTGCAGTTGTGTGCTTCAGCGTCGTGCAGTTGGGGTCGAGTTTGCTGTGCGTGCCAGGTGCGACGTCACGCGTGAAACGCTGACGTACATCCTGGTGCTCTTTAAATTGGGACTCGTAAACAGAAAATTGTCATAACGTCAAGTATGTTTACGCTATGCGAAAAATAATAGTTGGTGTAATTGTCCTGACAATTCTTGTAATTTCTCCAGCTAACGCCCATCAACCAGTTGTTCTGACATCCACTGATACTTCTGCCAGTAAAGGGCCATTGCTTGTCGACGGAACGGTTTCATTTGCTGTTCGAGCCTCTTTTACAAAGCCAAATCAAACACTTGCATTTCGTGCCGGCTTTAAAAAAGGGGACACTGTAGAAATTCAATATTTAATTATTGACAAAAAGCCAGAGAGCGCACTAAAACAGTCCGACATGCCTGTTGTAATGATTATCTCACCAACCGGAAAAAGATCTGTCATGAAAATTAATGAAAGAACAAACTTCTTTGAACCCTATACTCAAACTAATTATCTCTATCTAGCTCGCTATTCGACACCTGCGGACAAGGGAACCTATAGTGTTGTAATGACCTCAAAGGTGCCTGCAGGCATCACAATTGCGATTGGCACGAAGGAGATTTCAGGGAAGGTCACGCGCTAATTAGATGAGATGCCGCCCCACCCGCCCCTGACAGGGCATCGCTGCAGTGCAACAAATTTCTTGCCGGATCGCTCCAGAATTCTCATGATTGGATGAGTGACGTTGTGCTACCGACCTACAGGTCGCCACAGCCCTGCACCGGGATTAACCGCCGCCACCGCCGCGACCAAAGGGAGTGCGAGCACTGGGAGTACTGGCACAAAACTTGTATCGACAATGATTGACAAGATCACCTGCGTGAATGCGACAGGGAGCCAACACAGCGCGAGGGCTGCAATTCGGTGTCCGTGGTCCGCATTCTGAGACAGGGCTTCACGCGTTGCCCACACGGACCACGCGGCTGCGGCAATGGCACAAGCAGCGACAGTGAGCGCGAACGGAATTGCTGACAAACCTGAAAGAGTTGCAAGTAGGACAACCAAGATTCCCGCAATACACACAGCGAATGGATGGCCGGGTATTTGCACTACTTGTGACCACGATGGTCTAGGTCTAGGTCTAGGTGCTGGTGTGGCAACCAACACTGGGGCGGGGAGTGGCTGAAGAAGAATCCGGCGAGCTGTGTCGAGTCGAACAAAATGCTCGGGGTCACCATCAAGATCCGGGTGAGCGATTCGAGCCCACATCCTCCACGCCTTACGGATCGTATTTGGATCGGCATCGGGTGAAACACCAAGCAAGAAAGCGGCTTCATCACGCTTCACTAATCACACCTCCCAACAAGTCGTTGAACCATCTTGCATCACCATTCCCCTGTTTCAGAGTACCGGTTGGGGGGTGGGTTCCTCGGTGGGTTTATTCCCGAGAGCCTTTCCTTGAAGCAGCAAAGCGACCAAGACCAGGATCATTCCAATCACTCCAAGCAATGTGATGTTTTCGTTGAGGACCAGCATGCCCAGGATCGTGGCGGTGAGTGGATCGGCGAGGAGCAAAGTTGCAGCGGGTCCCGGTGGCATGCCTTTCATTCCGCGCACCTGACTGACGTTCGCTATCGCCATCGTGACAACACCGAGGTAAATAATGAGTGCCACACCAGAGAAGGTGCCTACCCAGCCCAAAGGTTGGGTGAGAACAAATGGCAGCAGCATTACCGAACCGATGAGATAGGCAGCCGTTGGCATCTCCACAAAATGTCCACCGCGGTTGAGTTCAACTTTTGCCGCCACAACGTATGCAGCGGAGGAGAGCCCAGCACCCAGTGCAAGAACGAGTCCAAGACTTTCGCTGAAATCGACTTCACCCCATGAGCGAAGGAGCAGGCCAAAGATTGCTAATCCGGTTGCACCGATCCATAGTGAGTTCGGTCGTTGCTTGAGTATTACCCAACCAAGGATTCCCGTGAAAATAGGTCCGGCCCCAACCGCAACAAGCGTGCTTAATGCAACTCCGGAACGGTCAACGGCGCCAAAGAAAAATGGCTGGTAGGCAGCAGCCCCAACCGCCATAACCCAAATGGTGGGGCGTCGAAAAAGTTGGGGGAGGTTACGCCAACTGGCCCCGATCAGGGGCAAAATCAGGAACAGAACGAGGGCCCCAGACATGAGCCGCAGTCCACCTATAGCAATAGGAGTCGCCGAACTTGGCCCAAGTGCTGCTGCGGTTCCCGCAGTTCCATAAAGGACGCCCGCGAGAAGTACCAAAGAGATGTGCTTGGGGACGCTTCCCACTGATTGCAATGCCATCTCCTCTCAGTCGGCGGTGTTTCCCGGGCGTTTCGTAGTAAGTGGTCTCATCATGCCGTAGGCATTGTGGGGTGACTAGCCTTCGGCCATGCGTGATGAGATTTTGGAGAAGGTTCGCAATACCTTTCACCTGCGACACGGTCATGGAATTGTTGAACAATCGGGAGGAGCCGGGGCGCTATTTAACGGAGATTTTTCGTCGAACACAACTGCCGGTGCTGAGTTTGCCGGGAGCAGGCTTGGGCTGGGAGTAATGCATGACCTCGATGGCGAAGTGGTCAGTGTCAGGGGCACGACTTGGCGGGTTCCCGAGAGCGGCGTTCCCGTTGAAGTTTCACCGACTGAAGGTATTGCTTTTGGTATCGCAGCCCATGGTGGTCGGGAACATCAGATACACATTCCGGTGGGGAGCGACATGAGCGGAATTCTTTCTGCGATTGATGTGTATTTGGCGGCGAACCATGTTGATCACGAAGATGTTGTTTGTGCTGTGGAAATAGTGGGAAGTTTTAGCAATGTGCTTTTGCGAACAGAAGCGGCACCAACATTTCCCGAGGAAACTTTGGATGAGGTACTGGAACATGAAATACGTTTTGAATTTGATGAGTGGCGCGGAACTCTGGTCGGGTTCCGCTTCCCCGATGCAAGCGATGGTCAGACAATCCCTGGGTTGCACTTTCATGCGATTAGCGCAAACCAAGACTCAGGCGGTCATGTTCATCAAGTTGTGACGACCGATGTTTCGGCCACTATTTGGGTTGATGAACTACACCCGGTTCATCTTTAGGCGGGTGTTTCCTCGGCCGCTATTGGTTTGTACTCTCGGACAACAAGAAGAGTTGCAAGAACTATCAGGCCCGCCGCAATTGTTGCTCCCAGACGGAAAAAAACGGATGTTTCTAGTAGCTCGCCGGCCTGGGCGAAGAGTGCAAATATGAAAATCGTAATTCCAATTACCGCGATGGTGTAATTCGCCCAAATAAATGCAAAGAACAAGAAAGCACCAATTCCAATAGCGATAATCAAAGCCCATTCGGGTTTGGGGAGCCAAATTCCCCAAGCGACCATAAGGCTGACCGCGAGAATGGTGCCACCCACGCGTTGGGCGACTCGCACAACGGTTCCGGTTGAGTCTGGTTTTGCGATCCAAGCTACCGTCATGGGAATCCAATACTGGTGCGGAACTGAGTAGTACTCTGAGATTGTGGTTGCAATAGCAATTGCCAATGCAAGGCGAAGGGCGTGCCTTGTAAACCGTTGGCGTTGCTCTCCCGGGTTTCTCAGTCGACGCCAAAGCGTGTCCGCGACACCGGGTGGGATGCGCATTGCTTTCGGGTTTGTCAGGAAGCCAATAACCACGAGTACCAGTGTTTGGATGAGGCCACCAAGGCCCACGAGGGCAACAAATTCTAAGGAAAGTTTGAGCGCCTCGGGCAGACCAGCCGTAATAGTAAAAATGACAAGTGCGAGCGTCCCAACGAGTGCAGCGCGAGGCCCGGCAACACCCACCCAGCCGGTGGCTAAGGCAACACATATTGATGCGAGAACGGTCAGCCAAGTATTGGGTGCAACGAGATACCCCAGTAATGAGGTGAGCATGAGCCATGCGGTTGTCCACAACATGATTCGCCACCGGTGACCAACCGGTAATCCTGCTTCCGATAGGCCCGCGAAAAGCGCGGACAATGCGAGTGGGATGGCGTATTGGGGTTCCCCGAAAGCCCAGGCGGCTACTGCTAAGGCCAAGGTCACGGTGGTGGTGCGAATCGCACCAACAATTAAGACCTTGTCGTGGTCAACGTTGGCGACTTCGCCAAGAATTTTCAGTCGATGAGAGCGCATTGAGAGCAGAGATTAGCGGATGGGCGGCCTTTACGTTGAGCAGCAGTCCTCCCATAGCTTGATTTCCCCAAGGTGAATCTTTGTTGGGTCAAGGCACGGTTTCCCCGGTGTGTCCGCTTGTGAATGTTTGGTCGCTCTCTAGCATTTGAAATACACATTTCCACGAGAGGAAAAAGTATGCAGAATCGATACGCACGTGCTTTGGCAGCCGAGTTTGTTGGCACATTCCTTCTAGTGTTTCTCGCCGTGGGCGCAGCCGTCTTCGGTATTGCGGCAGTTGTTGGAGCGGACGGCAAGGGTCCTGGATCAGGAGTGGTTGGTGTTGCGCTCGCATTCGGTTTGGTGCTGCTGGGTATTGCCTATGCCTTTGGCCCGGTCAGTGGCGCGCACGTGAACCCTGCGGTCACTTTGGCCATGTTGTTGGGTCGCAGACTGCCGGCATCTGAGGCAATCGGTTATTGGGTAGTGCAATTCCTGGGTGCAATCGCCGCGGGTGCGCTTCTCAAACTTTTTGTCGATTCATTTGGAGTTACCGACTACACGGGCGCTTTAGGAACGAACGCTTATGACAATGGTGCAATCAACATGACCGGAGCATTTGTCCTTGAAGCAGTCCTTACGGCCGCCTTTGTGCTCGTGATCCTTTTGGTGACCGAGCGAGTTGCGGCCCCCGGTTTTGCTGGCATTGCAATTGGTTTGACTCTGACGTTGGTTCATCTTGTCGGTATTCCACTAACGGGAACTTCGGTCAACCCGGCTCGTTCATTTGGCCCGGCTCTTTTCGAGGGTGGAACGGCTATGTCGCAGGTGTGGCTGTTCATTTTGGCGCCACTGGTTGGTTCAGTAATCGCCGTTGTGATCTGGATGATTACCCGTACCACCAGCGAAATGCCCGAAGGAGCGGTCGCAGGTTCAGAACGCGAGTAGAGATTTCGTATGTGATGTGAGTCAAGTTGCTGGGTGCAACTTGAGGATTATTAGTCTGCTGGCGTTATGGTGAGGGTTGTGACACCCGAAGATTCCGTGTTGGCGGCCTGCGAGGCAGCGATGCAGGACCGCGACATTGTGACCGATCCTGATATTTTGCGATCCTATTCGCGAGATCGCTCAACGGGATCTGCAGCTGGTGAACCATTCGCGGTGGTATTTCCTCGCTCCACCCAAGAAGTTGCGGCGATCATGTCCGCGGCCCACAAGTTTCGCGTGCCCGTTGTTCCTCGCGGTGCCGGTTCGGGGCTTAGCGGTGGTAGTAATGCAATCGATGGATCACTCGTCCTCTGTGTTGAGCGAATGAGTGATGTTTTGGCCGTGAATGTTGATGACGGTTACGTTGAAACTCAACCAGGGATTATGAATACGGAATTACGTGAATACGTTGCGCGCTCGGGCATGTGGTACGCACCCGATCCCGCAAGCAAGGATTTCTGTTCTATCGGTGGAAATGTCAACACCAATGCCGGGGGATTGTGTTGTGTTAAATACGGCGTCACCCGGGATGCAGTACTGGGACTTGAAGTCGTCATGGCTGATGGCCAGATAACCCGTTTAGGTCGACGCACGATTAAAGGTGTTGCCGGTTACGACTTAGCGGGACTCATGGTCGGTTCGGGTGGAACTTTGGGAATTGTCACGATGGCACGGCTGCGCTTGCGGCCAATGCCGGCGCCAGCGACCACAGCTGTTGCAGTTTTTGACAATGTCGCTGACGCTGGGAGGGCTTCATCGGCCATCATGTCTGAACTCACGCCGAGCATGTTGGAACTTATGGATCAGCAAACCCTTCGGGTCGTAGAAAATTGGCGACCCATGGGACTTGATACCAGTGCCGGGGCACTTCTCGTTGCCCAAACCGATTCCGGATTGGGTAGCTCATTAGCAGATGCAGACCGACTACTGCAGATCTGCGAGCAGAACGGTGCGAACCTTGCCCACCGATCTGAAGACGAAGCTGAGTCCGAGATGCTTCTTGGCGCCCGGCGAATGGCGATACTCGCCATTGAAGCCCAGGGTGATTGGTTACTCGACGACATTGCGGTACCTCGATCCAATCTTGCCGAGGCCATGGTGCGAATCCAAGATATTGCTGCGCACCGAGATGTAACTATTTGCACTTTCGGCCACGCAGGTGATGGAAACTTGCACCCCACAATCGTGACTGAGCGAGGCGATCAGCAGGCGGCTGCCCGAGGATTGCTGGCCTTCGAAGACATTCTCGAAGTTGCCCTTTCCCTTGATGGGACTGTCACTGGCGAGCACGGTGTGGGCAATCTCAAGCGAGAGGCACTCGCTCGTGAATTGGATGATGTTGCCATTGGTTTGCACGCCAGGATTAAGAGCGCTTGGGATCCGCAGGGAATTCTTAATCCTGGGAAATCACTGCCACGCTGGTGACAAAGTGAGATGATGGTGTGAGTTGCGTCCTCACGCCAACTTTGCCCCATTTTTCATTGCCGAGAATGTTCAGCTTTTGGGTAATCGACAACAGAGACATTAGTGTTCGATGAAAGAATTGTATGAAAATACAACGCAGATTTCTTCGACCCTCTGAGGTCCTTCCACTTATAGGCAAGCCCGATTTCCAGAAGTCAAGAATTGAACGCCGACTCGAGCGTTGTGCAAGTGTTGGCGACATCAGGGAATTGGCGCGGAAGAAAACACCGAGAGCAGTATTTGACTACACAGATGGTGCGGCGATGAGTGAATCTTCCCTGAACCGAGCTCGTGATGCATTCGCACGTGTTGAGTTCACTCCTCGAGTGATGCGTGATGTTTCTCAAGTTGATCTCACGGTCAAAATGCTTGGAGTAACCAGTTCCCTGCCTTTTGTTTTGGCTCCAACTGGTTTCACTCGCATGATGCACCACGTAGGTGAGCCCGCAGTCGCGACTGTCGCTGGCGAACACGGTATTCCTTATGCTCTTTCGACGTTAGGCACCACCAGCATCGAACAACTTGCTGCGTCAAATCCAAATACGCGTAAGTGGTTTCAACTTTATGTGTTTCGTGGTCGTGAACAGACTCAAGCACTTATGCAACGTGCTTGGGATCATGGGTATGACACCCTGATCGTGACAGTGGATACGGCGGTTGGAGGCATCCGACGCAGAGAAGTTCGCGATGGATTGACTATTCCACCCCAACTAACCATTCGGACGTTGGCTGAAATGGCGACCCATCCACGTTGGTGGCTTAATGCTTTGACAACGCAACCACTTGAATTCGCAAGTCTTTCCTCGACCGGTGGGACGGTTGGGGATCTCATCACGAAAGTCTTTGACCCCAGCGTGTCGGTGGAAGATATTTCTTGGATTCGAAATCAATGGAAGGGATCACTAATGATTAAGGGAATCCAAAGTACTCAAGATGCAGTAATTGCAGCAAGTCTCGGAGTGGACGCTGTCGTACTGTCTAATCATGGAGGCAGACAACTTGACCGCAGCGCGGTTCCGTTCGAGATTTTACCGAGCGTCGTCAAGGAGGTTGGAAAGGAAATCGAGATCTATATTGACGGTGGAGTTACTTCGGGCACGGACATTGTTGCCGCGCTCGCCTTTGGAGCACATGGGGTCCTGGTCGGACGGGCATATCTGTACGGATTGATGGCTGGGGGTTATGCCGGTGTTGCGCGAGTCGTAGATATTTTGGAAAAGGAAATCAAGGTCACCATGCAATTAATGGGTGTCACTTCAATTCGTGAATTAGATTCTGACATGGTGCGTTTAAGACCCTTCTAGAAGAAAATTCTTCTTAGAGTTCGTTCAGTCCGAGGTCAAAGGCTGTTTTCTGCCATAGTGATAATTAGAAACCCGGCGAAGGCGTGGTGCGGAGCACTCTTTCCATGACGCCTAGGAGAGTACGCACACCTGATCACATAGGGTCGATCCATGGACTTCCTCACGGTGGCTGTTTTTGCCTTAGTCGGCGGAATGGCTCAATTCGTTGACGGAACACTGGGCATGGGCTTTGGTGTCACTTCAGCCACACTGCTTACCCTGTTGGGTTATGGCGCGGTTGCCGCTTCGGCTGGAACACATGCCGCAAAAGTGGGCACCTGTTTCGCTTCGGGAGTGAGTCACTGGCGAGAAGGAAATGTTGACTGGCGGGTACTGGTCGCCGTTGGTGTTCCGGGAGCTTTTGGTGCATTTATGGGCGCGGTAGTCCTGACAAATATTGCTCTCGATAGCGCCCGACTATGGATGGCTGTAATTCTGTTTATCCTAGGAATCAGCATCATTGCTCGATTCGGATTCGGTAAGTCACTCATACCGGCGGTGCGCCTTCGAACACGGAATTTGTGGCCAATTGGCCTATTTGGCGGGTTTGTCGATGCAACAGGTGGCGGAGGTTGGGGGCCCGTTGCGACACCATCGTTGATGACAGTGACACGTCACGCGCCACATCGCATTGTTGGCACCGTCAGCGCCGCAGAGTTCCTCGTGGCTGTTGCAGCCTCAATGGGGTTCCTGGTCGGTGCGGGTGACGCGGGTGTTCCCTGGCTGGCTGTTCTGGGATTAATCATCGGTGGGGTAATCATTGCCCCATTCGCGGCTCGGTTTGCAAGAAAGGCACCAACTGCTCCACTGGGTGTGGCCGTTGGCGGAATGGTTCTCGTCGCCAATACGGCCGTGATGGCTGCTGTTTTAGGTATCCCCGGATTGGTTGGGGCTTTACTTGCGGTTGTGGAAATAGCGATCACAACTGCAATTGTGATTAGGGTCGTTCGGCGCAAACCAGTGCCGACTTGAATACCTGATCAACAATCTTCGCAACCTGCACCGATTGCCAAGGATTGGGAAGCCAACCGCCGTTTCCGCTGATTCGATCACTCATGTTTTCAAACATCAATTGATATGGGTCGACTGCTGCGAATGTCTCTGTGCTGGTCTTCCCATTGGTGGTAATGGTTAGCTCGCTTTCTCGATTGTAGCTAGTGAAAGCTTGATCACCGGGGAGGGTTATTTCACCCTCGGTTCCTTTAAGCACGAAACGCTGGGAGGGGTGCATCGCAAATGAGGCAACGATTGCTCCAGAGCCTTTGCATTGCGGATTGTCAAAATTGAATTGTGCTTTCATTGTCATGTCGACCTGCTCGTTGAGTTTCTCACGATGCGCCATGGTGACCGTGTAATTGGTGTCTTCGGTGAGTAGCGCGACCAGCGCATGGAGTGGGTAAACCCCTACGTCATAGAGCGCGCCACCACCCTTAGTTGGATCCAGGCGATAGTTGCCCGGTGAGACCCCATCAAATGTGAAAGTGCCCAAATAATTTGTGGGCGAACCAATTGCCCTGCTGGAGACCAATTCGTTAAGTCGTTGGGCTCGAGGGTGCCAGAGCATCCAAACTGCTTCAACGAGTAACAAATCTTTGTTTTGTGCATGCGCGTAGGCGGTGACTGTGTCTCCGGCATTCATGACCATAGGTTTTTCGCAGAGCACATGCTTGCCGGCATCGAGGGATTTGATGATCCATGGCAAGTGGGCGTCGTTGTTGAGAGAAATGTAGACGGCGTCAACCTGTGGGTCGTGAATGAGTTTTTCATACGAGTCATAGGCGATCTTGGGTGACAAGCTTTGCGCCCGGCCTTTATCGCGTGCGGCTGCGGCGTAAAGGGTCGCGTTCTTGGCGTTGTGCAGTGATTGTGCGGTTGTACCGGTTGCAAGACCTCCGGCGCCGATAAATCCCCAGTTAACATTTCCTTGTTCAGTCATGTAACTAGTCTCTCTAATCAATTATTGAGCAGGTGTGGGGACTCTGGCATTCCGTTGTTTGCCGCGGAAGTCTCTGCGGCTTCCATCAGGGATACGACATCACGTGAATCAACTGCTTGTACCTGCATGATCGCACCGTCGTGTAATAGAGCGGAAAGTTCTCGGTGGAATTCGAATGGCTGCACAACATCAAGTTCAACACTCGTTCGAGTGCCTGTTGAATCAACCATAAATAATTTGGCGGGTAGATCTGCAACGGCAGGTTCAGCCGCCGGGTCCCATTGGCCAATGATTGCACCCGTTGTTCCTAGGGCATAGAACTTCGGTTTACGTTCTGCAGCCAAATCCGAGTTGACAAAACTTGCTGTGCGACCATCAGCAAATGTGATGGCGACTTCAGCGTGATCAGCATTGGTTACGTGTCCCCAGTGACGCTTGTGGTTGTGTCCACTGACATGTGCGACTTTTTCAGTGAAGAGGTTCAAGATTTGGTCCAGATAGTGTGAGCCCCAGTCAAAGATCGCTCCACCGGAAACATCGGACATTGAATGCCAGTAATCACAAGGCCGCGAATATCCACCAACGAAGGATTCATAGGAAAATACTTCACCGATTGCGCCTTCTTGGATAAGGCGACGCATCGTGACAAAGTCCGGGTCAAATCGACGGTTTTGATAGACGACTAAAACGCGTTCCTTCTCAGCGGCCAACGCTATTAGTTCATCACACTGCTGCGCAGTGAGTGCCATGGGCTTTTCCAGAATTACGTGCAACCCACGATTGAGGGATTCTTTGGCCCATGAGTAGTGGCTGTTAGGGGGAGTCGAGATAACGACAATGTCAATGAGTCCACTATCAAGCATTTCCATTGAATCGGAAAAGGTCGCGGCATCCGGTGCAAGTTCAAGGGCTGCTGCGACCCGGTCTGGGTTGAGGTCGGCGACCGCCCGAAGTTCAAGTCCAGGGGTGGCTGCGATCGCAAGATTATGCTCGTGGCCGATTGCGCCATAAGCGAGTAAACCAATGCGCAAAGGGGTCAAAGTAGAAGAATGCACGGGCTTCAACCTAGTGGAACTGCAGAGAGTATGCAGAACCATCAACGTGGGGGACAATTAGCGGAAACATTGGCCGGCATCGGCGCTTCGTCGCACCTACTGCGCCGCACTCCGGGTGATGCCAATGACCTGACAGAGGCCGGCAGTTTCCGCTAACGTACCGCCGGCCACCGATTGAGTGCAGCGTCCTTGACGCAGCATTCCGTTAAGCGAAACGAGGAATCCATGAAAGCACTCATGTACTACGGACGTGGCGACAACGGCCGTGGCGACTTTCGTTTAGAGGACGTGGCCGAGCCCACGGTCGTGCCCGGCACGGTGAAGATCGACGTTGAGTGGTGCGGGATCTGCGGTTCGGATCTACATGAGTTCGAGGCGGATACCGTGTCGGGATACTCGCCACCCGTCATTCTCGGACATGAGTTCGCCGGGACGGTCTCCGCGGTGGGCGAAGGTGTCGATCACGTGAAGGTCGGCGAACGAGTTGCCATTGAGCCATTCATGTATTGCCAGACGTGCGAGTTCTGCGTCACAGGTGATTACCACGTGTGCCCGGACCTCACGGTTGTCGGTGTCCACAATGTTGGGGGCGGGTTTGCCGAGCAAGCGCTCGTTCCGGCCTACACCGTTCATAAAATGCCCGACTCCGTGCCGTCCGAAGTGGGCGCACCGATGTCGTGGCCGCCGTTATGGAAATGACCAAAGGTCGGGGAGTGGACGTTGTCTTCGAGACTTCGGGTGCCCCAGAGTCCATAGCCACTGCCATCGGTGCGGCCCGCATGGGCGGCACGATTGTCAGCCTGGCCGTTTGGCTCGCCCCGGCGCCTTGTGACTACATGCAGGTGCTGCTCAAGGAGCTCACGATTGTTGGGAGCAAGGGCTACAACAAGCCCGACTTCCCCGAGGCCATTGCCGCGATGGGTGATGGGCGGATCATCGGTGCCGAGGAGATCATCTCGACTCGCATTGGGTTAGACGATGTGATCTCAGGGGGCTTTGAGGTGCTGGCCGAGAATCGCAGCGCACATGTAAAGGTGCTCGTTACTCCCTGAACCGTTACCAAATAATTCAACCGGTCGTATTTTCAGTGTCGCCCTGTTTTGATTCAGGCTCGATGAGCCGGGCCAATATGCCGCTAAACTATGTTTACACAATCTAGCCAATTGAATGGGAGTGCTCATGTCCGAACAGGTTCTGGCCGGGAAAACCGCTCTGATTACGGGTGCATCGCGCGGAATTGGTCGAGCGATTGCCGTGAGTTTTGCCCAAGCGGGCGCCGACGTCGCCCTGGTGGCCCGTGATGCTCAGAAACTAGAGGACCTCGCTGCGGAAATTCGGGATTTAGGTCGGACGGCTCAAGTGATTTCTGCGGACCTTACTTCGGAGGATGCAACTGAGTCGATCTGTACCGCTTTGGATTTTGACGAACTCAACATATTGGTCAATAACGCGGGCGGAAACTCTTTCATGTCAACTACAGAGAAGATGCGCCTCTCAGGCTGGCGAAAGACCATGAACCTCAATCTCGATTCACTCGTGGCCTTGACCCAGGGGGTAATCCCCCGATTGGTTAATTCAGGTAATGGATCAGTCATCAACGTGTCCTCGGTTGCTGGACTTCGCGGTTCCCCTTTCATGTCCCATTACGGCGCAGCCAAAGCTGCCGTCATTAGTTTTAGCCGCAGTCTGGCGCTCGAACTTGCCAGCCAGGGTGTCCGGGTCAATTCATTGGTTCCCGGGTGGATTGAGACTGATCTCACTGATTTCCTTCGTGAATCCAAGGAAGCCGAGGCAGGGACCCTTTCCCGTGTTCCCATGGGCCGCTGGGGCCGCGCCGAGGAGATCTCGGCTGCCGCACTTTTCCTCGCCAGTGACGCCTCAAGTTTCATGACCGGTCAAGAGTTGATAGTTGACGGTGGCCTGTCGGCAATGCCGTAAAAACTGAATAAATCGGCTTCCGGGTGCACAATGGAGACATGTAATTCATGTATGTGAGCACCTACTGGGAAGGAACTGCCGTGAGCAATACAACAACCAGTCGTACCAGCCGGATTGAGGCAAAGTACAAGGGCCATCGGAGTGAGGATCGCTTCTTCGCTGCTCGAAACAATGCCAAGGCGGCGTGTGACAACTTACGAACGGCAATTCGAAAATCCCAGATTCATGCCGTAATGCGAGACGAACTTCTGCAGGCAGTTGATCGCGCGGAAGCAGAAGTCAAAAGTGTTGAACCCACGCAGGTGCATCCTGGAGCTGAAATCCGCCAGCTGGCAAAGGAAATTGGGCACCTGCAACTTGCCGAGCAATGGGTTGCCGCTGCAGACCGAGTACTCAATCGATTGGGGGCGAGTGGCCCAGCGCAATCGCGTAGTGAATTGGAAGAAGCTCAGGAAGCCGTGATGTGGTGCGTCAGGGCAAACGAATGGAGTGGAAAACTTACCGCCGCAGGTACCCAATTACAGAAAGTTGTTGCCGAAGCAGAGATTCACGCTGCCCGTGTAAATTGACGTCTAATTCAGTGTTTACGCTGAAGTTTGCGTTAAAAATCGTGACACTATGAATTCTCGAGTTGCCTGAATCTCGGGTGCTAGGAACTGATCAGGGCCAGCACCCGTTGTGGTTTTTCGTAGTTCGTGGAGTAGCTCGCCGGTTATTGGCGCAGGCTTCAGTGGTGCGCGTAGTTCAAGGCCACGACCTGCTGCCATGAACTCGATCGCAATGATCGTGGTGAGGTTGGAAACAGCGCTACGCAATTTACGCCCAGCATGCCAACCCATGGAAACATGATCCTCTTGCATCGCCGAGCTGGGAATCGAGTCGACACTTGCCGGTACGGCTAGGCGCTTGCAGTCACTGACCAAGCCAGCCTGCGTGTACTGAGCGATCATGAGTCCTGAATCAACGCCCGGGTCGTGTGCCAAAAATGGTGGCAGGCCGTGGTTACGATTCTTGTCGAGAATGCGATCGGTGCGACGCTCACAGATTGAACCAAGATCGGCGGCAGCAATTGCCAGAAAATCGAGGACATAAGCGACCGGGGCTCCATGGAAGTTGCCGTTACTCGTCACTTCACCCGAGGGAAGAATCACCGGGTTGTCGATACTCGCTGCTAATTCATTCTGAGCCACATTTTTTGCATGTGTGATGGTGTCACGGACCGCGCCGGTGACTTGGGGCGCGCATCGCAGGCTGTATGCATCTTGAACCCGGTCATCGTCTAATTTGTGGCTGTCAACTATCGGTGACCCGGCAAGGGCTGCAAACATATTCGCCGCGCTTATGGCCTGGCCAGCATGTGGTCGCAGTGGTTGATGCAATTCAGGGCGAAACACTTGGTCTGTTCCCATGAGTGCCTCAACGCTCATTGCTGCACCAAGGTCGGCTGCATCACATAGACCTTCAAGGTCGGCGATCGCCATGATTAACATGCCGAGCATCCCATCGGTCCCATTGATGAGGGCGAGACCTTCCTTTTCTTTGAGTTCAACGGGTGAAATCCCCGCTGAACTCAGGAGTTTCCCAACATTGACGATCTCACCGCTGGCATTTCTCGCTTCACCTTCTCCCATGGCGACCAAAGCGCAATGCGCGAGGGGCGCGAGGTCACCGCTGCAGCCCAAGGATCCGAACTCGTAGACGATCGGGGTGATCCCGGCATTGAGAATTGCTGCATATGTTTGTGCGACTTCCGGGCGAACACCGGTGCGCCCCGAAGTAAGTGTCTTGAGCCGAAGGAACATGGTCGCGCGAACGACCTCTCGCTCAACTTCGCTTCCTGAGCCAGCCGCGTGGCTGCGAATTAGCGATTTTTGTAACAGAACGCGACTTTCTTGGGGAATGTGTCGGGTGGCCAGTGCGCCGAAACCGGTTGAGATTCCATAAACGGGGGTTTCTTGGCTGGCAAGTTTGTCCACATAGGCGCGACTGACCGCCATGGCTTCAAGGGCTTGGGGGCTGATCTGGACCTGAGCATTTCCACGAGCCACGGCAATTACTTCATCCATGCTGGGCGGGTTGGTTCCTAATATCACGGTCGGTGTCATGTGGTGAGTGCCTTTCCGGCCAAGTAGGTGTGGGCTATTTGCGGCACACCCGGACGATACGCGAGAAAGTCCACTGAAGGTGCGCTTAGGACAATGAAGTCAGCTTTCATGCCGGGGGAGAGCACCCCGATATCGGTGCGTGCAAGTGCGTGGGCGCCACCCAGTGTGGCCGCGCGAATTGCCTGGTCGACACTCATATGCATTTCGCGTACGGCAAGTGCGATCACAAATTGCATTGAAGTAGTGAATGAACTGCCGGGATTGCAATCGGTTGCAAGCGCCACTTCAACTCCAGCATCAAAAAATCTCCTGGCATCTGGGTAGGGAGAACGCGTTGAGAACTCAACGCCTGGCAGCAGCGTCGCAACTATCCCTGCATCAGCAAGGGCCTTTAAGTCAGAGTCAGAGGTGTGGGTCAAGTGATCAACAGAGATGGCTCCCAATTCGCATGCAACGCCAATTCCGCCAATAGATTCAATTTGATTCGCATGTAATTTCACGAGTAGCCCGGCCCGAGCCCCGGCGCTCAGAATCTTGTGGGCTTGATCCGGGCTGAACGCACCTTTGTCGCAAAAAACATCAATCCAGCGGGAATAGGGAAGCGCGGCGGTGAGCATTTCGCCGCAGACGAGGTCAACGTAGGCATCGGGGTCTTCGGAAAACTCGTAGGGAATGACATGTGCGCCAAGGAAAGTAGTTTCGGGTGTGAACTCTTGGGCAATGCGAAGGCTGCGAGCTTCACTTTCAACATCAAGTCCATATCCGGATTTGATTTCAAAGGTCGTGATTCCACCCGCATGAAACTCAGAAACCAATGATGCGCAGTTTGATCTCAGCTCGGCGTCAGTTGCCGCGCGTGTAGCTGCCACTGTTGAATGAATCCCACCTGCTACATAGGGCTCCCCATTCATACGCGCGGCAAATTCGCTTGAGCGCTCACCCGCAAAAATCAGATGTGAGTGGGAATCGACGAAACCGGGCAGTACCGCGCAACCAGCAGCGTCAATCTCTTGGTCACAATCCCGTGGTGCATCAGCTTCTGGTCCAACCCAATTAATGATTCCTTCTGAGAACGTGAAGGCAAATCCAGATTTGCGATACGCACCGGAGTCCTCGTTAGTGATCAACTCACCAATATTGCGAACAAGGGTTATCACTATTCGGAGCCTTCTGCCATTGGGATTCGGACACCTTTTTCTTCGGCAACGTCACAGGCGATGTCGTAACCGGCATCGACGTGGCGAATTACACCCATTCCTGGATCGTTGGTCAACACCCTCCTGATCTTCTCGCCAGCGAGCTCGGTGCCGTCAGCCACGGTGACTTGGCCAGCGTGAATCGATCGACCAATACCAACACCGCCCCCGTGGTGAATGGAGACCCAGGAGGCGCCGGAAGCGACGTTGACCATTGCGTTGAGAAGTGGCCAGTCCGCGATTGCATCAGAGCCGTCAAGCATCGACTCGGTCTCGCGGTAAGGGGAGGCGACGCTGCCGCAGTCAAGATGATCGCGGCCAATCACGATCGGTGCGGAGAGTTCGCCGCTGGCGACCATGTCATTGAATTTGGCTCCGGCTTTGTCGCGTTCACCGTAACCCAGCCAGCAAATGCGTGCGGGAAGACCTTGGAAGGCGACCCGGTCTTGGGCCATTGTGATCCAGCGCCGAAGGTGGTCATTTTCAGGGAATAGTTCCAGAATCGCTTGATCGGTTTTGTGAATGTCCTTTTCGTCACCGGAGAGTGCAACCCAGCGGAATGGGCCTTTACCCTCGCAGAAAAGTGGACGGATATAGGCCGGGATGAATCCTGGGAAGGCGAAAGCTCGACTGAAACCACCCTTTCGGGCTTCATCCCTGATCGAATTTCCATAATCAAACACTTCCGCTCCGCCATCCATGAAGCCAACCATCGCCTCAACGTGCTTGGCCATTGCAAGTTGCGCACGTTCGGTAAATTCTTCAGGTTTTTTGTCTGCGTATTCATGTGCATCACCAAAATCAATGTCCTCGGGAATGTAACTGAGTGGATCATGTGCGGAGGTTTGATCGGTGACAATGTCAATGGGGACCCCACGGCGTAGGAGTTCGGGGAACAGTGTTGCAGCATTCCCAACCAGGCCAACGGAGAGTGCTTTACGGTTTTTCTTTGCATCTAGTACAAGTTTTAGTGCATGCTCGATGTCATTGGCGACCACGTCGAGATAGCGGTCAACAACACGGCGATGCAAGCGACTTGGATCAATGTCGATCACGAGGCAGACACCCTCGTTCATGGTTACCGCAAGTGGTTGTGCACCGCCCATGCCACCGCAACCTGCAGTGAGTGTCAAAGTCCCCGCCAAGGTGCCATGAAATTTCTTTTGCGCGACGGCCGCGAACGTTTCATAGGTTCCTTGCAGGATTCCTTGGGTACCGATGTAAATCCAGGATCCAGCCGTCATCTGGCCGTACATGGTCAATCCCAGGTGCTCTAATCGACGGAACTCGGGCCAGTTCGCCCAGTCACCGACCAGATTTGAGTTGGCAATCAGTACACGTGGCGCCCACTCATGGGTTTGCATGATCCCGACCGGCCGCCCGGATTGCACCAACATCGTTTCATCGTTTTTTAGAGTTTGAAGACTTCGAATCATGGCGTCATAACTGCGCCAGTCGCGGGCGGCTTTGCCGGTGCCGCCGTACACAACTAATTTTTCTGGGTATTCGGCAACCGCAGGATCAAGGTTGTTTTGCAGCATGCGCATTGCCGCTTCTTGCCCCCAACCCAGAGCCGTGCGGGTAGCCCCGCGGGCCGCGTGAATCTCGCGGGTGGGGTCATAGGTTGGAGTGATCAGGTTTTCGGTGGTCATGGTCAGAGTGTGCTGCAATTAAGGCCAATGCAGTGAGTAAATGGACATTAGTAGTCTGAAATGCGAGACTGCCTGAATGAGTCAGGTGCCTGCCGCCAATCGAGCGTTGGAAGTGCTGCTGCTTCTGGCTCGCAGTGCGAGGCCCATCCCAGCAAGAACTATCGGGCGGGAATTAGAAATACCCAAATCATCGCTCTACCACCTCCTCGCCGCAATGCAGTCAAAAGGATTCGTCACCCCAACTGCCGGCGGTGATTCGGAAAATTCACAGACCGAAAATGCCCTATGGGGTCTCGGGGTGAGCGCATTTGAAGTTGGCTCTGCCTACATGCGACATGAACCACTTGAAGCGCGTGCCCGTCCAATTCTGGTTACGTTAATGAAAAAAGTAGCAGGGATTGCGCCACTCGTTGGCCACTTAGGAATTCTGCGGGGGAGCGATACCTATTATTTACTGAAGGAAAGTACGGGTGGTCCGATAACGGTTGTTTCGGAAGTGGGTGTGCGGCTGCCAGCCTCTCTCACTGCATCGGGACGGGCAATGCTTTCCTACCTGTCAGCAGCACAGGTTCGCGCACTGTTTCCTAATTCGCAGGCGTTCATCAATCGAACAGGCAAAGGTCCGCAAAGCCCCGCAGAATTGAAAGCGCTACTTGCTAAGGAACGTAAACAAGGTTTTTCAATCGAGACAGGATTGGTCACGCGGGGGCATTCATCCGTGGCCGGCGCTGTATTTGACCATCTGGGTGAACCGGTTGCAGCTATTAATCTGATATTCCGTGACGTCACGATTGACGACTCCGATCAGCAAACTCTCATTGAGGCTGTGCAAGACTCAGCACGCGAACTCACAAAGCGACTTGGTGGACGTTTACCCAGCGGATCAAAGGATGAGAGATGAACCTAGACCCGAACTGGCCCCGAGCCGCCGAACTATTAACGGATGACCCCACGGCGATGGTTGCCCTTGTCGGGATTCCCGCCCACGAAACCTCAATCAGTCTCACTCGCGCTGACACGACACCCCAGGCGGTACATGAAGCTCTATCCCGTTTTTCAACATATTGCACGAGCCACGATCAGGATCTGAGATCGCTCACTGTTTTTAATGCGGGAGATGTAGAAGCACCCGATCATGCCGCGGGTGAGCAGCGTGTCCACGAGAAAGTGAAGAATCTGACCGATAAGTTCGTGATTGCGGTGGGGGGAGACAACTCCATCACCTATTCGGTTGCAACGGGACTGTGGGGCAGCCAAATCAACACTGCGGGACTTATTACATTTGATGCTCACCATGATTTGCGAGATGGCGAATCAAATGGTTCCCCGGTTCAACGATTGGTGAAGGCCGGACTAAACGGCAGAAATATTGTTCAAATCGGAATCGCAGATTTTTCAAATTCACCCCAGTACGCGCAACGCGCTAGGGACTACGGAATCACAGTCATTCCCCGCAGCGAGTTACGTGATCGCGGTGGGCACAGTGTGGTTGCGCAAGCACTGGAAATCGCCGGATCAGCCGGCGGACCAATTCACGTGGATTTTGATGTTGATGTGTGCGACCGCTCGGTTGTCCCCGGTTGCCCCGCGGCGGCACCGGGCGGAATCAGCGCTGACGAATTTCGGAATTTCGCCTACTTGATCGGGAACAGTTCGCAAGTCACATCGGTTGATTTGACCGAAGTCGACGCCCAAGCCGATTCCCCCGACGGGAGAACTGTTCGTCTGGTGGCAGTCTCCATTCTCGAAATACTCTGTGGTTTCAACAACCGAGAATCTCGTTAATCGGCCCAACTGGCAATCGAGTTTCCACAATAACGCCGTCACGTAACTCAATCCGGTATGCGGCAGGACTGCCGGGGTCAGCTGGGTCTAGAGCATCAAGATCAGTAACAACTTCAACCGCCGTGGTGTCCTGGTACAAAATCCCAATACGGTCATCCGTTGCATAAGTTGTCGGCAACACTCCATTGGCTACTAATTTATGTACGAGTGGTCGACGTTGCTTTTCAGAGTCGTAATGCACGCCGTTTCCATAAGGCAATAAGCCAAGCCCACCGAGGGCCGGTTGAAGAGTTTTTCCATAAGAATCTGTCGGCCCCGCGACATGCCAGCAAATTGAACCTGCACTCACTCCTGCCAGAACGGTTCCATCAATCCAGGCCTGTCGCAGGATGGAGTCAAGATTGTGGGCTTTCCAAACGGCTAACAGGTTGACAACACTTCCGCCACCAACCCAAATCACATCACTCCGACTTATTATTTCTTCGGGGTCATGATTGGGCATCGGGAAAAGCGCTAAGTGGTCAACGACGCAGTCCAGTTCCCGAAGCGCGCTATACATAAGTGAAAGGTAACCGGGGTCATCACCTGTTGCGGTCATAATTAACGTGACTCGTGGACGCTCCTGGCCGGACATTGCAAGTGCCCGCTTAATTAATCCACCGGGACGGGATCCACCCGAGTCAACCCGCGGAAGAAAGCCGCCGCTCGTTGCCAAAATCTGTCGTGTCATTGGTGAAGTATCTCCTTATGTCCACGCTGGCGGTCACACTTGGGCGATTGTCAACGAACATGAATTTTGATTGATCAGACGAACGTTTAACGCCCACAACATGAATATGAGCGAGATTACCGCTAGGAAAGGTTGAACGGGTGCAAACCAAGAAATAGCCCCACTTGATCCAAGGGCGAGCAGAACCAATTTATTACACACCGGACAGCCCACGGCAAAGAAAGTGATAAACCCACCGAGTGTTCCGATTCGAAGTGATGTATCTCTGCCCCTAACCTCTATTTCGTCATCGTCGATTGATTCGCGGACATATGTTGCGATCAGGAGTCCGCCAAGAATCGCGCTGAAGATTACGGTCGGGTAGGACCACCACGTCGTTTCAATGGCACGACCAAAAATTGGGTTAGGAATCACAGCGGTCGGTAGGGCGATCAAGAATCCAATGCCCAAGCCCGACAACAGTGCGGCGTACCAGCGTCGTGACGACCATTGCGACATTGCGACACGCCACACGCGGGGACTAATTTTTAGGCTTGATACCGACAACATTCATGCAGGTTACCCCATCGACTCGCCGATCGGTGAATACCCTCGGGGGTATAGACTGTCGTGAAAGGGGTCACAGTGAAAATTCTCGAGTTACACACCCAGCCGACCTGGTACGGCGCCCTGATTGCGGAACGAAAATGGAAAATCACGACCGAGTAATGTGTAACCCGGTGCCTGCTGGCAGGAAGGCTGACGGCGCACCGGCTGCAGTGCAACGTCACATCAGCATTGCGGGTTTATGAAGGATTCAAGTGACGACAAACCTCAAACCAGACCGTATGCACACGCCTGACCAAGCCCTCGTCGACGTGGTCCTGGCTTATGTCACCGAACGTTTATCGATACAAGAAACACCGGTCGACGGTTTTGGCGATCGAGAAGAAATGCGAAAGGCACTCGAGGGTCTTATCGGGGCTGAGCCAAAAGACCCTGCCGAGGTAATGGGTATTTATGAGAAGTACCTTTCAGAGACAGTCCTATCTGCTGATAGTCCGCGCTTTTTCGGATTTATCCCCGCAGCCCCAACGAAAGCTGCTCTGCTGTTCGACATGGTCGTTTCGGCCGCGTCATTACAAGGGTGCTCCTGGCTTGAAGCGGCCGGCGCAGTCATGGCTGAGAACCAAGCGTTAAGAACCATGGCAGATATTGCGGGCATGCCGCAAAGCGCTGGTGGAACATTTGTTTCCGGTGGAAGTGCGGGAAACCTCTCAGCACTGGTTGTCGCACGTGATACGGCACGGGCGAGCCGCGCGGCTAGTGGGCTTCCGCTCTATCAATTGCAGGTAGTCGTGAGTGATCAAGCGCACTCTTCAATAAATAACGCACTTAATATTGTTGATATGGGTGCGATCGTTATTCCCACGCTTGATGGCTGTATGACTCGTGAAAATCTTGCACAGGGGCTTGCCAATCACGATCTCTCTAACGTGGTAGCAATAGTCGCCACAGCGGGAACCACGAACGCAGGGATAATCGACCAACTAGATGCAGCAGCCGATACAGCGGAAAGTCACGGCTGGTGGTTTCACGTGGATGGCGCCTATGGTGGTGCCGGCATGCTAGATCCAGAAAAACGAGATCTGTACACGGGCATTGAGCGCGTTGATTCACTCGTCATGGATCCACATAAATGGTGGTTCGCGCCATTTGA
>JBIHZX010000116.1:0-3390 GCA_044240195.1 Candidatus Nanopelagicales bacterium | reverse complement strand
GCATGGGTGCTGATCTCGTTCGGGACAAGTTACCCGACATTGTGGCCAAAGTTGATGCAAGTGGAATTCCGGTCGTGTGGATCTGTGACCCGATGCACGGGAATACTCGCGAAAGCGCAAATGGTTACAAGACCCGACTTTTCGACGACGTGATCACTGAAGTTGAAGGTTACTTTGCTGTTCACCGTGAAGCAGGAACATTTCCGGGGGGCATCCACATTGAACTCACCGGAGATGACGTTACCGAGTGTGTAGGTGGGACCGCGGGAGTTGCTGAGGGTGACCTATCGCAGCGCTATGAAACCGCTTGCGACCCACGTTTGAACCGTGAACAGAGTTTGGAGCTCGCATTCCTAGTCTCAGACATGTTGAGCAAAAGGTAGGTAGCCCATGTCGCGTTGGTATGGCACAGCATCAACTCCTGCCGGACTTGTCTACTTTGTTTTTGATGATACGGAGCAGCAATTAGTCTCAGCGCGGTTTGATTCACGAGATCTTGATGGACAGGCCAATAAAAAATCACTAGTGCATGACGCATTTGCGCGATACAGCGATGGCCTGTTGGATTCATTCGATGAAGTTCCCGTCCAGAATGCAACATCAGAGTTCAATGCGAACGTTTATGCCGCCATGCGCAAGATTGTTCCTGGGACAGCGAGTACTTATGGAGAACTTGCCGCGAGCTCTGGCTATCCAAGAGCCGCGCGGGCGGTAGGAACTGCATGTGGGCGCAACGAAATAGTGATTGTGATCCCGTGCCACAGGGTGGTAGCCAGTAAAGGAATTGGTGGATACGCCTACGGAGTTGATGTTAAAACTAAACTATTGATTCACGAGGGCGTCGCAGGTTACTGAAGTTGTGCGTCTCGCATTAGGAGAACCAATTAGATGATTCGGATTGTGACCGCAGAACCCTTTGGGATCTCTGTGCCGGGGGCCGGACTCTGACTAATCACGCGATTAAGGGGCGCAACCGCACCCACTTCAACCCGTGCTTGGAGCCCTATTCTCGTGAGTGCCGCAATAGCCTTGCGGCGTGGCATGTCGACCAGATTGGGAACTGTCACCGGGGGTGGACCTTTTGAGACCACAACCTCAATGGTGCTGCCAGACGAAACAATATTTCCCGCCTTGGGTTTAGTTGACATGACGGTGTTTTTCTTGACGGTCTCGGAGAAGACATTGTTTCGGTCAACTTGGAGGCCCAGGCTAGTCAAATTTGCTTCAACAACTTTAATCGGGTTACCGACTACCGCAGGAATCTCAACGGGTTTAGGCCCCTTCGAGATCACGAGGTCAACACGTTCACCGGATTTGAGCTCGCTGCCAATATCTGGTGTGGTTTTCGCCACCTGGCCCACCGCTACATTGTCGTCGAATGCTTCAGTCCGACCACCCAATGTGAGGTTGGCGGCTGTGATCGCATCAGTTGCGGCTTCGGGGGTCATTCCTGCAACGTCAGGCACCAAGTAACGCTCTGGACCTTGGGAGATACTCGCGGTGATAATCCCTACTGGGTTCACACCTGAACCAGGTTGCGGATCTGTTGCAACGATGACACCTTGCGGAATTGTTTCACTAAAGACGGGGTCACCCGCAGCAATGGTGATTTTTTCAGTATCGGTCGTAGCGAGGAGTGCACCCTGAGCTTCTTCGAGTGTCATGCCAACGAGATTCGGGGTCTCGATGTTTTGTCCCGGTCCGGCAGCGAGCCACCAGCCGCCAAGGCCTGCAAGTAAAACACCAACAAGGAGTGTCAATACGAACCAAGGACCACGGCGCCTTTTTTTGCGTGGTGGAAAGTCTTTGGGGCGAAAAGTTTGATCTGTTGTTTTTTCGGTCCCGGCGAGGGCTTCAAAATTTTTGCGATCGACAACAAGAGTATTTTTCACGTCAACGAAGGGCTTGGGCGCAGGTAGTGTCTTGCGAATTCGGCGGATGTCAGCCAGAAAATCTTGAGCGGTTTGGTAACGCAATGCAGGATCGCGCTTCGTGGCGGAAAGGACAACTGCGTCTGCTTCGGAAGGAATATCGCCGATAACACTTGATGGTGGCGGTACATCTGAGTTCACGTGCTTGTAGGCAATGGAGAGTGGGCTTTCACCGGAGTGAGGGACCGACCCGGTGATCATCTCAAAAAACAAGATTCCGGTTGAATAAATGTCTGAGCGCTCGTCCGCATCTCCGTGTTCAACCTGTTCGGGTGAGAGGTAACTCACGGTACCGATGATCATCCCGGTTGTATGGGTTGAGTCAGTTGTTGTCACTGCGCGCGCCAACCCAAAGTCAGCAACCTTGACCCGGCCATCGTCGGAAATCAAAACATTTTCGGGTTTGATATCGCGGTGAACAAATCCGGCTGCGTGTGCTGCGACGAGGGCTTCTATTACCGGGTCGAGTAGTACTAGGGCTTGCTCCGTGCTCAGTGGTCCATATTCGTCCAACACGTCACGCAATGTGCGACCGGGCAAATACTCCATGGCCAAATACACGTGGGAGCCGGAACTTCCCTGGTCGTACACCCCAACAACATGTGGGTGGGAGAGGCGGGCCGCACTCCTTGCTTCGCGCTGGAAACGGGCTACGAATCCTGGGTCATTTGCCAAATGGGGATGCATAACTTTTAGGGCAACAACTCGGTCAAGTCGAAGGTCGGTAGCAAGGTAGACGGTGGCCATACCGCCTCTAGCTAACAAAGAGGTGACTTCATACCGCTGATCCAAAGTTTGGCCAACCAGGCCACCGGGAACAGAGGACTCCATTCTTGGGAGTCTATGTGGAATCTATGAGGGGAAGAGGTTGCCACGCCTTGGTCCCAGGGAGCGAGAGTAAGGACAATGCGAGAGCCAACCGTTGCGGCATGGCTTGGGAGAGAACTGGGATTTCCCGATCGTTAACGGACACTGTCTGCGTGAGATAAGTCACGATTGAGGTCTGCATCCGCTCCCGCACGTGCTCGCTGTCGCGAAGCGGGTCTGGCTGCCATGGAAAGTCAATATCGCACAGGAAAACTCGGTCATAACGATTCAGGAGTTTCGGATCCAAATGCAGGTCAGATCCAAAATATTCCAATGAATAAAAGCCTGTCGTAATTGCAGCTGATTCGCACACGACCACATCAAATTGAGCACCTGCCGCATCCTCTAAAGCAAGTTGGCCTTCAAGGATTACTTCTTGGTCGTCAAATTCGGGAAGTCGGGAGTTTTCCTCGCACCACATTCGCAAGTATTCCGGAACCATTCCTGCGTTGTAACCCCGATCTCGTAAGGCTTCGGTTAACGCAATGGCAAGAGTTGTCTTCCCTGAACTTTCAGCACCGAGTAAAGCGATGCGGTACTTCGCAGGTAAACCCGATAAGGGATCCGAGGTTTGATCTAAACTCATAATAGG
>JBIHZX010000002.1:0-89346 GCA_044240195.1 Candidatus Nanopelagicales bacterium | reverse complement strand
CGGGGTTCGAACCCGCGTTACCGCCGTGAAAGGGCAGCGTCCTAGGCCACTAGACGATGGGGACCTGGTACAACTCGGAAAGTGTAGGGGAGAGACCTGCGTGAGAGGTAGCCGGCCTCACATGTGATGGTTTACGCGTGAGGGATTACGGGTGGAGGGGGAGAAGTGATTGACGTCCCCTTGGATCAGTTCGAAGTTCTGGTCAGCGAAGCCTTGGACACTATCCCCGCGGGACTGGCTGAGTTAATGGACAATGTCGCCGTTTTCGTTGAGGAACAGAAGTCGGGGCGACCTGGGTTATTGGGTTTGTATCACGGGGTTCCCCTAACCAAGCGTGGAACGGGGTATTCGGGTTTTTTGCCTGATCGCATAACCATTTACCGCAAGCCGATCCTGCGACAGTGCTCGACGGAGGCGGAAGTTGTGGTTCAAGTGAGAGTCACCGTGATCCACGAGGTCGCGCATCACTTTGGGATCAGTGACGAACGACTACACGAATTAGGTTGGGCGTAACTTTTTTGTTAGTTACTACTTCGTTGCGGCGCGATTGAGTCGATCACGAATCGCTGCGGCTATTCCGCCTCCGGTTGGGGGAACAGCGTAAATAACGGGTTCATTGGATTTATCCGCATCACGCAATGATGAATACAGGATTTGAGCGTATTCATTCGCATTCGCGGGGGAAGCAATTCTGTTAAAACCAATGGGTGTGTCGACATCACGCATTGCGATTAGGGCGCCTGGCGGTTTTTCGAGAAGTTCACTCGGCGTTGTTAACTTCAGTTCTGTATTTGGCGCGTAGTGGGATGCAAGGGTGCCGGGTGCTCGCACAACACTTTCACTTTGGGAAAGTTGAATAATTGATTCAATGTCTTCAGCGGTGATTCCGCCGTGACGCAGAATAATTGGTTCACTCCCGGTTGCATCGATGATTGTTGATTCAACGCCAACATGTGAACTGCCCCCGTCGAGTGCTACGTCATCGTCAGTGAGGTGTTCACCGAGTTCTTCGACTGCATGCACAAGTGTTGTTGGGCTCACACTGCCGAATCTGTTCGCGCTCGGAGCGGCGATACCTACTGAGGGATCATTCTTCTCGCGTGCCAGTTCGTCGAGGACTTCTTGGAAGACCGGGTGACTCGATACACGCAGGGCGATTGTCTCTTGACCTCCAGTGAGGTTGTCACCAGCTCTGGGGAGGCGCTTCACAACGAGGGTCATCGGTCCCGGCCAAAAAGCTGTCCCCAGATCTAGCGCGTATTCGGGAATATCGGTTGCCCACATATATATGTGTTCTTGTTGGGCAATGTGAACGATTACCGGGTGATCGGCCGGACGGTTCTTAGTGGTGAAGATTCGAGCCACAGCTTCTGGGTTATCGGCGTCAGCGCCGAGCCCGTAGACCGTTTCGGTGGGAAGAATCGCCAAAAGGCCACGTGCGAGTGCATGGGCCGCCTCTGCAGGACTCCTCACTTCTCGCACGGTTGAACTCTAGCCGTGGGAGTTTTTGGAGAGTTATGTAAGGGAACGGTAAAGATCGCGTTCGGGCTTGGCTAATTCACGATTTTCGTGGAGCCGAATCCGCGCCAGTTCGCTCTAATAGTTACAGGAAACAAACCAGGAGGAATGACATGACGACTACGCCAGAGATTTTGCCCACGGATGAGACAACGACCCTTCCACCATTTGATTCACCCCCAAATTTTTCAGGACCCACAAGTGAGGCACCGAAAGAGAAGTCTCGCACTGGATTGCTGATCACGAGTGCCGCACTTATCGCTCTCTTTGGCGGTGCAGTTGGTGGCGCCGTCGGCTACACGGTCGCCGAGAGTACCTCGAGTTCGTCCATCACGATTGCCGCTGGTGGATCGGTTGCACCTGTTGCGGGTTCAATCGCCGCTGTTGCAGCAGCAGTGCAACCTTCAGTTGTGCAGTTGAACGTGTCCGGGTCACAGGGGGAAGGAACCGGTACCGGGTTTGTCGTGAGTTCTGACGGCTACATCGTTACTAATAATCACGTTGTAGGTGATGCAGGTGATGGTGGAACAATCGACGTGACTTTCGTTGATGGTTCAACGGCTACCGGAAAACTTGTTGGTGCTAATCCGGGTTATGACATTGCAGTAGTAAAAGTTGATCGAACTGATCTGACTGCACTGACTCTTGGTAGTTCCGATGCAGTCAATGTTGGTGACATCGCGATAGCGATTGGTTCACCTCTTGGCCTTCAAGGAACCGTGACCTCAGGAATTATTAGTGCACTCGATCGTCCGGTGATCGCTGGTGGTCAGGGTGATACGGCCTACATCAACGCAATTCAAACAGATGCGGCAATTAATCCAGGCAATTCTGGTGGCCCACTTGTTAATGCATTAGGTGAAGTAATCGGAGTTAACTCTGCAATTGCAACACTCGGCATGGGAGATGCATCGGGAAGCATTGGGCTTGGTTTTTCCATCCCCATTGATACCGCGAAGAGGATTGTTGACGAACTTATTAAAACCGGTACTTCGCAAACCCCGATTATCGGTGTTCAACTCGACATGAATTTTGCCGGACCGGGTGGAGAGGTCGCCGAGGTGACCCCGGGTTCACCTGCTGACAACGCTGGCTTGCAAGAAGGCGATGTGATTACCAAGGTTGAAGGAAACCTGATAACCGACTCAACCGCATTGATTGTTGCGATTCGCGCAAATGCACCAGGGGATCAAATTGAACTCACCGTATTGCGCAACGGTCAAACCCTGACGGTCCCATTGACCCTGACGGCGGCTGATCCAACAAGCTAAAACCTTAAGTGAATGAATGGCACAGACTGAGCCCGCCGCAACCTCCTCCGCGGCGGGCTCAGTTTATTTCTGGACACCCGCACCCCTCAAGGTGCGGATTGTGCCTTTATTGGGCAGAGTTAGATTGTGATAAACCCTGTTTCCGTTGCGCGCGAGAAGACCGCCTCGGGTTTTAGGCGCATGGTTTCTGGAGAACCGAGCGGCGCACCCGAATGGGTGACCCAGTTAAGTGGCGGAACTGACAAGGGATTCTTTGGTCCGGGCTCAGCAGCTTGGGCTGTTCACGGTTCACTGCCAACACTCGTTGGCGGAGTTCGTTCACTTCTCATGCAGGCTCTGCACCCGGGAGCCCTCGCGGGCGTTGATGAACACTCGCGATACGAAGCCGACCCATTGGGTCGTCTCTCGGGTACTACCCAGTGGTTGACCGTAGTGACGTTTGGTGACACGGCAATGGCCGAACGGGAATGCTCGCGGGTCCGCGGAATGCATCGAAAAGTAACCGGGACTTACGTAACCGCACAGGGTGAAGAAAAGGATTACAAAGCAACGGACTCTGATCTTTTGAGGTGGGTGCACGTTGCATTTACGGATTCGTTTTTATCAACGCATTTAGTGTGGGGCGGATCAATTCCTGGTGGGCCAGATCAATACGTTCGCGAGTGGGCAATCGCAGGTGAGTTGGTGGGTGTCACCGATCCACCACGAAGTTTTGATGAACTACAGGATCAACTCAAAGCGTTTAAACCGGATCTGTGCGGAGGTGAACGAGCATTACGTACGGCGAAATTTGTGCGAAATGCACCGGTCCCGCTGGCGGCCAAGCCCCCGTACAGCGCGCTTTTCGCTGGTGCCACCGCGACAATGCCTAAATATCAACGGGACTTACTGGGATTACCCACAATTCCACTCACCGTCGTTAAACCTGTGGTCGCTGGGATGCTGGGCAGTCTTGGTTGGGTACTCGGCCCGACGTCCCCCTCAATGAAGGCAGCCAATGAGCGGGCCGCGACCTTTGATTCGACCCCGGGACAAGAACCCATTGTGATGTAACGCGTGTGGTTCATGTGACAATAAAGGAACGCATCTACGCACTCAGGAGTCTCATTCAGTATGCCATCTTTTCGGTTTAAGGCGGGTCTCATTGGGTTCTTGGTTGCCCTATTCCCGCTCGTCACCACCCCCGCTCATGCTGGCAACTGGGATGGCATCCAAACGTGGGAAACCGCATACGTCAGTCGAATCGTCGATGGCGACACCCTGATCGTGAATGATGTGGTCACAAATCAAGAATCGAGAATCCGCCTACTGGGAATCAATGCCCCAGAAAAAACCCATCGCGGAGCCGTAGGTCAGTGTGGTGGCGCAGAAGCTACGAATGTGTTGTCGGAAATCCTGCCTTTAGGCTCACTCGTCCGACTCCTTTCAGCGGATCCGAATTCAAAAGGTTTAGCGGATCGACCGCAACGGGTGGTGTTGGCACAAAATCCCGAAACTAAGGAGTTTGATCAAGACATTGCTTGGGGAATGGCCGAGCGAGGTTGGGGCCTGTGGTTCACGGTGGCAAAAGAAGCCTCCATGAGTTCGATCTATCGCGATGTTATTGCACGTGCGCAAGAGCAACGAATCGGAATCTGGAATCCACAACTATGTGGTGAACTTGAACAACCGAATTCATCAATTGACCTCAAGATAAGTCGTGGTACTTCAGCCGCAGATGAATGGGTTGTTGTACGAAATTCCGGGGCGGCTGATGTTGACCTCTCCGGTTGGACCCTTCGTGAGTCAGGTAATCAGGGTTGGATCACTCTGCCTGGCGGGAGCATCCTCAGCCCGGGGGATTACCGCGTTGTTTATACCGGCTCCAAACCACCGTTGGCCACTGATCCACGCGCTTTGTATGCCAATCTCAAGACTCGACTGTACCCAGAACCGATTAAACAACCGTATCTCTTTGGCGATGGCGTCTATCTGCTCGATCGCAATGGCAACTATCGTTTTTGGCGTCAGTACCCATGCACAATTGATTGTGAAAATGATCCATTAAGCGGCAGGGTTGTGATCCAAGAAATGTCACTTGGTAAAAAACGAGGTGAGAAGAGAGCTGCTACCCAGTGGCTGCAGTTACTTAACCGTGGATCAGAGACCCAATGCCTCGACGGATACAGAATAGAAACCGGGAACACCCGATATCGGCTTCCTTCGGGAACGTGTATTCCACCGGGTGGCACATGGATGATGCACGGAGGTAAAGACGGAGATAAAAGTCGAGCGGCAAATGCCACTGTCTACCTCGGACGGAAAACTTCCATTTTCTGGACGACGGGAACGGTAACGCTTTTCAGTGATCAAGACCAGATCATTGCTCGTCGTTCCTGGTAGATCAACCGCTGAACTCCCAGCTGGGTTATTGATAGGTCGGTCTATGCGAGGAGCTCTTCAACTTCGGATCGTTGTGGAAGTGACGTCACAGCACCAGCTCGTGTTGCGGCGATTGCACCTGCGGCACTTGCCCAACGCAAAGCCTCGCTCAATGGCTGACCTTCGTTAAGCGCAACGGCAAGTCCGCCACAAAATGCGTCACCTGCCGCAACAGAGTCAACGGGAACAATCCGGAACGCGGCTGCTTGACCAGACGCGGTAGCGGTGGACCACACGGCACCTTTCTCACCGCGAGTGATCACGACCGTGCCAACACCCAAATCCACAATTGCTGATGCCAATTCGACAAAATCCAACATGGAATTAAATGAGTTGCCTTCTAATTCGGCAAGTTCCTTTGCTTCGTGCTCATTGGGAATTAAATAATCAACGAGGGAAAATATTGAAGGAGGGAAATTACGAATTGGGGCGGGATTCAGAATCGTTATTGCGCCAAGTTCTTTAGCAATACTCAAAGCCCTGTGGGTTGCGGAGACGGGAACCTCACCTTGGGTGAGCACAAGACCAATTTGTTGGTGGCTTGCGATCTCGCGGAGTGAAGATTCCACTATTTCTTCCGAGAGCATGTTGTTTGCACCAGAGACCACGATGATCTTGTTTTCACCGGATGTGGCCACTTCGATCAGAGCAATTCCTGTGCTGGAATCTGAAATTTTGCCGACATGGGATGTGATGGACTCGGTGGCGAGAGTGGCCAGGAGCGCATCTCCGAAGGGGTCGTCTCCTACCGCACCAATCATGGTGACGCTGGCGCCCAACCGTGATGCTGCGACGGCTTGGTTGAGACCTTTGCCGCCGGGGAACTGGTCAAAAGTTTCTCCCAAAACAGTTTCACCTGTTTGTGGAAAGGAATCAAGGGTGACAACAAAGTCTGTATTGAGGCTGCCCACGACAACGATCACTTTTTCGTCGGGCCGCGTTTCATTGTTTAGGGGTTGAATCACGGCAGGATACTGTCATGGCAGGCTAGGCGGAGCGAAGGCAATATGTAGCTGGGAGAAGTGCATGAAAATCGCAGTAGCAAGTGACCATGCGGGATTTGAGTTAAAGAGTGCTCTGAGCTCCTGGCTGCTCGAGATGGGCCATGAGGTCTACGACGTTGGGGTATTCACGCAAGAGCGCGCCGATTACCCCGAGTTTGGGGCTGAACTCGGCAGGTTAGTGGCAGCGGGTGAAGCGGAAGTAGGCGTTGCCGTATGTGGCAGTGGTCAAGGAATCTGTATGGCAGCCAACAAGATTCACGGGATTCGCGCAGCGGTTATCCGCACGGTCGAGGATGCCCACCTTTCACGAGCGCACAATGATGCGAATGTGGCTTGTTTTGGTGAACGTGTGAGTGATCCCACAACCGCTCAAGAAGCCTTGGCGGTCTTTCTGTCCACTACGTTTGAGGGCGGTCGGCATGCAGCTCGTGTTGACCAGCTCAACTCATTGATTTAGTGGAACCGTTTATTGCATTAAATCGTCTAAACATTACCCGGCCAACACGGCCGACGACTTAGGAGAAACATATGAAGAGTATGAATAAGTTCGCTGCAATTGGTGCCATCGGCATCCTCGGTGTCACGGTTCTTGCTGGTTGCTCGAGCAGCGATGAAAGCACAACCGATACTGCAACTTCTTCGGAGTCAACCCAGATGCTTCCACCCGTGATCATTACCGTTGATCAGATGGATGCGGCTGCAGTTGTTGGCGACATGATCGACATCGTGGTTGACGATCCAGTAAACACGGTCATTGCGGTTGACAATGCTGATGTCCTTGAAATCACTCAGGGCTCCGACGACGGCAGTGCAATCTTTAATCCAGGTGCAAAGGCACTTGCTGCAGGAACCGCAACAATCACGGTAACTAATCCTGACGGTTCAACCCGTAACATCGTGGTCGTCGTTTCCTAAGCATAAAGACTAAGTACCATTTGCCGGTGTCCCCTCATATAGCCCTCGCGACCTGCGAGGAACTGCCTGATCTTGATCCTGATGACCAACCTTTGGTTGAGCTCTTTCACAAGATGGGTATTGAGGCGACACCGGCAATTTGGTCTGATCCAACAATTAACTGGGCTGGCTTTGATCACATCATTGTTCGAAACACGTGGGACTACACCAATCGGATTGAAGAATTCCTCACTTGGGTAAAAACGCACCAGTCTCGGATCCAGAATTCATATGAAATGATTTTATGGAATTCCAACAAGATTTATCTTAAAGATTTAGCCGGTGCTGGATTCCCAATAGTTGCAACGCAATTCGTCACCGAACCCCACGGTGATTGGGAGCCGCCACTTCAGGGAGATTTTGTTGTGAAGCCGACCGTCTCCGCTGGCAGCCAAGACACCATGCGGTTGAGAACCAGTGATCCTGATTGCAGAAGCAGGGCCCACGGCTTAATTGAGCGAATTGTTTCCCAAGGGAAAACCGCCATGGTGCAGCCCTACCTAATGGCCGTTGACGAAATCGGCGAAACGGCTCTCCTTTTCATTAGTGGCGACTACTCACACGCAATCCGCAAGGGCCCGTTGCTTGTGCCCAATGTGGAGGGGGTAAAAGAACACGGGCTATTTCTCAAAGAAGATATTTCACCCCGTGAACCAAAGCCAGAACAACGAGAGTTGGCTACGGCGGTAATGGATTACGTTTCACAAAGATTTGGGGTGCCTCTATACGCTCGAGTTGACCTGCTCGAAGACTCGGAGGGCAAACCGGTCATCCTTGAACTTGAACTCGTGGAACCATCGATGTTCTTTGCCACCGCTCCGCAATCAGCAGACCGGCTGGTCCACCAGTTTCAGCAATAGGTTCACAACCGGCACTGGAATCTTTGGATCAATCCGTAGGCGCCCTCTTCGTCAGGGTTCTCAACGCGGGCAATTGCCCCGCGGACGAGCGTCCGAGGCGGCTTACGTTGTTAACAGGCTGTGAAGCCAGTATAGACACTAAGCCCAGGTGCTGCTAGATTTCCGCTAGAGCACAGGGACTTCATTGGTTGATTCATACACTATGAACCGATATTGAGGTACAGGTGTGAAGTTATTGTTAACCTTTGCAGCCACCGCCGAGGACGGTCCCAAAGCCAGTCCCGGTTGTTAGCGAAAATTTGGAGGAAAAATGTCGGTCAAGGAAGTCGAATTTGATAGCTGTGGGACAAAAATCCGAGCGGATCTCACGCTCCCCGAGGGAGAAGGTCCGTTTCCCGTTGTTGTGATGGCTGGTGGGTGGTGCTACGTCAAGGAACTCCGTCAGCCTCAATATGGGAAGGAATTTGTCGATAGGGGATTTGCCACACTCATCTTTGATTATCGCTACATGGGCGCCAGTGATGGAGAGCCACGCCAGCACATTGATCCGTGGGCCCAAATCGAGGATTATCAAAATGCCATTACATGGGTAGAGAGCCAGCCCGAGCTAGATTCCTCGCGCGTGGGTGTTTGGGGTATTTCGTACAGTGGCGGTCACGTCCTTATTTTGGGTGCAATAGACCCCCGCATCAAAGTGATTGTCTCTAATGTTCCCGTCATGGACGGTTACGAAACTATGTGGCGCGTCCATGGAACTGAACGCTTTCGGAAACTTAATGAACTGGTGGTCAACGACCGCCGTCATCGCATGAGTACCGGCGAGTACACATACATGGGGATGTCAGGAACGCCCGGCAATCCCGACGCGCCGATGACGACTTGGCCATTTGATGAAGTGCGAGTGGTCTTCGAGGAGTTAAAGGCTACGCAGGCACCGCGTCATGAACATCGTAATACGGTGGTCTCAGTTGAAAACCTCATGAAGTACGACAGCACTCCGTATGCGGCCCGCATCATCAACAAGCCCGTGATGATGATTGTTGCAAAGGACGATGACATCACCATGTGGGACATGGAAATCGCGGCCTTTGACTCAATTAAATCCCCGGATAAAGAGCTTGTTATCTTGCCTGCAACGGATCATATGACCCTCTATAGCAACCTAACGGCTCTTGACTACGCAGCCAAAGCGGCTGGAAGCTGGTTTAGTCGGCATCTCAAAGAGAACCCTACAATTGCAAACCAAATCGCACGGTTCACGAACTGATTGCCAACGAAAGCAGATGGGATTGGAAGCGGGCTAGAAATGAGTGGTCCGTCTAATGGTTCCAGAGATCATGGCTGGACGGAGCTAGCAGCATTCACTGATCCCGTTCCGCGTTTGGTTAAGGCAGTCGCACATTCTATTCAGAATGAACAGGCTTTTACGGATCAAAGACGCTCGTGGTCGACCTGGGGAGGGGTCGACCACGACGTCGAAATTACTTCCTTGGCTCTGAGTCAGCACGGTGTAAATAAAGGTGACATCGTCAGTGTGCAACTTCCGAACTGGCGTGAGACGGTGACCGTAATGCTGGCCATTTGGCGTTTGGGTGCAATTGTTAACCCGATAACGCCCATCTACAGAGCGGGAGAGCTGCGGTCAATCTTTCGAATGGCTCGGCCAACGCATGTTCTCTGTCCAACTGTGTACGGAGGAATTGACTACGCTGCTATGACTAGGCAAGCCCTACTGGAGGAGGGACTTGATTCGTCGGTCATAACAGTCAGTCAAGTCCCGCCATCGAAGTCCTGCCTCTCTCCTAGTTCTGGTGCTACACGCGAATTGCCACCTTTGGAGAGTCTTCGAGCAGAAGATGTTTGTCTCCTGATGTTTACGTCAGGGACGACGGGCAAGCCTAAAGGGGTTCTCCACAATCATCAAACGCTCCTTTACGAAACGTGGTCAATTATTAACCACTTTCAATTGAGTAGGCCACGCGTGTTTATGCCATCACCAATGACACACATAACAGGATTGCTATATGGAATTCTCTTGCCAATCCTCTCTAATGGAAGTTCGGTTCTCCAGGATCGTTGGAACCCTACGGAAGCAGTACAACTCATTGAGGAAGAAAATTGTAACTTCTCCGTCGGTGCTACTCCGTTTCTGTCAGGCTTGGTCAAAGAGTACGAAAGCATCGGACAAACCTCTAGTTTGACAAATTTTGTATGTGGTGGCGCAGATGTTCCTCCGGCACTTATCAGTGACGCACAGGAGACGATGGGGACCACTGCGGTGCGGGCTTACGGACTTACTGAATTGCCCACTCTCACTTGTGGACAACCTAATGACTCTCTTAAATTGAGGTGCTCTGATGACGGCATAGTGATCGGGAACTCTCAGGCACGCCTATCTAATTTAATGGGGAATGTTGGTGACTTGGAAGTGCGCGGTCCCGAGATGTTTCTTGGGTACCTAGACCCAAGCGACAATGATGAATCCTTTACGAACGATGGGTGGTTTCGCACGGGTGACATAGCTCATTTAGAGGGTGATCGTGTTGAAATCGTGGGACGTCGTAAAGACATCATCGTGCGAGGGGGAGAGAACTTAAGTCCCATCGAGATTGAGAACCTTCTTCTTGGGCTTTCAAGTGTGACTGATATCGCCATAGTGGGCGTTCCAGACGATCAATTGGGTGAACGTGCTTGCGCGATGATCGTCCCCTTTGGAGATCCACCGACACTTGAGGATCTAAGAAAATTCCTAGACACTAAGAATGTCGCTAGACAAAAGGCACCTGAACACCTTCTGCTTTGTAACGAACTTGATCGAACCGCGAGCGGCAAGATTCAAAAATTCAGGTTAAGGCAAAGTGCAATTGAGCGATTAAATGCGGGTGAAGGCGAATCTCGTTGACTCCACAAGAACTAATTCAATGTTACCGATTAATGGCGATGATCAGGTGCTTTGAAACCGCCACAGCGACCCTTTATGCAAATGGTGAAATACCGGGATTTGTGCACTTGAGTATCGGCCAAGAAGCTGTGGCTGTCGGGGCTTGCTTCAACTTAAGGGATGAGGACATCATCACTTCCACTCATCGCGGGCATGGCCATGCCATTGCCAAGGGACTCGATATCCGTGGAATGTTCGCCGAACTCATGGGGAAACAAACAGGTACTTGCCAAGGCAGAGGTGGGTCCATGCATATTGCTGATCCTGAAATCGGAATCTTCGGCGCAAATGGGATCGTTGCTGCCGGATTACCGATCGCAGTTGGAGCCGCTCAGGCTCTGAAAATGCGGAATCAAGACAACGTGGTTCTTGCGTTCTTCGGAGACGGTGCGGTTTCTCAAGGAGCCTTCCATGAAGCGGTGAATCTCGCATCGTTGTGGAGACTTCCAATCATATTCTTGTGTGAGAACAACGGCTTTTCGGAGTTTTCTAAAACATCAGATCAACACCCTGTAACTCTTGACAAGCGGGCCGAAGCCTACGGACTGCCCTTTCAAAGAGTAGATGGAAATGATGTGATGGCGGTTGCCGAAATGGTGGGCAGCGTGATTGAAGGTGTTCGAACAGGTGCTGGTCCCCACATAGTTGAGGCGATGACACTCCGTGTCAGGGGGCACTATGAAGGTGATGCTCAGCGCTATCGCTCCTCAAACGAAGCCACAAAGGCTGAAGCGCAAGATCCTCTCGAACAGGTGAAATACTCGACTATCGGTATAGGCGTTGCTACCGAAGTGTGGACTGAAATTGATCGTGAAGTTGCCGAACTAGTGGCAGAGGCAATTGATGTTGCTCGGGGCGATCCAGAACCCGAACCTTTATCGCTCCTCAACAATGTCTATGCCACTGAGATTGCCCGTGCAGTCAATGAAAATGCTCATTCTGACACTCAGCCGCCCCTCAGATATTCCAAGGCGATTTCAGGTGCGCTCAGGGATGCACTCGGTCAAGATGAACGTGTGTATCTTGCAGGAATCGATGTCGGCGGCGGAAATGTTTTTGGACTTACAAGAGGTCTATCTGAAGCGTTTCCAGGCCGAGTACTGGACACCCCAATTTCGGAGACGGCTATCGTCGGATTAGCCGTGGGCTCAGCAATGGCGGGCTTGAGACCGGTTGTTGAAATTATGTATCTTGACTTCATTGGGGTTTGCTTCGACCAAATAATGAATCAAGTGGCGAAGCTTCGTTTCATGACAGGCGGTCGCGCGAAACTTCCTCTTGTTATCAGAACTCAATTTGGCTCAGGACGGTCCTCAGGTAGTCAGCATTCACAGAGTTTGGAAGCGCTCTTGGCGCACATTCCCGGCCTGAAGGTCGTAATGCCTGCGACTTCCCGAGACGCATATGGGCTTCTGCGATCAAGCATTGAAGATGAGAGCCCTGTTGTCTTCATCGAACACCGGCTCTTGTACGAACGTGAATTTCCCGGATATACCGCAGACGAGCGTATCCCGTTGGGGCGAGCTCAAATCGTGAGGCCAGGAACCGATGCAACGATTGTAGCTTGGTCAAGAATGGTGCTCGATGCACTTGAGGCAGCGGAAGTCTTAGCTTTGGAGGGAATCGATGTCGAAGTAATAGATTTGCGGACCATCACTCCATTGGACCGAACCACGGTTCTGGAGTCTTTGGGGCGAACTCATCGACTTCTGATCGCACATGATGCAGTTCAAGACTTTGGAGTGGGCGCCGAACTTGCAGCGATTGCCGCTAACGAAGGTTTCTGGAGTCTGGATGCTCCCGTTCTCCGTGTTGGAGCGACATATTCGCCTGCGCCATACGCCCCCGTTTTGGAGCGACAATGGTTGCCATCTGTGGAATCCATCATTCAGGGTGTCCGCCGACAAGTAAACATGTAGAGTCTTACTGGACGAAAGGACAGCCTTAAGGGTAAACTTTTGACTGTTAACCGGGGCCGCTCTTGAGTAGTTGAGGTTTGACGTTTTCGAATATCCGCAAATTGGTCTACAGCCGACATCGATGTCGCGCAAGGAGGAAAGAGTGAGACTTAAAGACAGAATTGCAATCGTAACGGGCGCTGGATCTGGAATGGGTCAAGCTATTGCCCAAGAATTCGTGGCCGAAGGAGCCAAAGTGTTAGCGCTCGACATCAGTAAGCCGGCAGTCGACGAGACGGTCAAGCTTGTTGGGCAAGACGGAAAAATTGTGGCTTTTGAGTGTGATGTTTCTGACGAGAATGCCATCAAGTCGGCGGTAGCCGAGGCCATGAAGCTCTGGGGTCGTGTTGACATTGTTTGTAACAACGCAGGAGTCCTGGATGACTACGTGATTGTTGAAGAGACATCAACAGAATTGTGGAACAGGGTTATGAGCATCAACCTTTCGGGACCATTCTTTATGTGTCGTGAAGTCCTACCGATCATGGTGGAGCAGGGCAAGGGAGCGATTATCAACACTGCGTCAATTTCCGCCTTCATCGCCGGCGGAGGAGGTGCCGCATATACGGCCTCCAAGCACGCCGTGCTGGGTCTTACGCGTCAGTTGGCCTTTGAATATGGACGCAAGGGTGTGCGGGTGAATGCGATTTGCCCGGGACCTATTCATACAGGAATGACGGACTACCTGCTTACCCCAGAAGGGCGAAACGAGCACGTAGATTCCATCATTGAGGCATTACCTGCTGGTCGCTGGGGGAAGCCTGTAGAGATCGCTCGCTTAGCTGTCTATTTGGCAAGTGACGATGCTGACTTTATCCACGGTTCGTCGTACGTGATGGATGGTGGTTGGCTCTTGCCTTAGGGCAACTCGGGTAGGTGTATGCTTGAATTAACATGTTTTCAAGCATATGCCACCTTGATTTCTCGCCCCGAGTGACTTTGGAGGCCCCTCACTTGAAACCGATAACTGATGAGCCTTATCCTCCAAAAGTTGCAATGGTGAGCGGGGGCGCCTCTACAGGTGGATCCGCGGGTGGGCCAGGTGACGCGATTGATTCTCTTGCCGACATCGGGACTCATCTGAGGGCGGCGCGCCTAGCTCGCGGGATCACACTGAGAGAGATGTCTCGACGGGTAGGCATTTCGCCCAGCTTCGTATCCCAGGTTGAACTCGGAAAAGCCAAACCATCGCTGGGAACACTCTACGGTTTTTTGTCAGAGCTGGATCTCTCGCTTGACGAATTGATGTTTACCTCTGGGCCACATTCAGAGACGAAGCCCATTCCAAAAGTCGCCCCAACAAGTTTGCCAAATCTTCTTGGTGGAGTGGAATTCGACCCCATGTGGGCGAATGAGGAATATGCCTCGCAGATTTGGTCGGAACACCCCCTCATTCAGATGAAGGGGGTCACCTGGCGCCGATTGACAAGTGATGACCCGATGGTGGACTTCTTGCATGTCACCTACGAGCCGGGCAGTGAATCCTGTCCCATGGATCACCTGATGCGCCATGAGGGGCACGAATATGGGCACATCATCTCCGGACACCTTCGGGTACAGGTTGGATTCGAAACATATGAAATGCAACCGGGTGATGCCATAAATTTCCCGTCAACAACGCCACACCGACTTTATAACGTGGGATCGGTAGCGTGTACTTCGATCTGGGTCGTCGTTGGGCGTCGTGCGGTAAACCGTTCTGAATGATCAGATTTGTGGTCTTGCCTCATAGAGGCCAAGGTGCCCACGTGAAGACGTACTGTCCCACTTCACAATAAATGTGAATCAAAAGTGAAGAACTACTGGACACACTGGCTCACTGGGAGTACCGTTTCCGTACGGCTTCGCGCTGGAACACAAGATCTGGGCAATTACCTGATGCTGTTTCCTACCGAGGTCAAGGAAAGATCACCCATCTCATAACACCAAGACGTTTGATAAGGGTCTTGGAGAAGGAGTCGAAATGAACACAGAAGTGAGTTCCACCCGGCGCCGAATAATTGCCGGGGCAGGAGCAGCGCTCATTGCACTGGGAATGACGGCGACATCAGCGCCCGTGCAAGCTGCTCCGACTGGCCCAATCGTCTACTTTATGCAGCCCAACACCACACCGACCCGTTACATCCAACAGGATGGACCGAAGTTTAAGACGGAACTTGAAAAGCTTGTTCCGGGTGTGCAGGTGAAATTTGTTAACGCTGGTGGAAAGTCAGCAAAGCAGCTTTCTCAGGTCCAGCAAGCCATATCGGCTGGTGCTAAGGCCCTTGTTATTGTCGCCGCGGATCCAGCTACCAGTGCGGGAATGCTGAAGTATGCCGCTGGCAAGAAGGTGCCTGTTATTGGTTATGAAAACCCACCACTGAACGGGCAACTAACTAGTCAGGTCATCTTTAGCCCAAAGAGTGCCGGACAGGTGCAGGGTAAGTACTTCGCATCTCAAGTCAACGCCGGGAAGTTTGGTTCTGGTCCGGTAAAGCTCGTCCGGCTATACGGCAACAAGGGTGACGTTTACACGACACAAATGCTCGAGGGGCAAAATCAATATCTACAGCCGCTGATTGACTCGGGCAAGATCGAGGTCGTCTGTGAGGATTACGTTACGGCTTGGGATCCGGCTGATGCACAAAGCAAGATGGAGCAGTGCCTCACGAGGACTCAAAACAACATCACAGCGGTCTTGGGCTTCTACGATGGCATCACTTCAGGTGCGATCGCGGCCATGACGGCAAAAGGCGTCAAGGTGCCGGTGTACGGCGGTCAGAATCCGGAGTTGATCGGACTTCAGTACATGCTAACGGGACAGCAGGAAGATATGGTTATGAAGAACTTCGGTGCCGAAGCTAAGGTCGCTGCGCAACTTACGGCAGCGGCACTCAAGGGCCAGAAACCTCCAAAGCCTCCTGTAAATACGACGGTCAACAACGGTGCGGCGAATGTGCCAACCGCGAGCATCAATGTTGATTATTTCTACTTGACACCAGGCAAAGATATTGGCCCAACAATCGATACAAAAGTTGTGAAGCAGGGCATCTTTACTTGGGCACAGATCTGCACGGGCGTGGCGGAAAATACCGCGACGTGTAAGAAGTACAACAAGTAGTAGGTACAACTAGGCATCAGTCGAGTGGGTGCTGTGGGACATCTAACGATGTCCCACAGCACCCACTACGGTTGGTATCAAAGCCGCACAACTGATGGAGGTAATTTTGTCAGAGATGGTTTCCGTCACTGGACTAACGAAGTACTACGGGGGTGTTCGCGCACTTTCTGGAGTTGACCTCAGTTTGCAGCGCGGCGAGGTGGTAGCACTCGTGGGCGATAACGGTGCCGGTAAGAGCACTCTTGTCAAACTATTGGCGGGGACCGAAAACCCGGACGCAGGCGAAATCCGCGTCGAGGGACGACTTGTCAAGTTGGAGTCGTCACGAAGTTCGGTCGAATTCGGGATTCACACCGTTTACCAAGACCTGTCGCTCTGCGACAACTTGGACGCCGTTCGAAACCTATTCCTGGGACAGGAGGATGTTTCGGGCATCTGGTCGGGAAGACGTTTGCGACGAGCTGACATGGAGGTCGAAACGCACAGAATTCTTGACAGCCTTTCTGTCAAATTGCGTTCCTTGAGTACGCCCGTAGGACGCCTCTCCGGTGGACAAAGGCAGGGCATAGCTATTGGACGTGCCTTGGTAACGGAACCCAAGTTGGTCCTTCTTGATGAACCAACAGCCGCTTTAGGGGTGACGCAACGCGCCGAAGTGCTCGCGCTTATTCGACGTTTGAAGGAGCAAAACTGCGGAGTAATGGTCATTTCGCACGATCTTCGAGACGTTCAGCAGGTGGCTGATCGGGTGGTGGTTCTTAGGCTTGGAGAGAAAGTGAACGAGTTCAAATCGGGTGAGTACACCAGTCAAGATTTGGTCGCGGCGATCACAGGCGCCCATATAGAAACAATCGGAGGAGCGGCGTGAGTGCACACGAGCCAGGACTGGTTGCACCAACTGTCGAAACCAATGCAGCAGGTCGATCCTTCGGCACGCGTGTCAGCGATGCAATGTCGGGTGGATTTCGGGTGGTTCCCGTACTTGCATCACTCTCTGTAATCTGGCTGTTCTTCTATTCACAAAATTCTGCGTATCTGAGCTCGGAAAATTTGAGCAATCTATCCCTTCAAATTGTCACAACGGCCATGCTCGCCCTTGGAGTTGTCTTTGTCCTCATAGTCGGAGAAATCGACTTGTCGGGTGCTGCACTGGGAGCCGTTTGCGCAACAGTCACAGCGCAGGTAGCAGTGAACATGGGACAACCCTTCTGGTTAGCTCTCGCAGTTGGAATAGCTTCTGGTATGGCGCTTGCGGGTCTGATGAGCCTAATTATTGTCTTCGGTGTTCCATCTCTGATTACAACGCTGGCTGGCATGACAGCGATGCTGGGATTACTCCTGGTCGTTCTCCCGGAAGAGTTTTCAATTTCTATTGGAGGCAACCCTTATGAGGGGGTCGCAGCCACTGAAATCCCAGCCAACATGAGTATTGCAATCGCTGTCCTTGCGAGTGCGGTCTACTCGTTCGGTCGCTGGTCCGGCCAAAGGCGATTGGTTTCTCAAACAAGCCTTCAGCGTCGCGTCTTGGTTCCGTCCTTAGCCGTTTCAGTAGTGATTATCGGCGTGGTTGCCGTGGTCAGCTCCAGCAGTGGTCTCGCACTTCCCGTTGCTCTCCTCATACTCATGCTGGTTGTCGCGTCTTATTTTCTGACACAGACAAGGTATGGGGGCCACTTGTTTGCAGTCGGGGGTAATCGGCAGGCAGCAGCGCGCGCGGGGATCCCGGTTTCTCGAATGATTATCTTCTCATTTCTCATCTTGGGGGCTTGTGCTGCTTTGGCAGGAATTGTCGATGCGTCACGTCTGCTTATGGTTTCCCCATCCTCCGGAACAGGGTCTCTCATGCTAGATGCGATTGCTGCAGCAGTTGTGGGGGGCACAAGTTTGTTCGGGGGGCGTGGCATGGCATGGTCTGCCCTCCTTGGGGCACTTGTTATTGGTTCAATCAACAATGGCGTTGAGCTACTTGGTATGTCGACGGAAATTCAGTATTTCGCCACGGCAGGTGTGCTCGTATTTGCTGTAGCGGTGGATGTTGTACTCACGCGCGGCAGTTTTCTCCCGCGAAGATTGTGAACACTCTGTCATCTCCACGAGCTGCCTTAGTGACGGGTGGATCAAAAGGGATTGGCCGTGGCATAGCAAGGATGTTGGCATCTCGCGGATGGAACCTGACGATAGCCGCTCGGAACGCAGAGGTGTTGAAGGCGACCAAGGACGACTTATCTCAATTTGGTACAGAAATTTTGACTGTGAGCTGTGACGTTTCGGAGGAACAGCAAAATCGGAGCCTTGTTGAGACGCATGTTGCAAATTTCAATGTGCTTGATGCATTGGTCCTCGCAGCTGGTGTGGGCTCGGCAGGATCAATTGATGGATATTCGAGTCGCCGCTTGGAACTTCAGTTAAATGTCAATTTTAGAGCGCCGTTCCTACTCACCTCGGCCGCTTTGCCTGCGTTACGTGAAACAGCACGTAACAGAGAGGATGGCATTTCTCGAGTGATTGCGCTTAGTTCACTCGAGGGAATACATCCGGAAGCCGGGCTTGCTGTCTATTCTGCTACTAAGGCAGCGATGATCTCTCTAGTCAATTCCATAAATGTCGAAGAGAGGTTGAATGGCGTACTAGCGACGGCCATATCTCCGGGTTTCGTTGATACTGAAATGAGCGACTGGGTAGCAGAGGTGATTCCAAAGGAAACCATGATTTCCGTGGACGATATCGTGCGGTGCGTGGCCTTACTGCTTGATTTGTCACCACAGTGCCTGCTACCGCATTTGATGGTGCATCGTCGCGATGCCAATGCTTTCCAAGCTTAGTTGTCGGATGCAGATTTTCTGTAATCGCCGTGGAGTGATGACTTGTGTCAACTAGAATTTTTCACTACAAGAACGTCGGTTTCGATATTTCGCTTGCCATGAATTTGTGGAGCGATCGGGACCAGATTCATGCACATGTGAGTAGCCAATAGGATTCATTGGTGCATTGGGGTCGCTAGCTCAATGGCAGAGCTGCGGACTTTTAATCCGTAGGTTCCCGGTTCGAGCCCGGGGCGACCCACTCGAAAGTCTTGCCACTCGAAAGTCTTGGCGCTCCAACAAGTGTCTGACTGCTTGGCGACAATTCTTTTTTCTATGCCTTCCTGTTTATTACGCGCAGCGATGGCCGGTGCACTGCAGTCCGGCTGGGCGTTGTATTTGAGCCGTGTGAGGTGCCCTTCCCAGGCCATTATTTTTGTAGTACAATAATCAAGTGCGTGAATTCAGTATCAACGCCAGTGCCCGACGGCACCGGATGGCACGACAATGACTAAGAAGAAGATCCTTGGAATCTCAGGCGGTCAGGCGATCACTCAGACCGACGTCGAGCGAATGGCCGACGAGGCCGAACGTGGCTACAGCGGTGCCCAGCTGCGTCATGTTGGTCGGGGCCGGCCCGCACTGGGCGACGGCCCTGCTAGAGCAATCCAGGCCAGATTGGATCCGGAGCTGCACGCGGCACTCGAGCGACGCGCCAGGGCCGACCAGAAGACATCGAGCGAGATCGTTCGGGAAGCACTCCACGAGTATCTTTCTGTATGAGCTTGTTTCTCGAGTCAATTGATGTTGGGCCTTAGGCCTGAGGGAGGTCTATTTATGCCGCAACTTGCAACGCAACCTGAGATTGAGTCTTTCCTTGAGCGCAATGTGAATTGGTCGAGACATGAAAGTGCGCTCATTTCAGAGTTCACGGCGCCCAGTTTCCTCACGGCCATTGATTTTGTTAATACAGTTGCGGTGATCGCCGAGAGGTTGGACCATCACCCTGATATTGATATTCGTTGGAACAAAGTGATATTTGCGTTGAGTACACATTCCGCTGGCGGAATTACCGCCCTTGACTTTGAATTAGCCAAGGCGATTGATGCAGCATCCGGCAAATTGTTGGAAGGTTGAGCGGTGGGTTCTCAGGCTTATGACCGATTGTGGGGGACGGCGCTGCGTACAACAACGGTTCTTCACCGTGCTGTTTATTCACTGAGTGGCGGAAAGCTTGGTCGCCGCTTCCCCGGTGGTGCACAGGTTGTGTGGATTACAACCCTAGGTCGAAAAAGTGGTGAGTGGCGAAAAACCCCGTTGCTAGCCGTTCCCGATGTAGGTGGTTGGGGGATTGCTGGTTCTAATGCGGGCCAAGAAAAAATTCCCGGTTGGGTTTTCAACGTCAGAGCTCATAACAAGGGTCGCGTTGAGATAAACGGTGAAGTGAGTGAAGCAGAATTCACCGAGGTTCACGGTGAGGAAGCAGCACGTATTTATGCGGCCCTTGGTGACATGTGGTCCTCATATCGTATGTATGAGCGCAATATCGAAAGAGATATTCCGGTATTTCGAGTGAGCAAAATCAGTCAGATTTAGCAACAAAAATGGGTCCGCCACACAAGCACTTGAGTGATATCGGCATGATGTGTCGGTGTCCTCCCCCCAACAAGTCAATCTGCTCAGCTGTGAAAACGTCTCGAAATCATTTGGGGAACGCCCATTATTGAATGACGTTTCCCTCGGTGTGAGCAAAGGCGAACGAATCGGTGTTGTCGGGCGTAATGGCGCGGGCAAGAGCACCTTGCTTCGAGTTCTTGCAGGAGCAGAGCCTGCCGATTCGGGTCGGGTGACCCGCGGTGCAAGTGTTGTGGTTGGCGAACTGGACCAGGTTGGGATCAGCGCGGAGAATGCGACAATCCGCAGTCACGTGATGGGGGATCGTGATGAACATGAATGGGCGAGTGATGCAGCCGTCCGCGAGATCTTAACGGCGCTATTGGGTGGTTTTGGTTCCGAACAACTTGATCGCAGGATTGCTGATCTTTCCGGTGGGGAGCGGCGCCGCGCCTACTTGGCCGAGCAATTAATCCGCGAGGTTGACGTTCTATTTCTTGATGAACCAACGAACCACCTCGACGTTGAAATTATTGCTTGGCTTGCGGCGCATCTGAAAAATCGTCCGAAAATTGCCATCGTCACCGTTACCCATGATCGCTGGTTCCTTGACGAAGTCTGTGACCACATGTGGGAAGTTGTTGGTGGGAAGGTCGAAGAGTATGAAGGCGGTTACTCCGCTTTCGTTCTTGCAAAAGCCGAGCGCATGCGCCAGGAATCAGCGAGTGAAGCGCGCCGGCAGAATTTAATGCGCAAGGAACTCGCGTGGTTGCGCCGCGGTCCACCCGCGCGAACCACGAAACCACAATTCCGCATTGATGCGGCGAATGAACTTATTGCAGCGGAGCCACCACCGCGTAACGCTGTTGAGTTGTTGGAGTTTGCCAGCGCTCGCCTCGGCAAAACAGTTTATGAACTTCATGACGCAAAAATTGGTTTTGAAACAAGAACCTTGATTAATCACCTTACGTGGAATATCGCCCCCGGTGCTCGCATTGGAATCTTGGGACCAAACGGTGCTGGTAAAACTTCCGTGTTGCGTTCGATCCTCGGTGAAATCCCGCTGCTCGCCGGCAAGCGCGTTGAAGGTGTGACCGTTAAGCCGGGAGTATTGAGCCAGCATCTAGCTGATTTGGATCTGACTAAGACTGTTATTGACACGGTCTCAGACGTTGCCAATTACATTGAATTAGGTAAAGGAAAGCAACTCAGCGCTAGCCAAGTGTGTCAACGCCTTGGATTTGATCATGATGGTCAATTCACGCGAGTGGGTGAACTTTCCGGCGGAGAACGTAGACGGTTGGAGCTGACTCGGATCTTGATGTCAGAACCCAATGTGTTGGTCCTTGACGAACCAACGAATGATTTTGACGTTGAGACATTGGCTGCACTGGAAGACCTACTCGACGGTTTCCCGGGAACACTTCTCATAATTTCCCATGATCGGTATTTCCTAGAACGGGTCTGCGACAACTTTGTTGCCGTAATGGGTGACCTGGCCTTCACTGATCTGCCTAGCGGAATTGAGCAATACCTGGAATCTCGTAGGAAAATGCTGGCGGGGGCATCTGGCAAATCCACTTCAGGCGGTGCTGGTGAGAGCAAAGGCACCTCGAAGTTGACCCCTGCTCGCGAGCGGGAGCTTCGCAAGTTGACCGACAAGTTTAAGCGTCAACTCGCAAAACTCGAGTCTACAATTGGGCAGATCCATGATCAAATGCTTGAGGTTTCGGGCGACTTTGAACGCGTTGCCCAACTCGATAAAGAACTTCGGGAATTAAATGAGTCAAAGGAAAGCATTGAGCTGCAGTGGCTTGAAGCCGATGAGGAACTTTCAGCCAGGCGCGAATAAGCGTTGGGGCGGTAGACTGCGGTCATGAGCGCTGTCATTACGCCCCTACCTCAGCGTCAACTCGGACCGTGGCAAGTCTCGGCAATTGGTCTGGGCGCGATGCCCCTTTCGTTTACTCACATGGTGACGCATCGAGAACAGGCTATTGCCACTATCCATCGCGCACTTGATGTGGGAATTACATTCATTGATTCGGCAAATATTTATGCGCCGACATGGGACACCGTTGGCCACAATGAAGAGTTAATCGAGGAAGCCCTATCCCTATACGCCGGGCCGGCAAATACCGCGAACATCCTGGTCACGACAAAAGGTGGCCTCACCCGTGGTGAAGGTGAAACCTGGACGCGTGATGGAAGTGCTTCAGGTCTAAAAGCGGCGTGTGAGGCAAGCATGACAGCACTTGGCGTTTCCGTCATTGATCTTTATCAGTTTCACCGACATGATCCACGCGAGACCTACACCGATCAAATGCGGGGCATTCTGGCCTTGCGCGATCTCGGTTGGGTTCGGGAGGTGGGAATTTCAAATGCAACCCTGCCTGAGCTAGAGGTAGCCCTCGAAATTTTGGGAGGGCCGGGGAGCGGCGGTGTAGTTTCTGTACAAAACGAATTCTCGCCACGTTACCGTGAGAATCGTGAGGTATTGGACCGATGCACCGAACTGGGAATCGCTTTTCTACCGTGGTCCCCGCTGGGCGGATCAGACAACGCAAAAAATGTCGAATCGCAATTTAGTGAGTTTGCTGCTGTCGCGCAAGAACACGATGCAACAGCTCAAGAAATCACACTTGCTTGGTTATTGAAACTTTCACCGGTTGTGATTCCGATTCCGGGCGCAACTAAGCCGGTAACAGTGGACTCAATTGTTCGTTCATTGAATATTGAACTTACCGAGTCTCAATGTGAGCGTCTCAGTGCCACGGAGTCCGTTGGGGAAAGCCCTTTTCCTGATTCCGAACCAAGGAGCCCACTCAAGTGAATGCCCAATCTGAATTAACGAAATCAAAAATCCTTGTCATCGGAGCAGGTTTCGGTGGCCTTACCGCCGCTACTAAATTAGCAAAGCAAGAAAATGTCCACGTGACCGTTATTGATCGTCACTCGTACCAATTGTTTGCCCCACTGTTGTATCAAGTGGCAACGGGTGGACTGCCAGAAGACGACATTGCTTACCCTGTTCGTTCGGCCATTCCTGGTGTGGACTTCATTCGTGGTGATGTGGTGAAAGTTTCTTTGGAAGCAAATAACATTCGATTGGAAGATGGTCGGGTCCTCTATTTTGATCAGTTGGTTTTAGCCGTTGGGAGTGGCGGAACAACGTTTGGTATCCCTGGTGTCCAGGAAAACGCCATGCAAATGAAAGATTTATATCAAGCGCGAGCCATTAGAAACAGACTTCTTCAAACGTATGAAGACGTTGAGACCGGTCTGAAGCCTAAAGAATCATTACGCGTTGTCGTTGTCGGTGGGGGACCCACGGGCGTCGAAATTGCTGGTGCCGTTGCAGAACTGCAGAAAAGCATGCACCGTGAGTTTCTTGACGTTGCCAAACATGGTGCGGTGACATTGGTCGAAGCCGGAGCCAGGCTCCTTCCTTCCTTCGCAGAAAAGTCTTCCGCACATGCGAAGAGTGAATTGGAAGAGTTGGGTGTGAACGTGATGGTGGACAGTGCGGTTGACCGCATGTACCCCGGTGACGTTCACCTTAAGTCTGGTGAGGTGCTTCCCGCGGGAACCATCATTTGGGCGGCCGGGGTAGCGGCACCGGCAGAGTGGAATGTTTTAGGGAACACGGATCGATCTAATCGACTCATTGTTTCGGACACACTTCGACTACAACCCAATGTTTGGGTGTTGGGAGACATGGCCCATGTCATTGGCACGGGTGACCGCCCGCTACCCATGGTGGCATCCGTTGCTATGCAGCAGGGGCGCTATGTCGCTGCGAGTATCGAGAAAATACTCAAAGGTGACGAGCCGCAACCATTCAGTTATAAGGACAAGGGCCAGATGGCGACAATTGGTCGACGCCGCGCTGTGGTTGAAATGCCAAACGGCATCAAGTTACACGGCACGATCGCTTGGTTTGCGTGGTTAGGTTTGCATGTGTTCTATCTTGCGGGAGGTCGAAACCGAATTTCGGTAATGGCTGACTGGTTCTGGAATTACATCTTTTGGGGTGTTGGCCCCAAGAGACCCGTTATTGACTGACAGTGTTCTTAACGAACTCGCTATAAGGAACGAAACACTGCGCTGTCCTGTCACCGCGGGACCAGCCGGCTGAATCTGGCCAAATTGCCCACCACGGGTAGTACTTCTTTAATGTGACGTAGGGCTTGGCCGCATTTTCACAAATCCGTTTTGTTTGATTTTCCACAGTTCGCGCACCCGGGAATTTTTTGGTCGGAGTTGTTCCTAGATTTCGTTCAAGGATCATGATCCAGTTTTTATTGACATCCGTGCACGGGTAGGCGCTTGTCGTTCTGTTCCCAGGAACGCCTGACGTACAAAAATTCAATTGGCTTGAAGGGGTCGCGGCAACAAATTCGGCCACGGGTGTTGACAGTTGCTTGTAACTCTTCCCCTCCCGAAAGACAACATCACAGCGAACCCAACGCTGACCCGCACCCCATTGTTCTTTTGATGGAAAAATTGTGACACTTTGCAATCGAGTCGGCAGTTTCGGATCCACAATATTCACGAAGGCATTGATGCTGTTTACCGTGCAGGGTTGGGTCGCCTTGAGTCGGCTGGCTGCGCTGGCCTTCTCAGGAACCCCGAAGTTTTCAGGCAATGTGCCCACCCAGTAGGTCTGCGCGGTATGTGGCGTGGCGCAGTCAACAGCCGGGGCACTCGCCGCTTGGTCCTTTGTCCCACTGGACTTGTAGTCGAAGCAGTTACCGACCGTGGCCGCGACCGCCTCTGAGGCGCGGGCACGGGGAAGGGGGGATGCAATGAGGGTTACTCCAGCGATCAGACCGATACAGGCGGTGACGGCGGTGGATTTGGATAGGGCGGGAAGCATGGTTTCACACTACCTTCTGGGGCCAGAATCTCCCAAAAGGGTCAATTGGTTGGGTGACCCAGATTGTGCAGGTGGGTTGCGCTCGCCTTGGGAACCCAGAAAGATATGCCGTATGCCCGTTATTAGTGTTATGAGTCTTAAAGGTGGAGTCGGTAAAACATCGGTGACTTTGGGTCTAGCAGGGGCGGCAACGGCCCGCGGCCTAGCCTCACTCGTGATCGACCTTGACCCCCAGGGGAATGCAACGTCCATTTTGCGAGCACACCCCTCCAAGACAACGGTCGCCAATGTCCTTGAGCATCCCACCCGTGCGCAAATTGAGGCGGCCCTGACACCCTGTGATTGGGAGATGGGTCCGGGTGAAGTTGATGTGTTGGCTTCTCACCCAAGTGTGATCAGATTCGACTCATGGACGCAGCCCGGAGCAGTATTCAAACCAAAGTTGGCGAAAGCATTGCAGCAACTTGAAGGTTACGATCTTGTTTTGATTGATTGCCCACCATCATTGGGTGCGCTTACCCGCGAGGCGTTGGCCGCTTCTGATTTCGCCCTCATCGTTACAACACCTTCCTACTTTGCTACCCAAGGAGTTGAGAAGGCCGTTGCCGAGGTTGAAGAGATTCGCAAAGGTGTCAATCCGGGTCTCAAACTTGCTGGAATCGTGGTGAACCGAGTGCGCTCAGTCGCCGAGGAACACCAGTACCGCGTGGATGAGTTGGGAAGTATTTACGGAAAGACGGCAATTCTCAAACCGTTTATGCCCGAGCGCATTGCGATCACCCAAGCTGAAGGATTTGGTACACCCGTTTACGGAGTGAAAACCCCCGGTGGACGCGAAGTCGCCGGAATCTTCGACCGGTACCTCTCGGCCTTATTGCGCAAGTGATTTAGTCTCGCCCATTCGGCGCTCAACAAAGTAGGCGATAACTGCGGCGAGGACTCCGAGTCCCAAGACCAGAGCCCAACCAACGATATCGCCGAGATCGGCACCCGGAGGCGGATCATCTGGGCACATCCCTAATCCACATTGCGGAATTATCGAGATTCCGATGACGAGAAGATCAACCAATAGCCACAACAGTCCCCAGATAGTGATGAACAGGGTTAATGTTCGGTGCCAATGGCGTTTGCCAAGCACTCCCGTATCACCGAGGTCAAATGGTCGGTTCCACATCAACAGGACCGCGCAGCCGGCAACCGCGATGACGAAGGTGATGAAAGCCCACGTATAAAGGTGCAACCCGAAAACTGCTGGACCGAATCCAGGATCACCCGGTGTGGCAATGTGTAACAAAATCTGCCGGGCGCTCCCAGCCCCACCGACAAGTGCGGCCAAAATGCTCAAGGCGTAATGGCGGGCCCTCATGCCCCACAGCAGATTCATCGCGGGACCAACGGCCAGACCGATCATGGCCGAACGTTGAACAAGACACAGGGGACAGGGAAGCTCGCCCGCACCGAACTGAAGGTGCAGTGAACCTGCTAGCACACCGAGTAGTGCGAACAGGGCCGCAATGTTGATCAGTCTGGCGACAGTAAGTGTTTGAGAGTCGGTAAGTATCTGCTTTTCTGACATGATGACTCCTCGTGAAAATCTTGGTTAAAAGTTCAGCGGTATTGGATCGGTCATATGTAACCGCAAAATTATGAGGGTCCAGAGCAGGGTCACCACAGCCAATCCGGGTGTCCACTTCCATTTACGGGCAATGCCCGCAAAGACGATTAACCAGAGAACGAACATGGAGAGCATCACGATTACAGGTTAAAGGACGAGGGGAGAAATAAGAAATAGGACACGTAAAAAATGCGGGTATTACACGGTTCCGTAAAGACGGTCACCCGCGTCACCGAGTCCAGGCACGATGTAACCCTTTTCGTTGAGTCGTTCATCGAGTCCTGCAATGACGAGGGTTACGTTTTCTGCCCTGTCTCCGTATGCCTCCTCCAGCCGTGCCAAGCCTTCGGGCGCAGCGAGTAAACAAATTGCGGTGACGTCTTTTGCTCCGCGGTCCAACAGGATGTCAATTGCTGCAATGAGAGTTCCACCGGTAGCCAACATCGGGTCAAGGACGAAGACCTGGCGGTTGTGAATGTCGTCGGGCAGTCGATCCGCGTAGATCGATGCAGTTAAGGACTCCTCATCGCGGACGAGTCCAAGGAAACCAACTTCAGCAGTCGGCATGAGGCGCACCATGCCATTTAACATTCCTAGACCGGCCCGCAAAATGGGTACGACCAGTGGCAAGGGCTCAGACATTTCCCGGCCGGTTGTGGGGCTAACGGGCGTTGTGATTGCTACTTCACCCACTTCGAGTCCACGCGTTGCTTCATAGGCCAGCAGGGTGACCAGTTCCTCGGTCAGGAGGCGAAATGTGGCCGATGAAGTCTGCTCACGGCGCAGTCGCGACATCTTGTGGGCAACGAGTGGATGGTCAATTACAAGAGTGTGCATGCGGGCAAGACTAGTGCAATGTCGCCACTCACCAGCGAATAATGGATAGAGGTCGCGTTCGCCGCGGGCCTCATGTCACTATTAAGACATGGCAACAGAACAGGTACGTATCGAAGACCTTGATTACAGTGCCATTTTGTGGCGGGAAGAGGGGATCTGGAATGCAATTAAGGTCCCTTCCCGTCAAGCAATCGTGCTCGATGACCTGTTGGATTTATGCAGGCAATACCCGGGTGAGGGCGGCGTTTATGCGGCAGTTGGGGTGTCGGGCGAGTTCTTTATTTTGTTGCGGAGTGATCCTCGAAAGACGGAAGCGCTCATCAGTGACGGCATTGCGCTGCTGGACTGGGATATCGCCGAAGATGCCGCTGACCTGATCGATTTGCAGTGGCAGGAAGAGGATCTCGAGGAGTATGAAGCAGTTGGGGACCTCAATATGTTGGCTAACTTTGGCTTGAAAGCAGAAGATTTATCGATGATCTGCGAAAACCCTGATCTTGAACCAGATCAACAAATCTCGGAAGTCTTCAAGCGGATTGGCGCCGAACTTGCATGGAAGAAGATCATTAACAAGTGAACGAAGAGTACATGCGTGAAGCTTTAGAGCAAGCAAAGCTTGCAGGTGAGCGGGGGGACATCCCCATTGGTGCAGTGATTGTTTCCGACCAGGGTGATGTGATTGCACGGGCAGGGAATTCCCGCGAGCAACTCAAGGATCCGACCGCGCACGCGGAGATTCTGGCGTTGCGTGAAGCGGGAGCGAAATTGAATGACTGGCGAATTCTCAATTCGACAATGTATGTGACCCTGGAACCGTGTCCGATGTGTGCTGGGGCGATCACTATGTCGCGAATACCGCGGCTGGTAATTGGTGCATGGAATGAGGAATACGGAGCGGTCGGATCTCGGTGGGACCTAGTTCGCGACCCGCGGATGAATCACCAGGTCGAAGTAATTCCCGGTGTTTTGGAGAGTGAATCGTCTCAATTACTAAAAGAATTTTTGCGCGAGAAACGCTAAACTGAACGCAATGTCAACACGTGGAATTAACCGACCCAAGACTCGGCCTGCCCAGCGGCCGCTCTGGCTAACGGTCCTGCTCATTCTGGTCGCAATGCTGGTTCTTTTCGGTATTGGATTTGGGATTGCCACACTGCTTAAGGGCTCCGGTGGAACTGATAGCGCTGATGCGAGCGCATCTCCCAGTAGTTCGACATCCGTTCCCGGTTGTACCACCATCATGGTTACTCCGGCCGAGGTGTTACCGCTGGCTTCCCGAGTAAGCGTCAATGTTTATAACTCAACCAAGCGAGTTGGCCTTGCGGGAGATTTATCCAAGATTCTTAGTGCTCGTGGTTTCCCGATAGCTAAGGTTGAGAACGATCCACTCGGTGTAGTGATTGAAGGCCAAGGAGAGATTCGTTACGGACCCAAGGGTGAAGCGAGTGCCGAACTCATGTCGTATCACTTCCCTGGTGCAACCCTGGTAAATGACGGTCGTGCTGGAAAACGAATTGACGTTGTTCTCGGCATCCAATTTGTTGATCTAGCCAACGACGCCGAAGTAGTTGCTCAACTTGCACAACCATCACCGAGTGCTTCGCCTGCAGGCTGCCCAATTCCCGATGTCCTCCCGAGTGAGTCAGTAAGTGAATCCGCGGGTGTCTCAGAATCACCAAGTCAGGGTTAGCCCAAAAGTAAAAACGTGTGGCGGTGGCGGTGGGAGCCGTCAGCAACTAGCGTTGCTTCCTCCCAAATCCCTCAAAAAATTTATGGCGGTGGCGGTGGGATTTGAACCCACGGTGAGGTTGCCCCCACACGCGCTTTCGAGGCGCGCTCCTTTGGCCGCTCGGACACGCCACCGCAGAGAACTGTACAAATACCCGGCTTGGCGGATTCTTTTGCCCTTGAAGTCGGGTGCACCCGGTCGGTGATTTGACGAGAGTCAGAGGTGGAGTTGGCACTCAACTTCTGACCTTCGGGTTGAAGGCAGACCCGGTTTACCGCCGTGAGACAATTGTCCATTGTGTTCGTGAGTAGTTGGAGGGCGTATGTGGGAACGATCTTCTCGTAAATTTATGTCGCTCGTGCCCATCACCGTACTTGCCTGTGTTCTGTCGGCGTGCGGTTCAGGTACACCGGAGTCCTCCGAGTCAGAGCAATTGGGTGTGACCGAGGAAAAGGGTTCCACGTCATCCTCGCAGGATTTCAGCATTTACAGCGGGTTTGATCCAACGGTCGACGGCTTCAACTTTCCGAACTGGGGTAAGACCGGCGAACTCGACGCGACAAGCATGGTGGCGCTTTTCGGGGCCAAGGCAGTCTGTGCGGAGAGGACGTCGAAGGGGTGCGTGCTCTACCCGGCCGCGAAGAAGTGGGCGAAGCAGGTCAATGAGGCGATGAAGGGGGGCATTTGCGAGGGAATAGCGGTCATGGCGGAGCGCCTTTTTCGGGGCGACGAGCAGCTCGAAGATCTCGATCCCAACGCGGTTTCGACTTATGACCTCGCCTTCGAAAATCGTGAGGTCAGAGCCCAGATGGCCATGTGGTACGCAACGCAATTGCTCGCGCCCGTCCAGGAGAATTTTACGGCCTACCAAAAGTTGCAGCCCTCCGAGATCGCGGAGGAACTAGCCCTCGGGCTCGAGTCCGGCAGTGGCCACACGATGGGAATCTACTCCGAATACGGTGGTCACGCGGTCAACCCAATCGCTGTGACGCAGGAGGGCGACCAGATTGTGGTCGACGTCTACGACAACAACTATCCGGGCACAGTGCAGCAGATTTTTATCGACCGGGGCAGTGAGCAGTGGAGCTATGAAGCGGCATCGACGAACCCCAACGAAGAGCCCAGCATTTGGCAGGGCGGTCAAGGAACGATCGAACTCACTGCGATGGACAGCCGGATACTTCCGGCTAAAGGGTCGTTCGTTGATAAAGGCTCTAAGCGCGCTGCGCTTGCCGATGGAGAATACGAATTGATGCTCACTTCATCTGACCCCGAGGCTCGTGTCGGCGCCACTATTACAGTCGATGGCGTGGATTACGACACGATGAGTCTCACCGAGCAACTGCCTCCGGGAGTCGCTGCGCGTTCCATCCTTGGATCGACCCTGTCGGGCAAGGGGACGACGTTAAGAATCGATAAGAATCTTGTTGAAGCATTTTCTGTAGCGCCGAGATTGGTTAGCGATAACTCAAACCCAGCATCCATCACAATGTCGATCGACGCGTATAACGCACCGAGAGTCACCCTCTCGGGCCTCACCTCCCAAGAATCCGGGGCCGCTTTCACCGTCGATGAGGCTGCTGAGCTCTTGGTGCAACTTCCCGAGGGTGCGATGGCCGATCTCAACGTCGCCTACGGACTCAACAGCGTCGATTTTATAGACCTGGAGGAGACAGAAGGAGATTACTTCACCGTGGCGACCAACGATGTTGGCGACGCACTGGTTGAACTTTTCAATGAGGAGGGCGATCGAACCCTTGAGTATGACGTTGAATTCGATAGCAGCTCTGAAGAGGTCGAGTACGCCGAAGTCATGTATGACGAGGCTGAGCGGTCCTACCTGGTGTCAGTGGAGGACGTCAAAGCAGAGAGCGTTGATTGGACCTTCGTCGAAGAAGCTCGCGAGTCCGATCGGCGCGATGCCGTAGACAGCAGCGGAAATGAAAATAGCGCGGACTCTGAATCCGGTGCGGAACCTGATCCCGGCGCGGACCCAGATTCTGGTGGTGATCCTGGTACGGACTCTGATCCCGGCGCGGACCCAGATTCTGGTGGTGATCCTGGTGGTGATCCTGGTGCGGACTCTGATCCCGGCGCGGACCCAGATAACGGGAATTCCGAAGAGGCTAATCGCGAGGAGGAGCCCGAAGGAAATGATCCTGTAGATCCTGACGCAATCGAATGACTCGTAGGGTAGTAAAACGAGGTGAGGGTCGGTCTCCTAGGTCGTTATTGTGCTGAGCAAATCAACAAATGCGTTGGGATCGCCTGGTGTCAGTCTTATCAACCAGGAGCCATACGGGTCCTGGTTGATTTTTTCTGGGGCTAATCCCGTATTTATTTCCGTGACGACGCCGCCAAAGGGTAATAAAATCTCACTCAAAGCCTTGGTTGACTCCACGCCGCCAAAGGGTATGCCAGCTGTAATGGTGGAACCAGGTACTAGTTGTGGAAATTCCAAAAAGACAATATCGCCCAGGGCTTCTTGGGCGAAGTTGGTAAGCCCAACTTCCCATGTCCCGTCAGATAATTTTAATACCCAGAATTTTTCGGGGGTGTAGCGGTAATCCCCCTCTGGTTTGCCGGACTCCATGAGGACCTCTAATGGAGTGGGGTCGCCCTTGGCGGCGGTCCCCTTCACCTGTGTTGAGGTGGAGGCATCTGATGAATCTGATGCCTCGGGCGTATCCGAATCACATGCTGCGAGGCTACTGGCAAGTACCGCTGATGACACAAGAGCGGTAATTCGACGAGATGATGGTTTCACAACTAGAACCTCTGTCTCCCGTAATGGCTATCCACAGCGTAACTCCCTGACAGTACTTGGTGAAATCGCCCACGGCAAGAGCGTAATCACTCCTGTTACCGACCTGAAACCTATTCATGGTCGGTCTGCTGACTTCAGGGTCAAGTACAGCAATTCTTCGTGTGCAGCACAGTAGGTTGAGTCTGTGGCCCACCTACTGTTAACTTGGAAGTGGGTGTGGCTTCCTATTTCCTTTTTTTTATTGGGCTGCGCGTGGGCAGTGACTTCTCCGGTGGGATCGGCTCCTGACGACGACTACCACTTAGCTTCCATTTGGTGCGCCCAAGGCGATCGGGATCAGGCATGCCAGGACACGGGCCTGGTACCGCAGAAATTTATTGTTGCCGCGGGCGCCGTGAATTCCGCATTTTGTTTTGCGACCAAACCTAATGTCACGGGTGAATGCAACGCGAGTGAGTTGAATTCCACAGAAATGATCTTGACCGAACGAGTGAACAACATTCAACAGTTATATCCGGGCGGTTATTACAGCGTTATGTCGGTTTTTGTGGGAAGTGATGTAGAGAAATCTGTTTATCTCATGCGGCTGTTTAGCGTGCTCGTCGTGTCAGCACTGATGGCTGCGTTGATTCGTTTTGTTCCTAGTGGAATCCGACAAGCAACATTGGTGGCAATCGCCGTGACGTTAATTCCACTCGGCATGTTCTTGGTGGCATCCACTAATCCCAGTGGCTGGGCAATCGCGGGGTCTCTTTATTTCTTTGCGTTTGGATTGGCGTTGCTGTATCGAAGTTCATGGCGGAACCCGGGCACATGGGTGATCGCGGTGGCCATGTGTATCAGCGCGATTATGGCAATGTCTTCACGAGTTGATTCCGCTGCATTTCTTAGTGTGATCACCATTGCTGTATTTGCCCTGGCTGGGAGGCGCAGAATCATCGGGCACGTCCCCGCTTCACTATTGATGGTGGTGTTAGCAGTTGCTGGAGCGGTGACGTATTTCATGGTGACTCCGGTCGAAGCTTCCGGTCAACTGGGAACCTCCGAGCACACCTCAAACTTGCTCTGGACAAATCTCATTCAGTTCCCGTACTTGGTGCAAGGGATAGTGGGCGGTTGGCCACTCGGGTGGAATGACACTGTGCTTCCTGCATTCGTTTCAGTCATCGGTCTTCTTGTCATCGGAGCAATTGCCTATGTTGGACTTTCGCACGTGTGGGCGAACAAAGCGGTTGCACTCACCGTCACCTTCATCGCCTTTATTGGTTTTCCATTGGTCTTTATGCAAACCCAGGGAATTGCAGTGGGTGAAGTCGTGCAATCTCGATATCTATTACCGCTCTTCGCAGTATTGATTACCGTCGTGATGATTCCTGCGCGAGTGAAAACCCCTATTCAAATTCAACGAGTTCCCGCGATCCTGATCGTTTGTGGACTTTGGATCTCCACCAGTTTGGCCATCTGGGTCAATGCGCACCGCTATTCATCCGTTGCGACAGATGGCTCAAATGGTGTCAATGACGTTTTCTCTGTAAACATTGTCTGGTCCTATGGCCCTCCACTAATTGTTACGATCACCGTTGCGGTTTTAGCCGGTGTGGTGTTTGTAGCGGGGGTATTCATGGGGAGTTCTGAGAGGCATGAAAAAGCCCTCGCCTGATGTGGCGAGGGCTTGCTCTGGCGGAGGATAGGGGATTGGTCCTCTTCAGCCTGGGTAATTCCACGTTTTCTGGTCAAGGGGTCATAAATGCAACCTCGCACGCATTATCGATTGCGACTGCTTGACTTTTTCAAGACAAGAATGCAAGGTTGTGGGATGAAGCGAGCCCATTTTGTTTCTATCGTTCTCGCTTCTTTGGTGCTCTCTCTCTTATGGCCTAGCGCAATCGCAGCTGTCAAAGCAGGAGGAGAATGCAAGAAACTAGGTAACACAGTTGTTGACTCAGGGTTCAAATATAAGTGTGTTAAATCTGGAAACAAATTAACTTGGAGCAAGGGCGTGCGGATTACAAAGCCAGCCCCTGCCTCTACTTCAAATAAAGCTCCAGTTGTTTGGCGCTTTGATGGTAAAGAGTGGATCTCTCAAGGAAGTGTTCCTCAATGTCCATCCCCATTGATTCCAACCGGGGAGTTATTAGATTTTTCAAAAGTTCTTTCGATTGTTCAACCTGGTCAAATCCGAGGTGGAAGTTACAAACCACATGCCGGTCTTCGCTGGTCTGAATTTGGAGGAGTTGTAAAGGGGATCTCTATTAAAGCACCTTTTGATGGTGAGATTGTTGCTGCTGCCCAGTATATTTCTGAAGGAAATTATCAATTTACAATCAATATTATTCACCCATGCGGGATTATGCTTCGGCTCGGTCATCTATTAGAGCCATCAGATTCAATTAAGAAGATTTTAAATACAATCCCACCTGCAATTGAAAATGACTCGCGTGAGAGCTTATTGTCGGGCATCTTTATCAAGAAAGACCAATTAATTGCATCTGAAGTCGGCATGCTTCCACCGGCGTCCCCTGATTCCCTTGGCACTTTCATGGATTTAGGAATAGTAGATTTGCGTAAAAAGAATCCGGTTCTTGATTCAAGTTTTAAGTCAAATGCAGATGTTAAATACTCTCTTTACTCTGTTTGCTGGTACGAGGGAAGCTATTTTTCTGATTCAGATCGTGCAAGAGTGTTAAATCTGCCATTTTCTAATGGGGATGCAAACAGTGACTACTGTAAACGTCGTTGAGAGACCTACTGTTTCATACTTCGCCAAGTCAGAGACCTTAGTGAAGGATTTATTCAGAGCCACCTTCGAGCGGAGGATAGGGGTTTTTCCTATTCAGCCTGGGTAATTTCCCGTTTTTTTAGGTGAACGGGTCATAAACGGCAACTTAGCACTGATCACATTGGTGTTGAACTTAATTTAACCCGAATGCATTGACATGCGTTTATATGCATCAATAATATTTCGGTATGAGAAAAGCCCTAACAGCAATTGGAATCACGTCATTATTATTAGCATTTGGCATTTCACTGGTGGCAAATTCTGCGCCAATTGCAGGGTCAGCATGTAAAGTTAAGAACGAGGTTGCTTATGTCGGAAAAAAGAAATTTACCTGCATTAAATCGGGCAGTAAATTGATCTGGAATAAGGGTGTTTCTGGAGGGAAAGGACCCACCGCAACTTCAAACTCAAGCGGTGATGAAATTGAATCACTTCCGATTAATGCAACGGCTCCACTTGATGTCGATTTAAAGGGTGCAGGCCAAGGTAAAGGATTAACTTACGTTCCATTTGGTTTTGACATTGGCCCACGAGGTGAAGGAGCGGTTGGTTCTGGATCAATCAACCCACAACCGGGGCTGTATGCACCACTTGGTACGGATGTCCTCGCAATTAAGACTGGAACAGTAATCAAAATTTCAAAACTTTATTCAAATGACTACAGCATAATGATTGCTGCAAAAAATGATCAGAACAATATATGGGAAGTAGAACACGTAATTGACGTGAAAGTAAAAGAAGGTGATCAGGTAAAAGCGGGTCAACCAATTGCCAAAGTTGGTGACTTTGATGAACGTTACACCCCAGGAATTGGGTTGGTTGAGTTTGGTTTATTGATTAATTCCAGTGGCCCACCAACACATGTCTGCCCATTTACAAAGATTGCTGCTTCGGCAAAAAGTCGAATAACTGCGGAGTTAAATACAATTATGGCGGCAGATAAGAAACGCGGATATGACAGTGGGCCAATGGAAGTTATTGGATGCACAGCTTTAGTTTCGGTTAAAGGTTGAATCTGGCCGAGGATGGGGGCTTTATCCATTTCATCGTGGGTAATCCCCCGTTTACCCAATAAACGGAGAATTACCCACCTTCGAGCGGAGGATAGGGGATTCGAACCCCTGAGGGCGTTAACCCAACCCGCTTTCCAAGCGAGCGCCATAGGCCACTAGGCGAATCCTCCGTGGGGGAGGTTACCCGTAACCACTGTGCGCGGAATTACTGCCCTACGCGTAACCTCTTCCTTGACTCCCCGCGCGGTGTCATCTCGCTGAATCCCCCAGGGCCGGAAGGCAGCAAGGGCAGGTGGGCGCTGGTAGGTGCGCGGGGAGTCCCCATCCTTAACATATTTGGAATTAGCGACAAGGGCCATTCGTTAGCGAAGATGTCACTCATAGTGACTGTGTAGAGTGGTCGGGTGGCAAAAAAGAGCGAAACGGCGTCTCCCGCCACGACATCTCACATGGCGCTGTATCGGTCGTATCGCCCGGCAACATTGGGTGAAGTTGTTGGCCAAGACCATGTAACGGGACCACTGCGCAGGGCTCTGGAAAACAATCGGATGCACCACGCATACCTACTCTCCGGCCCTCGTGGGTGTGGGAAAACGTCAACCGCACGTATTTTGGCCCGCTCCTTGAACTGCGAGCAGGGGCCAACCCCTGATCCATGCGGTGTTTGTGAGAGTTGCATTGACCTTTCGGCTACGGGTTCAGGCTCCATTGATGTTATTGAACTTGACGCCGCCAGCCACGGTGGAGTTGATGACACCCGTGATTTGCGGGAACGCGCAATGTTTGGCCCAGCGAAGTCGCGGTACAAGGTGTACATAATCGACGAGGCACACATGATTTCAACGGCTGGTTTCAACGCGTTGCTTAAGTTGGTTGAAGAACCACCCGAGCATGTGCGTTTCATTTTTGCAACAACAGAGGCAGACAAAGTGCTGCCAACGATTCGTTCACGCACTCACAACTACGGGTTCCGACTTGTCCCCGTTAAAATCTTACAAGAACATTTGGCGAAGATTTGTGCGAGTGAAAACATCCCTGCTGATCCCGCAGCGCTAGCACTTATCGCCCGCGCCGGAGCGGGCAGCGTTCGCGACTCACTGTCAATTCTTGGTCAAGTAATTTCTGGTTGCGGCCCAGATGGGGTGACCTACCAAGAAGCGGTACTCCAGTTGGGTATGACGGACTCGGCATTGCTTGATGAGACGGTCAACGCCCTCATCGATCGTGACGGTGCCGCATTGTTCAACGCTGTCGACCGGGTTATTGAATCCGGTAACGAACCAAGAAGATTTGTCACCGATTTACTGGAAAGAATCCGCGACCTGATTGTTTTGCAAAGCATCCCGGGGGCGGCGGAGAGTGGATTGATTCATGCACCGGAAGACGTGATCGCAACCGAAGTGGAGCAAGCATCGCGTATTGGCGCAGCCGAGTTAGCGCGCGCTGGTGAACTTGTTAACCGTGCACTGAGTGAGATCAAGGGGGCAACTGCCCCTCGACTTCAACTGGAACTACTCATGGCCAAGCTTCTCCTCCCGGCTACCGATGATTCAACCGATGGGCTGCGGGTTCGGATCGAGCAGCTTGAACGCACGGGTGTCGTGAGTCACCAAATAGTGAGTGCACCTGCTCCACAGGTTGTGATAGCTCCTACCGTTACTCCTGTAGTTGCACCCGCACAGGCTGCAACAAATGTCCCCGCGCCACCCAAGAAGCCTGGGAAGCCCAAAGACGTTGTTGTGGAGGATGCTACTCCGGTAGCGGTGATGGCTTCGGAGACGGCTTCGAATCCCGGTACTACAAACGTTTCGTCATTTACCGTCATGTGGCCTGCGGTCATGGATGCGTTACTGAAATATTCTCGGGTCGCCTGGATGGGTTTTACCGAATCAACGCCTTTGTCATTTGAGGACGGTGTGTTAGCGGTTGGGGTCAAGGACTCGGGCCGCTACAACAACGTGAAATCTGGCGGACATGAGGAACGCCTACGTCAGGCAATCCTTGACGTATTGCAGGTTGACACGAAGATTGACGTTGTCCTTGGTGCGATGGGTTCAGTCGGTCCAATAGAAACCGCCGATGGCGCCTCGGTCGCCTCGCACATCGAAGAAGATGACACTCCCAGAATGGATGACTCCTCCTCGGAGGAAGTAACCGGCGCTGACCTGATTGCAAAAGAATTGGGTGGCGTGTCAATTGGTGAGATTGAGAACGGTTAATTCACATGTATGAAGGCATTGTTCAAGACTTAATTGACGAACTCGGGCGTTTACCCGGTGTCGGTCCTAAAAGTGCCCAACGTATCGCATTTCACATTCTGAGCGCTGACTCTGAAGATGTGAAGCGTCTTGCTGAAGTTCTTCTTGAAGTCAAGGAAAAAGTTAAGTTCTGTGAGATATGTGGAAACGTTGCTCAGAGCACCCAGTGTCGAATTTGTCTTGACCCTAAGCGTGATCCGAGTGTGATTTGCGTAGTGGAAGAGCCCAAAGATGTTGTGGCGATTGAAAAGACTCGTGAGTTTCGTGGTCGCTACCACATTCTCGGCGGCTCAATAAATCCCATTGACGGTATCGGCCCCGATGACCTTCGAATCCGAGAATTAATGCCCCGCCTAGCTGACGGAAGTGTCACCGAGGTGATTTTGGCAACGGATCCTAATCTTGAAGGTGAAGCAACCGCGACGTATCTCTCCCGCATGCTGGTGCCATTGGGTTTGACCGTCTCGCGACTGGCAAGTGGGCTTCCTGTTGGCGGGGATTTGGAGTACGCGGACGAAATCACATTAGGCCGCGCATTCGCCGGTCGGCGAACGGTCGGCTCTTAGTTCTTACCTCGCGGTGTCCATCGGAAAAAGAAAGTGGCAAGCAGAGCGCCGAGAATAATCCAGATTACGAGAACTGCTGCCGTCATACCGAGTTCCCACGATCCGCTCACTTCCATGGCCGCTGCAGAGTCGGGCAAAAAGACACTGCGCATTGCTTGGGTGAGCCACTTCAGTGGAAATAGTGACGCGAAGGACTGCATCCACTGGGGCAGGTCCCCGAAGACAAAGAACACACCGGAAGTGAATTGCAGGACGAGGACAACGGGGGTGACCAATGCGGCGGCACCACGTCCTTGCCGGGGTACAACCGAGTACGCGATCCCGAGCAGGGTGAAAGCGATAAGTCCCAGAACGCTGGCCCAAATAAAGGTAAAAATTGCCAGAGGTGTCGTTGGAAGGTCGATCCCAAAAAGGAGAACGCCAACAGCGATCAATATGGTGACCTGAGCAATATAGGCCACAAAAACCATTCCGATTTTCCCGATAAAGAATGCGGCGGGCGGCAGCGGTGTTCCCCGAAGGCGCTTGAGGGTTCCGTCATCGCGCTCCATCGGAATGGCAATGGCAAGATTTTGAAAGGATGTATAAAGAATCCCAGAGGCAATCATGCCTGCCACAAAGTACTGTGAAAATGTAATGCCGGAATCCCCGAGATCTTGTCCACTAAATACTGAACCAAAAATCACAAGCAGAATCATGGGCAGAAGAAAATTGAATACCGCTGACTCACGGTCCCTAAAGAATTGCTTGAGTTCAATCCCGACTCTGCCTATTCCCAGAGACAACGTGCGAACGTGAGTTAGCTTCACGGTTGATCACCAGCCTGCAAGTCCCGATCCTGGGCGATCAACTCAAGATACGCATCTTCCAAACTGGAACGGCGAACCGAGAGGTTGGGAATTTCCGCGTCAAACTTGAGCCCGAGCTGCGCAATGAATGCAGTGGGTTCATTGGTGGGGACACTCATTTCTCGCCCGTCTTGTGTCCAACTCACGATCGCTTCACTTCGATGACCAATTGAATCCGGTGTACCTTGCGCAACTATCTGACCGCGCGCGATCACCGCGACTCGATCGGCAAGGTATTGAGCCTCGTCCAAATAGTGGGTTGTGAGCAGGATCGTGGTGCCCTCTGATTTAAGTCGGTCGATCAGCACCCAGAATTCACGGCGAGCTTCTGGGTCGAAACCCGTTGTCGGTTCATCGAGAAAAAGCACATCGGGGTTTCCGATTATTCCCAGGGCAACATCGAGTCTGCGTCGTTGTCCGCCGCTGAGCTTTCCATTGCGTGAACGTGACTTCTCGGTCAACCCAACTGCGGCAATGACGTGCTGCGGGTCCGCTGGATTGGGGTAATAGCGGGCAAACTGGGTGATCGTTTCCTCTACGGTGAGGTCTGCCATGTCGCTTGCATTCTGTAAAACAATCCCGAGCTTTGCCCTCCAGGCACCGGTTGGTTTTCCGGGGTCAACCCCGAGAACCTCCGCCTCCCCACCATCGCGCTGTCGGTAGCCTTCGAGGATTTCGGTCAGTGTGGTTTTTCCGGCTCCATTTGGTCCAAGTAGGGCAAGGCATTCACCGGTGGCCACCTGTAATGAGACACCGGCAAGTGCGGTGAAATCCCCATATTTCTTGGTGACTTTGTGCGCCGATATTGCGTGTGTGCTGGCCATTTGCTCCCCACTCCCGATTGGCGCTTATTACCCACGATACCCGCAGAGACTAAACTTCATTCCGTGTCCCTAATCGTTCAAAAGTACGGTGGTTCGAGTCTCGCTGACGCCGCGAGCGTTAAGCGCGTTGCCCGTCGAATAGTTGACACGAAGAAAGCTGGCCACGAAGTAGTCGTGGTCGTCTCGGCCATGGGTGATTCAACCGATGAACTGTTAGAACTGGCCCAACAGGTGTCACCGTTGCCACCTGCACGTGAGTTGGACATGCTGCTCACTGCCGGAGAGCGAATCTCGATGGCACTTCTGGCTATGGCAATTTCTGATTTGGGCGCCGTTTCACGTTCCTACACCGGGTCTCAGGCTGGCTTGATTACCGATTCCGCGCATGGCGCCGCACGGATAATCGATGTAACACCGGGGCGCATCACCGAGGCTTTGGAAAATGGCGCCATCCCGATTGTGGCTGGTTTCCAGGGGGTTGCACAAGATACGAAAGACATAACGACCCTGGGTCGTGGAGGTTCGGACACGACCGCGGTTGCGCTAGCCGCAGCCCTCAAAGCCGATGCTTGTGAGATTTACACAGACGTTGACGGAGTCTTCACAACTGATCCACGAGTTGTGAAGAAGGCATCCAAGATTGCTTTCATCACCTACGAAGAAATGCTGGAACTTGCCGCGGTTGGTGCGAAGGTCTTACATCTGCGATGCGTTGAGTACGCCCGGCGGTTCAATGTACCGATTCATGTCCGTTCATCATTTTCACAACAAGAAGGCACATGGGTTCTTTCAGCCCAAGGTGTTGCCGAAGCAGTCAAGGAAGGAAAGCTCGTGGAGCAACCAATTATTTCTGGTGTAGCCGCTGACATTAAAGATGCAAAAATCACCGTGGTCGGCGTTCCTGACAAACCGGGTGAGGCCGCGGCTATTTTTCGAGCGTTAGCTAATGCAAAAGTAAACCTTGACATGATCGTTCAGAACGTCTCCTCAACAACAACCGGACGAACCGATGTCACATTCACCTGCCCCGCTGAATCGGTGAATTCTGCGATGGAGGCTTTAAATGGAGCCCGAGACACAATTGACTTTGAGTCACTCAATGTCGACAAAGAGATTGCAAAAGTCTCACTGGTTGGTGCCGGTATGCGGTCACACCCGGGTGTTTCTGCAGATTTTTTCACTGCATTGGCAAACGCTGGAGTCAATGTTGAAATGATTTCAACCTCTGAGATTCGGATCTCAATTGTTACTCGTGCGGACTTGGCCAATACTGCAGTTGCGGCACTGCACACTGCCTTCGGACTAGATTCCGACGGTGAGGCAGTCGTCTACGCGGGAACGGGTCGCTAGAACAATGGTTGGTAAAAAAGTTGCAGTTGTTGGCGCAACCGGTCAGGTTGGCGCAGTAGTACTGCGTCTACTCGACGAACGGAATTTCCCGGTTGAGCAATTGCGAGTCATGTCCTCGGCCCGCTCTGCTGGAAAGACCATCGTGTGGAAGGGCAAGGAGTATGTGGTTGAAGACACCGCAACGGCCGATGTGTCAGGAATTGATATTGCCATTTTTTCCGCCGGTGGGGCTACCTCGAAGGAATTAGCACCCAAGTTCGCGGCAGCAGGCGCGATCGTGATTGATAATTCCTCAGCCTGGCGGATGGATCCTGACGTGCCACTCGTGGTCAGTGAAGTGAATCCACAGGAAGTCAGTAATGCAGTGAAAGGCATTATTGCTAATCCGAATTGCACCACCATGGCAGCCATGCCAGCGCTCAAGGTTCTCAGTGAACTCGCTGGTTTGCAGCGTATAGTTGTGACCACCTTCCAGGCTGTTTCGGGAAGCGGGCTGGCGGGTGTTCAGGAGTTGAAAAATCAGGTTGAGGCGGCAATGACACAAGATGTTGTTGGACTCACACATAGCGGCAGTGCCATTAACTTCCCCGATCCTGAGAAATACGTTCGCACAATTGCTTTTGATGTTATTCCACTTGCTGGATCAATAGTTGCCGACGGCAGTGAAGAAACTGACGAAGAGCAGAAGTTACGAAATGAAAGTCGAAAGATTTTGGGTCTGCCTGACCTTCTCGTTTCGGGTACCTGTGTTCGCGTTCCGGTTTTCACCGGTCATTCGCTCAGCATCAACGCCGAATTTTCACGTGACATCACTCCCGAGCAAGCAGTCTCGGTGCTGAATGGTGCCCCGGGAGTTGTGCTCACTGACGTGCCTACGCCACTGCAAGCGGCGGGAGCTGACCCAACATTCGTCGGTCGGATCCGTCAAGACCAGAGCGCACCAGGAAACAAGGGATTGGTGTTTTTTGTTAGCAGTGACAATCTCCGCAAGGGTGCAGCGCTTAATGCAGTGCAAATTGCCGAACTACTTGTTTAACGTGTAATTAAGATTCAGGTAATCGGCTGAGTAGATTTGTGAAATTAGGTCAACGGCATTTGGCGTAAAATAATCGTCCGTTCGTGTTCCGGCGTGAGTCAATTTCTTGCTGTAAAACTGTCCGTCAAGATCCGGCGTACTCGTTAATTGAGCGACTTTATCCCACGATTGGTCCAAGTCCTCAAGGTGAATTATTGAATCAAAATTCACGATACCAAATCCGATGTGATCACTTTGCCTGCGCCAATGTGGATCTTGTTCACGAGAAGGCTGGACTGCGATCACCCCGAGGAACTCCTCAAAAGTCACTGTGTCAGCTGCCTTGCCGCCCAGTGCTTCAGTGATTTCTTCACTTTGTCGAAGGCCCTGCATGATTTTTTCTAGGTAACCGCTCAGCGCTCGCGTTCCGGGATTGCGAACAACCGTAAACCGTTTGTAGTTCTTGCCAGTAAACACTTCTTCCAACAGGTCACTGGGAAGTTGATAAGGGCGTACATGTGCACCAGATTTCACACCGTTATGTGGCTTGTCCAAAAAACGTTGGGCGTGGGTTTCATTGAGTCGGGCACCTTCGAGGGCGCCAAGTGTTGCTTTCATGGTTCCACAACCCGCTTTGGGTACTTCCACATAAACATATTTATTCACCAAAGAGATATGGGTGTGAAAGTTAACGGATCGCCATCCCATGGACTTGACGTATTCCCGAGTTGTGGGTCCTAGGTCACTACGGACCGGCCTTCGATCAATCACCCTGAAACTTTAGGCAACGCCACCTGACGGATTTTGTCGGGGTGGCGGGATTCGAACCCACGGCCTCTTCGTCCCGAACGAAGCGCGCTACCAAGCTGCGCCACACCCCGCAATACTCGAATATCCAACTGCTTCGAGAATCACCTTTATCGAGCAGCGTGAACGAGCCCCCCAAGTCTAGCGATCCGAAAGTTTGGGAAATAATTCGGTGACCCGAGCACAATGTGTTCACGAGAAGCGGTCAGCTTGTGAAAGGTTGCGAACATGAGCGCTGCAGATGTCACCAGGTATCTCAAGAGTTTTGATGCTCCACAACGCTCGGCCCTTCAGGCAGTCCGTTCGGTAATTGTCGCCGCGTTACCTGCCGGCGAGGAAGTAATTGCTTGGGGAATGCCCAGTATTCGAATCTCGGGAGTGCTGGTCCTCAGTTATGCGGGGTTTAAGAATCACAACACAATCTTCCCTGGAGTAGGTGCACCCTTTGAAGGATTTGGGCCAGAGGTGGAAAAGTATCGGGCGACAAAGGGCGCCTTGAAGTTTGCGCGAGATGAAAAATTCCCGGCGCCATTGTTAAAGAAAATCATTCGGCATCGAATAGTGGAGATCAATGAAAGTTTTCCCAAAAAGAGTGGAGAGTTTAAAGAGTCTTATGTATCTGGACGGCTGAAGGCTGAAGGAACGGTAAAAAAGAATGAGATGCATGGCGCTTGGAAGTGGTACCGAACTGATGGAAGCCTGATGCGTTCGGGTAATTTTAAGAATGGTGTCAAGGCTGGTGAGTGGGTCACGTACACGCGCGAGAGCAAACCGTACAAGGTAACTACGTTGTCGGTGTAGCTCGCGAAGAACTTAGGTTCGTGAAGTGAGCGTGATCAGAGTCGCTTCTGGCGGACATGCAAATCTAAAGGGTGCATAACGCGAACACCCCAGCCCGGCCGAAACATGCAGGGCAGAGTTGTGATGACTGGACAGTCCGCGTGCGCGTTTGGTATCAAGATCGCAGTTGGTAACGAGGGCTCCGTAGCCCGGAACCCGAAGCTGTCCGCCATGAGTATGACCGGCAAGAATCAATTGGGTGTTGTCCGCTGCCATTGCGTCAAGTACTCGAAGGTAGGGCGCATGAACAACGCCAAGAGTGAGATCGGCTTCACCATTGAAATTGTTCGTGATTGCGTTGTAGTCATCCCGGTCAATGTGTGGGTCGTCGACACCTCTGACACTGATGAGTCGTCCGTCTACTTTCCAATCCACTTGAGTGTTGGTTAAGTCGAGCCATCCGCGACCTGTCATGCCGCTTGCGAGGGGCTCCCAATCCAGCATTTGTCGTGTTGGCGTGAGTTGGCTTGGCCCAGAAAAGTATTTAATCGGGTTAATTGGTTTTGGTGCGTAGTAGTCGTTGCTGCCCAATACAAAGGCGCCGGGAAGGTCCATGAGTGGATCAAGTGCTTCTAGTGCACTGGGAACACCGTTTTCATGTGAAAGGAAATCACCGGTTGCCACAACAGCATCGGGGGCAAGTGATGCTAATGAACGCACCCATTGAGATTTCATTTTTTGTCCGGGGATCATGTGTAAATCAGAAATATGAAGTAGACGAATTGGTGCTTGGCCCGGTGAAAGTACGGGGACTTGAATTCGACGAAGGGTGAATCTCTTAGTCTCAAGGTGTGCGTAGGTCAAAGCCCCAATGCCAGCGGCGGCGGTCACTCCCAGCGCCTTGATTGTTGAAACCATGTGACCATATTCCCACCCGGCACAACGCAGTGGAACAATGCCCGTATGTCTACTGACCTCAAGGCTCAACTAAAAGCTGATTTGACCACCTCAATGAAGGCGCGTGATGAACTCACGTCGGCGACCATACGGATGGTGCTCACGGCAATCACAAATGAAGAGGTCTCTGGGAAAGAGTCGAAGGTTCTCACAGAGGAAGAAGTACTCACCGTACTTGCCCGCGAAGGAAAGAAGCGACGCGAGAGTTTTGTGGCTTACACGGATGCGAATCGCCCAGAATTGGCGGCGCGCGAGAATGCAGAGCTTGAAGTTATCTCCAAGTACTTGCCAGATCAGTTAAGTGAGGCAGAGGTTGAAGCAATTGTGACGGCCGCAGTAGACCAAGTCGCCGGAAGTGGAGTTACTGGTGGGGCCGCGATTGGCGCGGTCATGAAAATTGTGCAGCCGCAGGTGAAAGGGCGCGCCGACGGCGGAGTCGTGGCGAGTTTGGTGAAGAAAGCCCTCGACGGTTAGGGAACCCGAGTGCGATTAGGGCTCTCGGCCGGAGCCGGGTTCTCAAAGACTTCATCGGCAAGAGTTGATGGTTCACCCGGCCTCTGAAGTGAGTCTGGATCGGTATTGTCAAAAGTTGTTTCACCTTCAGGAATGAAAATCTCTTGGGAAAGTTGTTCCGGCGAAAGCGTTCCGTAAGGCGCAACTGTGAACTGGGTGCGCAAGTCAAAATTGACAATTGGGAGATTGGCAGATGCTGCCAACATGGATTCTCTCCAAATAGGACCGGGGAGCGTCCCACCGTAAACCTGTTGGTAGTACTTCCCATTAATGGTGATGTCTTTGAGAGGGAACGCGTAACCTCCGCGAGGATCACCAACCCATACGGCTGAGGCGACTTGAGGTGTGAAGCCGGCGAACCAGACTGCTGCTGATTCATTTGTTGTGCCTGTCTTACCGGCTACGGGTCGGTCACCCAGATTCATTGCGGCGCCAGTTCGTCCAGGGATGAATCCGTCGACGACACCGTTGAGCATCACGGTGACACCGTCAGCAACTTCTCGTTCCAGTATTTGGCGGCAGTCACCATTGGGGATCGGGAGTTTCGCTCCATCGCGATCCCGAATTTCAAGGATGGGAACAGGTTCGCAATAGCGACCGTGGGCTGCAAAAGTTGCATAAGCATTTGCCAAGGAAAGGGGCGCAATCTCCATGGTGCCTAGTGTGAAAGAAGGTACACGCAGTAGCGGTTCTCCGTTGCCGAGTGTGACTCCAAGTGATTCAGCGATGTCTGCGGGCCGACAAATCCCGGTGCGTTCCTCAATTGCCATGAAGTAAGTGTTTGTTGAGTATGCCGTTGCCTGCGGCATATTAAGAGTGCCAGAGGTCGTTGAATTATTTACTGTTACCGGTTCGTAGATCGCTCCGGTGTCACAGTTTCTAAAGTTGACAAATGTGTTGGGACTTGGTGCATCGATGTATTCATTCGGTGAGATGCCCGCCTCAAGTGCTGCGGCAAGAGTGAAAATTTTAAATGTCGAACCGGCCTGCATGCCAATAGTGCCACCCATGTTTTGTGGTGCGTTGTAGTTGTAAGTGGTATTCCCTCGCCCGGCTGTTCCCCAGTCGCGGTTTTGGGTCATAGCAATTATTTGTCCGGTGCCTGGCTGGATCATTGAGATGGCTGCTGCCTTGCCACTCGGGTCATCAATGGGAATCGTTGTGTTAACGATCTGGGTGACTGCTCTTTGTGCCGTGGGGTCAAGTGTGGTTGTGATGGTGTAGCCACCTCGACGGAGGAAAGCTTCCCGCGCCTCGGGGGTCTCGCCGAAAATACTGTTTTGACGGATTGATTGCAGAACGTAATCGCAGAAGAACGGTGCATAACTTGATGTGCAGCCATTAGAGACTGGAGCAGGTTTGAGGAGTTCTTGCATCGGAATTTTTTGGGCACGTTCGGCATCGTCCTGTGAAATGTAGCCCAGGGAAGCCATGCGATTGAGGACAACATCGCGGCGCTCTGCAGAGAGTTCGGGATTGCGAATTGGATCGTAGGAAGTCGGCCGCTGAACAATTCCGGCGAGGGTGGCGGCTTCCGCGAGGGTGAGGTCGGCTGCTGGCTGTGAAAAGTAGCGCCGTGAAGCGGCTTCGATTCCATAAGCACCGGATCCGAAGTAGGCAATGTTGAGATAGCGGGAGAGGATTTCACCCTTGGTAAATCGTTTCTCCAGGGCCAGCGCCAACCGAACTTCTTTGATTTTGCGGGCAGAACTATCACCGCGCGCAGCATCTAGTTCCTCAGCGCTGGTCGCCTGATTCACCAAAACATTCTTGACGTACTGCATGGTCAGGGTGGAGGCACCTTCTGAGATCTCACCGGAGCTGGCATTAGATGCTGCCGCGCGGACGATCCCACGGAAGTCCACGCCATTGTGGTCAAGGAAGCGGGCGTCTTCCACCGCGACCATTGCTTGGCGCATGATGGGAGCAATGCTCTCCAGGGGTACTTCAATTCGATTTTGATAGTAAATGGTGGCCAATACTGAGCCGTCCGAAGCAAGAATCACACTGCGCTCGGGCAGGGGCGGGGTGTTCAGTTCGTCAGGGAGCGACTCGAAGTCCCGGACCACGTCACGGGTGAGCACACCGAGGCTGCCTGCGAACGGGATGAGCATGAGCCCCACTAGGAGACCGGCAAGGACGGAAATCCCCACAATTGCCCCTATCGAGGCAGCAAGTGCGCCTGTGGTGCTTCGCTCCGGGGGCATATTCATCAGACGCCAAGGGTAGATCCCTCGTTCCCGAATTCCAAAGCCATCCCACATTTTCGGAACCGGATAGCAGTTTTCTTGATGGATTCCCGGGGGACTTTGTGCAAACTTTCCCAAAATAAAAAACTATTGACTCTCGGGTGTCAGCGGAGCATAGTTCGACGCGTACGGCAGTGACCGGCAAATCTGCCCTGGGACTCTGCGGTGGGGCAACTAATAATTGAGGAGTTTGCGCGTATGGCAATTGCAACCGAATGGGCCATCAATGCAGCTTGTCGCAACACCGACCCGGACACACTGTTTGTTCAGGGGGCCGCGCAAAACCGCGTAAAGGCGATTTGTTTAGGTTGTGAAGTACGCACCGAGTGCCTCTCCGATGCTCTTGATAACCGGGTTGAATTTGGCGTGTGGGGCGGCATGACTGAACGGGAGCGTCGGGCACTGCTTCGTCGTCGGCCCAATGTGAGCTCCTGGAAGACACTTCTCATGAGCGCTCAAAACGAATATGAGCGCCAGTCATTCCTGAGTGCAACCGACCGAGCTTCGTAATTACCAGCCAGACTAACTAACTACCAGCTAACTAACTACCAGGTGATCTCCTGGTTCGCTAAGGCTGCACCAATGTCACGCAGCCCGTCTAAATCATGTACGTCCTGAGCCATCGCGGGAATCGGTTGCACGGCAACATCTGGATGGGCGGCCGTGAAGCGCATTGCAAGGTGTTTTTGACGTTCTTTAATCTCCATTCGCTGCGCGTGAAGTTCAAGGAGTGCTGCGCTCAGGGGTCCTCGACCATCAGCCGTTAATTTTTGGGCGGCGGCCAGAACTTGATCTTGGGTGAGACCTGTTTCAGGAACTTCTTGTACTCGATTGAGGATCAATCCGCCCAGAGGCATTGAATCTTGGTTGAGTCGCTCGACAAAATATGCAGCCTCACGCAATGCGTCACGCTCGGGAGCGGCAACAACAATGAACTCGGTGCCGGAGTCTTTGAGAAGTGCGTAAGTTGCATCAGCTCTTTCGCGAAAACCACCGAAAGTTGTATCGATATCAGCAACAAAGTTCCCCACATCAGCGAGTACTTGCGCTCCGAGGAGTTTGCTCAGGACATTGGTGAAAATCCCAAAACCCATTGCTGCGATCCTCCCAATTCCACGACCCGCACCCCGCGCTGGCGCGGTAATGATCCGAATCAAACGTCCGTCAAGAAATGATCCAAGTCGGGCTGGCGCATCGAGGAAGTCGAGTGCATTGCGACTCGGTGGTGTGTCAACGATGATCAGATCCCACTGGGATTGGGCACGCAACTGCCCGAGTTTTTCCATTGCCATGTATTCCTGGGTGCCAGCAAATGAAGAGGAAAGTGCCTGGTAAAACGGATTACTGAGAATCTGCTCAGCCCGCTCAGGGTCGCTGTGAGATTCAACAACCTCGTCAAATGTGCGCTTCATGTCGAGCATCATTGCGCTCAATGATCCGTTGGAGATCCCGGGAACAGAGCGGGGAGTGTTATCGAGTTCGGTGAGTCCCATGGCCTGTGCCAGTCTGCGAGCGGGATCGATTGTGAGAACACAAACATTGCGACCAAGTTCGGCTGCTCGAAGTCCCAGCGCCGCTGCTGTTGTTGTTTTCCCCACCCCACCCGAGCCGGTACATACAATGATGTGCTTTTCGGGGTTGGTAAGAATTGCATCAATGTCCAATATCACGATTACTCCCCGCCAATTCCTGAGGCGGACATGATCGCGGAAAGTTCATAGAGTCCGCCCAAGTCAATCCCGCTCGGCAACAATGGCAAAGCGAAGATGGGCAACCCTCGCTCTTCCAAACGCACAAGTTCGGATATTTCCAAATTAACCCGCTCCGCATGGTCACTGGCTTCCATTAGCAATGCATCAATGAGCTGATTCGATGCGGTGAGACCTGATTGTGAAATTTCACTTTCAATTTCTGACCTGGGAAGTTGACCTGCAATTGCCATTACTCGTTGCGCCGCATCAAGTTGAGGTGGTCTGGTCATATTGACAAAGATTGCACCAACAGGAAGTCCACTAGCCTCAAGTTCGCTCACGCCGTCCAGGGTTTCCTGCACGGGCATTTCTTCAAGGAGTGTTACCAAGTGAATAGCTGTCTGTTCTGATGCGATGACGCTCATGACCGAGTCCGCATGTGACTTGATGGGGCCAACTTTGGCAAGACCAGAAACCTCGCCATTGACATTTAAAAACCGCGTGATGCGTCCGGTTGGCGGGGCATCAAGAATTACATAGTCATATGCGTTGTCTTGCTTTTTTTCCTTGCGTTTAACCACTTCACAGGCTTTCCCGGTGAGCAACACGTCACGCAGCCCCGGTGCGATTGTGGTCGCGAAATCCACAGCACCCATCTTGCTCAACGCTGAGCCAGCCCGGCGCAACTTATAAAACATCTCGAGGTAGTCCAGAAGTGCATCCTCGGTGTCAACAGCGAGAGCCCACACCTCGCCACCGCCGGGTGCTACCGCGATCTTGCGCTCTTCGTAGGGCAGTGGGGGTGTATCAAAGAGTTGAGCAATTCCCTGGCGGCCTTCAACTTCCATGAGGATGGTCCGGTGGCCGTTTTTGGCAAGGGCGATCGCGAGTGCCGCGGCAATGGTTGTCTTACCTGTCCCGCCCTTTCCTGTTACAACATGAAGGGTCGCATTGGGCCAATTTTGCACATGTGCACTGTACCTATCCCTTCCGCGTTACGCTCATCTCATGACCAAATGGGAATACGTGACCGTGCCGCTCTTGATTCATGCGACTAAGCAAATCCTTGATACGTGGGGAGAAGACGGCTGGGAGCTGGTTCAGGTAGTTCCGGGTCCCAATCCTGACAACATGGTTGCCTACCTCAAGCGGCCGAAGGGTTAAGGGGATATACATGTCTGCGGTTGAAAATCGCCTGGCTGAATTGGGTTTGAGTGTCCCAGAGGTAGTGGCACCGCTGGCCGCCTATGTTCCCGCCGTGATTAGTGGCTCCTACGTTTACACGTCCGGCCAGTTACCCATGGTTTCGGGAGCATTACAGGCGACGGGTCGTCTGGGCGCAGAGATTGATGTAGACCAGGGTGCATCTTTGGCTCAGATTTGTGCATTGAACGCTATTGCCGCGATTAAGAGCGTAATCGGGGATTTGGACCGAGTTGTCCAGGTTGTTCGAGTTACCGGATTTGTCGCTTCCACACCAGAATTCACTTCCCAACCTGCAGTGATCAATGGGGCAAGTAATTTACTAGGTATCGCTTTTGGCGGGGCTCACTCCCGTTCAGCAGTGGGTGTTGCAGCACTGCCTCTTGGAGCGCCTGTCGAGGTCGACATGATTGTTGAATTCAAATAAGACGTGGAACTAATTTCACTTAGCGAGCGTGTGCGATCCGTCGCTGCCGGCGACGAGCGTTGGAAAGTACCCGTCGCTGAACCGGCATCAACCGTAGTGATCGCACGACCGGCGAATTCTGGTTTTGAGGTGCTACTCATGCAGCGCAGTTCCACGATGGCCTTCGCGCCCAATATGGCGGTGTTCCCTGGAGGGAAAGTTGACCCGAAGGATTATGAGTTCCCTGACCCATTTATGGCTTGTGCAATCCGTGAGGTACATGAAGAAGTGGGACTGAAACTTGCTTCTTTGGTTGCCCTTGACCACTGGATCACTCCAGAGGTTGAACCACTGCGATATGACGTGCGTTTTTATCTGTCTATTGTGGAAGAGCACGTAGAAGGTGCCTTGGTAACAACTGAGGCGGACAACATCTTGTGGTTGACACCCGCGCAAGCTCATGCAAGATCGATCGACGGATCACTCCCCATGCTGCGTCCAACGCAGATCGCCCTTGCCGAGTTAGACATGTGTAAAAATCTTGAAGAGCTCACCGACTTTGCGCGTGCGCGCGTTATTGAACCCAAGCTTCCTATACCTTCACTCGAGCCAACAGGCGAGATTCGCTGGGATTTGGTGAACGGTTACACGAGGGAACCTATGCAAACGAATGTCGGGATGGCGAAGCAGGAAACTACAGGCCGACATGAGTGAGCAGGAAGCAGTGCAGGCATGGACCGGAGGCGTAATCGCGGCTGACGTTCAATGCGTGTTGGCACCTAATCCTTCACCGTGGACACTTGAAGGAACAAATACATATCTCATTGGCGAAGTGGGAGGTCGACAAGTGGTTGTTGACCCCGGCCCGGCGAATCCTCAGCATTTACAGCGGGTTTCCCAGTTAGCGCAGGGTCCAATCGCGGCGATTCTGTTAACCCATGCGCATATTGATCACTCCGAGGGCGCACCTGATCTATCAGAACTTGTTGGAGCGCCAGTCATCTCGAGCAGGGAGATTTCCGGACTTGATTTAGGTTCGGTCGAGTTACTTACGCACCGCACCCCCGGGCATAGCTCCGATAGCGTCTGCATCACCGTTACCTCGCCCTCTGGACGCTATCTTCTCAGCGGTGACACAATTTTGGGTCGTGGCACGACACTGGTCGCTCACCCCGATGGTGTTCTGAGTGAATACTTCGACTCGTTGCGGCTACTCCGCGATCACTGCAATGACCAGGGAATCACCATGCTGCTTCCCGGGCATGGTCCCACATCAGGATCACCCGTTGCACTCATTGATTTCTATGAAAAGCACCGCCTTGAACGACTCGAACAAATTCGCGCAGCAATAAAAGATGGCAATACAACCGTTGAATCAATCACCGATTTGGTATACGCGAGTGTTGATCCAAATGTTCGGATCGCTGCAGAGGTCACGGTTGCAGCCCAACTTCATTACTTGCAAAACACAGTCGTGGATTAACGAGCGCGGTTACCCAGTCTTTCAACGTCAAGAATCAATACTTGCCGCGACTCCAAAGAGATCCATCCGCGTTGGGCAAAATCTGCAAGCGCTTTGTTCACCGTTTCGCGTGAGGCACCAACAAGTTGCGCGATTTCTTCTTGGGTCATGTCGTGGGTAACGAGAAGACCACCAGGGACCATCGTTCCAAACTTCTCACCAAGTTCCATGAGTGCTTTGGCGACTCGTCCGGGGACATCACTGAAGACGAGGTCAGCCATCGCTTCATTAGTGCGTCGAAGCCGGCGGGCGAGTGCTTGCAGAAGTGATGCTGCAACTTCGGGGCGACCAGCCAGCCATGGCATGAGTTGTGTATTGCCTAAGCGAACAACGCGCGCCTCGGTGAGGGCTGTCGCGGATGCTGCTCGCGGACCGGGATCAAAAAGGCTCAGTTCACCAAACATTTCACCTGGGCCAAGGACCGCCATCAGTGATTCACGTCCGTCAGCGGATGCGTATCCAAGTTTGACTTTTCCTTCAATAATGAGGAAGAGCTGATCGCCGGGCTGACCTTCGTGGAAGAGAACCCCGCCTTTACTCACAACCTGCTCGGTGAGTAATTCCATGAGGGCTGCGGCGCCGTCTTCATCCACGCTGGCAAACAATGGAGACTGATGAAGGACAGAATCCATGTGGTCCATGTGTGATCCTTTCGGCAAACCGTGTTAAATGAAGCAAACTCTGAGCCCCCGCAAGGGGCACTTTATTGGATACGTGGGAGCCTCACTGCAGGTCGGGGGGCGTGAACCACTTCTCAGGGACTTAATCTAGGAGGGTGTCGACCGCCTCAACCCCCCTAAATGCGCCAGATCCGGTGCTGGTCAAAGACGCCCGGTGGATTTTGCGCGAGTTGGCCAAGACCTACCCCGACGCCGGGCCTGAGTTGGATTTCACCTCGCCGCTAGAACTCTTGGTCGCCACAATTCTGAGCGCCCAATGCACCGATCGCCGGGTAAACGCGGTCACCCCGGCACTTTTCGCCAGGTACCCCGACGCCGGGGCCTACGCAACTGCGAACCAGGAAGAGGTTGAGGAACTCATTCGACCCACCGGTTTCTACCGAACCAAGGCGACCACGATTATTGGGATGGGGGCACAACTCACACACGATTTTGGAGGTGAAGTTCCCTCAACAGTTGAAGAACTTGTCACGCTGCCGGGCGTTGGACGCAAAACCGCCTTCGTCGTAATGGGAAATGCTTTTGGTCTTCCCGGGATCACAATTGATACACATTTTGGCCGGTTAGCTCGCAGATTTGGTTGGACCACTAACACCGATCCGGTCAAAATTGAGCGTGATATCGAATTACTTTTTCCGGCAAAAGATTGGACTCGGCTTTCACATCTTGTTCTGTGGCATGGGCGTCGGGTCTGTCATGCACGTAAACCGGCGTGCGGAGCATGCACTATTGCCAAAAAGTGCCCATCATTCGGCGAAGGACCAACGGATTTTCACGAAGCGGAAAAACTAGTGAAGTTACAAGGTCGAGCATGAAAAAATACCGATCTATCGCTGTAGTTCTAGTGGCGGCAGCTATTTCGTTGAGCGCTTGTTCAGGTTCGGAAACTGCGGGTGAATTAGTGAGTCAACCGAGCCCGAACTCGAGTAGTAGTGATAATGAATCCAGTGGAATTGAACGCGACTCGGATTTGCTGGCGCTTATGCAAGAAGTGAATTTGGATCCGTGTCCAACTGCTGTGATCAAGCCTGATGCTGCAATCCCCGGATTACCCGATCAAGTTTTTGACTGTCTCGGTGATACGTCCGCCGTTTCTCTCGCGCAAGTTCGCGGGGTACCCATGGTCCTCAACGTCTGGGCTTCTTGGTGCCCGCCTTGCATTGAAGAGTTGCCACTGCTGGAAAAAGTTTCGCGGGAACTTGAGGGTGAAGTTGATTTTATTGGTATAAATCTTGAAGATGATCCCACGAAGGCACTCCAACTCATGCAGGACTTCGGCATCTCTTATCCATCGGTGATTGATCGATCGGGTGATACTCGTGCACCACTGACAATTCCTGGTCCACCCGTCACGTTTTTTGTGACCGCAGAAGGTGTTATTGCCGGGCGTTGGGATGGCGCGATTCCCAACGAGAAAACATTCAACTCTTTATTACAGAAAAATTTAGGAATCAACAGGTGAATTGGTTAACCCACGGGACGCTCATCCCAGAGTCATTGGACTCCCTGCCGCCGTGGCTGGATCCGGTAGTAAGCGCGGTAGACGGACTGGAAGCCAAAGAACTAACCCGCTTCGTTCCAACAGTTGGTGAGGGTGTCCACTCTGCTGTGCTCGTACTTTTTGGGGATCAGCAAGATATTCTCATTATTGAGCGTGCTACCAATTCCCGATCCCACAGCGGGCAACCGGCATTTCCGGGTGGTCGAGTGGAAATCAGTGATCAATCGGCGATCGGGGCGGCGCTACGCGAAGCCAATGAGGAAACGGGACTGGATCCGCGTGGTGTTACCCCATTTGCCCAACTCCCCGATGTGTTGATCCCGGTGAGCAATTACGTGGTGTCTCCGATCCTGGGATGGTGGCATGATTCCAGTCCGGTGGGTCCACGGGATGCGCAGGAAGTTGCTAGCGTTCACCGAATCCCGATCGCCGACTTCATCAACCCTGAAAACCGAGTCCAAATTCGCCACCCAAAGGGCTACAGGGGTGATGCTTTCCAGGTTAATCAACTTTTAGTGTGGGGATTTACGGCAGGCTTGCTCTCAACCCTGTTTGAGCTCTCAGGTTGGAGTGTTCCTTGGGATAAAGATCGGGTTGTAGCCCTATGACGTGGAACCTTGTGACGAGAGATTTTATGATGAGAGAACTCGCGTGAATACGGTTGACTGGATTTTGCTAGGAGCCTTGGCCGTATTTGCTTGGGCCGGTTGGCGCCAAGGATTTGTGGCTGGCGTATTGAGTTTTGCTGGTTTTATTGGCGGAGGTATCGCAGCCCTACTGTGGTTGCCGGACCTGATCAAGTCATTTGTTACCGATCAAAGCCTCTCGGTAATTGTTTTGGGGGTCGCTGTCCTGGCAAGTGCGATCCTAGGGCAAATTTTATTTTCTATTGTTGGTCGACGATTACGATCTAGTCTCACGTGGCGGCCGGTGAAATTTGTTGACTCTTTCGCTGGATCAGCGCTGAATGTTTTGGCCTTTGCGTTAGTTGGTTGGGTAATTGCCAGTGTTCTGGTATTTCTACCCAGTAATTCAATAGCGGGCCAAATTGGCCAGTCCCAAGTTTTGTCAACCCTTGACGCGATTGTTCCCAATCAAGCCCGCACTTTGTTCAAAAATGTTAGCAATCTCGTCGGACAAAAGGGAATACCGAGAATCGTTACCGGGTTTGGTCAGGAACCCTCCACTGAAGTTGCGCAGCCGCAAGCAGGAATTTCTAAAAGTGTTTTTCCGGTCGTTGAAACTTTCACGGTTCGGCTAACCGGTGATGCGCAGGAATGTAATCAGAGTGTTTCGGGTTCCGGGTTCTACTTTGCACCCGGTCGACTTCTCACTAATGCTCACGTGGTGGCAGGCGTACAAGATATGCAAATTCGTCTGCCCGGCTTGGAAAGTTCGGTGCCCGGTGAAGTGATCTACTTTGATCCAGAAAAAGATGTCGCTGTGATCGCAACGCGAGAGCTTGACACTCGAGTTTCCCTCTTTGCACGAGGACGGGCGAAAATTAGTGACAATGCCGCGGTGGCGGGGTATCCCGGAGGTGGAGACCTTACGGTCACACCGGCTCGCGTCAGTGGGATTTTGAGTGCCCGTGGTGAGAACATCTACGGTGACAGCGGGGTGCAGCGGAAGGTCTATTCACTCAGATCCAATGTAATTCCGGGAAATAGCGGCGGTCCATTGGTAAACAGCGATGGTCAAGTTCTTGGACTGGTATTCGGTTCCAATATTGACTCCGATGTCGGTTACGCGCTGACCAATAGTGAATTACAGGATGCTATTGATTTTTCAAACGACTGGGAAAAAACTGATGGTGTAGCAGAAACAGGCAGCTGCCAATTAAGGGAGTAATTGCTCAACCCGGGAGTAATTACAGGGGTTAGGCTTGATCGAGAGTGCGCATTGCTTTGGTGCACAAAGTAAGAATGCACCCCACCGCCACTAAAAGAGCCAGAACCGGGTACACGACTTCAACCCCGGCACCGTCAATTGCAAATCCGGTTATGAGCATCGCAATCGGGGGAAATGCATAGAACAGCGAAAGTTGAATGGAGAAAACTCGTCCCTGTAAGTCGGCCGGCACCCTACTTTGGACGAGCGAGTTGATCAACGGATTCATTGGTCCCCAGGCCAATCCCAGTAAGAATCCGAATCCGGCCAAAATAGGCAATGGGGGGAGTAATGACATGGGAATGAGCGCAATAATTGTTACGATCAATACGAACCGCGCGATCGCTTTGTAGGTTAAACGCTTTGCGAGAAAACCAAATGAGAAGGCTCCGATTACCCCACCTGCAGCCATTGCCGAAATGACAATCCCAAGCCCTAAAGCGTTCTCTGTCGATTCGAAATACACCGGCAGAACCAAACTCTCAGTTGGCAAGTAAACACCGGCGAGAAAAATCATGGCGATTGTGATTGTCCGCAGGTATCGATCGCGCCATAGAACCGTGAACCCCTGCGTTGCCTCACGCCAGAAACCCAATTGCGGCTCACTCCGCTCCGCTCTGGCATCTTGTCCCGCGTCACCTACACGTAATGCCAAGATGCACAGGCCAGCGAAAATAAAGAGCGCCCCAGGAATCCAAAAAGAGTTGACCGGTCCGAAGGCGGCGATTGACACTGCACCGATAAGTGGTCCGATTGTCCATCCCAGTGCAAAAAGTCCTTCATGCAATCCGTTCAGGGCATCTCGGTCAACGTGCGAGGCTGTGGCTGCATCGGGAATTATTGACTTACGTGCCGTGTAGCCTGCAGGGTCAATCGTTGCTCCCAGTACCGCCAGGACAAGGATGAGGGCAAAGCTGAGGTCCGTAAAGAAAGCAAATATCGGAAATGCGATCACGCTAAGCGCAGATGCAAGATCAGCGATCACGCTCACAAGTCGCCTACCAAATCGGTCAACCGCGTAACCAACAAGCGGTGTGACGACCAGCGCGGGTAGAGCTGAGAGAGCGGCGACGATTCCGGCAGCAGAGGCCAATCCAGTATTGCTCAGCACCAGCCAAGGAATCGTGACCATAACAATGCCATTCCCCATTGAAGAGGCGACATTTGAGCCTTCTAAAAGAACAATGGGACGCGACAGGTACCTACGTGACATCAATTAAATTTCACCCGCCTCAAGACCTTTAAGAACAAACAATGCGCGCTCACGAATTTCCGGGAGATCTTCGCGCGCGGCTGCCGCAGCGACCGGTCGAGACATTCGGTGATTACTCGCGAATTGATCCGCGTTGCGGTCCAAATAGTCCCAGTACAGTGTTGTGAATGGACACGCATCTTCGCCGGTCCGTTTCTTTGGATCGAATCGGCAACCACCGCAATAGTTGCTCATCCGGGAAATGTAGGCACCACCCGCAATGTAGGGCTTTGTCATCATGGCGCCTCCGTCAGCGTGCATACCCATCCCGATCACGTTGGGAACCATAACCCAATCGGCTGCATCAATGAAATGGGTGCGCATCCAGTTGAGAAGTTCCTGCGGTTTCACGCCAGCGAGTTGAGCCAAATTACTCATCAGCATTAATCGCGGAATGTGATGCACCCATGCGCGCTCGTGAACGTCGGTGATCACTGAACTCATGCAATTCATTTTCGTGGCTCGCGGATCCATGAACAATGGTAAAAGTTTTCGGTCACTGTTAAGCGTATTTTCATTTCTGTACGTGTCTGGGAAGTGCCAATAGATTCGATTGATGTACTCGCGCCAGCCAATAATCTGTCGAATGAAGCCCTCAATTGACGAAAGCGGGATGCCCCCTTGCTCGTACTTGCGTAAGGCCGCTTCAACCACTTCATTTACATTCAATAATCCAATGTTGAGATACGGACTTAACACGGAGTGATTCACGGTCCATGAATCCGTGGGCATGGCATCTTCGTATGGTCCAAAGCCAGCAAGTGCATTCTCGGTGAAGTGTTCAAGTTGTTGGAGTGCACCAGATCGAGTGGTGGCCCATGTTCCGTTTGGGGGTTGACCCCAAGTCTCGAACACACCGAGTCGATCAATTACACCTTGATCGATCGCATCAGGTGCGAAGTACAGGGGCTGTGGCCACGCGTGCGGTGCTTGACCCTTTTTGGCGCGTGGTGGGGGAAGGCGATTGTCTTCATCAAAATTCCATTGGCCGCCAACGGGTTCATTTCCATCCATCAATATGTTGAGACTTTTGCGCTGCCAGCGGTAGAAATATTCCATGGTGAGTGACTTGTAGCCACTTGCCCATTGTGAGAATTGTTCCGACGTTGTCAAAAAGTTGTCGTTGGGCACAAGCTCAATATTGAGTGAGGTGAGTAGTTCAGTTAGCGGTCGCGAACTTGGAGTGGTTGAAACAATTGGAATATTGGGGTGTGTCAGCCGCAGTGAGTCAACGCCTTCACGGATGTTTCCCGAACGAATTGAGTGAACGTGAAAGCCGTTTGCCTCGAGGTCGGCTTTAGCGTGTTCTACGGCTGAGAGAATAAAAAACAATCTTTGTGAGTGCCACTTTCGTGACGTGAGCATGTCCTGACTTTCAATGAAAACAATCTCGTCGTACCCAGGAATTGATGTGGCGAGCGCCCCGTAGGTGAGCGAGAGTTGATCGAATGTGACGAGAATTAGTCGCGGGGGTGAGCCGTGGTCGTTCATGGCTCAAGCATTACCGAAAAAAGGATTTCTAGCACAGCAGAATTGACCTCGGGTGCTTGTGATGTTGACGTGGCGAGAGTTATGCGAGCGCGCTCCGCTAACCGGTCAGCTCCGATTCGATTCCCCCGAGCGCGGTGGGTTAAAGCAGCGCCCATTTGTGCACAGGCCCGCCACAATGCTGCGTCAACGGGCGGTGCGCAACGCCAACGTTGCTCGGCAACTTCATGAACATGAAATGGCAAATCCGCAGCAAGGTACTCGGAGATCTCACTCCACGCCTGTTCACTCGAAATGAATTCGCGCTCGGGAACCTGTGGGAAAGAATCAGTGGCTATTTTGCCACCGCGAAGGGGTTTGCCAAGTCGATCACGAGCCTGCATGTTGGCGCAACCATGGTAGGAGTAGTTCAATGAATGCACGTGGGTTTTCCTCGTGGGGAAAGTGACCGGTCGGCATGATCGCCCGGGTGTAGGAAGCACTCACCATGGATTGGTTTTCGACGAGGTCAAAAATAATCATGGGATCGTGCTCGCCGAAGATATCGAGTACCGGGACACTGATAGGTGCTTCGATTGACTCTTGGAAACGTCGGCCGTCGGTGCGGTAGAGAGAACGGATTGCCCAGCGGTGAAATTCGATTGCAGTGTGGGCCGTTGGCCAATTCTGATAGGCGGCCTGCATGGCTTCGCGCACCTCCGGGGTCACCCACGAGGGGTCATACGAATACTTTTCCAGAAAATTCCCAATATTTCGTCCACCATTTTTGGTGTAGTAGCGCTCAGGAATAAACGGTAGTTGAAGCCGGGTGATGTAGGACAAGCCCGAACGTTGTTCGTTATTTCGTAAAAGTGAATTTCGCAAAACGCGTGGGTGTGCGCCAGCAACGCTAACGAGTGCCTTCACTGCATCAGAATTTTGTGCAGCCATTGTCCATCCGATTATGGAGCCGACACCGTGTCCGACCACACTCGCTTGTGCTTCCCCCAATGACCGGATGACACTTACGCAGTCACGGGCCAAAGTTGTGGGGTCGTACCCTTGCGGTGGGTGGTCTGAGCCACCGTATCCGCGTAAATCCATCGCGATTACACGGTAGCCGGCAGTGGCCAGCGGTGCGATCAGCTCACGCCAGGTCCACCAAAAACTGGGGAATCCGTGCAATAGGAGGACAGCGGGACCGGAGCCCATTTCAACAATGTGAAATCGGGCGCCGTTGGCAGAGACATTGTGGTGGGTCCAAGGACCCGGTCGCGCAATTGCCGCTTCGGGAGTGATCACTTAAATGGGGGAGTTATTGCTGAGCGCTCCGAGTGAGTCAGAAGTTTTCTTCCATTCTTCACGAGCCACAGTAGGTGCCTTGATGGATTTACCTTTGCCCTTGATCACAACTCCCAGGATCGCGGCTACGAGAAAGAGAACCACGGCAACAATGAGGAAACCAGCCCAAACGGGCAGGCCCAGGGCCACGAGGGCATAGGCAATTGCGATGAGACTAAATATTCCGCCCATGCTGATCAATGACACTGCGATGAGCGCTAGGAGTGAAATCTGACCAATTGTCTTGCTGGTCTGGGAGAGCTCGGTGGTTGTTAAGTTCACTTGCGCGGTGAGGAGACGTTTGCCATCACCGATTGTGTTCGTGACCAGTTGTTTCAAACTCTGTTGCGGCGCCATGTGATTCCCCTTCCCGACCTGAAGGTTACCGTGGATCGGGCCTTGAATTGCCCTCCCCCTTCAGATTCACGTTCTCAGTTGCGCCAAAATCTTGCTCGACCTCTTCCATCGCCGCCATCCGTGCATAGGCTCGACCACGGGAGAGCAACGTAAAGGCCGCCATTGTCGCTGCGATCAGGGATCCAACCAGCACCGCGATCTTGGCGTTTTCCAGGTAGAGCGCATTGTCGGCGTAACCCAATTCACTTATGAGTAGCGCGACCGTGAAACCAACTCCACCCAAAACACCCACCGCCGTGACATCACGCCAGGTAATTCCCGGACTCAAACTGGCGCGGGTGAACCGTGCCATTATCCAAGCCATTCCGACAATGCCAATCGGTTTACCGACCACCAAACCGACCATGATTCCTATCGCGATCGGAGATTGCAAAGGTTCGATGATTCCGGTGGCTCGCAGATCAATGCCGGCGGCAAAGAGGGCAAAGACGGGAATTGCGATCCCGGCACTGATGGGATGAATAATGTGAATCAGCGTGTCAGCGGGTGATTTTCTTTCACCCGGATCCAAACGAACCCGGGTGAGGAAGCCGAATGCAACGCCGGCAATGGTTGCGTGAACACCGCTTTTGTAACAGAAATACCAGCCGAGAATCACTAACGGAATATAGATAATGGGTGATGAAACCCGATATTTCTGTAGTAGCCAATAGGCGAGTAATGAGAATAAGAATGCTGCGAACCAGACCAAGGCAAATTTGTCAGAGTAGAAAATTGCAATAACGCTGATCGCACCAAGGTCGTCAACGACAGCGAGTGTGAGAAGAAATGCACGCAATGCAACAGGAAGTTTGCGACCGAAGACAGCAAGAACTGCAAGTGCGAATGCGATATCGGTTGCCATGGGGATCCCCCACCCTGTGAGCGATCCGTCTACAAGGGTTGCATTGATAATCACATAAAAAAGTGCCGGAACTAACATGCCACCGATTGCAGCGGCGGCAGGGACAATGGCTTGTGCGGGTTTGGAAAGTGAACCCAGTACTAATTCGTGTTTAAGTTCCAAACCCACAACGAAGAAGAAAATTGCGAGCAGGGCGTCGGCTGCCCAAACCCCCAGCGAGAGATCCAGGCCAAGTGAGGCGGGTCCGATCGTGTAGTTGACCATGTTGAAATAACTGTCTCCCCACGGGGAGTTCGCCCAACTCAGTGCCACGACTGCGGCGACGAGTAGGACTGCGCCACCGACCGTCTCATTTCGCAATTGGGCAATGAGCCACCCTCGTTCGCCAAGACTGGGGCGCGAGAGGATCTCGTTGTTGGCCACGAGACCACCTTACTAATCAGATGATTTAACAAAAGGTTGCGCTGTGAACCCTCGAGAAATTAGTCGTCGGCGCTGGAAGATTCAAGTCCCGCAGAAATCAGGTTCATCACTGCTGGGTCAGCGAGGGTCGTTGAATCCCCAACATTGCGGTGCTCGGCGACGTCTTGCAATAGTCGGCGCAGGATTTTACCGGAACGCGTCTTGGGGAGTTCGGGAACTATCATGATCTTCTTCGGCTTAGCGATCGCGCCAATTTCGGTAGCAACATGATTGCGAAGTTCAGTGACGAGAGTCGTTCCGTCTTCACCTTCCATTCCACCACGCAAAATCACGAAAGCAACAATTGCTTGGCCAGTAGTTTCATCAGCTGCCCCGACAACCGCTGCCTCCGCAACGGAGGGGTGCGAAACGAGTGCCGACTCAACTTCTGTTGTTGAAATACGGTGGCCAGAAACATTCATCACGTCGTCGACCCGACCCAATAACCACAGAGCTCCATCGTCATCCAGTTTTGCGCCATCACCTGCGAAATAAAACTGCGGCCATTTGGACCAATAGGTATCAACGAATCGCTGATTGTCACCCCAGATTCCACGAAGCATTGCCGGCCACGGTTCCGTGAGAACGAGGAATCCACCGTGCCCATTGCCCAGTGGAGTTCCTGCGTCATCGACTACCGCCATCCCGATACCGGGAAGTGCGCGCATCGCTGACCCAGGTTTCGTTGCGGTGACACCAGGTAATGGCGAAATCATCATGCCACCGGTTTCGGTCTGCCACCAGGTATCAACGATCGGACAATTATTGCCGCCAATAACGCTGCGGTACCACATCCAGGCTTCAGGGTTGATGGGTTCACCGACGGAACCGAGTAGGCGAAGTGAACTCAGATCATAGGCTTGGGGGAACTCGTCACCCCACTTCATGAACGTACGAATTGCGGTCGGAGCCGTGTACAGAATCGTGACACCGTGGCGCTGAATAATGTCCCACCATCGATCTTTGCCCGGTGTGTCCGGCGTGCCTTCGTAAATAACTTGGGTGACCCTGTTGGCGAGTGGACCGTAAACAATGTAAGAGTGACCGGTTACCCAACCGATGTCGGCGGTGCACCAAAAAACGTCAGTGTCAGGCTTTAAATCAAATACCACCCGGTGCGTATAAGAGACCTGCGTTAGGTAACCACCGGTCGTGTGCAAAATTCCTTTTGGTTTCCCGGTTGTTCCCGAGGTGTACAGAATAAAAAGCGGATGCTCAGCATCAAATGCGACGGGAGTGTGCTCGGGTGATTGATTCGCAACGAATTCATGCCACCACACATCTTTCGGACCCCAGGCAATTTCGTTTCCGCAGCGCTTAACAACCAGAACATTATTTACCGATGGACTGGCGGCTACTGCTTCATCAACCGCTGGCTTCAGTGTCATCACGCTGCCTCGGCGATTTTGTCCATCAGCGGTGATCACCAGTTTCGCTTGGGCATCTTCGATTCTGCTGCGCAGTGCTTCCGCACTAAAACCGGCGAAGACTACCGAGTGAACTGCTCCAACACGAGCGCATGCCAACATGGCGACAACTGCCTCAGGGATCATTGGCATGTAAATCGCCACTCGATCGCCGGCGCTTACGCCAAGCTCGGTTATCGCGTTTGCTGCCTTACACACCTGATCCATGAGTTCCCGGTAGGTGATGTTGATTTGATCACCGGGCTCACCTTCGAATCGAATTGCAATTTGATCACCGTGCCCGGCAAGTACATGTCGGTCAACACAGTTGTAGGCGACATTGAGTTTTCCACCAACGAACCATTTGGCGAAAGGTGCATTTGACCAGTCGAGAACTTCGGTGAAGTCGGTATCCCAATCCAGTCCGCGAGCCTGCTTCGCCCAGAAACCTAAACGGTCAGCTTCTGCTTCGTCATATATGGAGGCTGTGGCGTTTGCATTGGCAGCAAATGCAGGGCTCGGTGGGAAAGTGCGATTCTCGCGCATCAGATTGTCGAGGGTTTCGTGGACTTCAGCCATGACTGTGTGCACTCCTTAGATTCTTGTGTCACTAACTTACCGAAAACTAAACGACAGATGTTACAGATCGGAAAACTTAGGTCTGTATCCAGGCTCGCCTGTGGAATATGTACCGTTACGGCATGACGACTCCACCCCTTGACCTGATCGCTGGGTGGGAGCGGGTCCAACAATTCACCGCTGCGGCGAGGGCGGATATTGATGAGTTGCTGTGGCGGCGTGACATCCGATCGGCCTCAATTGAAGTAGCGAAGAGTTCAATTGCGCGAGGCGGCGCGGATTCAGCGGCCCTTGAGGGAGCTGACCTAGTTGGAGTTGAAGAGTCGCCAATGGGAAAAGTCTTCGCTGCAAGTTTGGCCATCACGGCTGAGGCCCCCAAATTTAATGAGATCTGGATGCGGGCACCGCTGCAGGTGATCACCGGCCTGCACACCCTTGTTGCAAAAGAATTCCTTAATGAGGACCGGCTGGCTCGACCGCGGTTGAATCAGGAGGCCGATGACCCCCTGCACATTGGATTTCTGCCCGACCACCAGGAAATTCCCGGCGCCTTAATGCTTTTGTCCCAACAGTGTTCAACGACAAAAGTTCCAGCAGTAATTGAAGCCGGATACGTTCATGGGGAAATCATGCGCTTGCGTCCATTTGATTGGGGCTCAGGACTCGTGGCTCGCGCCACCGTGCGCACAGTCCTGTCCGCCAGAAGTCTTGATCCTTCAAATTTTTCCATCCCTGAAAACGGAATGTTCGAATCAAATCGAAACGCGTATGTCGCTGCGATCCGAGACTTTGCGACCGGGACCCAAGAAGGCATCGAGGCTTACTACGCCTGGTTCTCGGCCAGTCTTGGACTGGGCGCAAGGGCGGCCGGTTAATTCTGAGCGTTAACGCTACCGGTGGCTAGCGCTTAGACGAACGTTTCGACGCATCGCGTACCAGGTGATACCCACGGCGACAGCACTAATGGCGACACCGGCACCGGCGGCAATCGCTTGACGTTTTTCGACTTTTGCTTTCATTGACACCGGTTTTGCAAAGTCGAGTATTTCCCAGTCACGTTCCATGGCGATCGCACGAAGTTCACTATCTGGGTTGACGGCCCGCGGGTTACCAACCGCCTCGAGCATAGGCAAATCTGTATGAGAGTCAGAGTAAGCGAAACATTCAGCGAGATCGAAGCCGTGATCTATTGCAAGTGAGTGCACTGCTTCAGCTTTACCTTCGCCGTATGCATAAAAAATTATTTCACCCGTGTATTTGCCGTCAATGATTTCCACTTGGGTTCCGATCGCTAAATCAGCACCAAGCCGCTGAGCAATCGGTTCAACCATTTCATTTCCCGAACTTGAAATGACTATGACCGTGTGCCCCTGTTCCTTGTGAAAGTTAATCAAGTCAACGGCCTCTTGATAAACAAGGGGATCAATCAAAGTGTTAAGGGTTTCAGTAACGATTTCTTGCACTCTTGCCGCATCCCAGCCGGTCACGAGTTGTGACATGTATTTTCGCATCGTTTCCATTTGATCATGATCAGCACCGGAAGTGAGAAACGTGAATTGGGCGTAAGCGCTGCGTATTACATCGGTTCGACCAATGAGGCCCTCTTTGTAGAACGGCTTGGCAAACACAAATGAACTTGATTTGGCCAAGATTGTCTTGTCGAGATCAAAGAACGCGGCCACGGGCATGCCCTAACGGTAACGCATCTGGTGAGTTGTCCACAGTTGTGAAATTCACTATTAACAAATACGTTTATCTGGCGTTGGGTGGAGCCATGTCTGATTCAACTCACATCTTGCTCCTTGTTACCGCAGATTCACTCATTATTAATAGTGTTAGAGGAATTGTTGAACCCCTGGGAATTGATGTCCAGGTGGTTGGATCCCCGCTTATTACCCGAGATATTTGGGAGAGTTCCGCATTTGTCCTGATTGGGTCTGACCTAGCAGGTGAATGCGTTGAGAATTTGGCCCCGCGACGATCCCACTTGATCGTGGTCCACATTAAAGAACAATCGGAGGGCGAAGGGCTAACGCAACCCAACTTTGAACGTGACATTTGGCGACATGCGGTTGCACTAGGCGCTGAAAATGTCCTCGAATTACCTGCTGCCAATTTTTGGTTAGTTGATGCGTTATCACCGTTCGTGAGTCCTGAACCGATTAAAGGAATCTCGGGGAGCAACGTAGTCTCAGTGATTGGGGGGAGCGGTGGTGCCGGCGCCTCAACTTTTGCCGTAAATCTTGCCGCGATTGCTCTTGGGCAAGGCATGACTTCAGTCGTGATTGATCTTGATCGGTTCGGCGGCGGAATCGACCTCATTCTTGGCGCTGAAGAAATCTCGGGTACGCGCTGGCCCGACATAGATCCTGGTGCTGGCCGGATCGCCGAAGACACCTTGAGAGCAGCGCTACCTAAAGTAAATGGCGTCTCGTTTCTTTCCCAGAGTCGTACTGCATCGGGTGAAGTAACAATTGAAGTAATCGCAGCCGTTGTTGACGCAGCACGTAGGGCATTTGACCTTGTTGTACTAGACCTTCCCCGCGAACACAGTGAGTGCAATGCTTTTCTGATTGGCCAAAGTTTCGTGACATGTGTCATTACGCGTAACCATGTTCGCTCGATAGCAGCGAGTATCGCGATATCTCAGTGGGTCAGAAAATTGGGAGTCCAATCCCGCTTCGTTGTTATCAGTGATTCAAAAGGCCTGGGACTCCCCGATGTATGCGGGGCCCTAGGAGATCAGGGGCTCACTGAAATCCCATTCATGCCGGCCATGACAACTCGAGCGGATGAAGGGGATCCGCCGGGAATCAATTCTGGTTACCGCGATGTTTGCCAGGTATTGCTGGGTGAGGTGCGCAGCCAACATTCGAAAAGTGCCGCATGAACCAAGCCCTTGCCAGCCGGGTTCGCAATCGCCTTATCGCATCAAATGTGATGGCCTCGCGCGCCCACGTCCTGCAGGCTTTACGCGAGGAAGGGGTTGTTCTCAGCGAAGAATCGGCGGAGGCACTTGCACTGGTCCTCGAGCGTGAGTTTAACGGCGCTGGAGTACTGCAACCATTGCTAGAAGAACGTGGTGTCACCGATGTCTTGGTGAATGGGCCCAATTCAGTTTGGTGTGATCGGGGCCTGGGCCTTGAGCTAACGGGAATTGCATTCAGTTCGGACAACGAAGTCAGGCGTCTAGCACAACGGCTCGCTTCAACAGCAGGTAGAAGACTTGATGACGCGGCACCCATGGTTGACGCGCAATTACGTGATGGAACTCGACTTCACTGTGTACTCTCACCGATTTCAACGGGTGGAACAACTATTTCACTGCGAATTCCCAGTGCAAAAACTTTTACCATTGAATCACTCATTGCCGCAGGATCAATCAATGAGGAGATTGCCGACCTGCTCACCTCAATGATCGGTGGTCGTCTCGCATTCCTCATTAGTGGGGGAACGGGGACCGGTAAAACTACAGTGTTGTCGGCATTACTTGCCCTAGTCAATCCAGCGCACCGAATTGTGATCGTGGAAGACTCCTCCGAGCTCAACCCCACCCATCCACATGTTGTCCGAATGCAAGCTCGACTTGTAAATGTTGAAGGGCAGGGTTCAATTACTTTGCGCGACCTTGTGCGCACGTCACTTCGAATGCGTCCTGACCGCATAGTGGTCGGCGAGGTTCGCGGTCCAGAAGTTGTCGAGCTACTCACGGCTCTCAACACTGGACATGAGGGTGGCTGCGGGACTGTTCACGCGAATAGCCCTCAGGCAGTACCAGCTCGACTGGCGGCACTGGGGTTAACGGCCGGCATTCAGCGCGAAGCCCTGCATGCGCTGATCGGTAGTGGACTTGACGCGGTTATTCACCTAGCCAGAGTTAATGGACGCAGGTTCCTCGACAGCATTCACATTTTTGATGTCGATGAAAAGGGCTTTGCCACCACTCGTTCCGCGCTGACTAGGTGTGGGGATTCATGGATTAAGGAATCGGGATTCTCTGAACTTGTTAGCCGCTGTGAAAGTAGACGAGCATGATTCTCTCTACTGAATTAGCTGCGGCAATGTCTGCAGCATTGAGTGCTTGGCTGCTTATACCTATTCGGGCAAGGGCTCGTCTGGGATTTATCAATTCAGACGAAACCAATCCAATAAATAGTGCTAGCCGAGTATTTTCAATTTCTACAATTGCTGACACCTTCGGAAGTCGAAAACGCAAGGCCGTTAGCAAGCAGCGTGATGAAACACTGGGTGCAATCTCTGTACTCGTGTCAGAGCTCACTGCGGGTCATTCACCGGAAACCTCATTGATCAACGTCGGATCACACGTCTGGCCACTCGCGTATACCGCCGCGGTTGGCGGTAGCGACACAACTGTGGCATTGGAACTGGATGCCCGCTGTCGTCCTGAACTTCATTCATTGGCCGCATGTTGGCAGGTCGGGCTCAACAGCGGTGCTGGGCTTGGAGCAAGTATTGCCCAGCTGTCCGTGGCATTACGTGCGCAACAGGAAGTACGAGCGCACCTTGAAGCGGAATTAGCCGGGCCGCGCGCTACTGCGGTGACACTTGGATTTTTACCCGTTATCGGCATTGGTCTCGGGTATCTATTGGGCGCTGAACCTTTAACGTGGTTTATTTCAGGTGTATTCGGGTTAGGAACACTTCTCACTGGTGTTGCGTTAACTTTTTTGGGTCTGTGGTGGACGTCTCGCATTGCTGGCAGTGTTGAGGCGATGCTGTGATTGGCATCGCTGCGGCCTTGGCCGCAGTCAGTGCCTATTTTTTTATGAAGCCATTACCGGCAAGGCGCAGGCCGCGGAACCGATTGTCACGGGTGGTGAGCAGTGAGATACCCAATGTAGTAACACCGATAAGTGCAACTACACCAGCGTTTTTGCTCGTGGTTGGAATAGGTGCGGGCGCATTACTCGGCTGGACCTTTGGTGAACTATTCGGTCTCATAGTTGGTGCGGGTGCAGGTTTTTATGTCATGCGAATGCTGCGTAAACGCGAGAATGCACCCTCACACACTGAGGCAGCCGCGATTTCCCGAGACACCCCGGTCTTCATAGATCTTCTGGCGGCAACGTTAGCCTCGGGAGCGACCATGCGAAGTTCATTGGCCGCGGCGGCGCACGCGATGCACAACAGCCCGATTCAGATTCGGCTCGCACCCGTGTTGGCAGCTATTGAACTGGGGGCCGATCCACGCGATGCATGGAGCACGTTGATACATGAACCTGTTTTGGGCCAATTGGCGACCAGCGTTATGCGCTCCTATGACACCGGTGCAGGACTTGAATCGGTCCTTGTAGGAATCGCAAGTGACATGCGACGTGAGCACCGTTCTCGAGTTGAGGTTGCTGCACGGACTGCTGGTGTGAAAGCAGTTATTCCACTTGCAGTGTGTTTTCTTCCCGCTTTTTTTGTTTTAGGTGTTGTCCCAATTGTTGCTTCACTCGCTGCTTCCACAGGCTTTCTCCCTGGGTGACCACCAATCCACAGAAAGCAGTTTGCACCTGTTTGCTTGCGTTTACATGTTTGAGACTCACTGTGTAACCGAAACTCGGGATACAGAGAGGTACTAATGAAAACAAAATCCGCGAAAATTATGTCAGCACTGAAGGACGACACCGGGCTAACCACCACTGAATACGCGGTGGGAACGGTTGCGGTCGCCGGATTGAGCGGAGTACTCATCAAGTTATTGATGAGCGACAGTGTGCGAGACCTGTTGTGGTCAATAATTAGCAGCGCATTCTCACGGTTCTTTGGTTAACAGTGAAAACTCGGATTGAAGCTTCCTTGGACTTGTTCACCAGTCCAAGGAAGTATCCCCGACTGCGCAGTGAGTCAGGAATGGCAACACTTGAAACAGCGCTCATGATCCCTGTTTTATTCCTGATAACTTTTCTTTTTATTTCAGGGATCGCGCTGGGTGTGCAAACCCTTTCCCTCAGTGATGCAACACGAACCGCGGCACGTGAACTAGCTCGCGGCACCAGTGAGGAATTGGTGCGCGAAGGTTTTTATCGCAGTGAGCCAACCGCCCAATTGCAGATCATCTGGGACACCGACACCGTCTCCATATTGACACGGAAGCCCGGTGAATTCGGAGTGAGCTTTTTGGGCCTCACACCGATTGAAATTTCCCAAAAACACATTGCGCCGCGGGAGTGGATTAATGCGCAATGACGAAGGGAGTGCGAGTGTTTTCACTCTGGCGCTGGGATTCGTGATCTGCTGCGCGGGAGTGTTAGCCATGCTCTTTGTCCAATTGACCCTGGCGCGCGCAACTTTGGGGAGCTATGCGGATCTCGCGGCAATTGCAGCGGCGCAAACCAGCGGAGACCCGTGTGCGGCTGCGGCCTTGGTGAGTGCTCGCAATGGCGTTGAACTGCACGCGTGCGAAGTAAATGGTGGTCAATCAATTGTGGAAGTTCGGATGCCGGCGCCAAACTTGCTCGCTCGTTTTTCCAGTATTGAATTCCTTATTGTTTCGGCTCGAGCTGGCTACTCAGGAGTGTGAGAATTTTGATTGCCCCCGATTTACTCAGGGGCTCATTTCCATTTCCACATTTGGGTGACTGAATACAGCTCGGGCAACCGAAATCACACGGGCAGGCGCTCACAGCTTCACAGGTCGCCTTCATCCACGAAAGAGCATTATCAAAACCGAATTCAGCGATGCCCGCTCCACCGGGTAAACCGTCATAGATAAATATTGTGATCTCACCTGTATCCGGGTGCATGGGTGTTGACACACCACCGATATCCCAACGGTCACAACTGGCAAACAGCGGAAGCATGCCAATGCTGGCGTGCTCGGCTCCGTGAATCGCACCGGCAATTGTGGCGTCTTCGACATTAGTGTCGATCAACGGAAAGGTCCACCACACGGCCTTGGTCTTTAGGGATCGAACGGGTAGGTCAAGTGGGACCGTTCCCAGATTCTCACCGGTGAAGTGCCTTCGAGCAAATGAAACAGTTTGCGAAGTAACTTCAACGTCACCGAAATGAATACGAAGACTGGGTGTGATCTCCTCGGTTCGTTCCTCACCAACTATATGAATATTGCTGATGTCCCGTGCAAAGGTTGTGTAGTCCACGGGAGTCGCTTCAACCAAGGCAACCGCGGCATCAAGATCAAGTTCGTGGACAACAAATGTTTCACCTTGATGGGTGTAGACGGCGCCCTCATGAACACTCTGGTGTGATGCTGCGTGGTCTACGTAACCGCAGAGTCTTCCCGTCCCGATCTCAACTACCCGGATAGTTTCGCCGCCGGTGCCTCGCAGGTCAGCGAGTGCACTCGCAGCCTGTGTTTGCGTCCAGAACCACCCGGCTGGTCGCTTTCTGAGAAGCCCCTGATCAACGAGTGTCTCCACAACACCAGGAGCATTCGCTGGGAAGAATTTTTCGAGGTCCTCGGTTGTTAAAGGAATCTCTTGCGCTGCAGCACACAGGTGGGGCGCCATGACGTACTCATTCGACGGATGTGAAATTGCTACCTCAACATCAGAGTCGAAAAAAGTTTCCGGGTGGTGGAGTACATAGGTATCAAGTGGGTCTTCGCGCGCAACAAAAATAGCGAGCGCCTCTTTGCCACTGCGACCGGCTCGACCAACCTGCTGCCATAAAGATGCTTTTGTGCCGGGCCAGCCCGCTGTGATCACAATGTCAAGACCGGTGATGTCAATCCCGAGCTCCAGCGCATTGGTTGCTGCCATCGCACGAATTTCCCCCGAGCGAAGATCTCGCTCAAGTTCCCGGCGCTCATGCGCGAGATACCCGCCACGGTAAGCGCGAACCATGTGTTCGATCTCGTCCGAGTCAAAGTCTTGACTCAGTAGTTCCTTTGTTTGCGCTGATACGTATTCGACCCCTCGCCGCGATCGAGCGAAAACAACAGCTTGATCACCGCTGGGGACGATTCGGGCGAGCAGTCGCGCACTTTCGTCGAGTACCCCTCGCCGGGTTTCAGTATTAAGGATTGTGGGTGGCTGCCAAAAAACAAAAGTGCGTTGCGGGACAGCAGCGGTGTTTTCCCGAAATGAAGTTGCGGCCCTGCCGGTGAGCATTTCCAAAGCAAGAGTGGGGTTCCCTGAAGTTGCCGAAGCCGCCAGAACAGTGGGCGTGGCACCGTATTTATGTGCGATACGCAGGAGTCGTCGAATGATCATCGAGACATGTGCACCGAAGACACCTTTATATGTGTGTGCTTCATCAATAATCACGAACTGTAGGTGTCGGAAAAAATGTGTCCAATATTTGTGTCCGGGCAAAATAGAAAAGTGAAGCATGTCGGGGTTGGTGAGTAAGTAGTTTGCGTGTTTGCGCAACCACTGCCGATCCTCATGGGAGGTGTCACCGTCGTATACCCCCGCCCGAAGACCCGGCAATGCCCACGAATTCAAGGTTTCAAGCTGATCGGCGGCAAGGGCCTTGGTTGGTGAAAGGTAAAGCACGGTCCCACCAGCAAGGGCTGAGGTGAGTGCGGGGGCATTAAAGGCGATCGTTTTTCCGGTCGCCGTCCCCGTTGCAAGAATTGAATCAGTTCCTTCGTGGGCGCTCTGCGCAAAATCAACCTGGTGCTTCCACAGCGAATAAATACCCTCCCGCTCTAGCGATTCACGTACATCGGGGGAGATCCACTCGGGCCAAGGAGCAGTTATGCCGGGGTTTTCAGGGATCACCCGCAGGTGCACGATCTCTTCACCCGTGTCCATGAGGGAGCGGGGATCCAGCAGCATGGGAACATCTTGCCTTGAGCAGACGACACCGTCTTCTTCTGCCAAGGTGGGGGAATGGAATTCGTCATGGGTGCTGGGGTTGGCGAATCGGGGATCGGCGTCAACCTGGTTAGCTGCTCGGGAAACTTGGACCTGGAAACGGTCGACGAGTTCAAGCACCGAGTTCTCCCACTGCTCGTTGTGGGTGCACCAACACTGATAATCGACCTCAGTGGGGTCGGTTTTATGGACTCAACCGGGCTGGGCGGCCTGATTACCGCCTTAAAACGTGCCCGCCAAGCCGAAATTGAACTGGAATTAGTGGTCAACACGGAACGCACTGAACGGGTTGTGCAATTGCTCGCCCTCACGGGAGTCGACATCCTTTTCCCCACCTATGAATCGCAACAATTGGCCTTAGAGTCGAATTAGTCACATTTTGTCTGCCTTTGCGGTATTTCCACGCACCAATCGGTAGGCTCTCACCGGATGTTGAGCGGAATAGGTCGTGCCTGCACGAGCTGTTAAACCTCTACATAAGTGGGAAATGCGACGGTAATGAAACCGCGCTAATCAATGAGGAGACCAATGATCAAGTTCGCAGATGTCACGTTGGAGGGGAGCAACCAAAGTATCGTCATTGGTGTTGCTGTCATCGCCATCGCAGCACTGTTTGTTGCAGCTGTTCTCGTGCGCCAAGTACTCAGCGCCGACCAAGGAACCGAGCGCATGCAGGAAATCGCCGGGGCAATTCAGGAGGGTGCATCTGCGTTCCTGAGCCGTCAATTCAAGACGCTGGCAATTTTCGCCGTCGTTGTTTTCTTTGTCCTGTTCATCCTGCCCGCTGATACAACGAGTGAGCGAATTGGTCGAAGCATCTTCTTCCTCGTGGGCGCAGTGTTCTCAGGTGTGACCGGCTACATGGGTATGTGGCTCGCGGTCCGCGGAAACGTTCGCGTTGCCGCTGCAGCCAAAGACGGTACCGAGCAGAAAGCAATGAAAATTGCATTCCGCACAGGTGGCGTCGCTGGCATGTTTACGGTTGGCCTCGGTCTCTTCGGCGCCGCCCTTGTTGTTCTCGTCTACAAAGGTGATGCCCCCAAGGTTTTGGAAGGCTTCGGCTTTGGAGCAGCACTCCTCGCCATGTTTATGCGCGTTGGTGGCGGAATCTTCACTAAGGCCGCTGACGTCGGCGCTGACCTCGTCGGCAAGGTTGAACAAGGTATCCCAGAAGATGACCCCCGTAACGCGGCAACAATTGCTGACAACGTGGGTGACAACGTGGGTGACTGCGCCGGTATGGCAGCAGACCTGTTCGAGTCTTATGCGGTGACATTGGTCGCAGCACTCATCCTTGGTAAAACAGCATTCGGCGAACTTGGTCTCGTACTTCCGCTGGTGATCCCTGCTATCGGTGTTCTCACCGCTGTTGTTGGAATCTTCGCGGTCTCACCGCGTGAGTCTGATCGTTCAGGTATGTCCTCGATCAACCGTGGGTTCTTTATCTCGGCGATCATCTCGGCGGTGCTGGTAATCCTCGCAGTCTTTACGTGGGTTCCGGAATCGTGGAGTGATATCGAAAGTATTGGTGGGATCGTCGCAATTGAAGCCGCCGACACAATCAGCCCACGCTGGTATGTCATTGGAGCGGTATTCACGGGAATTGTCCTCGCAGCGCTCATCCAGCAACTGACCGCCTACTTCACCGAAACGAATCGTCGGCCAGTTGACGACGTTGCAAAGACCTCACTTACCGGTCCAGCAACCGTCATTCTTTCCGGTGTTTCCCTGGGACTTGAGTCGGCTGTTTACTCGGCGCTGCTCATTGCTGCTGCCGTCTACGGCGCATTCCTCATCGGTGGCGGTTCGGTTCTGTTGTCACTGTTTGCGATCGCACTCGCCGGTACCGGTCTTTTGACCACGGTCGGCGTGATTGTTTCCATGGACACATTCGGACCTGTTTCTGACAATGCCCAAGGTATTGCCGAAATGTCCGGTGACGTCCACGGTGACGGTGCCGCAATTCTGACCCGCCTTGACGCTGTTGGTAACTCCACCAAGGCAATCACCAAGGGAATTGCAATTGCAACCGCGGTGCTCGCTGCAACAGCACTCTTCGGAGCTTTCCGCGACGCAATCATTGGCGCGACCCTGACGGCCAAGGACGCGGTTGCGGACTTGAGCCCAGCCGACGCCCTTCAGTACAGCGGAATCCTCGACGTTGCATCCCCAGCCAACCTCGTTGGTTTGATCATCGGCGCAGCCGTTGTCTTCATGTTCTCAGGTCTGCTAATTGACGCGGTATCGCGTGCTGCTGGCGCTGTGATCTACGAAGTGCGACGTCAATTCCGCGATCACCCAGGGATCATGGAGGGAACCGAGAAGCCCGAATACGGCAAGGTTGTTGACATCGTTACCCGCGACTCACTACGTGAACTGGTAACTCCAGGAGTCATTGCCGTGTTCACCCCGATCGCGGTTGGTTTCGGTTTGGGTGTGGGTGCCCTCGGTGCCTATCTCGCCGGAACAATTGCATCGGGTGTTCTCATGGCAGTGTTCCTGTCCAACAGTGGTGGCGCATGGGATAACGCCAAGAAGTTCGTTGAAGACGGCAACTACGGTGGCAAGGGATCCGCTGCTCACGAAGCTACCGTTATCGGTGACACTGTTGGTGACCCATTCAAAGACACCGCTGGCCCAGCAATCAACCCGCTGATCAAGGTGATGAACCTGGTTGCGCTGTTGATCGCTCCAGCGATTGTCGGTCTCAGTGTTGGCGCCGATGCCAGCGACGCAATTCGGTATGCGGTGTCAGCTTTCGCCGTGATCGTGATCGTGATCGCTGTCATCATCTCCAAGCGTCGCCCGATTGCGGTCGGCGATTCACAGGAGATCACGGTCGCTCAGTAGTACCTGTTCATCAATAAGCGAGAGGGTCGGGCCAGGTGCCCGGCCCTCTTCGCTTTTCCCGTGAAAAGAGCGTTTCGCTCGGGTAAAACAAGCTTTTGCCCCATGAACTAGGGGGGTGATGGGACCCAATTCAGGGGGCGGTGCGATACCTATATATAGGTGTGTCCTACCGTCAGGTTTCGATCGAAGGGGAATTTAGGCCCCGGACCCGAAAGGATCACATGGCGAGCAAGACACTGGTGATTGTTGAATCACCGGCCAAAGCGAAGAAAATTGCCGGCTATCTTGGACCCAATTACGAGGTTCTTGCATCAGTTGGCCATATTCGCGACCTCGTTGCCAAAAAATCTGACCTTCCGCTCGAGGAGCGCAAGAAGCCGTGGGCAAAGCTGGCCGTTGACGTCGATGACGGTTACAAGGCTTTCTATATCGTTCATGAATCCAAAAAAGCAACGATCAAAGCGCTGAAGGCTGCCCTGAAGAATTCTGATGAACTCCTACTAGCAACGGACGAGGACCGCGAGGGCGAAGCAATCTCCTGGCACCTCATGGAAGTCCTTCAGCCCAAGGTGCCCGTCAAGCGCATGGTCTTCAACGAGATCACCAAGGAAGCAATCCAAGAGGCGGTTACCAATACCCGCGACGTTGACATGGATCTGGTGGAAGCGCAGGAGACGCGCAGAATCGTTGACCGTCTCTACGGTTACCCCGTCTCTGAGGTGCTCTGGAAAAAGATTGGGCGAGAAGCCCGCTCTGCTGGACGCGTTCAATCCGTTGCGGTGCGCCTTGTTGTTGAGCGAGAACGAATTCGGATGGCTTTCAACGCTGCCGGCTACTGGGATATCAAAGGCAAGTTCACTCCCGGGGATTTCGAAGCCAAGCTCGCATCAATTGATGGCAAGCGAATCGCATCGGGTGCTGATTTCAATCAGTTGGGCGAATTAGTTAAAACCGATGCCGTGCTTCTTAATGAAAGCGAATCGAAAGCATTCGTTGAATCCCTCACCGGTATTGAATACACGGTTCGCTCCGTTGAGCAAAAGCCAGGACAACGCAAGCCAAAGGCACCATTCACAACTTCAACAATTCAGCAGGAAGCGTCAGGTCGATTCCGTTGGGGTTCACAGCGCACAATGCGAGTTGCCCAGGGACTCTATGAAAATGGCTACATCACCTATATGCGTACAGACTCGGTCAACCTTTCCGCTCAAGCATTAAATGCTGCGCGCAAACAAGCTGCCGAGTTGTATGGACCCGAGTACGTTGAAGCGACTCCGCGTGTGTGGGCTAACAAGTCAAAAAATGCCCAAGAGGCCCATGAAGCAATTCGTCCGGCCGGTGACACTTTCCGCACTCCCGGTGAAGTGAGCAAGGAACTCTCGGGAGACGAATTCTTACTCTATGAACTTATCTGGAAGCGCACCGTGGCCAGCCAGATGGTGAATGCGCAGGTTGCCACCACCACAATCAAATTTGGTGCTCAAGCAGCAAATGGGAAAGACGCTGAATTTAGTGCAAGCGGAACTGTCGTTATTTTTGCCGGCTTCAAGGCCGCCCTTGACGAGCTCGTCTCCGAGGACGACAAAGAAGAAGACCGCCAACTCCCCGCATTGAGTGAAGGACAAAAACTCAACGCGAAGGAAATCACGGCTGAGGGTCACACAACTAAGCCACCGGCACGATTCACCGAAGCAACCTTGGTGGGCAAGCTCGAAGAACTTGGTATTGGCCGCCCATCAACGTATGCATCCATCATGTCAACAATTGTTGACCGCGGATACGTGCGGAAAAAAGGATCAGCACTGGTCCCCAGCTTCACGGCTCTCGCAGTTGTCCGACTCCTGGAAGAACACTTCGGTGAATTGGTTGACTACAAGTTCACCGCCAACATGGAGGAAGCCCTCGACGAAATCGCGATGGGTAAAACCAATCGCATCAAGCAACTCGATGCATTTTGGCGTGGTGGGGAAATGTCAACGGGCCATTTCCACGGTGTGAAAGCACTCACCGAAGATCTTGGAGCAATTGACGCTCGCGGAATTGCAACCATGCCCATCAGGGGAACTGACGCAGTTCTTCGCGTGGGCCGTTACGGTGCATATGTCGAGCGTGGTGAAGAACGTGCAAACATTCCTCTGAGCACGGCACCCGATGAACTCACCGCTGAGTTGGCCGAAGAGTTACTCCTTGAGCCTTCCGGGGATCGGGAACTGGGCCTTCACCCTGATACCGAACTCATGATCGTGGCAAAATCCGGCCGTTACGGACCCTACGTAACGGAGAACCTTCCCGAGGGCTCACCTAAATCAGCCAAGCCACGCACCGCATCACTGTTTAGTTACATGAAGCCAAGTGATGTATCACTTGAGCAAGCAATTTCACTTTTGAGCCTGCCACGAGTTGTTGGTATCGACCCTGAGTCAGCTGAGGAAATCACCTCCCAAAATGGTCGTTACGGTCCCTATCTCATGAAGGGTAAAGACTCTCGATCATTGGACAACGAGGATCGAATCTTTGAAGTAACCCTCGCTGAAGCACTCCAGTTGTATTCCCAACCGAAGGTGCGACGCGGCAGAGGTCAAGCGGCCGGACCACTACGGGAAATTGGTATTGACCCGTCCAGCGGCAAGTTGATTGTTGTCAAAGAAGGGCGATTTGGCGCTTACGTCACCGACGGTGAAATCAATGCAACCCTGCGGGTTGCCGATGACCCTATGAGTGTCGGCCTTGATCGGGCAAGTGATCTGATTGCCGAGCGTCGGGCAAAAGGACCTGCACCCAAGAAAGTTGCCAAGCGGGCACCAGCCAAGAAGGCCGCGAAGAAAGTTGCTAAGAAGACGGCAAAGAAAGCGGTCAAAAAAGCCGTAGCGAAAAAAGCTGAGCCGACAGCAGCCGACGTAATGTCCGGCCAAGAAGTCACCATCTAGGAACCACTATGACCGGATATTTCATTGCATTTGAGGGTGGTGAGGGTGTTGGCAAGTCCACCCAAGAAGCCCTCTTGGCAGATTACCTAACTGAAATTGGAAAGACGGTAATCCGGACTCGTGAACCGGGTGGGACTTCAGCAGCCGAACAAATTCGTGACACGGTTCTCAGCCGTGAACATGAGGGCATGAATCCTGCGAGTGAGGCGCTACTTTTTGCAGCCGCACGTGGCGACCACGTCGCTCGGGTAATCCGGCCAGCTATTGCCCGAGGTGACGTAATTATTTGTGACCGTTTTATCGACTCGTCGATTGCCTACCAGGGATACGCGCGCGCTCTCGGTCCTGATCGAGTCCGGGAATTGAGCATGTGGGCAACCGGGGGACTACTTCCCAACCTCACCATCGTGTTAACCCTTGACCCTGAAGTCAGCATGAAGCGGGTCATTAATCCTGATCGCATGGAAGCAGAACCGATGCAGTACCACCGTGATGTGGCCGCCGCATTCATCGAAATCTCTTCGCTGGATCCAGATCGTTACCTCGTTGTTGATGCAACCGGAACGAAGGAAGAAATCGCTGAGGTTATTCGCCAGCGAGTAATGCAGGAATTGAAATAGAAGTGCAACCGATTTGGGGTGCATTGGTTGGTCAGAGTGACGTAGTTGAAAAACTGAGCCGCGCGGTTAATGACGCCGAGAAAATTCGAGTTGGTGAACCCGGTCCGGCCATGACGCACGCATGGTTAATCACCGGGCCGCCTGGTTCGGGAAGGTCGACTGCGGCAACAACATTTGCTGCTGCACTCATCTGCCCACTTAATGGTTGCGGTACCTGCCAGATCTGCCGAATGGCTCCTGTTGGTGGTCACCCTGATGTCGAAATCATTACTCCCAGTGGCTTGTCCTATGGTGTCGACGAGGCCCGCGAACTAGTTCGACTGTCATCCCTTGCCCCCATTGACAGCCCTTGGCGGGTAATTGTCATGGAAGACGCTGATCGCCTTACCGACCAAGCATTTGATTCACTGCTGAAAAGTCTGGAAGAGCCAACCCCGCATACCGTGTGGGTGCTGTGCGCCCCCAGTGTCGAAGACGTTCTACCAACAATCGTCTCTCGAACGAGACACGTATCGTTGCGAACGCCAACGACCAAGGACGTAACCGAACTCCTAATCCAGACCTACAAAGTTGATCCAGCCATGGCGGCATTTGCCGCACGAGCATCTCAAGGTCACATTGGTCGGGCACGTGGATTGGCTACCGAGGAAGCAAGTCGAACCAGAAGGCAATCTGATTTGCGTGCAGCGATGAGTCTTCGTGACATCCCCTCATGTATTTATGCAGCCCGTGACATGGTCACCGAAGCGACAACTGCCGCGAACACTCGAGCTGACGAACTCGATACCAAAGAAGATGCGCTACTCCGGGCTGCATTTGGTATTGAAGAGGGAACTCGGGTCACCGGAACTTCTAAGCGCAGTGTTGATTCTGCAAAAAAGCAACTTCTTAACCACCAAAAAACAAGACGTAAGCGTATGGTCCGTGACGAAGTGGACAGGTCCCTCGTTGACCTACTAGGACTATTCCGCGACATTCTGATTATTCAACTTGATAGCAACCTTGAACTCATTAATCAAGAGATGCGGCCAAACATCGAGTCATTTGCCGCTCGCGGCAATCCCGCTGACACCACACGAACTCTGGAAGCCATTGAACGCGCACGAGCAACAATTAAGGCAAACACACCACCACAACTAGCACTTGAGGCATTGATGGTTTCGATCAAAGATCCGAAGCTCGCATCAGTCCATACGAATATGCAATGAGTGAGTTAGCAGCAGGCTGCAAGTTGACGGTTCCACCAATGTCGGGCGAAGCGAGAAATTCAGCCGCGGCTGACAGCAAATTGTCGTAACTGTCGCAACCTAATTCCAGTCGCGAGGCAACGATCACCGCAGCGTTATTCGCGCTGGTGGCCGCTGCCGTTCCCGGAAGTGAGGAACTCAACTGATGCAAAACCAAAAGTCGATCACAGAGTGCATTGAGTGCAACGGCGGCCTCGGCGTCTGCATGGAGCATTTCGCGGCCGGCATCACCGTGTAAAACAGAAACACTGGCGCTCACGTTTACAACTTGGGTTCGAACAGTGAGGTAACGTTTAACGCAATCACGACCGGTAGCTCCACGAGGTAACGGTGTCGCGGGTGGAACCAGGTTGCGTGCTTCCGGGCGAGTGCCCAATCGTCGCCAACGACGGATACTGATCACAGAGAGAAGTGCCGCGCCAGCACTAAGAACCCACAGTCCTGGAGCACCGTTGACAACCGCCAGGGTGCCACTTGCGAGTGCAACGCCAGCACCCGCAATGGCCCCGAAACGAAGGGAATCTAAACGAGCCTGGTATCTGCGACGGGCTTTATTTGCGGTAGCTAATTCTGATTTATACGCACGATTCAACGTTCGATTACCGGTGGCAGCGGTAAATGCGTCAATCACATTTAACCCCTTGGCAATCCCGGCTTCGACCATTGCTGAGATCTCTGCCGGTGTGCGTGGTTGTCGGCTCACCGATATACCGTAAGCCGCATGACCCGACCAATGCCAGTCGGTATCCGTGCAATTGCTCTGGGTGCCTTGACTGCCGCACTAATTACCGGTTGCGGGGGAGCAAATGTGTCGGCTCCCAGCGCCCCGGAATCCCAAGCTACTTCTTCACTAGCGCCTGATCTTGAGGTCTTTTACAACCAGGAAATCGAATGGCGTGATTGCGGTGATGCTGACTGCACGACATTTGAGGTGCCCCTGGATTACCAAGACCCCAAAGGTGATCGGGTTGAACTTGCCATGACCAAGGTGCGGGCCCGAGGGGAATCAATTGGTTCACTCTTTGTCAATCCGGGTGGCCCCGGCGGCAGTGCATTTGAATACGCCAAAGCTGCCGATTTCATTGTCAGCGATCAAATCCGTGAATCATTTGATGTTGTGGGAGTTGATCCGCGCGGGGTTGGTCAAAGCGACACAATTCGCTGCTTAACCGATGAACAGATTGATGCACAGATGGCTGCCGATGGATCACCGGATTCAGAGCTGGAAGAAAGTCGCCTCATTCTTGACGCCGGCTTTATCGGGGCGGCGTGCAAGAACAAAAACAACCCGCTGATTGCCCACATGTCTACCGTTGAAGTTGCAAAAGACATGGACATTGCACGAGCACTTGTTGGTGACCCCGTAATGAACTTACTGGGGAAGAGTTATGGATCAGCGATTGGAACCACCTATATTTCTTTGTTCCCCGATCGAGTTGGCCGAATGGTCCTCGACGGCGTGCTGCCCACTTATTTGAATCAATTGGAGTTAACCCAGGCGCAAGCGCAGGAATTTGAAGTTCTGTTGCGCTACTTCGTGAGTGACTGTCGTGAGCAAAGTGACTGCCCGCTCACGGGAAGTGTTGATCAGGGGGTTCAGCAAATCCAACAGTTTCTTGCAGACCTTGATTCCCAACCTTTGATGGGGGATAACCAACGCGAACTCACACAGAGTTTGGCAACCTTTGCGATTGTGAGTTACCTGTATTTCCCAGAATTTGATTTTCCCGATTTACGCTCTGGGTTAACTTCAGCGATGACCCAAGGTGACCCAGACCCACTATTAAATCTTCTAGACCAGCGAATTAGTCGTGGACCTGATGGCCGCTATACCGATAACTCAACCGATGCCTTCTACGCGGTTTCCTGTCTTGATTACCCCGTTACCCAAAACATTGATGAGGTACGTGATTTCGCAAACCAATTGGCGATCAGTGCACCAACTTTCGGTGCGAGTCTGGGCTGGGGTGCCCTCGCCTGTAAAGACTGGCCCTACGCGACCCAGCAAAGAGTCGACATTGTCGCCAACACCTCGACACCCATCATGTTGATCGGCACCGAAAATGACCCAGCGACCCCGCTCCAATGGGCAGAGGAAGTGGCAACAAAACTGGGTAACGCTGAACTTGTCGTGTGGAAGGGTGGTTACAACCACACCGCCTACCGTGAAGGCAACGACTGCGTTTCTGATCATGTCGACGCCTATTTACTTGAAGGAACGATCTCCCCGGGCACCACAACCACCTGCGAGTAGTAATACCCCCCTGGGGTATACTCAACCTATGGACCCGGGTTACTCAGAAGACAAGGTTGCCGTTCTCAAACGGCTCAGGCGAATCGAAGGACAAGTCCGTGGCATTGAACGGATGGTCGAAGAAGACACCTACTGCATTGATGTCCTTACCCAGGTTTCCGCAGCAACTAAAGCATTGCAATCCGTTGCCCTCATTCTCATGGGAGATCACCTTCAACATTGTGTCGCTGACGCGCTGAGCAAAGGCGGCGAAGATGCAAGCCAGAAGATCAAAGAAGCCCAGCAAGCAATCGAACGACTTGTCAAGAGTTAACCGAGCTGTTAGGAGATTACATGTCAAGTAAAACAATTAACGTTGACGGGATGACCTGTGATCACTGTGTTAACGCTGTGACCGAGGAAATCTCAAAAATCCCCGGCGTCACCGAGGTAAACATCGACCTACATGCGGGAGAAATCTCGCAAGTGACAATCACCGCAGGCAATGAAATCAGTGACGTGGATATCGTGGCAGCTGTTGAAGAAGCAGGCTACTCAATCGTCCCCGCATGAGTAATCAGTCAGCACCTCCGGTAGTTCTGGCGATTGGTGGCATGACCTGTGCCACGTGCGCCATGCGGGTTGAGAAGAAATTAAACAAACTACCCGGTGTTATCGCAACGGTGAACTACGCAACCGAAAACGCAACAATTGAATTACCAACAGAGATAAGCATCACTGATGCAATTGCCGCGGTCGAATCCGCCGGATATACGGCCAAAGAACTAAAGCGCGATATTGAGGAACAAGGGGAACTCAAAGACTCTGCTGAAGTTGTCCTTCGCAACCGCCTTGTAATCTCCTTGATCCTCACCATTCCTGTTGTTCTCATGGCAATGATTCCCGCGCTTCAGTTCAATTACTGGCAGTGGCTCTCACTGACACTTGCAAGTCCTGTTGTTATCTGGGGCGCTCTACCGTTTCACCGCGCAACCTGGACCAACCTTCGGCACGGCACCGCCACCATGGACACTCTCATTTCAATGGGGGTAATCGCCGCCTACGCCTGGTCCCTGTACGCCTTATTCTTTGGTGGGGCAGGTGAAACCGGAATGAAAATGCCATTCACCCTTCTTCCGAGTCATAGTGGAGCAAGTGAGATCTACCTTGAGGTCGCCTCCGCTGTCACCGTGTTTATTCTGCTCGGTCGCTATTTTGAATCACGAGCAAAATCAAGAAGCAGCGCAGCCTTAACAGCGCTATTGAATCTAGGTGCCAAAACCGTCACAGTCATTACGGACGGGACCGAAAGTCAAATTCCTATCGGTAGCTTGAAGTTGGGTGATCAATTCGTTGTCCGACCCGGAGAACGAATTGCAACCGATGGAATAGTTGTTGAGGGCGCCAGTGCCGTTGACGAGAGCATGATCACCGGAGAATCAATCCCCATTGAAGTAACAGTGGGGGACAGGGTTATCGGAGCAACACTAAATGCAAGTGGCCGGCTCGTTATTGAAGCAACCGCAATCGGTGCTGACACAGCCCTCGCAAGAATCACGAGCCTGGTAGAAAATGCCCAAGCGGGTAAAGCACCAATTCAACGCTTAGCTGACCGGGTTGCCGCCATCTTCGTCCCCATCGTCATTGTTCTCTCCCTTGGCACCTTGATCGGCTGGCTACTCGCCGGTGAAGAACCCAACTTCGCATTCACTGCGGCAGTCGCGGTACTTATCATCGCCTGCCCTTGTGCATTGGGGCTTGCAACACCCACCGCCCTGCTGGTGGGAACCGGCCGGGGCGCCCAGCTAGGTGTTCTCATCCGCGGACCCCAAATTCTCGAATCAACAAAACGTATCAACGTAATTGCACTGGATAAAACCGGAACCATCACGACTGGGAAAATGTCGGTCCGAGAGATCAAAATTACTAGCAATGTAGATCTCAACGAATTCCTCATTGTTGCTGGATCCCTTGAACACTCCAGCGAACACCCGATCGCTAAAGCGATTTCAAACTATTCCGCAGAGAGAGTTGAACTCGTCACTCCTATTGACTTTATTTCAACACAAGGACGCGGAGTGCAAGGACTCATCGATGACAAAGCCGCAATAATCGGCAACCCTGATTGGCTGGCCACCGAGTGGTCATTGACCTTTGACTCGAACTGGGTATCGCAACAGCAAGACCAAGGTCACACCGTTGTGGTCGTTGCCTGGGATGGTGAAGTCCGCGGAATCATTTCTGTCTCGGACACCATCGCGGCAGACTCCAAAAGTGCAATCGCGCGATTTAAAGAACTTGGCTTGACCCCGGTTCTTATCTCTGGCGATAATCGCAGTGCAGCCGAGCAGGTTGCCAAGGAGGTCGGGATTGACACTGTCTATGCCGGAGTTCTTCCCGCAGACAAAGTCAACATCGTCATGCAACTCCAATCCGAGGGAAATGTTGTTGCAATGGTTGGAGATGGCGTCAATGACGCTGCCGCGCTCGTTCAAGCAGATCTCGGTATGTCTATGGGGTCTGGCACGGACGTTGCCATTGAAGCGAGCGACATCACACTGACAAACAGCAACTTGACGAGTGCGGCAACAGGTATTGAACTGGCCCGAAAGACTCTGGGCACGATCAAAGGGAACTTGTTCTGGGCCTTCGCCTACAACGTTGCAGCAATTCCGCTTGCCATGGCTGGACTACTTAATCCAATGATCGCTGGAGCAGCAATGGCTTTCTCCAGTGTCTTTGTTGTGACGAATAGTTTGCGACTGCGGAGCTTCCACAAATAGGTCAGATTGATCCGTCTATAATTCGGCAAGGAATCAGTTCATTTTCACTGAGGTGATAACTCGAACACACTCTGTGATACCCATCAGCGATCACCAGCGGGACGTTAGTGATGTAGTTTCCGCGCACGAGCAACACGGGAGAAAGTTTCGTGCCCTGCGCAACTTTTGTGATGTCTTTTATGACTGCGGCGTCATTCATGGGCAACAGTTGAAGTTGCGCTGATCGCAAAACATCTTTCGCAGGGTGCATCACCAGCGGAGCCTTTTTCAATCGCTCCACGAGCTCCTTGGCTTGAGCAGCATTGGTGAGTAATGAAAGGTAGGACTCCGCCGCCGGGTAATCGTGGTTATCGGGTTCTTGCTGCCATAACACCAGGGGAACGGATACCAGCGGTGTGGTTGGCCCAGCTTTACGTTGACTAGCTTTCTCATTTTTGGGTGCTTTCTTGGTCATGACCGTCCCTCTCTACCCTCGAATTGTTTGCCCATAGAGACTAGTAGTCTACGGAGGCTCATCTAAAGAGAGCGCCGCCTTAGCTCAGGGGTAGAGCAACGCACTCGTAATGCGTAGGTCCGGGGTTCAAATCCCCGAGGCGGCTCCGTCGAAAGTGGCGCGGGTGGGGATGCCGCCAGCAGTGGTGATGTCGCGGATGCAGGCGGTGACCTGTGCCTGTTCGAGGGTGAAGTTGGGTTCGACGCCACTGTCGAGGAGGCGCTGGGCGGCGAGGGTCTCGGTGGCGGCGGTGCGGTGCAGCAGCCGTTCGGCGTCGGGGATGCTGATGCGGCGTGCGGTGGCGAGCTCGCCACCACGCGGTCGCGCGCCACGTCGTGCAGAACGGCCTCGACATGCGGGTGGAACAAGGTCGTGATGGCGGTCGCGGTCGCGGCCACGTCTGCGGGGACGGCGCGTATCCGCTCCTGCCGTGCGGTAGCCATAAACTAGACAGTAAGTCCAATCTGGACACATAGTCAATCTTCCGGGTAGCGTGCGGCGGCACGGCCGGATCGTCAGGCAGCTTCCCGCGCGCAGAATCGAGGACCACCATGAGTGCACCGCAGCATCCGCACGTCGACGAGACGGTGATCCAGCGTGCCCGCGAGATCCTGGGCCGCGAGCTCGCCGTGTTCCGCGAGCGCACCCCACGCTCGGCGCAGTGGCTCGTCGATGCCGAGCGGAGGATGCCCGGCGGCGTCCCGATGGCATGGATGCGCTCGCTCTACCGCCACGCCCCCGTCGTCGCCGTCCGCGGCTCGGGGTCGAAGTTCGAGGACCTCGACGGCAACGTGTACGTCGACTTCAACGCCTGCGATCTAGCGATGCCGGCGGGTTTCGCCCCGGAGCCCATCGTGCGCGCGATCCACGACCAGGCACTCCTCGGGAACCACTTCCTGCTCCCGACCACCGACGCGGTCGAGGTGTGCCGGCTGCTCACTGAGCGCTTCGGCCTCCCGCAGTGGCAGTTCACGCTCTCGGCTACCGGGGCCAACACCGACGCGATCCGCATCGCGCGGGTCGCGACCGGACGGTCCACGGTGCTGATCTTCGACGGCAAGTACCACGGCCACCTGGACCAGACGCTGTGGTCGCGCGGCGACGACGGCGGCATGGAGGGCGACCTCACGGGCCTCGACCCCTCCACCGCCCAGACGACGGACGTCCTCCCCTACAACGACCCCGAGGCGCTCAGGGCTCGCCTCGCTCGAGGCGACGTGGCGGCCGTCCTCGTCGAGTCAGCCCTCACCAACTGCGGGCTGGTGCTCCCCAGCCCGGAGTTCGTCGCCTCGCTCAACACCGACGTGCGCGCCGCCGGCGCCGTCCTCATCGTCGACGAGACCCACGTCCAGTTCGCCGTCCACGGCGGAGGCACGATCGCCTTCGGCTTTGAGCCGGACATGCTCACCGGAGGGAAGGGCATCGGCGGCGGGGTCCCCATCGGCGTCGTCGGCATGACCGACCAGATCGCCGACGTCGTCAGCGCCAACCGCGACCACGACCCCGGTCTCGTCGAGACCGGCGACGCACACGGCCTCGCCGTCGGCGGCACCCTCTACGCCAACGCACTATCCATGGCTGCCGCTCGCGTCGGTCTCGCCGAGATCTTCACTCCTGTGGCAGGGAACCGGGTCGAGACCCTGGGTCAGCAGCTCCAGACCGGCCTGCAGTGCCAGGTAGACCGTGTCGGCCTCCCGTGGACCATCGACCGGCTCGGCGGGCGCATCCAGTTCCGCCTCACGCCTCAAGCGCCGCGCAACGGGGCCGAGAGCTTCGCCTCGATCGTCCTGCCCCTGGCCGACGCCCGCAAGGTCTTTCTGCTCAACCGCGGAGTCTGGGACGCCATCGCCACAGCCGGTCCCTCGGTCTCCTACGCGATCGAGGGAGCCGACGTCGACATGTACATCACCGCGGCAGGCGATTTCCTGGACGAGCTCACCCGATAGCTCACGCTCCTTCGTCCCGCGCACCTGTGCGGGGGCGACCCGCTGGCTGGGGGCGCTTCGCTACCTCGACGGGAGTCCAACATCGCGTTGGGTCGTGAGATGCCCCGGAGTGGCCCCAAGCTCTCCGGTCACGGTGAGTGGAGGATCCGCGAAGGCGTCGGAGTGTAGGTCGGGTATCGCTGATTGTGCTTGACAAGGCCTGCGGCCAGGCGCCGCAGGAAGCGACTCCGTTTCCTCGGCGGGGGCGCCGGGAACTTCACTGAGCGACGCATCGGTAGTGCGTAGGTCCAAGAGCCGACGTCGGCGCCCGAAGGGCCGGAAGCTAGCCCTCCGGCTAGCCCCAACTCCAATGAGCTGGAGTGGCCTGGAGTGGTCTGGATGGGATGGAAACCCTTGGTACAGCCAGATTTCCCTCATAGTCATGAGGACGGAAATCTGTCTCGTAATGCGTAGGTCCGGGGTTCAAATCCCCGAGGCGGCTCCGAGGACCCCCCCGTTTTGTGGGGAGATCAAGAAAAAGGGTGAATCAGGCAGAATTTGAGTCACCCGGCTCGTCTATTCGTGTG
>JBIHZX010000012.1:0-34117 GCA_044240195.1 Candidatus Nanopelagicales bacterium | reverse complement strand
CAAGTAGCCTTTGATCGTGAGTGCTTCTGGGTCATTGGTGTGTATCGGGATCTTTGATGGGGTTCATCGGGGTCATCAGGCTCTGATTGGCACGGCAAGGAATTTAGCCGATGAATCTGGGCTTGGGCTAACTATTTGCACATTTGACCCGCATCCATATTCAGTTGTGCGGCCGGATCAGGTTCCTAAGCTTGTTAGCGATGTTACGCAGCGTAAGCAATTGCTCATCCAGAATGGTGTCGATCACGTCGAGGTTATTGCCTTTACCCCCGAATTCGCGAGCTTGTCTCCGATCCAGTTTTCCCAGGAGTACCTGAAGGACCGACTCAACGCTGCAGCGGTCGTCGTCGGCCGGAATTTCACCTATGGGCGAGCGGTCAGTGGCGACGTAGATACGCTCATAAGCGATGGAAATCAGTTGGGGTTCTCCGTCAAGATTTTCGATTTAGTTCAATCAGATGGAACGATCTCTTCAACACGGATTCGCGAGTTACTGTTAGCGGGGAACGTGTCAGCGGCCGCAGAACTTTTGGGGAGAAACTTTAGTCTCAGCGGCCAGGTCGTTCAGGGTGACCAACGTGGCCGCGAATTGGGCTATCCAACGGCAAATCTGCAATGGGATGAGCGCCTGATTGTCCCCGCCGATGGTGTTTACGCCGGATATGTCACCCTGTCAGGGGACCGGCTCCCGGCGGCCATTTCGGTCGGGACCAACCCGCAATTTGAGGGGAGCTCCCAGCGGGTGGAAGCCTATGTACTGGATCGATCCGATCTTGATTTATATGGAAAGCACATCGGGATGGAATTTGTGGATTTAATGCGTCCCCAAGAAGTTTTTGACAGTTTGGACGACTATTTGGTCCAAATCGCCATCGATGTCGCCGATATTGGGCGCCTCTTGAACGCAAACTCCCAGTGACCGGAGTGGGGCGAGGGTTCCTCCACTGCTAGGATCTGGCTCCAGACGGTTTGGAGGCGGGCGCTTCCAGATTCGTGTCCATGAAATCAATGCCCATGAGCTTTCCCTGCACGGTGGAGCACATGGCGCGCCCGAGAGGAATAAATGTCACTCGACACTGCAATAAAGCAAGAAATCATCGCAAAATATGGCACGAAGCCAGGCGATACAGGTTCACCCGAAGTCCAAATAGCGATGCTGAGTCGCCGGATTGAAGACCTCACCGGCCACCTCAAGACCCATAAGCACGACCACCACAGCCGGCGTGGACTTTTGATCATGGTTGGCCAGCGTCGTCGTCTACTCAATTACCTCACAAAAACTGACATTAACCGATACCGCTCAATTATTGAACGACTCGGTCTACGTCGATAACCGTGCATGTGGCGGTATCAATAAAGTGCCGCCACATCACGCTATTTTGTCTTTGCAAGTCAAGTAAATATCGAAATGAACTAGATACTTCACGCGCACCGCGTATGTCGGTCCTCGGTAGTGGTTTTCGGGTGAGTAACCCCGCGAATCTCGATCGAAGACCGCCGAACATGGCGGCAGTGCAGAAGTGTCTCAACCAATGTAAGGAGACACCCAATGCAATCAAATATTGCATCTGCAAGTGCCGTGATTGATAACGGCTCATTTGGTAAGAGAACAATCCGATTTGAGACTGGACGTTTTGCCCGGCAAGCTGCAGGCTCTGTTTGCGCCTATCTCGATGAAGACACCATGCTGCTCAGTGCAACAACAGCTGGTAAGCAGCCAAAGGATCAATTCGATTTCTTCCCACTCACCGTCGATGTTGAAGAGCGGATGTACTCGGTCGGGCGGATTCCTGGATCATTTTTCCGTCGCGAGGGTCGCCCCAGTGAAGATGCCATCCTGACTTGTCGATTGATCGACCGGCCACTTCGTCCAACATTTAAAAAGGGTCTACGTAATGAAGTGCAGGTCGTCGTTACGGTCATGTCCTTGAATCCTAAGGATCTCTACGACGTACTCGCCATCAATGCTGCTTCGGCATCAACCCAACTCAGCGGTTTACCTTTCAGCGGACCAATTGGTGGCGTTCGCGTCGCCTTGATCAGCGGCCAATGGGTGGCATTCCCCACACATGAGCAGTTAGAGGACGCTGTTTTTGACATGGTTGTTGCTGGCCGAGTTGCCGGTGACGATGTCGCAATCATGATGGTGGAAGCCGAAGCAACAGAGCGCACCATTGAACTTGTTGCCGGGGGAGCCACCGCTCCAACCGAGGAAGTCGTGGCCGAGGGCCTTGATGCTTCCAAGAAGTTCATCAAAGCTTTGTGCGATGCCCAGAGTGAACTCGCGAAGACGGCTGCAAAGCCAATCGCAGATTTCCCCGTCTTCCTGGAATACGAAGATGATGCCTATGCAGCTGTTGAGGAAATTGCTGGAAAGCCAGTGACTCAAGCCCTCACCATCCTGTCCAAAGCTGAGCGCGAGGATCGCCTTGACGAAATCAAGGCTGATGTCATGGCTGCCCTGGGTTCACAATTCGAGGGACGCGAGAAGGAACTCAGTGCGGCTCTGCGTTCAGTGACCAAGAATTCAGTGCGTCAACGAGTTTTGACCGACGGTATCCGGATAGATGGTCGTGGTTTAGCCGACATTCGTACTCTGTCAGCCGAAGTTGATGTTATTCCTCGGGTTCATGGATCGGCACTGTTTGAACGTGGCGAAACCCAAATTCTCGGGATCACCACACTCAACATGCTGCGCATGGAACAACAGCTTGACACTCTGAATCCAGAGAGTCGTAAGCGTTACATGCACAACTACAACTTCCCACCCTATTCAACGGGTGAGACCGGACGAGTTGGTTCGCCTAAGCGCCGGGAAATTGGGCACGGTGCACTCGCTGAGCGTGCTCTGGTTCCCGTTCTTCCCACCCGCGAAGAGTTTCCTTATGCGATTCGCCAGGTTTCCGAAGCACTTGGATCCAATGGTTCAACGTCAATGGGTTCGGTTTGCGCCTCAACAATGTCTCTCCTCAATGCAGGTGTGCCCCTGAAAGCTCCCGTAGCGGGAATTGCAATGGGCCTTATTTCTGGAATTGTGGACGGCAAGCAGAAGTACGTTGCGCTGACAGACATTTTGGGAGCTGAAGATGCTTTCGGTGACATGGACTTCAAGGTTGCCGGAACTCGCAACTTTGTCACAGCACTGCAGTTGGACACCAAGCTTGATGGAATCCCAGCCGATGTCCTTAAGGGTGCACTGACGCAGGCTCGTGATGCCCGCTTCACCATCTTGGACGTTATGAATGAAGCAATTGATGTCCCTGACGAAATGGCGGCTACCGCACCGCGTGTCATATCGGTGACGGTTCCTGTTGACAAGATCGGTGAAGTCATTGGGCCGAAGGGCAAAATCATCAACCAGATCCAAGAAGAAACTGGTGCTGATATCACGATCGAAGATGACGGCACCATCTACATTGGCGCCGTCGACGGTCCTTCGGCAGAGGCTGCTCGAAATATGATTAATCAAATTGCGAATCCAACGATGCCTGAGGTTGGTGAGCGTTACTTGGGAACAGTTGTGAAAACGGCAGCATTTGGTGCCTTCATCTCACTGGTACCTGGCAAAGATGGACTTCTGCATATCTCCGAAATCAAGAAATTTGCTGGCAAGGGCCGAATTGAGAACGTAGAAGAAGTTCTCAAGGTGGGTGACAAGATTCAGGTTGAAATCAAGGAGATTGATCCCCGCGGGAAACTATCCTTGATCACAGTTGCTCCCGAAGGCGCTGACGCGGCGGAATAATGGCAAAAACAAAAACTCTGTTGGCCGGGACGGATGGATCATTAGTTCGTCGATCCGTCCTGCCAAGCGGGGTCAGGGTCATCACTGAGAAGGTTCCCGGGGTGCTCTCCGCCAGTATTGGCATTTGGGTTGATGCAGGTTCGCGCGACGAAAACGGTTCACACACGGGCGCTGCCCATTATCTTGAACACTTACTTTTCAAAGGCACGTCAAAGAGATCAGCGCTCGAGATTTCTGCTGCAATTGAGTCGGTGGGTGGAGATCTCAACGCATTCACCAGCAAAGAGCACACGTGCTACTACGCCAAAGTCTTGGCGGTGGACCTTCCCCTTGCCATTGATGTCCTCTGTGATGTTGTAACCGATGCCCAACTCCGTAGCGAAGACATTGAGGCTGAACGCGGAGTTATTCTTGAAGAGATTGCCATGGTCGACGACGACCCCAGCGATTTGGTTCATGATCAATTCGCTCGAACCCTTTTCGGTGATACGGCACTAGGTCGCCCAATTTTAGGAACGGCGCAAACCATTCTGGGGATTACTCGCCGTTCGATAGTTAACTTCTATTCAAAGTTTTATCAACCCGAATCATTGGTCATCGCGATCGCCGGCGATGTCGACCATGCGCACGCAGTTCGATTGGTATCCAAAGCCCTTGATGCAAGCCCGAACACCCACCTGGGTAGTCCTCGAAATCAACGAGGGCACACAAACTCGCAGCAAAAGATTAGCGCTATGACTAGTTCATTGGATACGCGCAAGACTGAGCAGGCGCATGTCGTTATGGGCACTCACGGGTTGGTGAGGGGCGATGAGAGACGCTTCACTGGAGCAATTCTGTCCACGATTTTGGGTGGGGGAATGAGTTCCCGACTTTTTCAAGCGGTGCGCGAGCAGCGTGGGCTCGCCTACTCGGTTTACGCCTATTCGCAGGGCTTCCGTGATTCAGGAATCTTTGGAATCTACGCTGGCTGCATACCCACAAAGCTTGATCAAGTTTTGGAAGTTTGCCAAACTGAACTTGCCGAGTTGGTGCTCACCGGTGTTACCCCGATTGAATTACAGAGGGCAAAAGGCCAGGTAAAAGGCGGAACAGTGTTAGGTCAAGAAGACACTGGTGCGCGCATGAGTCGAATTGCAAAAGCTGAACTCTACGACGAAAAGTTGATCTCCGTACAAGAAGTTCTGGGTTGCGTCGACCAGGTCGATGCGGCGGGGGTAAATGCTTTGGCCCAAGAATTCCTTGCCAACCCGTTGGCTATGAGCGTTATTGGTCCTTACAAAAAATTGCCGGTGCACAAAGGATTTGTGACACCACTTTCAAATCTGCGCACATAGAGAGGTCGGTAATGGGCAAAGTGATCCGTGTGGGAGTTGTAGGCGCGAACGGGAAAATGGGTTCTAGCGTAGTCGCTGCCGTCCAGGCAGATCCCGATTGTGAATTAGTGGCAGCAATCGATGTTGATGACTCGCTCGAAGAACTTACTCGAGCCCGCTGCGAGGTGGTAGTTGATTTTACAAATCCACTTGTCGTTATGGACACACTTGCATTCTGTATCAAACATGGAATTGATGCCGTAGTGGGAACATCAGGTTTCACCCCCGAGAAGGTTGAGACTCTGTCACTGTGGGCAAGCCAGCGTGCAAACGCGAGAGTCTTAATCGCTCCAAATTTCAGCATGGGTGCGGTACTTATGATCGCATTTGCTGGTATTGCTGCACCGTATTTCGAATCAGTTGAAATCGTTGAATCGCATCATCCTGAGAAAATTGATGCACCTTCAGGGACTGCGAGATTCACTGCAGAAACTATTGCAATCGCTCGAAAAAGCATGACCACTGGCCCGGATGCGACTCAGGCCGAGGATATGGGCGCTCGTGGAATAGTCGTTGACGGTGTTCCCATTCACTCTGTGCGATTACGCGGTTTAGTGGCGCACCAAGAAGTTGTCTTTGGGGGTATCGGCGAAACACTCACGATTAAGCATGATTCACTCAGCCGGGATTCATTTATGCAAGGTGTACTGCTTGCCATCAAGGAAATTGGTCACATTGATGGTGTCGTCGTGGGTTTGGAAAATGTCTTGCCATTAGGAAAGTGAAAAGTGCTTGCACGACTGCGGAATCCCAAAATTTGGGTGGGGGTCTTTACTCTCATTTGCGTCATCTATTTCGTTTTTGCCCTTGATCGTGCACGTTTGTTGGTTCAAGAGAACAATGCAATTCTGACACTTTTTGCTATCTCGATTGTGGTAATTCCAGGCTTGGGTCTGTATTTGATTGCTCGTGAAATTCGGTTTGGCTTTTCCATGCAAGAAATGGGACGTGAGCTTGCTCGGGCAGGGCAATTACCAGCCGATGACCTACCAAAGGAAGATTCTGGTCGAAGTGTCCTCGCGGCTGCTGATGCTCGATTTGAGTCAATCGCTGCATCCCATGACCCTGATGACTGGATTAAATGCTATTTACTTGCTTTGGCGTATGACGAATCACGTGATCGAAAAGCTGCTCGGGCCTCAATGCGGGAGGCGGCGCGCTTATTCCGGAAGGCTCCACCTGCGTAGCAACAGAAAAAGTACATCGAATCGTTCGCGGGTGAAGATTGCGTCCGCACTGCCGATGTACACATGAGTGGGGATTCGCTTTCCGTCGGGCGAAACGAAAACGACCCTTTGACTCCTGATACCGATAGGGATACCGGCGAGTCTCCACGTAGTTGATTCTGATTCCACGTGATATCGGCTCTCCCAAAGGCCTGACGTCGTTCTGAGCAAAGTGACGACTTTGAATCCATTGCCGTTCACGAAGGTGCCAAGCATCCAGCCTCGTAGCGCAAGAATAGTGAAGGTGGCGAGGAAAAAACCAATAAGCACTGCTTCGCTGAGGGATATTCCGGTCGCCGCGTAAACAACGCTGATGGCAAGGAGCGAAACAAGTGAGAGTGTCAACGGAACGAGAAAAGCCAACCGTAGGATTCCCCTTCGCCCCACTCGCTGAAGTCGTTGTGGATCCAACTCGGGGTATCGCCACACGGCTCCGAATATTGGCTTTCGAAATACCGGCTCACCCATTAGGGCAACCAGCCGAGCCATCGAACAAATGCCGTACTTGCTGCTGCAACAATTATTACGACAAGGAATGGGGCACGAAATAGTAGAGCAACGACCGCAACGCCAAGCCCGAATAAGCGAGCGTCGATGGCCAGTGCTTGGTCCACCGCAAATGTTTGTACCGCAACAAGTGCTGCAAGCAGTGATACGGGTAGCAGGCTAGTCATTCGTCGAATTGATTCGCGTTCGAGCATGTGATGTGGCAACAGGTAGCCGAGTAATTTTTCAGCGTAGGTGCCAAATGAAGCTATGAGAATGCTGGCCCACATGACCTATTCACCCTCAATCGGACGGCTGGTTTTGCCCCACAGTAAGGCCGCTGCTACTGCCACCAATGCGCTGAAAAGTACAGGGAGTCCGGGACGAAGGAATGGGATCAGGACCACGGCAACTGCCGCACTTGTGATTGCTAATGCCCACATTTTTCGATTCTCACTGGTTGAGCCACCGGTGAGGCGTGGCCACAGCAATGCGAGAAACCCGGCAGGGATCGCTGCATCAAGTCCCAGGGTTCCGGGGTCAGAAAGTGCACTGGCCCCGAGTGAACCAAATAAGGTCCCAATATTCCAAAATACGTAAACGCTGATTCCGGTTGCAAAAAAAGCTCGACGAGATGCTTTCTTTGATTGGTCGTATCGCAGAGCCATCGCGGTTGACTCATCAATTGTTAAAAGTGCGGTAACAGGAATCGCCTTGCGTTTCGGTGAGAGAACGGGTCCGAGCGATAGCGCGTACAGGCTATTTCGTGCGCCAAGGAGCATCGCGGTCACAATGGCGACGACGGCACCTCCACCGGCGCCGATCACCCCAACGAAGGCAAACTGGGACGCGCCCGTGAACATGAAAAGGGAAAGGGTCTGAGTTTGTAGGACACTGAGCCCGCTGGCAACTGAAATTGCGCCGAAAGATAGTGCATATGCACCCGTTGCGATCCCTATTCCCAGAGCGTTTCGGTCAATGGAACCTGTGTCGCCATCAGTCTCGCGACCAGCACCGCGACCACCGCGTTTCCAACCCATGTCGCCCCTAACGATTTTCTTCACTGAAGGCGTCACGCTAGCGGCCCGGACCGGGAAGCACGTGAACCGGGTGAGAAGCAATTGTGCACCTGCTGTGCCGAACGGGATTGCTGAACCAACGCGAAACAAATGCCTGATATGTGTAATATGTCGTTATATGGTCCCTCGTTTCAGAGACATCATCGGGCGGCGCGGCATAGTATGGCGAAGGCGATGTGATGAATCCGGCGGGCGCGGGGGAGCCGCCGGAATTTATCCCTTCTGGTGCGTCGCCGTTAACCGGCCAAAGAAGTAGTTAATTCACACTGATGCTCGGTGATTTCGGGTTGTCCCGGATCGGAAACTCCGCTGACTGTGCTTACTGTCCGAGTAGCACCGCTCCGCGCCCAGCCCATTGATTCAAAGAATTGTTGTCCAACAGATTGTTCGGCATTAAGCCATAGCGACATGTGCCGGCATCCGGATTGATATGCGATATCGGCCACCGCGTTAAGCAAGCGAGATCCAATGAGCTGTCTTCGGACCTGGGGTGCAACCTCGATAAAGGAAATTTGGCCGACTTCACCCGAAAATTCAATCGTCGCAACACCAACGAGGGTTCCATCACGCTCACACACAACAACTCGGCCAATGTCGCTGTGGATTGTGATCGCCTGAGCCCACGCAGCTTCCACGTCTTTGGAAACGAGCGATTGGACCAACTCGGGATGGCTAACTTGCCAATTCGACAACTGAAGTTGGGTTATTGCACGGGCATCTGTGGCGTTTGCCAGCCGCACGGTATCCACGGCGACACGGTAGCGCAGCCAAGTTAACTGACCAGCCCCCCGACCTGTGGGTCGATAGACTCTGCCTCGTGGAAATTGAGTTTCGTAGCGACATCACGGTTGAGTTGGTTCGCGCAAATGCCAGTGACGCTGATGTTGTATTCGCTGCACGAGTGTCAACGGTTGGTGAACAGTCACTCGAAGACGTGGATGCCGATCCCCAACGTAGCGCTGGATTGATCAACTATCTGATGCGTGATCGACATGGCAGTCCATTTGAGCATAATTCAATGACTTTCTTTGTCAAGGCACCTATTTTTGTTTGGCGCGAACATATGCGGCACCGAATTGCAAGCTACAACGAAGAGTCGGGTCGCTACCGGGAGTTGCTGCCGGTCTTTTACGTTCCGGGTCATGATCGTCCCTTGATTCAATCGGGAAAGCCGGGCGCATACGAGTTTCACCCAGGTACGGCTGAACAGTACGAATTGGTTGATAGCGCCATCAAGGATTCATGCACAAGTGCATATGCCGCGTACCTGAACATGCTTGAAGCCGGTGTGGCTCGTGAAGTAGCTCGAATGGTGCTCCCCGTAACCATTTTCTCTTCCGCTTATGTCACCATGAATGCACGGTCATTGATGAACTTTCTTAGTCTGCGCCGCAAGGTCGAAGGGTCTCATTTTCTCTCATATCCACAGCGCGAAATCGAAATGGTGGCTGAGATCTATGAAGAGCATTTCGCACGCTTGATGCCGATAACCCATGCAACCTTTAATGCCAATGGTCGCGTGGCTCCTTAGTCCCTTAGCCGATGTTCGATGAATCGGCCTAGCGGTAGGGTTTTGACATGAAGAGTCCGTTTGGGGTGATGCTCACCGCGATGATCACCCCGTTTGCCGCCGACGGTAGCCAAGACCTTGTGGGAGCCCAAAAACTTGCGACGCACCTAGTCGACAATCTCGGCCATGACGGGCTTGTCATCAATGGCACTACCGGTGAAGCATCAACCAAATCCGATTCAGAAGATCTCGCCCTGCTGCAGGCCGTGGTTGAAGCCGTGGGTGATCGGGCCACGGTTATTGCGGGAGTGGGCACCAATGACACTTCGCATTCCATTTCCAGTGCCAAGGCAGCCGCCAAAGTAGGTGTAGACGCGCTTATGGCCGCAGCCCCCTATTACAACCGGCCGCCACAGCAAGGAATTTTTGAACATTTTTGGGCTATCGCTGATAGCACCGAATTGCCCCTCATGACCTACGACATTCCTCGACGCACAGGTGTTGCAATCGAAACCGAAACACTCGTGCGATTAGCAGAACATCCAAGAATCATCGCGAACAAGGATGCGAAGGGTGATCTCGAAGCATCCCAATGGGTCATGGCCCGTACAGATCTTGCCTGGTACAGCGGTGAAGACTCACTGAACTTGGCGCTTATGGCACTTGGCGCCGGTGGAATGGTTTCCGTGGTTGGGCACCTGGTGGGGGATCGGCTCAAAAAAATGGCTGAGGTGTTCTGGAGCGGTGATGTTGAGGCGGCTCGGGTGATTAATGAATCACTCTTGCCCGTATACACCGGAATTTTCCGAGCCCAAGGCGTGATTTTGACCAAGGCCGCCCTGAATCTGCAAGGTCTACCCAGTGGCCCTGTTCGGCTTCCATTAGTCAACGCAACTTCCAGTGAGATCGAGCAATTAACACGTGACCTTGCCGCTGGTGGCGTGGCTCCATTCGCTTAGTTCGCCTGAGCCTTTAACAACCATTAAGGACCGATTACATGTTTCTCCCTGACTTACCTGTTCCACCACCATTAGCTCCCGGAACTTTGCGGATCATGCCGCTTGGCGGAATCGGTGAGATCGGTCGCAACATGAGCGTTTTTGAATATGACTCGCGGTTGTTGATCGTTGATTGTGGCGTGTTATTCCCCGAAGAGTCGCACCCCGGTGTTGATTTAATCCTGCCTGACTTTGAACCAATCCTGGATCGGATCAATGACGTTGAGGCAATAGTGCTCACCCACGGACATGAAGACCACATCGGTGCGGTGCCTTATTTACTGCGTCATCGAGTTGATATTCCGATCATCGGTTCAACGCTGACACTTGCATTCATCGAAGCGAAGTTAAAGGAACATCGCATTAAGCCGCTCACGTTGTCGGTTGCAGATCGAGCAGTTGAAAAAATTGGTCCATTTGAACTTGAATTCCTGGCTGTAAACCACTCAATCCCCGACGCCATGGCCATTTCGATCACAACGCCTGCGGGTCGGGTATTGCATACGGGCGATTTCAAGATGGACCAGTTGCCACTTGACGGCCGAATCACCGACCTTGCGAGTTTTGCTCGCCTTGGTGAGCTGGGCGTAGACGTGCTGATGGTGGACAGCACCAATGCAGAAGTGCCGGGTTTTGTCCCCAGTGAAAAAGAAATCATTCCGGTGCTTGAAAGAGTTTTCAATCGGGCACAAGGTCGAGTAATCGTTGCTTCGTTTGCCTCGCACGTGCACCGGGTTCAGCAGATAATCGACATTGCGGTGTCGCACAATCGCAAAGTTGCGTTCGTGGGGCGGTCAATGGTCCGCAATATGAATGTTGCCCGAGATCTGGGCTACCTAAAGATTCCGGGTAACACCCTTATCTCAATGGATGAACTTTCCACATTGCCCGACAACAGGGCAGTACTCATTTGCACCGGCTCCCAAGGTGAACCAATGGCGGTGCTGTCCCGAATAGCTAACCGTAGCCACGATATTTCGGTGGGCGAGGGCGACACAATCGTCCTAGCGTCATCACTCATTCCTGGAAATGAAAATGCCGTGTACCGAGTCATTAACGGACTAACCCTGTTGGGAGCTGACGTTGTGCATAAGGGCAATGAGTTGGTGCACGTTTCTGGGCATGCCGCTGCGGGAGAACTCCGTTACGTGTACAACATCGTAAAACCTAAATACGTTATGCCGATTCACGGAGAGTGGCGCCACTTGAAAGCCAATGCTCTCCTTGCCATCAGTGTTGGGGTCCCTGCTGATCACGTACTCATCACTGCCAATGGCGCATGTGTTGATGTCAGAGGCGATCAATGCGATATAGCCGGTGCTTACCCGCTGCGTGAGGTCTATGTGGACGGTGTCAGCGTGGGTATAACAGATGAGAACTTGCTCAAGGATCGCTTGATTTTGGGCGAGGAAGGCTTCATCTCGGTGTACGCGGCCGTCGATATTGCCAATAAGTGCGTTGTCGTTGGTCCCGAGATTGTGGATCGCGGGGTTGGCGAAACCTCTGACACGACAAAAGTCGCGGCAGAGGTGGCCAAGGCCCTCGTCGACGCAATGAAAGAGGGAATTAATGACCCTCATGAACTCTCACAGAAAGCCCGCAAAGTTGTCGGCAGATGGGTGGGAACCACGCATCGGCGTCGCCCCATGATCGTGCCCGTTGTGATCGGGATCAAAGACGGCGGAAAAGCGAATTTGTGACACGCGGGACGCGTGTGACTGCTGGGGATTATTGGTTTGAGTGGGTACTCTGGCATCTATGGCTTCCCGCACGTCTACGCGCACGCGTGGATCTTCCCCCAGTAAGTCCAAAAGTAGTCAGCGCCCGAGCACCAAAAGTGCTCCTACGAGGGCTCGAAAGGCGCCGGCTCGACCAGGTCCCCTTCCTCGTGCGGTAGCCGGAGTCGGTAGAGGGATCGCTCGAGTCTGGATTAGTGTCGCCCACCTAGCGGGTGGCGCGGCCCGGGGTGTCGGCAAAGGTGCTCGCGATCTTGAGCCGGAAATGCGCCGCGATGGACTGGGACTTTCCCTCATTGCCGCGGCAATCATTGTGATTGCGGCAACGTGGTTTGGGGTCGAGGGTTGGTTCATTTCTTGGACGTCAATGCTGGCGACATCCTTTTTCGGGGCGTTAGCGTGGGTTACACCGCTACTTCTGCTTGCTCTTGCCTGGCGTTTCCTGCGTCACCCCGATCAGAATGGGGCTACAGGTCGTTTGGCTATCGGAATTACTGCCATTGTCGTGAGTGTTTTAGGACTTTGGCACTTGGCGCAAGGAGTTCCCACGCCGAGCAGCGGCGCGGAAGCCATGAACAGTGCCGGTGGCACCATGGGCTGGGTTGTTACAGCGCCCGTGGTCGCGGCTTTGGGTTCGGTAGTGAGCGCCTTTCTGCTCGTATTGTTGGGTTTCTTCGGCTACCTCGTGCTCTCTAAGACAACGATTGCCCGCTTGCGGGAGATCGCCGCTGACGGATTCGGTCGCTTGCGTGGAGGAATTCCATCACGTGAACGCGGGGAAGTCATTGACAGTGACGAAGGCGAGGCGGTCGAAGCGGTCGTAGTAGACGTTGACACCGAGGTTGAAAAAAGCAATTCCCCTGGTTTTGCCAACCCGAATGGATTTTTGCGCGCGGATCACTCTGATATGGCGCTGGTCGGCGATGAACCATTCATTTCCCCAATACCTAGTCAAGACGAACGCCCTGCTGCAGCTTTGATGGCCGGCATTGCCGAGCTGGACCCAAAATTGGCCGCGAAGTCCAACTCGCGCAGCGACACGATTGTTGTGGGCAGCACAACTTCGGGCGCCCAAGGTGCGACGCAAGTTGTGGCAGTTCCCCAGAAAAGTGAGCAGTTGCCACTGACTCCGCGAAGCACGTATCAACTTCCCAAAGGTGACCTGTTGAAAGTTGGACCGGCTCACAAGACGGCTACCAAAGCGAATGATCTTGTTGTGACCGCATTGACTGACGTGCTGACTCAGTTCGGGATTGATGCAACGGTCGTCGGCTTCATGCGTGGACCAACAGTTACCCGATATGAAATTGAGTTGGGACAAAGTGTCAAAGTTGAGCGGGTTACGGCGTTGAGCAAGAACATTGCTTACGCTGTTGCCAGCGCGGAAGTGCGAATTCTTAGTCCAATCCCGGGTAAAAAAGCTATCGGTATTGAAATTCCTAATACTGATCGGGAATTGGTGGCTCTCGGTGACGTACTCAAAAGCAAGGTTGCAGCAAATGACCAACACCCCATGGTGGTTGCGCTCGGCAAAGACGTTGAGGGCAGTTTTGTTGTGGCAAACCTGGCAAAAATGCCCCATATCTTGGTCGCCGGTGCAACAGGGGCGGGTAAGAGTAGCTGCATTAACTCTCTGATCACCTCAATTCTGATGCGTTCGACACCTGATGAAGTACGGATGATTCTCGTTGACCCAAAGCGAGTTGAACTGACCATCTACGAGGGTGTACCGCACCTGATTACACCGATCATTACTAACCCGAAGAAAGCGGCAGATGCGCTGGCCTGGGTGGTAAAGGAAATGGATCGCCGATATGACGATCTTTCCGCATTTGGGTACCGTCACATTGACGACTTTAATAAAGCGGTTCGCGCCGGTAAGGTGAAACCGCTGCCTGGATCAGAGCGAAAGATCGAACCGTATCCGTACTTATTAATAATTGTTGATGAACTTGCAGACCTCATGATGGTTGCCCCCCGTGATGTTGAGGATTCGGTTGTTCGCATCACCCAACTTGCTCGCGCTGCAGGTATTCACCTGGTTCTTGCCACGCAGCGTCCAAGTGTTGATGTCGTGACCGGCTTGATCAAGGCGAATGTTCCTAGCCGTCTTGCCTTTGCAACATCGAGTCTTGCTGACAGTCGGGTGATCTTGGACCAGTCGGGTGCAGAGAAACTTGTTGGTCAAGGTGATGGACTCTTCTTGCCAATGGGTGAAAATAAGGCCATGCGCATCCAAGGTGCATTTGTTTCCGAACATGAAATTCGGGCGATAGTTAGCCACTGCAAGGATCAATGGGATACCGATTACCTCGACGAAGTGACAACCCCAGCGGCCTCCACCAAAGAAATTGATGGGGATATCGGCGATGACCTTGATATTTTGCTTCAAGCCGTCGAATTAGTCGTAGGTACGCAATTTGGCTCAACTTCAATGTTGCAACGCAAACTCCGTGTTGGATTCGCCAAAGCCGGTCGATTAATGGACCTGATGGAGTCGCGTGGCGTGGTCGGTCCCAGTGAAGGATCAAAAGCGAGAGATGTACTCGTCACGGTTGATGAACTTCCGGGGTTAATCCTTTCTATCCGTGGCGGATAGACTAAATGGGTGTCTGAGAAAACTGTTGCGCTAATCACCCTAGGTTGTGCGCGCAATGAAGTTGATTCTGAGGAACTTGCGGGAAGACTTGAGGCTCAGGGTTGGAAATTGGTTTCCGACCCCGAATTGGCCCAGGCCGTAATGGTCAACACCTGTGGGTTCGTTGACATCGCCAAAGCTGACTCAATTAACACCATCATTGAGGCGGCTGATCTCAAAGATTCTGGGGGAGTCACCAAAGCTGTTGTTGCTGTTGGCTGTCTCGCGCAACGATATGGCAGAGAGCTGGCAAGTGATCTGCCCGAGGCTGACGCGGTGCTCAGTTTTGATGACTACCCAATGATCGGCGAGCGGCTTGATGCTGTGATGCGCGGTGAAAAATTGGTTGCGCACGAACCCAGCGATCGACGTACTTTATTGCCGATCAGCCCCGTTGATCGCGCGGCCAACACCACACCGATCCCCGGGCATGGATTGCAGGACGCGATGCCGGAGGGAAATGATGCACTAGCCTGGCAGCCGCCGATCTTGCGTAAACGATTGGAAAACTCACCGGTTGCCCCGGTCAAACTCGCATCGGGATGTGACCGTCGTTGCACGTTTTGCGCGATACCTTCGTTTCGTGGTTCATTTATTTCGCGTCCACCGGCCGATGTAGTCGCCGAGATTGCTTGGCTTGCTGGTCTCGGTGTCACCGAGGCAGTCTTAGTCAGCGAAAACTCAACGTCATATGGCAAGGATTTGGGGGACTTGCGGCTTCTTGAATCACTGCTTCCCGCAATCGGTGAGGGGACGGAGATAGCTCGGATCCGGGTTGCTTATTTGCAGCCGGCAGAAGTTCGCCCCGACCTGCTTAAGGTCATGGCCGGTACACCGGTGGTTGCACCCTATTTTGATTTGTCATTCCAGCACGCTTCTGCGTCCTTGCTGCGGCGCATGAAACGATTTGGTGGCAAATACTCATTTTTGGAATTGATTGCAACTATTCGCGAACTGTCACCGGCAGCAGGGATCCGCAGCAATGTCATTGTGGGATTCCCCGGTGAAACCGATGAAGAATTTGCTGAACTTGTCTCATTCTTGGACGAGGCGCAACTTGATGCTGTGGGAGTTTTCGGCTACAGCGACGAAGAAGGAACTGAAGCATTCCATTTGCAGCCGAAGGTAGATCCCGACGTTATTGCCGGTCGGGTGCGCTTAATAACGGACCTAGTTGAAGAACTTATGGCTCAGCGGGCTCAAGATCGAATCGGTGAAATTGTTGAAGTTGTGATTGAGTCATTCGACGAGCAGTCCGGCACTTACCTTGGCCATGCGGGTCACCAGGGACCCGACGACGGTGAAACGCAAATCGTGGTGGGTTCAGAAGGTGGATCCGTTGACATTGGCCAGCTGGTGCGCGCCAAAGTCATTGACAGCAGTGGAGTTGACTTGATCGCGGAACTGGTTAGTTAATGCGTGAGCAGCAGCTCCCTTCGGATCATGCGGCTGATCTTCCCAGCAGTACTTCAGTGCTAAATGTCGCGAATGCTCTCACGGCGCTTCGGCTCTTAGCGGTCCCGTTATTGGGCTACCTCCTGTTGCAAGACACACAGCAATCACGGAACTGGGCGGCGTTGGTTTTTTTATTGGCTTCCATAACTGATTTTATTGATGGTTATGTGGCACGCAGGTACGGACTCATCACCACGGTGGGCAAAATTGCGGATCCGATCGCCGATAAATTTCTGACCGGTGTTGCGTTGATCGGTTTGTCATATGTGGGTTCTCTCCCGTGGTGGGTCACGATTCTCATAATTGCCCGCGAGATTGGAGTGACAATTCTGCGCTTTTGGGTGATCGAGCACGGGGTGATCACCGTTTCTCGCGGCGGAAAGACCAAGACCCTTCTCCAAATGATCGCGATCAGCATGTTTCTTGTTGTTTGGCCGTTGTCATCACCTGAGTCGTTTCTCACGATGTGGGACATTGCCAAAATCACGATGATGTCCCTTGCGGTAATTCTGACTGTGACAACTGCCATTGCTTATATCCGAAAGGCACTTCAACTGCGCAAGGAAATTGACGTTGGCATTGAAGGTGCTACACAGTGATCGCCCAGTTGTTGATCGACACCCTTCGCGAGAATGGGCAAAGTGTGAGCGTCGCAGAGTCCCTCACCGGAGGATCTTTGGCGAGTGCGCTGGTAGATATCCCCGGCGCATCTGAAGTTTTCTTTGGCGGAGTCGTGGCCTACACAATTGCAACTAAGCGAGAAGTACTCGGGGTCAGTGAGGACGCTCTCACCTGTGGCGTGGTTTCCCAAGAGGTTGCAATTGCCATGGCCAAGGGTGCCCTTGAACTCTTTGGCTCCGATTACGCAATCTCGACCACGGGGGTAGCCGGTCCCGGTTCTCAGGAGGGGATTGAGCCGGGAACCGTGTGGCTGGGCTGTGCGTCCAAGGTTCTTACGGGAGCGGTATTGATAAAACTGACGGGGGACAGAAATCAGATTCGCGCGGCAGCGGTAAACGCCGCATTAGAGCTGATTGATACCCAGGAGGTATTTTCTCGGCTCCGGTAAAGGAAATGAGCCAAGATCGACACTTATCGCCTCAAGCGGGTATCATAAGTATCTCGTCTTTGATGAGAGTGCAATTTCGCAGTAGGAAGGAAATGGACATGATCGTTTTGCGCAATGTGATCGGTGATGAACTTCGCCGTCGTCGTCAAGATCAGGGCCGAACCCTGCGAGACATTTCTGGTGCCGCATCCGTGTCACTCGGTTACCTCTCTGAAATCGAGCGCGGTCAAAAAGAAGCGTCCTCTGAGCTAATTGCCGCTATTTGTGGTGCCCTCGAGGTGTCGCTCTCTGACATCCTGGCTTCCGTCAGCACATCTGTTGCACATGCGGAATCAGCACAGCCAATAACCTTCCCTAGTGCCATTTCATCCATTTAGTTTCCTTCTCGCAACAGTTGGCATGTGGTGCGGCTAAGTGACATGTCTGAGCGCCTTGAAATCGTGATTGGCCCTCAATACAGCGCATCGTGGCGCAAAGATGTAGTTCTTCCCGATCTCGGTTGCACGGTTGACGCAGCAGTAGTAGACGGGATTGACGCTGGGGTTATTTGGCGGGCAGTGTGCAATTTTGTCGAAGTCCCAAATTCATTGCTTTAGTGTCACGTTGCACTAGAGTGCTTGTGTGAGTGCAATCGATCAAACAGGCTCGATTGAATCCTTGGAAAGCCCGCGAATCCTCACCATTGCACACCGTTCCGTCGTGACCTTGTCTGGTGCCCAAATGTTTGGTGGCATTGCTGTTGCTGGTTCTTTCCCGGCCGGAGCATTGCTAGCGGCATCACTGACAGACTCCGAAGCATTCGCGGGGCTTGTGCAAACAGCCGGAGTTCTTGGCGCTGCAATTTTCGCTCTCCCTCTTGCACGGATTGCTTTAACAAAAGGTCGTCGCCCGGCGCTGGCCATCGGTTATGGCCTGGGGATCATCGGTGCAATTCTGGTGACCGTCGGGGCTGTCCACTCGCAGATTGCAATTGTGCTTTTTGGGACATTATTTGTTGGCGTGGCAAGTGCTGCGAGTTTGCAGGCTCGCTATGCCGCGACCGATCTGGCTACTCCCCAGAATCGAGCCCGTTCACTTTCATATGTTGTTTGGGCAACCACCATTGGGGCGGTTCTCGGACCCAACTTGCTCAATGTCAGTGGCTCGCTGGGACTCAGACTTGGGCTACCAGAATTATCGGGGGCCTTTGTAGTGTCTGGGCTAGCGCTTACGTGTGCGGTGATTGTCCTGTTGGTGGCATTGCGCCCTGACCCGTTTGTCCTGGCGACCAAGCTGAGACAGGACCTTGACCCGGGTACAAAAATGGCACATCCAAAGTTGCGCGACGGGATTGAACACCTGCGTACACGACCACGAGCCGTCTTAGGAATCGGGGCAATTTCTATCGGGCATCTCGTAATGGTGATGGTGATGGTGATGACCCCCGTACATATGGATCATGTCGATATCTCGTTGCAATTGATTGGCTTAGTAATTAGTGTTCATGTAGTCGGCATGTATGCATTTTCACCACTTGTTGGTATGGCGGTTGATCGTTTCGGCCGAGTGCCGATGATCGTTGTTGGTGTGCTCATTCTGATAGCGAGTTGTGTAACTTCCGGATTGGCCCCGGACGAAAATGTAGTGGTCTTGGGGATCGGACTCTTCCTGCTGGGATTGGGGTGGTCCTTCACCCTTATCGCCGGATCAACTTTGTTGACGGACTCGGTGGAAGCTAATGAACGACCCTCCGTTCAAGGGTTATCTGATCTATCGATGAACGCAGCCGGCGCACTGGGCGGAATTGCCGCCGGACTCATCATGTGGCTGGGTGGGTACGGCTGGTTGTGCGCACTTGCGATCATCCCGCTGATCGGATTGGCCTTTTGGGTGAGCCTTCCGGCGTGTCGTAATCCTTCGAACGCACGTTCGATATAGGCTTTCATCGCTGGGTCGAGTTATTAACAGACTCCGGTGATCATCCACATAGGGAAATCACTTGAGTCAAATGTCAGTGCTCGCACTTAGCCTTCGTCAAACATAAATAAAACGTGAAGTGAGCCAACTACACCATAAAAGTAGTTGTCATCGCTGACCCAGGGTTGAGGAGTAAGAGCATGGCAAATACTGAAAAGGACCGCGAGAAGGCCCTTGATTCCGCATTGGCTCAGATTGAGCGCCAGTTCGGAAAGGGTTCACTCATGCGACTGGGGGATTCCGAGCGGGTTCCCATGGAAGTTATTCCCACAGGATCCATCGCACTCGATATTGCACTCGGCATCGGTGGATATCCGCGCGGACGCATTGTTGAGATTTACGGTCCAGAATCCTCGGGTAAAACAACGGTTGCTCTGCATGCAATTGCCAGTGTTCAAGCACGGGGCGGGCTCGCTGCCTTCATTGACGCCGAGCATGCCCTCGACCCCGACTATGCAGCGCATCTTGGGGTTGATCTGGACAATTTGTATGTCTCCCAACCCGACAACGGTGAGCAGGCACTTGAAATCTGTGACACGTTAGTGCGTTCAGGTGCAATTGACCTGGTGGTTATCGACTCGGTGGCAGCTCTCACCCCACGTGCGGAAATTGAGGGCGACATGGGTGATTCGCATATGGGATTGCAAGCACGACTCATGAGCCAGGCACTTCGCAAAATGGCGGGTGCGTTGAGCAATACCAACACCACGGCAATCTTTATCAACCAACTGCGTGAGAAAATCGGTGTGATGTTCGGTTCGCCCGAAACGACAACCGGCGGAAAAGCTTTGAAGTTCTATTCATCGGTTCGACTCGACGTTCGTCGGATTGAAACACTCAAGGGCGGGACTGAGGCCGTTGGTAACCGGACCCGCGTGAAGGTTGTTAAGAACAAGGTTGCGCCACCATTTAAGCAGGCAGAGTTTGACATTATTTACGGGGAAGGAATTTCACGTGAAGGTTCCTTGATTGATATTGGAGTTGATCAAGGGATTGTCCGCAAGGCGGGTGCCTGGTACACCTATGAAGGTGATCAGCTTGGACAGGGCAAGGAAAATGCCCGTGCATTTTTGAAGGACAACGCTGATTTGGCCAATGAAATTGAAAAGCGAATCAAGGAGCAAATGGGGATCGGTCCCAAGATTGACGCTACCGAGAAGCCCAAATCAGCGAAGTCCGCGGCTAAAGCGGAAGCCGCTATCGAGCTCGACGATCTCGAGACCCTTGACGAGTAGTCCTCCCGGTAATGACTGAATCAGAGTTGAGCACGCAAAGCGGGGAGTCGGAAATCATGTCGGTCGTTATGCGGCGACTGAATGCGGCTCCTCGTTCGCGTGGTGAGTTATCCAAGTATCTGTTGGCCAAGGATTTTGAGCCAACTCTGATTGAGAAAGTGCTGGATCGAGTCTCATCAATGGGTTACATCGATGATGTTGCTTTTGCCCAAGAATGGGTTCGTAGCCGTCACCGATCCCGTGGCTTGGCATCGAGTGTTCTTAAACGCGAATTAATCAATAAAGATATTGATCTCGAGGTGATTGAGGGCGCTTTAGTGCAGTTAACCGCTGCCGATTCCCGTGAGCGGGCTTATGAATTGGCAGCTAAAAAGTACCGGAGTTTAATGTCCGTTGATCATGCGGTCGCTGTGCGACGCATCGCCTCGCTTCTGCAGCGCAAGGGTTACCCACCGGCAACGTGTTTTCAGATAGCCAAGGAAACAGTCGGGGCCGAATTCGAGAATGACGGCGAATTGGAGGGTTAGTTCCCACCAATGTGGGCGTAGTTCCGATGGTGTTAGACTTTGGGAAATTCATCACAATCGTCATGTCAGGGGTTTTTTCATGCCGGGTTTGTCCCAGTGGGCTGTTCGTAAACCAGTTATTGCACTCATTTCCTACATTGTGGCGTTGATCGCTGTTGTCGGAATCGGTGTTTCATTCGGAGGGTCGCTTAAGGACTCATTCGATTTGCCGGACACCGAGTCCACCACGGCGACGGATTTGCTGGCAACCATTGGAAATGCAGAACTTGATGCGTCGTCTTCGGGTGCAACAGCCACCATCATCTGGTCACCGAGTGAAGGCAGTGCGGTCGACCCGGCCACTGCAGCGGTCATCACACCCGTCTTGGAGCAAGTTGCAGCCCTTTCTGGAGTTGAGTGTGTAACCAATCCATTTGATCTCGAAGCTCCCTTAGGCAATGCTTGTCCGGCCGCCCAAGACAAGGCATCAGCGATGTCGGAACTGACTCCGGAACAGTTAGAGGCACTCAAGCCCGCGTTGGCGGCCTCAGCTGCAGCCAATTCACCAATAAGTGCTGATGGAACCGTTGCGTACTCGACAGTTACATTCACAGGTGGCATGGGCAGTGGTGTCCCAACAGCAGATGTAGTGACATTCCTTAATCTGGTTAAAGAGACGAATTCCGATGCCATTGCGGTTGGTGCCAGTGGAGATGTCCTCGGGGCGGTACAAGAGGTTCCATCCAGTGAGTTATTCGGGATTCTCGTCGCCATTGTTATTTTGCTGATTGCCTTCGGTTCCGTTGTCGCCGCCGGCATTCCCATCGTCGTGGCCGTTATTGGGCTGGCAGCAGGACAAATGCTTGTTCTTGTCGTGGCGCTGTTCATGGATGTTGCAACGTTTGCGCCCACACTGGCAGCAATGATCGGTTTAGGCGTGGGAATTGATTATGCCCTCTTTGTTTTGAACCGGTACCGGCAAGCAATCTTGATTGGACACGATCAAAAGCGTGCCGCCCTTGAGGCGGTCAATACAGCGGGACGAGCTGTTCTTTTCGCTGGGGCAACGGTGATTTTTGCCCTCTGTGGATTGTTCATTTTACGGATCGGTTTTTTCAACGGACTGGCTTTAGCCGCGATTGTCACGGTCCTTATGGTCATGATGGCTGCATTGTGGTTACTTCCCGCGACGTTATCTTTGCTCGGCACCAAGGCACTTGGCTTACGTCTTCCCTGGGGAACCAAGCCAGGTGAAGGCCACGCAGAGGGCAAGCAATGGGCCCGATACGGCGGATTCCTGCAAAAACGGCCTTGGTTGTTTGCAATCATTTCCGTTGGAATCGTCGCTATTCTCGCAATCCCGGTTTTCTCTTTGAGACTTGGTTTCGCTGATGCGTCAGGAAATGCACCAGGCACTACAACTCGCATCGCCTACGACCTGAGCGCTAAAGGCTTCGGGCCTGGAACGAGCGGACCATTCATCGTGGCTGTTGAACTTTCCCAACCCAATGACCTCGAGCAGTACGGGGCAGCCATTGCCGCGATTGAGTCAACACCAGGTGTTGCATCAACAAATCCTTCGACCGCGACTTTCCCCTTGATAGAAGCTTTTGGCGGAGGGCTAAGCCCCGATGGAACTGTGGGCGCAGTCTTTGTCATTCCCGAAACTGGACCCCAAGATGAAGCTACGTCAGAGCTCCTTACCCAATTACGTGAGGTTACGGGGCCCGAATTTAAAGCAGCGACCGGCGGATCGCTCTACGTTGGCGGTGCGCTGGCCGTCACCTCTGATTTCACGCAGGTACTCGTAGATGCATTACCGATCTTCCTTTTGATTGTTGTTTCCCTGGGTTTCTTGGCGCTTATGGTTCTGTTCCGCTCGCTGGTGGTTCCACTCACCGCAGCATTGACGAGCTTGCTGAGTTTCGCTGCTGCAACAGGTATCACGGTTGCTGTATTCCAATGGGGGTGGTTCAGTCAGATTCTTGGGGTGACCGGAACCGGACCAATTTTCCCATTCCTACCGATTATGGTGTTTGCAATTCTCTTTGGGCTGTCAATGGACTACCAAGTTTTCCTCGTCTCGCGCATGCGCGAGGAATGGGATCACACGGGCGATAATGCGGCCGCGGTACGTCGTGGCCTTGCGGGCTCGGGCAAGGTGGTTGCAATCGCAGCCGCAATCATGGCGAGTGTTTTCCTAGCGTTCGTGCCCACGCCCGACAATACGATCAAGTTATTCGGTGTCGCTTTAGGTTCAGCGGTCATCATTGATGCATTCCTGATCCGGCTCATAGCTGTTCCGTCAATCATGTCGATTATTGGCAAAGGAAACTGGTGGCTACCAGGCTGGTTAGACCGAATTTTACCGAAGGTTCAGATTGAGCCAGGTGAGGACGAACTCTTTGATGAGGGCGATGAAAAGGATCAGAGGTCTCAACCGACTTCAGTTGGCTAGGGGTAAACCTTTGCCTGACCGGTCGTGATTACTGTTGAGTCCTATGCCTGACATCCAAAGCCTGCCAACTGATAAGCCACGTACTTATCAGGTACGCACATATGGATGTCAGATGAACGTCCACGACTCTGAGCGCATAACTGGGCTTCTTGAGTCAGAGGGTTACACACCAGTCAGGGAAGGCGTGGTTGCCGACCTTATTGTTTTCAATACGTGTGCGGTTCGTGAAAACGCGGATAACAAACTCTATGGCAATTTGAGTCATCTGGTGCCCATCAAAGCTGCCAATCCCGGGATGCAAATCGCCGTGGGCGGATGTTTGGCGCAAAAGGATCAGGGTGAGATTCTGCGCAAGTCGCCCGTCGTTGACGTTGTGTTCGGCACCCACAATCTTGGATCCTTGCCAGTGCTACTCGAGCGTGCTCGAATTGAGCAGGAGTCTCAGGTGGAGATCGCTGAGGCCCTTGTTGATTTTCCATCTGCGCTTCCCACCAAACGCGACGCTATTTACAGTGCCTGGGTGTCAATCAGTGTTGGCTGCAACAACACCTGCACGTTTTGCATTGTGCCATCCCTTCGCGGTAAGGAAAAGGATCGCCGTGCGGGAGATATTCTGACCGAAATTGAGGTTCTCGTTGCCGACGGAGTAGTTGAAATAACCCTTCTCGGCCAAAATGTGAATGCATACGGTTCAGATCTTGGCGAGCCACAGGCTTTCAGTAAGTTGTTACGCGCGTGCGGTGATGTCCCTGGGTTAGAGCGGGTTCGATTTATGAGTCCGCATCCACGTGATTTCACCGATGACGTTATCGAGGCCATGGCCCAGACAGAGAACGTCATGCCAACATTGCACATGCCGTTGCAGTCCGGTTCAGACTCGGTACTGCAGCGGATGCGACGTTCTTATCGTCAGGAAAAGTATCTGGGCATTATTGATCGGGTCCGCGCTGCGATGCCTCAGGCGTCAATAACCACAGACATTATTGTTGGTTTTCCTGGCGAGAGCGAAGAAGATTTTCAGGCGACAATGGATGTCGTGCAGAAAGCGCGATTCTCAAGCGCGTACACCTTTCAATATTCCAAGCGACCAGGAACACCAGCCGCCACCATGGAAGATCAAATTGACAAAGACGTTGTGCAAGAGCGCTATGAGCGTTTAGTTAAATTGGTCAATCAAATTTCATGGGAAGAGAATCTGGCCCAAGTTGATAAGAGCGTTGAGATCTTGGTGGCCCACAGTGAAGGTCGCAAAGATGGAAATACCAATAGGAGATCGGGGAGAACGGCGGACGGCCGTCTTGCACACTTTGACCTTGGGTCATTGATTGCCCGGCCCGGTGACTTTTTAACCGGCACGGTGATTTCGGCCGCACCCCACCACTTAATCGGAAAGGCGACCTCGGTTCGCGCCACTCGAGCGGGGGATCTTTCCGAAACTTCATCGCAGAGCGCCGTGATGTTGGGAATTCCCACGTTCGTTGCACCTTGATTGAGTGATTCATGACCCCACACCAAACCCTCACTATCGTCGGACCAACAGCAGTAGGTAAGACCAAACTTGCTATTGAATGCGCGGAGCTGCTCGACGGTGAGTTAGTGGGAACTGACTCAATGCAGGCTGTAACGGGCATGGATATTGGTACCGCGAAGCCAACGGCGAAAGAGTTGGGGGGAATCCGACATCACATGATTGATGTGTGGCCAATGTCGCACCGGGCCGATGTCGTGCAGTTTCGCGACTTAGCGCGCATCTCAATTGCTGAGATTATGCAGCGTCAGAGAACCCCGATTGTGGTCGGTGGAAGTGTCCTTTATGTCAAAGCAATCCTTGATCAATTCGATTTCCCCGCAACCGACCCAATTATTCGGGCGCGATACGAGAATTTACTTGAGCAAGATGGGCCCAAGAAATTACATGAACTGTTGGCTGAAAAAGATCCTTTAACGGCGAGCAATATTTTGCCAGGAAACGGACGCCGAATCGTCCGGGCACTTGAAGTCATTGAGATCACGGGTGAGCTTTACCATTCGCGATTGCCTGACCCGGTTGAGGAAATCCCCAGTGTTCGCGTTGGTTTAGAAATTGATCGAGTCAGCATGGACGCCTTAATCGTGCAGCGTGTGGATCACATGCTTGACCTTGGTTTTGTCGCAGAAGTGGAACAACTTGAATCACAGGGTTTGCGCAATGCACCTACAGCCTCGCGTGCAATTGGTTACTCGCAGGTTTTGGCTCACCTGAATGGCGAAATAAGTTCAGATGAAATGCGTGAGAAAATGATTTACGCCACCCAAAAATTTGCCCGGCGTCAACAACGTTGGTTCCGACAGGACCCGCGGATCCATTGGTTCCCCTGGGATAGCGAACACCTGAGCGAATCGGTGTTAATTCACTTTAACGAAGTACTCAGTTCCCATTAGTGCATCAAAAATTGGCTTGGGTAATTTGCTCAATACAGCCAAAGTGCGGATAGTGCCATCGGCGCTTGACTGTGATGAGTGCGCCTTAATTGACGCTTTCTTGATAGCGGAAAACTCCCGCACGTTAACCCGATGAGTGATTTCAGCCTTTGGGGTCCAACTGCGGGCGAACGTTTCAGGGTCAAAATCCGCAGGAGTAAGGGACAGGGCACTAGCGAGTTTGACGGCGCGAGCGATTGGCTCACGTGGAAGAGTCGCTTCAAAAAGGTTGCAGGCGCTTAGCTGCTGCACCGCACGCGCAACTTTGTGCACGTGAACGTGATCCGGGTGACCGTAGCCACCCGATGGGTCGTAGCCCACCAGTGTGTCGACTTTCAGCTCGATCACGAGGGCGGCAAGCTGCTCTGCCACTGAGTGTGGATCCACTCCAGCAAATCCGCCGAAAGGTATGTGCTCACCGTGTAAGCCCGAGTCGGGGTATTTGAGTTCGGTAATGCTGGTAACGCCCAGAATTTCAGCGGATTGGGCGAGTTCCATTGACCGGTGCGAAGCGAGATTTTGCGCGTATTCGTTGGAAGTTAATCCCGATGATCCGTCGGTGGCCACGACAAGGTGAACCCGATGCCCCGCTGCGTGGGCCTTGGCCATGGTTCCGGCCGTGAGCAGGGCTTCATCATCGGGATGGGCGTGTAGGAAGAGCAGGTTGCGCATAGTGGACCCATTGTGGCGTACGGTCGGCTCCGTGCGGATCACCCATATCAGCGATTGCTTTGCGCCCAGAACGGGCGGGATCGAAACTCAAGTTTTGGGTTTGGCGCGCGCCCAGTACCTGGTGGGAGATCAGGTGCGGGTGATCACGGCTACTGCGGGACCATCATTCACAGAATTCTCCGTAGATCGGTTGAGTTTCCCGGTCCCATTTGACCTTCCCATTCACCCTCGGACATACCGGGGCGTTAGGCGGCTCTTGATCAATAACCCTCCCGAGGTTGTTCACGTCCACGCGGGCGTGTTGTCGCCGTTTGCTTGGAGCGCAACTCGCGCAGCCCACGACCTCGGGCTTCCCACGCTAGTAACCATTCACAGTGTGTGGGGCCAATTCGCTCGTCCAATGTTTGGCATCAGCGGTGCCTGGATGAAGTGGAATCGAGTTGCCATGAGTGCCGTCAGTGATGTGGCAGCCGATCACATGAGAGCATCCCTCGGCGTTGACATAGACGTTGTGCCCAATGGAATTGACCCAAGCCTCTGGGCTCGTACGGGTGTCGCAGATTGGAAGGCTACGCCCCTTCAGCTTGTCAGCGTGCTTCGAATTGCACCGCGTAAGCGAACGGGAGCGCTGCTCCACGTCATGAGGGACGTGAAAAGACTTGGAGTTGATGCGTACCTCAATATTGTTGGTGACGGTCCTGAGCGCGTCATGTGGGAAAAAAAAGCTCGACAAGAACATTTACCGGTGACATTCCTTGGGCGATTAGCTCCGGCAGAACTCAAGTCGGTTCTCGACCGATCGCAAATATTCATCCAACCCTCGACTAAAGAGTCATTCGGGATAGCAGCTTTGGAGGCGCGGGCTAACGGACTCGCTGTGGTTGCCAGGAGTGGAACAGGAACACAGACCTTTATTGCTGATGGAACAGACGGTCGGATCTGTGATTCAGACAATGGCATCGCATCGGCGATAAAGGATTGGGATACCGACCGAACTTCCCTGCACGCCATCCTCGAACACAATGCGCAAATTCCCCCAAAATATTCGTGGATCGAAATTGATCATCGGGTGCGCGCGGCCTATGAACGTGCAATTGCGAAAGCCCAATAGGGTGGTGTGGTGAGTTTATTGGCTGAATTGGCGTTTGTTAAAGGTCATGGGAGCGCCAATGATTTTATTCTCTACAACAATGAAGATGCAACGGTCGAAGTTTCGCCCGCTCAGGTGCAGGCGCTGTGCAATCGTCGATTGGGCTTAGGCGCTGACGGCGTAATCGGCGCAGTTCGGACCCAAAATATTGATTTACCCGGAATCAATCATGGCGATGCAACCTGGTTCATGGATCACCAAAACGCTGATGGCAGTTATGCCGAAATGTGTGGCAACGGCGCCCGTGTATTTGCTCGATATTTAGTAGCGAATGGACTTGAGACAGAAAAAGAATTCTCAATTTCAACGCGCGGGGGAGTGCGAGCAGTTCACCTGCACCCCGATCTGACCGTATCTGTGGAAATGGGGCCGGCACGTGAGCAATCGCCTGCGTTAATCGCAAAGATTCATTTGGCAACGGGTGAGTCATTTGATTCCGTGGGTGTGTTCTTTCCAAATCCACACGCCGTGTGTTGGGTGGAACAATCGGTGCTCACTCAACTAAGTCTGCGTGAGATTCCCGCGGCTGAACCCCTTGATGCATTTCCCGAGGGCATGAACGTTGAATTCGCCGCGATAACTGCCCCCGGTGAAGTCACCATGCGCGTCTTCGAACGTGGGGTGGGTGAAACCCAATCCTGTGGGACGGGAGCGTGTGCGGTTGCTTGGGCTGCCAGGCGAAGTGCATCAGGGTATGAAAGACATCTGGAGTGGAAAGTGTCTGTGCCCGGAGGGGAGCTCCTCGTGAGTGAAAACGCTACAACTGGATGTTTCACTTTGCGTGGAGAAGCCGAACTCGTGGCTCGTGGCCGCGTTCTAATCTGATCTTGGTTGTGGGTTCACCGGTTAATATTTAGCAGTAGGTCATCTGGCAGGGATCTGCGATACTGGGGACGTGAACGAATCAGACTTCGAGCAAGATGTAGACGTCAGTCTTGAACTCGATCAGAGGGCTGGTCTTCGCAAAGTCTCCTCATTGTCCACGGAACTACAGGACATCTCAGAGGTCGAATATCGACAGATCCGGCTTGAGCGGGTAGTTCTTGCAGGCGTTTGGACCGGTGGAACCGTTGAGTCGGCAGAGCGCTCATTGCGGGAGTTGGCAGCACTCGCGGAAACTGCAGGATCCGTTGTTGTGGACGGGGTGATCCAGCGCCGCGATGCACCCGATACCGCGACCTACCTGGGTTCAGGCAAAGTCAAGGAACTGGCACTTATCGTGTCCGAGACCGGCGCTGACACGGTTGTCTGTGACGGTGAATTGACACCGGGGCAACTGCGTCAGTTGGAAAGTGCCGTGAAGGTAAAAGTGGTTGACCGGACTTGGTTGATCCTCGATATCTTCGCTCAGCATGCCCGTAGTCGTGAAGGTAAGGCTCAAGTTTCGCTCGCACAAATGCAGTACCTGTTGCCTCGACTGCGCGGTTGGGGTGAGTCCCTGAGCCGGCAAGCTGGTGGTCACGCTGGCGGTGCCGGTGGGGGTTTGGGCACGCGCGGTCCCGGTGAGACAAAGATCGAAACCGATCGTCGTCGAATCAGGGCCCAAATGACAAAATTGCGCCGTGAGCTCAAGGCTCTAGAGGCCACCCGCAGAACCCAACGCAGCGCCCGAGAAGCCTCAGGGATCGCCACCGTTGCATTGGCCGGATATACCAATGCGGGGAAATCTAGTCTGCTTAATGCATTGACCGGAGCCGGTGTACTTGTACAAGATGCACTGTTTGCAACCCTGGATCCCACTGTCCGAAAAATGAAAGCCCCGAGCGGTAAAGAATTCACCCTCGCAGACACCGTGGGTTTTGTCCGCCACCTGCCTCACGCTCTCATTGAGGCCTTTCGGTCAACACTGACCGAAGTGCAGGAAGCCAGTCTCATCGTGCACGTGGTAGATGCATCAGATGAAGACCCATTCGGGCAGATTTCGGCGGTGCGTGAGGTTCTTAATGAAATTGGAGCTGGCGAAATCCCAGAAATCGTTGCAATTAACAAATCCGATATCGCAAACCCAATGGATATCGCCGCAATCCAAGGTTCCTTCCCTCATGCGATTGTCATCAGTGCACACACGGGTGCTGGGCTGGACGAACTACTACAAAGAATTGACTCGGAATTACCTCAAACTCTCGTGGCAATTGAGGTAACGATTCCCTACAGTCGAGGGGATCTACTCGCACGCATTCACGAGACAGGCGAGCACGTGCACATCAACCATGTCGAATTGGGAAGTTGCGTCACTGCGCTAGTGCCCCCAAGCTTGGCTGCTGAGATTGAGCGTCAAGGGATCTTGCGTGCCGGTTGATATTGACGCACAAGAACTACTACAAAAGACCGTTGATGCCTTTGATGGGTCAGAGCGCATTGGACAGCAACAGATGGTTGCGACAATTGTTGAGGGTCTGTCTGCCGGCGGTCACCGAATAATCCAGGCGGGAACGGGAACCGGGAAATCCCTCGGCTACCTGGTTCCTGCTGCCGCTCACGCGTTGAGCGAAGGTGGAAGCACGGTTGTCGTGTCAACCGCCACCATCGCACTCCAGCGCCAGTTGATGGAAAAGGATTTACCCCTACTCGCATCCACTTTGGCGAGTGAATACGGCGTTACATTGACGTACGCGGTTCTCAAAGGTCGAAACAATTATGTGTGTTTGCAAAAACTGCATTCAGAGATTCCCGACCCGGACGGGGAGGCGCTTTTTGAGGTGAGTCGCGGTGTTCTCGGAGATCAAGCGGTCGCCGTTCGCGCATGGGCAACAAGCACTGAAACCGGTGACAAAGATGACTTTGGCGACGATATTGATCCGCGGGTATGGCGTGCTTTCTCGGTGAATCGACGCGAATGCGTTGGTGAATCCAAGTGTTCATATGGTGAGGATTGCTTCACGGCAAAAAGGCGATTGCAAGCCCAGGCGGCCCACATTGTCGTGACGAATCACGCATTATTGGCAATCGATGTTGTTGAAGGCATTCCCATCTTGCCCGAACACGACATTGTGATCATTGATGAGGGACATGAAATAGTTGACCGGGCAACTGGAGCAATTACCATCGAACTCAATGCCGCTGGAGTTGAGAGGGTGATCTCTCGGGTCAGTTCGCAGGTGAGTGATCAAACCATGGATGCCTTGGTCGATTCACAGAAAGCTTTCGAGGATGCATTGCTGGCGTCCTCGGATCCGACCAGTGGATTAACCCGTCTCTCATTCGTTGATTCCCAGTTGCTTCTCGCACTGACGTTGATCCGTGATGCCAGCCACGCGGGCGTAACCGAGATGGCGCCCCAAAAGGGTGAGGATCCTGATATCGCAGCGAGAAATCAGCGGGCTCGAGGCGGACTTGAAGAACTCCACGATTTTGCGGGAGCGTTCATCTCTCAGGGAAATGACTCCGTGTTGTGGATTGATCATGATGGACGACCTCCAACACTGCACAGTGCCCCGTTGAGTGTGGCGCACTTATTGCGGGACAAGTTATTTGCCGAAAAGTTTGCGGTCGTGACCAGTGCGACTCTCACAACGAGTGGCAACTTTGATGCAATAGCGGCTTCACTTGGATTGGGAACTGACAAGCGCACCGAAACAATCGATGTTGGTTCCCCATTTGACTATGCACAACAGGGAATTCTCTACGTTGCGGCTAACTTGCCACCACCCGGTCGTGAGGGCCTTGATATGGCGACCCTGGATGTCATGGGGGAGTTAGTCGAAGCTGCGGGCGGGCGTACCTTGATTTTGTGTTCTAGTTGGCGTGCGGTCGAGAAAGCGGCTGAGTATTTGCGGGTTCGGTGTGATAGTGCATTACACGTTCAAAGAAAAGGCGAATCCGTGTCCCTCCTTGTGGAGCGGTTTACCAATGACATTGAGTCGACTCTGATCGGGACACTTTCGTTGTGGCAAGGTGTTGATGTACCGGGTGATTCGTGTATTCAAGTCATTATCGATCGAATCCCGTTTCCTCGCCCCGATGATCCAGTGATGTCAGCTCGCTCGGCGCGAGTTGATGAAGCAGGTGGCTCAGGTTTTCGGTCAGTGACTCTTCCACGAGCCGGACTGCTCCTCGCCCAGGCATCGGGCAGGCTGATTCGAAGTGGGCAGGACAAGGGGGTCGTGAGTGTTTTGGATTCACGGCTCGCAAATTCCGGCTACGGGAGTAGTTTGCGAAAAAGCATGCCGCCGATGTGGTTTACGACAGATGCGACCATAGCAATTGATGCTTTGGAACGATTACGCGGCGAATCGGATGCGCGGCGTGCGGGCAAATAGTTTTGAGTGAAGCCAAATTAAAGTTTGCGCAGTACCGAAACAACTTTGCCGAGAATTTGTGCATTGTCACCCAAGATTGGCGAATAGGCCGGGTTGTGTGGCATCAGCCACACGTGGCCATCACGCCGCTTAAAGGTTTTTACCGTTGCTTCATCGTCAATTAAAGCCGCCACGATATCGCCGTTTTCACAGGTTGACTGTTGCCGGATAACAACCCAGTCACCATCACAGATTGCCGCGTCCACCATGGAGTCACCCACCACTTTGAGACTGAAAAGATCGCCCTCGCCAACAAGGTCGCGGGGGAGCGGAAACATCGCCTCGACGGATTGCTCGGCCAGGATTGGTCCACCGGCGGCAATGCGGCCTAGTACCGGGACGTTCTGCATCGAGGTGTTCGATTCGATCAGATCCGATGATTCATGCTCATGTGTTTCTGGTGAGAGAACCAGCGCCCTGGGGCGATTGGGGTCAATCCGTAAATAGCCGGCCCTTTGCAAGTTCTTTAACTGGTGTGCCACCGAACTAGGACTGGTTAGACCGACAGACTCACCGATTTCGCGAACACTCGGCGGGTATCCGCGTTCCAAGGTCGTCTCACGAATCATGTCCACGATTGCCCGTTGGCGGGGGGACAGTTCACTGCGGGAGGGGTCGTGAAGCTGCGTCACCACGGAATCGGCGAGCGCCTTGTGCTCAAGGGTGCCTGAGTCTTTCGGTTTCTGAATCCGGCCAGCCATGGTGACTCCTTGTCAATGTGAGGGGCAATCCTTACCAATCCTTACCAACGGATAACTAACGAGAATGTCAGACCCATCTGGTGAAGTCAGGTTAGCCCAGAAAACGACACGAATCAAACACATGTTCGAAATGTACTGGACGTGTCGCAATCTCGGTGCTATAAATCGTACATTAGTTCGAATAACCGAAAGGCTTCCCCATGAACACCACGATTAACCCCACACATAGCACTTCTCAAGGCTCAACACCGAACAGATCTGCAATTGTGCTCACCGTACGAGGCAGGGTCGTTCTGGGTCTCACTTTGACGCTTGTGGCCCTCTTCGTTTGGGTTCTTTTTGGTAGTGGATCAGCAGATGCCGCAGGGAGTTCACAAGGACCTGCGACCGGCATTGTCGTTGTGCAATCGGGTGAAAATTTGTGGTCGATTGCTCAAAGTATCGACCCCGCAGGCGATCCTCGTGATTTAGTGATTCGGATCCGCGAAATGAACGATTTGGGATCACAGCACGTATTCCCAGGGCAGTCCCTCATCGTCCCAATTTCCTGACACATGACCAATTGGCGTATCGTCGGTCACCTGCTTTATGCCAGAAAAGCATTGGAAATAGGGACAATTTTGCTGTTGGGCATCTCAATGCAGCTTTAGGGGAGTCTTCACCGCCGCGAAAGCAACACGCCGAGCGAAACAGGTTGCATTACGCGCCTGGATACATTAGATTCACACCCCTAGATGTAGTAGCAACTCCGTGGTACTTGTCCACAGGTTGTGGTTTGAGTACACAGGTTAGACGAAGTCCATCCACAAGTAGTCCACAGGATGGGTGCTTTGGCGTTACGGGTGTTACGCAAGGGTTTGAAGTTGTAAATGTTACGAGAGTTACTAGTTGACAGAGTCAGTGAAGGAAAGGGGGTCAGTCACCAAATGAAATGCCCATTTTGCCGTGAAGAGGACTCCCGGGTCGTTGACTCCAGGACGGTTGAGGAAGGGATGGCCATTCGCCGGCGCCGCGAATGTGGTCAATGTGGACGTCGGTTCACAACCGCTGAAGTAGCTGCCCTCGCCGTGGTCAAACGAAGTGGCGTGAGCGAGCCATTTAATCGAAGCAAGGTCATTAGTGGGGTCCGCAAAGCATGCCAAGGAAGGCCGGTTTCCGATGATGATCTCGCACTTCTTGCACAGCGCGTCGAAGATTTTCTCCGCGCCACCGGAAATAGTGAAATCCCTGCCCAGGAAGTTGGACTCGCAATCCTTGCTCCACTTCGCGAACTCGACGAGGTTGCCTACCTTCGGTTCGCTTCCGTTTATCGATCCTTTGACACTCTTGAAGATTTTGAAGCTGAAATTGCCCTCCTTCGAGC
>JBIHZX010000011.1:0-34374 GCA_044240195.1 Candidatus Nanopelagicales bacterium | reverse complement strand
CTGGAACTACTCGACACACTGGGCTGGTTGACGCCTGCCATTTTCGTGTATCTCTTGGTCTGGTTTGTCATGAGGCGCACGAGCGGTTCCAGCGGAGTCGTAACGTGGAGATCACCAGGTTTGCTCGTTGCGACAACGCTAATCATTTTGTCGATTGGAGCATTCGGGATATACGCTAATCAATCTTCGACAATTGGATCAGCACTCATTGTTTTCGGAGCTCCGATTGCGCTTTTGATCTGGTCCTATCTCGTATTTCTAGGTTTTTTTATCGGGTCAATTGTTGAGGGTTTGACCCGCGATCGTGCCTTAGCGAGAAAACCAACGCGGCGGTCCACTGACAAGGGCGATGACGAAAGCACCGACAGCGGCGCCAATGCCCGTGCTGATTATTGAGATCCCGGGGAGTATTAGGCCAGCGACCGCCCCGCCGGCGCCCATGACTGCCGCTCCTATCGCGGCATAGGCAAATCTCCCACCAGAGGCTGATTCATCACGCTGAGCTGGAGTGCCCGATTCTTTGCGCTGCACGGGTGCGGGCTGTTGTGAATCTTGCGCCGAGATCTCGCGTAGGAGTTTTTCTATTTCATCGTCCGAAGCCATATGAGCACTCTATGTCACGACTTGCTCATGAGCAGATACGCTCGCGCCGTGGCAATTAATGACGTTCGTGAGAGCGTTCAACGTGTTGTGGACGAATTATTGGACCAAGGAATCTTGACCGCGAGTGTAGAAGTGACCCTTGAGCGCCCAAAGTCGCGTGAGCACGGGGACTACGCCACCAATGTGGCACTGGTTGCTGCAAAATCCTCAACTATCGCGCCCAGGGATTTGGCGCTGAAGATCGCCGAGGCGTTGAGAGCTGATCCAGCGTTCACGGAAGTAAGCGTGGCCGGTCCTGGTTTTGTGAATATTCGACTCTCGGCGCAGACGCAAGGAGAAATTGCCCAACGGGTGGTGAATCAAGGTTCTGCCTATGGTCGCAACGACTCATTGATGGGCAAGAGTTTCAATGTTGAATTCATTTCGGCAAATCCCACGGGACCGCTACATCTCGGGCATACCCGATGGGCAGCCGTTGGAGATGCGCTCGCCCGCGTGTTGGCGGCCGCGGGAGCGGACGTTACAACTGAGTTTTACATCAATGATCGCGGTGTTCAAATGGACAAGTTCGGCGAATCGGTGATGGCAGCGTCGTTGGGTAAAGCGGTTCCAGAAGATGGTTACCACGGCGGCTACATTCTGGATCTTGCTGCCCGAATTATTCGTGAGCATCCGGAGTTTCATCAGCTTCCGGAGGGCGAACAAATGGTCGCTTTTCGCGAGGAGGCCTACGCATTGCAATTACAGCAGCAAAAAGATGTCCTCGAACTTTTTCGAACACATTTTGATGTGTGGTACTCCGAACGCAAACTCTATGAGTCAGGGGCTGTTGAACGGGCTCAGGCGCGGCTCCTAGAGCAAGGGCATGTGTACGAATCTGAAGGCGCACTGTGGCTTCGCACCTCAACATTTGGCGATGACAAAGATCGGGTCTTGATAAAAGAAAATGGGGAGAGAACCTATTTTGCTGCCGATACTGCGTACTACCTTGATAAGCGAACGCGTGGATTTGATACAGCAATTTATTTACTAGGGGCAGACCACCACGGATACGTGAATCGATTGCGAGCAGTCGCAGCCTGTGCGGGTGACGACATGGATGAAAATATCGAAATTTTGATTGGTCAACTTGTAAAAATCACACGCGGAGGAGTTGAAGTAAAACTATCCAAGCGTTCCGGTCAGATTGTGACATTGGAAGAGCTCGTTGAAGAGGTCGGAGTAGATGCGGCGAGATACACGTTGGCTCGGTATCCAGTGGATACACCTCTTGTTGTTGACCTGGAAGAGATAGCCAGAAAGGCTAATGACAATCCAGTTTTTTATGTTCAGTACGCCCATGCTCGCATCGCGTCAGTTTTGCGCAATGCACACGATGTTGGTGTGGATTGGCGCAATAGTGAATTTTCGCCTGAACTCCTCGATTCAGAACAGGAAAATGAACTCCTTGGAGTAGTTGAGAAATTCCCTGCAGTAATTACTGCCTCCGCAGAGTTGCGGGAGCCGCACCGAGTTGCTCGCTATTTAGAAGAACTCGCGACCGCCTATCACCGTTTTTATGATGCGTGTCGCGTTTTGCCCCGATCTGACGAAGAACTAAGCGGCGTCCACATAGCTCGCTTATGGGTGTGCGCGGCAACGGCGCAAACTCTTGCCAACGGCTTAGATCTCTTGGGAGTCAGCGCTCCTACAAAAATGTAAAAACCGATAGACTCGACCAATGCAGGCACATCCGGCGGGCCCTCGTCACGCACAGATGGCGCGGGAATCACCGGCATCTAGCCCGGTCAGTGATCCAACACAATCCCACGTCTGGCCAGAGAATGCCCACAGAAATGACCGTGGTGAACTCCAAATTGGCGGTCGGGGAGTTGTTGAATTAGCCGCTGAGTACGAAACGCCCCTATTTCTCTTTGATGAAAAAGACATTCGTGATCGAGCACAGGCGTTTGCGACGGCATATTTGGCCGAAAACGAAAATGGCACGGTGTATTACGCTGCCAAAGCATTTCTCAGTGTTGCCATTGCGAAGTGGGTCTACGAAGAAGGCCTGGGAATTGATGTTGCAACCGGTGGTGAACTCGCAATCGCTATTCGCGCGGGGATTCCCGGCGCCAAGTTACTCATGCACGGAAACAACAAATCTGAAAGTGAAATCCGAACAGCCCTAGATTATGGAGTCGGGCGGATCGTGATCGATTCATTTGACGAGATTGTCCGAGTAGCCGCTATTGCCGCTGAACTGAATGTCGTAGCCAAAGTTTTGGTTCGGGCAACCGTCGGTGTCGAAGCCCACACGCATGAATTCATTGCGACTGCACACGAGGATCAAAAATTTGGGCTTTCGGTGCAAGAGGGTGACGTCGAGGAGGCAGTCCGTCGTATCGCCAAGTTGCCGTCGTTGCGCTTCATGGGCTTGCATTCGCATATTGGTTCACAAATCTTCGACTCAGCTGGATTCGAAGTTGCAGCGACCCGGGTAGTTGGCGTGGCATACGACATTTATGACACACAGGGAATTGAATGTGAAGAATTCAACCTTGGTGGTGGCATGGGAATTGCTTATCTTCCGGAAGATGATCCATTGAACGTACAGGCTATGGCGATGCAGATCAGGGAGATTGTGACTCGCGAGTGCGCCAAAGTAGGGATACCCGTTCCCGCGTTGTGTTACGAACCTGGCCGAGCGATAGTTGGCAAAGCGGGAATCACCCTCTATGAAGTGGGAACGGTCAAGAAAGTCAAACTCGATCATGGTGAGCGCGCATACATTTCGGTGGATGGTGGAATGAGTGACAACATCCGAACGTCACTTTATGGAGCGCAATACAGCGTTGCGCTTGTATCGCGCAGTTCCACCTCAGAGCAAGTGCTGAGCCGAGTGGTAGGAAAACACTGTGAATCCGGGGATATCGTGGTGCGGGATGCTTGGCTACCCTCAGATATCACCCCCGGTGACCTCATTGCCGTTGCCGCTACGGGTGCCTATTGCCGCTCGATGGCTTCAAACTATAACCAGATTCCCCGACCTGCCGTTGTGTCTGTTCGTGATGGTGAAAGTCAGCTGATTCTCCGTCGGGAGACATTTGATGATCTGCTGGCACTTGATCCTTTTGCCGGCTAGTGAGACCACGGCGATTCACTTTGACAGAATAAGGCTGTTGGTCCCAGGAAATGTCATTTGAGGAGATTCATGTCAGAGCGTGATAAGTCTGCTCCACCTGTCCGAATTGCGATGTTGGGCGCGGGCACCGTTGGATCCTCAGTCGCTAGGCTTCTCAGCCGACATCAGCATGACCTTGCACACCGGGTGGGCGCCGACCTCGAACTGATCTCTGTCGGCGTTAAGGACATCAGTAAGCATCGGGAGGGGATTCCCCAGTCGATACTTACGCAAGATCTCGATTCGGTTGTGAACTGCGGAGCTGACATCGTGATCGAAGTGATGGGTGGGATAGAGCCTGCGCGTTCTTTGATTCTTGCCGCCATGAAGGCTGGATCAAGTGTGATCACGGCTAATAAGGCGCTCATGGCTGAAGACGGTGCTGCGTTGTACGCGGCTGCGGAGGCATCCGGTGTTGACCTTTATTTCGAGGCGGCCGTTGCCGGAGCGATTCCACTTATTCGACCGTTACGTGAGTCCCTAGCGGGGGATCGCGTCACCAAAGTTATGGGAATTGTTAATGGCACCACCAATTTTATGCTGACAAAAATGGATGAAGAAGGTGCAGATTACGACGAAGTATTTGCTGAAGCGGCTGCCCTGGGTTACCTGGAGGCCGACCCCTCGCTTGATGTTGATGGAATAGATGCTGCTGCGAAGGCAGCGATCTTGGCTGAATTGGCGTTTCATACAAGGGTGACCTTGGCCGACGTCCATTGCGAAGGAATTGGATCCGTCACTAAGGCAGATATTACGGCCGCACGCGACATGGGATTTGTCATAAAACTGCTTGCCATCGCCGAGCTGATCTCAACGGATGGCCAAGAAGATGGCATCGTCGTTCGGGTGCATCCCGCAATGATTCCGCTGAATCACCCGTTAGCAAATGTTCGTGGTTCGTTTAATGCGGTCTTTGTTCACGCGGAAGCAGCCGGCGAAATGATGTTCTATGGCCGTGGGGCCGGCGGTGACCCCACCGCCAGTGCCGTTTTGGGGGACGTTGTTGCGGCTGCGCGACATCGAGTCCTCGGCGGGCGTGGCCCAGGAGAGAGCACCTATTCGGGGCTAAAAGTCCTCGGCATTGGGCGGGCTGAAACACGCTATTACGTTAACCTCGACGTACGGGATCGGCCGGGAGTTCTTGCCCAAATTGCTACGGCATTCGCGGCGAATGGGGTGAGTATTCAGGTGGTGCGTCAAGATGGACACGGGTCTGAGGCCGGGTTGATAGTACGGACGCATAGGGGAAGCGAAGCTGCTCTACGGGCTACGGTTGTCCAGCTGGAATCAATGGATGAAGTTCGAAAAGTAGTTGGGGTAATGCGAGTAGAAGGTGAAGATTAAATGGCACATCAATGGCGTGGTGTAATCGCCGAGTACCGCGATCGCATGCCACTTGATGAAGCTGCACCCCTCGTGAGCCTCGGCGAGGGTGGCACTCCACTGGTCTACGCCTGCACCATAAGTGAGCTCGTTGGCGCGTCCGTCTGGCTCAAGTACGAGGGAGCTAACCCGACAGGCTCATTTAAGGATCGTGGGATGACCATGGCCATCTCCGATGCTGCATTCCACGGCGCGAAAGCTGTTATTTGCGCTTCGACGGGGAATACTTCAGCGAGTGCAGCGGCATACGCGGTGAAGGCGGGCTTGACCTGTGCTGTACTCATCCCCAAAGGAAAAATTGCCATGGGCAAACTCGCCCAGGCAGTAGTACATGGTGCGATCCTGCTTCAAGTTGAAGGCAACTTTGATGACTGTTTGGTACTGGCCCGTGAATTATCCGAGAATTACCCGATTGCATTGGTTAATAGTGTCAATCCGGTTCGGATCGAAGGCCAAAAATCTGCTGCATTTGAAATAGTGGATCGACTGGGTCGTGCACCTGATATCTCTTGTATGCCCGTTGGCAACGCCGGAAACATCACGGCCTACTGGCGCGGGTACCAGGAATATCAAGCATCAGGTGTCACCGACTCGTCCCCGGCTATGTGGGGATTTCAAGCTGCAGGAGCGGCACCTCTCGTAATCGGAACCCCTGTCTCTCATCCTGAAACGATCGCGACTGCAATCCGAATTGGAAACCCTGCATCGTGGGATCAGGCAATTGCCGCACGTGATGATTCACGCGGACTCATTGACTCGGTAACCGATGAAGAAATATTGGCCGCGTATCACTTGCTCGCTGAAAAGGAAGGTTTGTTCTGTGAGCCTTCCAGCGCTTCAAGTGTTGCCGGGTTACTCAAGATGCATTCGGCAGGGAGAGTTCCGACCGATTCAGTTATCACTTGTACCTTGACGGGCAATGGGCTTAAGGATCCACAATGGGCCCTTGACGGGGCCGCCGATCCTGTGATCATCCCGGTTGATTCTGCACTCGCTGCCGCAAAGCTTGGTTTAATGGGATGAGCGCCGTGACTTTTGTCTCGGGTGCAGTCCGCATCATGGTCCCTGCATCAAGTGCGAATTTGGGTCCAGGATTTGATTCGATGGGACTCGCACTGGCTGTCCATGACGAACTCATTGCGATGGTGACCAATGATGTTGGCATCAAGGTAGACGTCGAGGGGGAGGGTGCTGGAAGCGTCTCAACCGATGAATCTAACTTGGTTGTTCGTGCCATGAATCGAGGATTTAAAGCAATGAATGCCGAACCTGCGGGATTCATCCTCAAATGTCGTAATGCCATACCGCATGGCCGTGGTTTAGGTTCGTCAGCGTCGGCCGTCATCGGTGGTTTAGCCATGGCGCGTTCACTGGTTGAGGGTGGCGAGAAACTTCTCTCTGATCAGCAAATTCTTAATATTGCACTTGAGTTTGAAAATCATCCAGATAACTTGTCTGCGGCTCTCTACGGAGGATTCAATGTTGCTTGGCTATACAGTGAAGAAAGCGCCGGCGCGGTGCAGCCGACTGTTCATCCTGATGTCGTACCCATCGTATTAATTCCACCGCATGAACTTGAGACAACGAGAGCACGGGGAGTCTTGCCACAGCAGGTAGATCGCTCAGCCGCTTGCCACAATCTTTCACGAACAGCCCTATTGGTTTATGCAATTTCGCACGACCCGAAACTTCTGTTGGAGGCGACTTCCGATCAGTTGCATCAGGATGCTCGAGCACACGTGTATCCAGAAACGAGCATAATTATTTCGCAATTGCGGGCTAAAAATATTGCAGCGATGGCTTCGGGCGCCGGACCTGCGGTATTGCTGTTAATTGACCGCAATTATGTACATGAACTTGAGGAGGCGCTCACCGTAGTCCCTGCGGAGTGGACACGCATTGCTGTTCCGATTGATTTTGACGGGGTTCGGGTAATGCCACTCCCGGTGTAGGCCCATCCCAAGGCCAATGTTTTGCCTGTGTTAGCCTTTGGGTGTCCACAGTCGTGGCGAGCTTCCTGAAAAGATCACATCCCCACGTGGATGAAGTTTTGGCCGGGAGCACGGTTTCACTTTTTATCGGGTATCTCACAAACGTATTCATGTTTGGCCCAGGGCAAATCTCGCCCATACACATAAAGGATTAATGAGTGTCAGAAACAACAGATTCAAAGCGTCGTTCAGATGGACTCTCCGGAATGTTGTTGCCCGAGCTGAAGCAGCTCGCACAACAACTGGGTATTGCCGGATCGAGCGCAATGCGCAAGTCAGACCTCGTCTCAGCGATTGGTGATCGACAAAAGCAGGCAAGTGCCCGCCGAACGACTCCCAAAGTTACTCCCGAGAAGGCTTCTCCTGAGAAGGATCAAAAAGAGTCGGCTGCCCCATCACAGGTTGAGTCGGAGAATAACGACTCACGTGAGGATTCTCAGCAGGATCAGCGCGGGAACCGTAACAACAATCGTGATCGCAATTCCCGAAACAACAACAATCGCGACCGCAATAACAATGACCGCAATAACAATGACCGCAATAACAATGACCGCAATAACAATGACCGGAATAATAACGATCGCAATAACAATGACCGGAATAATAACGATCGCAATAACAACGATCGCAACTCAAATGACAGCGATAATGATCGCAACAGTGGTTCCGATGATCGCAATAGCCGCAGTCGCAACCGCAATCGCAGAGATCGCCGTGACCGACCAAATAATCGCCAAAGCGGTGGCCAGAACAACTTCAATGATTACGAAACTGAACTGACAGAAGATGACGTCCTCGTTCCGGTTGCCGGCATCCTGGACGTTCTCGACAACTACGCATTCGTTCGCACGAGCGGTTACCTGCCCGGTCCCAATGACGTTTATGTCTCACTGTCATTTGTTCGCAAACTCGGTCTTCGCAAGGGAGACGCTGTTATCGGATCCGTTCGCCAACCACGTGAAGGTGAGCGTCGAGAGAAGTTCAATCCACTGGTGAAGGTTGATTCGGTAAACGGCTACGACCTGGAAACGATTAAGAACCGGCCTGAGTTCTCAAAGCTAACCCCGCTCTATCCGCAAGAGCGCCTCAAGTTGGAAACAACGAGTTCCAACCTGACAACTCGGGTTATCGACCTTGTTGCACCAATCGGTAAGGGCCAGCGAGGACTGATCGTTTCACCACCAAAAGCGGGCAAGACCATGGTCTTGCAGGCAATCGCTAATGCGATTACCGTCAATGACCCGGATTGTCATCTCATGGTGGTTTTGGTCGACGAACGCCCCGAGGAAGTCACCGATATGCAACGAAGCGTCGAAGGTGAAGTCATCGCTTCGACATTTGATCGGCCAGCAGAAGACCACACCATCATCGCCGAACTTGCAATTGAGCGGGCAAAGCGCTTGGTCGAGTCAGGCCAGGACGTCGTCGTGCTATTGGACTCGATGACCCGATTGGGTCGGGCCTACAACCTGGCGGCACCAGCGTCGGGTCGAATTCTTTCCGGTGGAGTTGACTCGACTGCTCTGTACCCACCCAAGAAATTCTTTGGAGCCGCTCGAAACATTGAAAATGGTGGCTCGCTAACCATTTTGGCAACAGCATTGGTCGAGACCGGATCACGAATGGATGAGGTGATTTTCGAGGAGTTCAAAGGAACCGGCAACATGGAACTCAAACTCGATCGTCGTCTTGCCGACAAGCGGATCTTCCCGGCTGTCGACGTTGATCCTTCCGGAACACGCAAGGAAGAATTGCTCCTTTCACCGGAGGAACTCAAGGTCGTTTGGACCCTTCGAAAGGTGCTACACGCCTTGGATCCGCAGCAATCGATTGAGCTATTGCTCAACAAGTTGCGGGTAACAGAAACCAACTTCGAATTCCTTAAGCAGGTCCAGAAGACCACCCCGGCTGGGCCCGGATCCAGTGATGACGATTAGGGGTTAGGGCTACTGAAATCCAATGAACCAGATCGTGGCATACTAGATGGGCTGGATCCGGTTCACGGAATTTCGTTTTATTTGATGGCCCCTGCACGTGCAGGTGACTGAATTAGTTATTTCGACCCGGAAATTGATAAAGGAGTTAATCATGAAAGCTGGTATTCATCCAGATTACGTGGAGACGACGGTTACCTGCACCTGCGGCAGCACCTTCCAAACACGCAGCACTTCCAAAAGTGGCAGCATCCACGCCGATGTGTGCTCGAACTGCCACCCCTTCTACACGGGTAAGCAGAAGATTCTTGACACTGGTGGCCGGGTAGCAAGATTCCAAAACCGCTACGGAGTTCCTGCTGCGAAAGACGAGAGCACCGAGTCTGCCTAACGATTTCCCGGGCGCCGGTCTGGGATCGGCCGCGTGTCTCCCCCGTCGCGCGGTCGATCCCAGACCGGCGCCCGTTTTTTAGGTCCACCGTTAAGTCGCAAACCAGAGCAGGTTGAGGAGTGAATCATGTTTGAATCATGTGCCCAGCTTGCAACTGAACTCGACACGGTCGAGGCAGGCCTTGCAGACCCTGCAATTCACGCGGATCAAGCGCAGGCTCGCAAACTAGGCCGGCGTTATGCGGTACTTCGTCCCATCGTTGCTGCATACCGCGATTGGTTGGCAGTTACCTCTGATCTCGAAACGGCGCAAGAGCTCGCAGACCAAGATGAAGCCTTTGCAGCTGAGGCGGTTGAACTTTTACCCCGCCAAGCAATTCTTGCGGAGAAACTCACCCATTTGCTGCTGCCACGTGACCCAATGGATGACAAAGACGTGATCGTTGAGATTAAAGCTGGTGAAGGTGGAGATGAATCAGCACTTTTTGCCTCTGACCTAATGCGTATGTACCTTCGATACGCCGAACGTCGCGGTTGGTCCACCGAAGTCCTTGATGCTGTCGAGTCAGATCTCGGTGGTTACAAAGACATCTCAATTGCGGTGAAGTCAAAGGTGCCCCCGGGACCAGGTGAAGGCCCGTATGCCCGGCTGCGCTTTGAGGGTGGTGTCCACCGGGTTCAGAGAGTCCCGGTAACGGAGTCGCAGGGAAGAATTCATACCTCGGCAGCCGGTGTAATGGTCGCACCAGAAGCAGAAGACGTTGACGTGAGTATCGACCCTAATGATTTACGGATTGACGTTTTCAGATCTTCGGGACCAGGTGGACAGAGCGTCAACACAACAGATTCTGCTGTTCGAATTACTCATATGCCAACCGGGGTTGTCGTCTCTTGCCAAAATGAAAAAAGTCAGTTGCAGAACCGGGAACAAGCCATGCGAATTCTGCGTGCCCGACTCCTTGCGGTTGCTGAAGAATCGGCAGCCAAAGACGCATCTGACATTAGGCGATCACAGGTGCGAACTGTGGACCGAAGCGAAAGAATCCGAACGTACAACTTCCCGGAAAACAGACTCAACGACCATCGGGTTGGCTTTAAGTCGCATAACTTAGACCAAATTCTTGATGGTGACTTGGATGCGGTCATTGAAGCGTGTGTGACGGCCGATCAACAGACTCGGTTGGCAGAACCTTCGGCGTGAGCACTATCCGCGACGTACTCGTTGATGCCCAACGCCGACTATCCAACGCCGGTATTGATTCAGCAGCCGCGGAATCAGCGGAGTTACTCGCACACGTCCTCGATGTACCAAAGGGCCGTTTGTTCATGCAGGACAACGTCGAAGAGGACGATCGGATTTCATTTGAAAGGCTGTTGGCAAAACGCCTCAACCGCATTCCATTTCAGCACATCACGGGCAAGGCTGCTTTCCGCCGAATTGAACTTGAAGTCGGACCCGGAGTTTTCATCCCTAGGCCTGAGAGTGAGCTGGTAGCGGAAGCTGCAATTCGTTTTCTCAATCAATGCGAAAAACCAATCGCGGTGGACTTGTGCGCTGGATCGGGTGCAATCGCCATCTCACTGGCAATCGAGGTTCCCGGGACCCGGGTGGTCGGAATCGAACTCAGTCCAGATGCGTACCCTTGGCTTGAAAAAAATATTCGAAAATTTGACTCGGTGATACCTGTGGAGGTGCACCAGATCGATGCTACCGATTATGGGGCTGAAGTTTTCGCCGAATTATCGGGAAAATGTGACGTGGTTACGTGCAATCCGCCATATATTCCCGCGGAAATGATTCCGCGCGATCCTGAAGTGCGAGTTCACGAACCTGCCATGGCTTTATATGGTGGAGTCGACGGCCTGGACGTAGTTCGAGGGATCGCTAAAACTGCGGCTCTGTTGTTAAAGGCTGGAGGTCTACTCGTCGTTGAGCACGCAGACGTGCAAGGTCCCGAGGCTGGTGAAATGAGCGTGGTCAATGTCCTCCGAGGTGCCGAACTTGATGAAAAACTGGCAGAACATATTTCAGGTTTCCCGGGGGACCTGCTGTACACCGCGGTCAGCGATCGACAGGATTTTAATCAACGACCACGATTCACTCTGGCCACTCGGGTTTAAGTTCACGGGTTTAGGCTGTCGGAATGAGTGTTCGCATCGTGCCGGGGGATTTCCACAATCGGAATCGAGCTATCTCGATGGCCTATTCAGCGGTGCGACGTGGTGGATTAGTCATTGTGCCCTCAGAGTCGCAATACGCAGTTGTCACAGATGCCTTCTCACCCCGGGGAACATCGCTTTTGCGTGAATACAAGGGTCTTGGACCACAGGCCCCACTCACGGTATTGGTCCCTAATGCCGCGGCGGTTTCCGGGATCACTTCATCAATTTCTCATCTTGCCAAGGTGATCATGGAGTGTTACTGGCCAGGTGAACTCACACTTTTACTCAACGCTGGCACGACTCTGGCTTGGGACCACCCGGCCGGTGCGCCCATCGCCGTGAGAATGCCAAGTCATCCGTTTCTGTTGGAGTTGCTGAACCTGAGCGGTCCACTCGCATCATCGAGTGCACAACAGGTCGGGATGCCTCAGATTGCCCAGGCGGCCAAACTTGATGTCTGTGAGATTGACTCAGTGTCAGTAGTCATCGCCGCTGGGGACTTGGTTGCGGGTAACGGGAGCACGATAATTGATTGCACCGGGCAAAATCCGACCGTTTTGCGTGAGGGCGCCGTCAACACTGAGGAGTTGATGGAATTCATTTCCCAAAATGGGATTCCTGCGTGAAGTGATCAATAACTCGGTGTAGCTGCCTCGGGTTTAAAGGCGAGTTCGGCTTTGATCCAATAGGCTGAGAGGCCAGCAACGTAAAGAAAGGGATGTGACCGCGTGACTTTTTGGGGCCCAGATTTTGGTGAACTTGAGGCAGAAGATCCAGAGATTGCCGGGATCCTGCTGTCAGAGTTAGAACGAGCTCGAGGCGGTTTGCAACTCATCGCGAGCGAAAACTTTACGTCACCGGCGGTCCTTGCAGCACTCGGTTCGACTCTCAGCAACAAATATGCGGAAGGTTATCCAGGCAAGCGTTACTACGGTGGCTGCGCTGAGGTAGACAAGGCAGAGATCATCGGTATCGAGCGGGCGAAGCAGCTGTTTGGTGCCGAGCACGCGAATCTTCAGCCACATTCGGGTGCCAGTGCCAATCTTGCCGCTTACGGTGCCTTCGTGAAACCGGGTGAGACCGTATTGGCGATGAGCCTTTCGCATGGAGGTCACCTCACCCACGGCTCGTCGGTGAACTTTTCTGGTAAGTGGTTCAACGTAGTGTCATACGGTGTCAGGCCGGAAACCGATTTAATTGACATGGCAGAGGTTCGAAAGCTTGCCCTCGAGCACAAGCCCAAAATGATTATTTGCGGCGCTACCGCGTACCCACGGCTAATTGATTTTGCCGCTTTCCGTGAGGTTGCTGACGAAGTGGGTGCGATCCTGATGGTCGACGCAGCCCACATCATTGGTTTGATCGCTGGCAAAGCGATACCAAGCCCTGTTCCCTATGCAGATGTTGTTTGCTTCACCACGCACAAAGTTCTGCGTGGACCTCGTGGCGGCATGATCCTGTGCAAGGCAGAACACGCTGCGAAAATCGATAAAGCAATTTTCCCCATGATGCAGGGCGGGCCTCTCATGCACGCGGTTGCAGCAAAGGCCGTTGCACTGAAAGAAGCAAGTACCGTCCAATTTCAAGAGTATGCCCAGCAAGTCATCCTCAACGCGCAAGCACTCGCTGCGGGATTGGCCGAGCGAGGAATGCGGGCTGTTAGCGGTGGGACAGACACTCACCTGGCCCTCATCGACCTTTCTAGTACTGGGGTCAACGGAAGCGAAGCTGAGGTTCGTTGCGATGCTGCGCGGATCACACTCAATAAAAATGCGATTCCATTCGACACATTGCCACCATCGGTTGCTTCGGGCATTCGAGTGGGGACTCCATCGGTGACTACCCAAGGCATGGGTGTTCCCGAGATGGCCGTTATCGCGGATCTCATTGATCGAGCAATTCGCCAGAATGGGTCAAGTGCAGATATAGCTGCGCAAACACATGAATTGGTCACGGCATTCCCCGCATATCCAAGGTGATGCATCGGTAGGTAGCTCTTGAAAGGAGTAGGTCATGCGCGAATACATGTTGTGTCTTTTTGCCGCAGCCGCCGTAACCTACTTTTTGACTCCACCCGTGCGGGCTCTGGCGATTCGATGGGGGATCGTTGCTCCCGTTCGCGACCGCGATGTCCACGACACTCCAACTCCGCGCCTTGGTGGACTTGCCATGGCGGGCGGGCTATTAGCTGGACTGCTGCTTGCCAGCAAGTTGCCCATGATGAGTTCTGTTTTTGACGGTTCAAATGCTGTCATCGCATTGCTTTCAGGTGCGGCCATCATTGTTGTCCTAGGAATAGTTGATGACAAATGGGGACTTGACGCACCCACCAAACTTGCCGGCCAAGTGCTCGCGGCGGGCGTGATGGCTTTTCAAGGGATCGCCATCATCTGGCTGCCGATCGGTGGGACTTTTGTTTTGGACCCATTAACCAGCGTTCTTTTCACCGTGATAATCGTGGTCGTCAGTATCAATGCAATTAATTTTGTCGATGGACTTGACGGATTGGCTGCGGGAATTGTTGCGGTCGCCGCTGGAGCATTTTTTGTCTATTCGTATGTTCTTTCGGTTGAACTAGGTTTGGAGCGCGCCACCCTTGCGACATTGGTGAGTGTCGTTCTGGTCGGTATGGGACTTGGATTTCTACCTAATAACTTGTTCCCTGCCCGCATATTTATGGGGGACACCGGTTCGATGCTTCTTGGGCTTTTGCTCGCTGCCGCCACAATCACCCTTTCGGGCCAGGTCGACCCCAGTGCACTTTCCGGTGGCGCTTTTCTTCCCACGTTACTGCCATTAATTTTGCCATTGGCCGTTATGGCGTTGCCTTTGGTTGATCTGGGACTTGCAGTGATCAGGCGCACCCGGGCTCGTCGAAACCCATTTGCCCCCGATAAACAGCATTTACATCACCGATTGTTGGAAATGGGCCACTCACAGCGTCGAGCAGTGTTTCTGATGTACGCCTGGACTGCTTTGATAGCAGGGGCAGCCCTTGCGATTGCATTCTTCCCGCTGATCTATGCAGGGATCGGAACGGCAATTGGTGTTGTAATTATGGTATTTCTCGTTCGACGCACACCCACGAAATCAACGGTTAATGAAGCTAAACCACAACCGGGTCGAATCGGTCGGATCGGCTGATTAGGTTGATATTCAATACGGTAACCTGAGGCCAAAGGGTTCCCAGAAGGAGCTCCGCCGTCATCGTTTTTTCGAGAAATTGCGAGGTGTTATCGGTGCCAAACGCACGCAGTATCGATTCGCTGGTGCTGCTTCGGGCTGGCATTGGGACTGCTGTTGCAGGTGTGGTTGTTGTGATTATCGCGGCTGTATTGTCAGGTGGATCGGCAGCTTTAGGTGCGTTCCTGGGAACCGCATTGGTGATCGTATTTTTCTCTGCCGGGCAGTTTGCCCTGGGTTCAGTTCTCCGTAATAACCCGCAGATGGCTCTGACCATGGCCCTCACAATCTATTTGCTGAAAATCGGCGTCCTTTTGGTGATTTTGGTACTCTTTGCCGACACGACAGCCTTTGATACCAAGACTTTTGCGCTGGCCATATTGATCTGCACATTAGTGTGGACAATCATGGAAGTGTGGATTTTTGGAACAACCAAAGTGTTGTACGTTGAGCCAAATTCCACGGAAAATTTTCCATCTGAAAAAAGTGACAAATGACACTCAATATTGATCAGCCCGAAGGCTCGCTGGGCGATCCAAAGTGGTACCGTTCCCGCGCACGTTCGATTTCAGGAAATGCGCCTGCGCGTCAATTTGCTGCGATGGATAACGCCGCGTGGATTATCTCAAGCCGGCTCATAGCTGGCTTGATTTTGTACACGGGGCTTGGGTTTCTTATTTCCCTCTGGCTGGGAAATAGATCCTTGTTCATGGCACTGGGTGCATTGACAGGACTTGGACTCTCGTATTACCTGATTTTCACCGGGTTAGCCCGCGAAAATAAGGAACAACTAAAAGCTGCACACCGGAACACGGAGCCGAAGATAGAAGGGGATCACTAATGGCATTTAGCGTACTCGCCTCCGGTGGACCCAACTGCAAAATTTTCTCCGGCTGCGGATTCCCGGCACCAGGCGCGGAGATCTTCCAATTTGATGCCTTATTTACCTTCACCATTGGGGGATTGTCTTTCAACATCTCCAAAGTTACGATTTTGCTGCTCTTAGCCGTTGTGGTCATCATTGGATTTTTCGGTTACGCCTTCAGAAAGCCGAAGCTCGTTCCCCGCGGAGCCCAAAACGTCGGTGAACTGGGCTACCTTTTTATCCGCGATGGAATCGTTAAAGAAACGATTGGTAAGGGTGGCGAGAAGTTCATCCCCTTCCTCTTTTCGTTTTTCTTCCTCGTTTGGATACTGAACTTCTGGGGGATCGTCCCCGGTGCACAGCTTCCCGTGACCTCTATTTTTGCCATCCCCGTGACTTTCGCGATCATCGTGTATGTGACCTGGGTGCCGCTAGGGATTTACAAGCAGGGATTCGTTGGGTTCTTCACAAACATCATGTTCCCGCCCGGTGTTCCTAAGGGAATGTATCTTCTCCTCACGCCAATTGAACTAATCTCGAATTTCTTGGTCCGCCCGTTTACCCACGCGGTGCGACTATTCGCCAACATGTTCGCCGGCCACCTCCTCTTAGCCTCATTCAGCGTTGCCGCCTTTTACCTCTTGACATTCAGCTTTATTGGAATAGTCGGCTCAGCAGCCAGCTTCACCTTGACCGTCTTGCTCACGGCTTTTGAGGCGTTCATCCAAGCGCTTCAGGCCTACATCTTTACGTTGCTCGCTGCCGTTTATATTGGGAGTGCGCTTCACGCGGAACACTAAACACGGAACACTAAACACGGAACACTAAACACGGAACACTAAACACGGAACACTGAACACTTGACATGTGAGACCAGACAGACAGCAACACCAAGTAAGACTTACAACTGAATATTAAAATTGAAAAGTTCACATCAACCTAGTTGATATAAACCACCAAACCGGCAACAGCCGGTGCGCAATGAAAAGGAAACGATATGTCGCTTCTCGCGGAAATCAGCGGTTCGATTGGCTCAATCGGATACGGCCTCGCGGCCATTGGTCCAGGTGTCGGTATCGGCATCATCTTCGGACAGGGTGTGCAAGCAATTGCTCGCCAGCCTGAGGCGTACGGCATTATTCGCCAAAACATGCTCCTTGGTTTCGCACTTGCCGAGGCCCTAGCCCTTATTGGCTTCGTTGTCCCTTTCGTTTACGGTACCTGATTCGTTATTAAGCGCGGATCAGTCAACCTAGACCGGGAAAGAGGCTTACATGTTTGAATTCGCCACACTCCTTGCTTCAGAAAGCGAGGAAATGCCATCTGTGCTCGCGGTACCACTTGATGAACTCATCATTGGTCTTATTGCGTTCCTGTTGGTATTTGGCACGCTAGCGAAGTTCGTTCTGCCCAAAATCAAAGTAACTCTCGATGAACGTGCGAACCTGATTGAAGGCGGATTAGAGCGCGCAGGAAAAGCAGAAGAAGCCGCAGCCGCAGTTCTCGCTGAGTACCAGAAGCAACTTGCTGGTGCGCGCGAAGAGGCTTCAGCAATTCGTACAGCTGCTCAGGCAGATCGCACCGCGATCGTGGAAGAAGCACGCAATGAAGCGCGAATCGCGGCTGCGGGAGTCACCGCTGCAGCCGAGGCGGCTATGGCGGCCGAGCGTGCCCAAGCTGTTTCTGCACTGACGCGACAGGTGGGCGAGCTTGCACTTTCACTCGCCGACAAAGTTGTTGGTGAGGCACTCTCCAATGACGCGCGGGTTGCTTCGACGGTCGATGCTTTCATCGCTGATCTAGAGCGGGCGGCTGCCAAATAATGCTTGGATCAAGTCGGGATGCACTCTCACTATGTAGCGGAGCTCTAGAAGGACTTCCGGTTGCGGTCGATCGTGCGCAACTGGGGACTGAGCTATTCGCGATTGCATCTCTTCTCGATTCTGAAAAGGTACTTCGCTCCGCATTGGCCGACTCAGGTCAAGGAATCGAAGTTCGCACGCACCTGGCAGCAGAAGTTTTTACAAATCGGGTTGGACCTTCAAGTGCTGACCTACTGCTTATGGCGGTTGCCCAACGTTGGTCAGACGATATGGATCTGGTCCTAGCTTTAGAGGAACTTGCCGCGCAGGCAGTCTTGTTTGTCGCACAGAACGACAACACGCTCGATGCAACCGAGGAAGAGATTTTTCTCTTCGGACGGGCAGTAGACGAATCAGCCGACCTGCAGATGGCGCTCACAAATCCAGCGAGCGCGGGGAGTGTCAAGTCAGCAATCGTCGCTGACCTACTCAAATCAAATTCGACTTCAGCGACAAAGGAATTACTCGGATACGCCGTCTCCCACCTGCATGGTCGTCGTTTAGATTCGGTTATCGCCCGATTGGGAGATTTGGCCGCCGCGCAGCGTCAACGCATGGTGGCGCAGGTCCGAGCTGCTCAGCCTCTCAGTGAAAGCCAGTCGCAGCGACTTATTGCTGTCTTGTCGAAACTGAAGGGAAGAGACGTTCGTCTCAATGTGGCATTAGACCCGGCAGTATTGGGTGGAATTCACGTTGTTATTGGAGACGAAGTAATTGACGGCACCATCGCTTCCCGACTTGAGGCGGCCCATAGGGCAGTTCTCGGCTAAAACGTTAACTTGATCGACCTGAACACCACAATTTAAAACATCCAGCAGTGCAAGATCCACAACTAAACCGCCGCACCGCGGCCCGATACAGAGAGCAGGACCCCATGACGGAGCTGACGATCCGACCGGAAGAAATCCGGGAAGCGATCGAGCGGAACGTCGCGGCGTACTCGCCGGCAACCGCCCGAGAAGAAGTTGGCCGTGTCCTTGAGACCGGTGACGGAATTGCCCGAGTCGAAGGACTTCACTCGGCAATGACGAACGAACTACTTGAATTTGAAGGGGGTCTGTTAGGAATCGCGCTGAACCTCGATATTCGTGAAATCGGTTGTGTTCTCCTGGGAGATTCATCCAAGATCGAAGAAGGACAAGCCGTCCGCCGAACGGGAGAGGTCCTCTCGGTCCCGGTTGGAGACGCATTCCTAGGGCGCGTTGTGGACCCACTTGGTAACCCAATCGATGGACTTGGTGCGATCCAAGCCGATGCACGTCGTCCCCTTGAGGTGCAGGCTCCATCCGTTGTTGAGCGTCAGCCGGTCACCGAGCCAATGCTCACGGGAATCAAGGCAATTGACGCCATGACCGCGATTGGTCGAGGTCAGCGCCAGCTCATCATTGGTGACCGCCAAACAGGCAAGACTGCCGTGTGCATCGACACAATCATTAACCAAAAGGAAAACTGGGCCTCCGGAGATCCGGATAAGCAGGTCCGCTGCATCTATGTCGCAATCGGGCAAAAAGGCTCAACAATTGCTTCGGTTAAAGGTGCGCTAGAAGAGTATGGCGCGATGGAATACACCACGATCGTGGCGGCACCCGCCTCTGATCCAGCCGGTTTCAAGTACCTCGCTCCCTACACCGGATCAGCAATTGGCCAGCACTGGATGTACCAGGGTAAGCATGTTCTGATTGTCTTTGATGACCTGTCAAAGCAAGCCGATGCTTACCGAGCCGTCTCACTACTGCTTCGTCGTCCGCCAGGCCGCGAGGCTTACCCCGGTGACGTTTTCTATTTGCACTCTCGTCTGCTAGAGCGTTGCGCGAAACTCTCAGCTGAAATGGGTGGGGGTTCAATGACGGGGCTCCCCATCATTGAGACGAAGGCAAATGACGTCTCTGCCTTTATTCCTACCAACGTTATTTCAATCACCGATGGCCAGTGCTTCCTTGAGTCGGATCTTTTCAACTCTGGCGTGCGTCCTGCAATCAACGTCGGTATTTCAGTCTCGCGAGTCGGCGGGGCTGCACAGCCCAAGGCGATGAAAAAGGTCGCTGGTCGCCTGCGACTTTCCCTAGCCCAGTTCCGCGAGTTGGAGGCTTTCTCCGCTTTCGGTTCCGATCTTGACGCTGCTTCCAAAGCCCAACTTGCGCGTGGTTCACGCCTGGTTGAATTGCTCAAGCAGCCCCAGTATCAGCCACAGGCAATGGAGCGTGAAGTAGTTTCGGTGTGGACGGGTACCACTGGTCAACTCGACGAAGTCCCACTCGAAGATATTCGTCGCTTTGATTCCGAGTTCCTAGCGTTCATGGACCGTTCTGCTCCCGAGGTCTTTGCTGCAATTCGTACAACCACAGACCTCTCCGATGACACGGTGAGTGTCCTCGAGAAGTCAATCGGTGAATTCAAAAAGCAGTTCACCACGCGCAGCGGAGAGTTGTTAATCAAGGACGAACCCGTTGCCGCTCTCAGCGATGAAGAGATTGATCCAACTCAAATCAAGCGAGCTGTTCGAGGCTGATATGGGTGCACAACTGCGGGTCTACCGGCGTCGAATTAAATCGGTGCAGGCGACCAAGAAAATTACGAAGGCGATGGAACTCATCGCGTCGGCGCGGATTGTACGAGCTCAAAATCACCTGAACGCGTCCTTGCCGTATCTGACTCAATTGGTTGATGCGGTTTCCGCTGCTGCCAGTCACGCATCGGATGTTTCCAAGCATCCCTTGGCGGCAAAGTCGGTTAATCCTGTGCGTGCGGCGATATTGGTTATTACCGCCGATCGTGGACTTGCTGGTGCGTATTCATCCAACACCATCAAGGAAGCGGAAGCACTCACCCGAAATCTGACCGAAAAGGGAATGCAGGTTGTTCCCTACGTTGTCGGAAGAAAAGGCGTGGCATTTCACCGATTCCGCAATCGCCCCATGGGCGGGACCTACATAGGGTTTAGTGATCAACCCACCTACGCCCACGCTAAGGAAATTGGCGCGGATCTACTTACAGCCTTCATGACACCGTCAGAAGAGGGTGGTGTGGACGAAATTCACGTCGTCTACACAAACTTTACCAATATGGCGGTGCAGCAAACTCGAGTTCGCAGGATCCTGCCTCTCGAAGTTGTCGACGAAGTAGTCGAGAGCAATGGTGAGAGTGGAAATGCTCAGCCCTTCCCACTCTATGAATTTGAGCCGAGCGCGGAGGAAGTACTCGATGCACTGCTTCCGCGATACATCGATCAAATGGTGTTTTTGTCGCTGCTCAATTCAGCGGCATCCGAGCACGCTGCTCGTCGACGGGCCATGAAGTCCGCAACAGATAATGCGGAGGATTTAGTCCTAGCGCTGACACGTGCGGCGAATGCTGCCCGTCAAGCCGAAATTACCCAAGAAATTAGTGAAATTGTCGGCGGAGCCGACGCTCTGACCGCCTAGTCCACAAATAGTCCCAGAACACAAGAAGAGGAATCGACATGACCGCAACAGTAGAAATCGCCACAGGTGTAGGGCGTGTAGCACGTGTAACCGGCCCGGTTGTGGACGTTGAGTTCCCCGTAGAGGCCATGCCGGCTCTTTTCAACGCGCTCAATGTGGACATCACTCTGGAACAGGGTGATGCAGGCACTAAGACGCATACCCTCACCCTCGAGGTTGCCCAACACATCGGCGACAACATGGTTCGCACAATTTCCATGCAGCCAACCGACGGCCTCGTGCGTGGCGCCCCTGTGCGCGACACCGGCGATGCCATTCTGGTCCCGGTAGGCGACGTCACCAAGGGCCACGTGTGGAACACCCTCGGCGTTCCCCTTGATGTGAAGGCCTCAGACCTGGATATCAAGGAGCGTTGGAGTATCCACCGCCAGCCGCCAGCATTTGATCAGCTCGAATCAAAGACCGAAGTCTTCAACACAGGAATCAAGGTCATCGACTTGCTCACCCCTTACGTGAAGGGCGGGAAAATCGGTCTCTTCGGTGGCGCCGGTGTGGGAAAGACCGTGTTGATCCAGGAAATGATTTACCGGGTTGCCGAGAACTTCGGTGGCGTTTCGGTGTTCGCTGGTGTGGGGGAGCGCACCCGTGAAGGAAATGACCTTTTCCTCGAAATGACCGAGTCCGGTGTTATCTCCAAGACGGCCCTTGTCTTTGGTCAGATGGATGAGCCACCCGGCACCCGGTTGCGGGTCGCTCTGACCGCACTCACCATGGCCGAGTACTTCCGTGACGTTCAGAAGCAGGACGTATTGCTCTTTATTGACAATATTTTCCGTTTCACCCAGGCCGGATCAGAAGTTTCGACCCTATTGGGCCGCATGCCATCCGCTGTGGGTTACCAGCCGACACTCGCCGATGAAATGGGTGTTTTGCAGGAGCGCATCACCTCAACACGTGGACACTCGATCACTTCCCTTCAGGCCATCTATGTACCGGCAGACGACCTGACCGACCCGGCCCCCGCAACGACCTTCGCCCACTTGGACGCAACCACCGTGTTGAGCCGTCCAATTTCGGAAAAGGGTATTTACCCGGCAGTGGATCCGCTGGACTCGAACTCTCGAATTCTGGACCCACGTTATGTAGGTGAAGAGCACTATGCCGTTGCCGCTCGTGTCAAGGAAATCTTGCAGCGGTACAAGGATCTTCAGGACATCATCGCGATTCTCGGTATCGACGAACTTTCCGAAGAAGACCGAGTGCTCGTTGGTCGGGCCCGCCGCATCGAGCGTTTCCTCTCCCAGAACATGTTCGTTGCTGAAGCCTTCACCGGTCAGCCAGGGTCATTTGTTCCTGTTGAAGAGACAATTACTTCATTCCGAGCGCTCGCCGACGGCGAGTTTGACCACGTCCCGGAACAGGCCTTCTTCATGTGCGGTGGCATCGAAGACGTGGAAAAGAATGCGGCTGCACTAGCCAAGGAGAGCTAGCATGTCGGGTCCACTTGAAGTGGCTGTGGTGTCGGCTGAGCGCTCTCTTTGGAGTGGCTCAGCAAAGAGCGTCGTGGCAAAAACGCCGGAAGGCGACGTTGGCATCATGCGCGGCCACGAACCGATGCTGGCGCTTCTGGTTGAGGCTCCACTCCGAATTGAATTAGAAGACGGAAGCAAAATCTTGGTCGCCGTTCATGGAGGATTTTTCTCCGTCGACAGTGACAGGGTCAATGTGATCGCAGAATCAGCCGAACTAGCCCAAGATATTGACATCGAGCGCGCAAAGGCGGCACTCACGCGCGCTCAAAGCCTTGTTGAATCACCGGATCTCTCGGCAATTCGGCGAGCCGAGGCCCGCATCCAGGTCGCTAGCGCCTAAGTCCGGCTATCGAGCGCTGTTACCGCCGGGCTTCCAAAGTACGTCTCCGACACTGTCGTGGTTGGCTACCCGCGAGAGAATGAAAAGTAGATCGCTGAGTCGATTCAGGTAGGTTGCGGTGAGGGGATTCATCCCACCGTGATACGCGTCCAGTGCGGCCCAGGTTGACCGTTCAGCGCGGCGGGAAACAGTACGAGCCACGTGCATCTGCGCTGCCGCGGGTGTGCCACCGGGTAAAACAAACGAGCGTAAGGGCTCGAGGTCTTCGTTGAAGTGGTCACAGGAAGCTTCGAGTCGCTCGATATATGCAGGGGTGACACGTAATGCGCCACTCTCGTCATCTTTTACGGGAGTACACAAATCCGCACCTACATCGAAAAGATCATTTTGAATGGAGAGCAGGACCTCGGCAATATCCGCACGCACTTCGCAGGTGGCCAAAATTACCCCAATAGTGCAGTTTGCTTCATCTACGTCGGCGTAGGCCTTGAGGCGGGGGTCATTCTTACCCGTCCTGCTCATGTCGCCCAACGAAGTAGTTCCGTCGTCACCGGTTCGCGTATAAATTTTCGTTAAATTGACCACTAGATGACTCTATCGGGAGCTTTAACATTCGGCTCGCCTACGATTGCAGCGTGTCGATGTTTCGGATTGAGGGTGGGGAGACCCTCCACGGTGACGTTGTCGTCCCGGGCGCCAAAAATTCCGTTCTTAAACTGATGGCAGCGACTTTGCTCGCACCAGGGCTCTCAACACTCACCAACGTCCCCGACATCGAAGATGTCACCATCATGGCCGAGTTGCTCCGAAGGCTTGGGTGTGAGGTAACCCACTCGGAGGAAAGCATCTCCATCAATGTCCCCGACAAACCTGATCATCGTGCGGACTACGACCTCGTTCGCAAAATGCGGGCTTCGATTTGTGTACTCGGACCTCTCATTGCCCGCTGTGGCGCTGCCGATGTCGCAGTTCCAGGAGGGGACAATATCGGCTCCCGCGGATTGGACATGCACGTTGAGGCACTGCGAAAAATGGGCGCCCATGTCAACAATGAGCACGGATATTTGCTAGCGGAGTGCCAACGGCTAACCGGGGCACACATCTCGCTTGATTTCCCCAGCGTCGGTGCAACCGAGACGATCCTGATGGCCGCTGCCACCGCTCAAGGTGAATCGATAATTGAAAATGCTGCTCGAGAGCCGGAAATAGTTGATATTTGCGAGATGCTGGTGGAAATGGGCGCTGATATATCGGGTATCGGGACTTCGACCATCACGATTTATGGCGTTAGCGCTCTCACGCCAGTAAGCCACCGAGTGGTCTCGGATCGGATAGTCGCCGGCACCTGGGCCGTTGCGGTCGCTATGACACGTGGTGAACTCACAATTCACGGTGTTCCTGCGGCGCACCTTGCCCTTCCGTTGGAGAAACTTCAGTCAGCCGGGGCGCGGGTTGATAGCTCTGGACAGTCGATTCACATCCGCATGGATGTGCGACCTCAATGCGTTGACGTCGTTACCCTTCCTTTTCCTGGTTTCCCCACCGACTTGCAGCCCCAATTCATCGCACTGAATTCAATTGGCCAGGGTGCAGCCCTTGTTACCGAAAATCTCTTTGAAGCCCGGTTCCGATTTGTTCAAGAGCTTGCGCGATTGGGAGCCGATGTGCGAACAGATGGACACCACGCCTTGATTCGTGGAAAAGAGAGGCTGTCCGGTGCACCTGTTGAAGCAACAGATATCAGAGCTGGGGCTGGATTGGTATTAGCTGGGTTGGTGGCCCAGGGCAACACAACGGTTTACGGCGTAAGTCACATTGACCGTGGTTATGCGGGTTTTGTAGAAACCTTACAAGGCCTTGGAGCCAAGATTTTACGGGTTAACGATTAAATTGTGACCCGTCAATGATTGCGGCCGCAGCACTTTCATCGGTGGGCCACACCATTACTTTCGGCCCATCAGTGGTTTGGGCGAGGTTAGCCTTAATCCCTCGGTGTTCCAAAGTTCGTCGGATCATTTCACCCTCTGCATAATTTGCAGGGCTGGCAACGCACACCAATAGACCATAGGAATCAGAAGGGCCGGATTTTCCGGAGACCGCAACCACCGAACTTCCCCGTGAGTAGGCCCATCGAAGCACCAGCACCATCAGGCCAATTCCCATTAGCGCCACGATCGGGCCAAAAATGTAGGAAAAACTATTACCGATAGCCACAGGCATATTGTGACAAGAATTACACGTTCTGCAACAGATTGGTCTGGCAAGCCAGGTGGACCCGGCGTCCCTTGGTTACGATGTCCTGATGACCGACAAACCATGGATTATGCGGACCTACGCTGGGCATTCCAGCGCGAAAGAGTCAAATGAACTTTTCCGGACCAACCTTGAAAAAGGGCAGACCGGCTTGTCGATCGCTTTTGATCTTCCCACCCAAACGGGGTACGACCCCGAAGACGTTATGTCCCGCGGAGAAGTTGGCAAAGTAGGCGTTTCTGTTGCCAGTCTTGATGACATGAGAACCCTGTTCGAGGGTCTTCCATTGGCACAGATGAATACCTCAATGACAATAAATGCAACGGCAGTATGGCTCTACGCGATGTACATTGCCCTGGCTGATGAGCAAGGGGCACCCCGTGAGTTGCTCTCAGGCACGACCCAGAATGACATTATTAAGGAATACCTTTCTCGGGGGACGTACGCTTTTCCTCCCGCACCATCCCTTGAGCTTGCCACCGATTTGATCGCATTTTCGGTTGTGCAGACACCAAAATGGAACCCAATAAATATTTGCAGTTACCACTTGCAGGAGGCTGGAGCCACGGCAGTCCAGGAGGTTGCATTTGCCCTGGCATCCGCGATCAGTGTCTTGGACTCTGTAAAGGCAAAAATTGAGAATCAAAATATTGATGTCGATTTCGATCATGTGGTTGGACGCATCTCATTTTTTGTCAACGGCAGCATTAGATTTATCGAAGAGGTTTGCAAACTCAAGGCTTTCGGCCGACTGTGGAGTGACATCGTGGTTGAGCGCTACGGTGTAACGACCGAGTCGGCTCGCCGTTTTCGATACGGGGTGCAGGTAAATTCATTGGGACTCACCGAGGAGCAACCGGAAAATAACGTACAGCGAATCGTGCTTGAGATGCTGGGTGTTTCCCTGGCTAAGGACTCACGCGCACGGGCGATTCAGCTTCCCGCATGGAATGAAGCGCTTGGATTGCCCAGGCCCTGGGATCAGCAATGGTCACTGCGTATGCAGCAGGTGCTGGCATTAGAAACGGACCTACTGGAATACGACGATATCTTTGAAGGTTCGATAGTAATTGAAGCAAAGGTTGACGAACTCACACGTGAGATTCGAACCGAACTCGATCGAATTTCTGAGATGGGAGGCGCCATCGCGGCCCTTGAATCCGGATATCTTAAGAGCGCGCTAGTTGCTTCACATGCCCAGCGACGCGCCAGCATTGAATCTGGCAACCTAACGGTAGTCGGAGTGAATTCATTTCAAAGCACAGAAATCAGTCCCCTCACTCAAAACGTGAACATCATGTTGGTGGATCCTGAAGTTGAGTCACGCAGAATCGAAGAAGTTCTTTTGTTCAAATCCGGTCGTGATCCAATTGCCGTGGCCAATGCCCTTGCGCAAATTAACGCGGCAGCCGAAAATGGCCATGGTTTAGTTGAAGCAAGTATTGAAGCGGCGAAGGTGGGGGTTACGACCGGTGAATGGTCAAATGTCCTGCGATCACGTTTGGGTGAATACCGTTCCCCAACGGGCGTTGTGGACTCAATTGGTAATCGGACTCCAGAAATTGAACTGGTTCGAATTCGCACCGACGATTTGGAATCGCGTTTGGGGCACCGCCCAAGAATTTTGATTGGTAAACCCGGCCTTGATGGCCATTCAAATGGCGCTGAGCAGATTGCGGTCCGCGCTCGGGATTGCGGTTTTGAAGTAATTTACCAAGGTATTCGACTCAAGCCAGAAGAAATAGTGGCCGCTGCAATTGCCGAAGACGTAGATGTGATCGGTCTTTCGATTCTCTCAGGATCCCATCGCACCCTGGTAGCTGAGATTCTGAACTTATTGGAACGCGAAAAAGCGACTGACATCCCGGTAATTGTGGGCGGCATTATTCCACCCGCCGATGCAGAGTGGTTGGCATCCATTGGAGTGGCAGCAACGTTCACACCGAAGGACTATGACGCCACCCAGATCATGAACTCTATTGTGGACATTATTAGTGCCTGATTACATAAGCACATGAGGATACTCATTTGTGATTGCACTGCTGTTTATCAAGGAAGGCTGGCGGCTGAACTCCCACGCGCAACTCGTGTGATTATGTTGAAAGCGGATGGCTCAGTTCTGATTCATTCTGATGGTGGGTCATATAAACCCTTGAATTGGATGAGTCCACCGTGCAGTGTTTCTGTGTCAACGTCGGGTGAATCAACAGAATTTAAAGTGGTCAACAAGGCCGGGGAGATTCTCACGATCACGGTCCACGAAATCCATGCAGATTACGAACACCAACTCGGACTTGATCCAGGTCTGATCAAAGACGGTGTTGAGTCCCACCTGCAGAAATTATTGGCCGAAAACCTTGATGCCTTGGCACAAGGTTTGACGTTGATCCGTCGGGAGTACCCAACTGCAATTGGGCCGGTCGATATTTTATGCAAGGCGGCGGGGGGTGGATCCGTGGCTATTGAAATTAAGCGCCGGGGTGAAATTGATGGGGTGGAGCAATTGACCCGTTATCTTGATTTACTCAATCGGGATCCACTATTGGCCCCCGTGACCGGGATTTATGCTGCGCAGGAGATCAAACCACAGGCAAAAACATTGGCACAGGATCGCGGTATCATATGTGTCAGTGTTGATTACGAGTTGTTAAAAGGGCTTGATGACCCTAGTCTGCGCCTGTTCTAAGGAAAAATGATGAAATGGGGAGCGCTGTGGAGCTAAAAACTATTGGTGTTGTAGGGCTAGGAACAATGGGGTCTGGGATCGCAGAAGTGATTGCCCGATCCGGATATTCGGTTATTGGCGTTGAATTAGGTGAAAATGAAATCGGCTATGCCGATTCGAGGATCAGAGGATCCATAGATCGGGGCGTCTTGGGCTCGAAAATCACGGAAGCTGATGGTCAGGCAATCCTCTCTCGAATTCAATTAACGACAAATCTCCAAGATCTTGCTTCGTGTGACTTGGTTATCGAGGCCATTACCGAGGATTTGACAACGAAATCTGAGCTCTTTGTGACATTGGATTCAATTCTTGGTCCCGATGCGATTATGGCGACGAATACATCGGCATTATCGGTGACAGAAATCTCTGTAGTTACCGGTCGACCCAGTCGTGTGATTGGAATGCATTTTTTCAATCCTGCAATGGTTCAAAAATTTGTTGAAATAGTGTCAACGGTAACCACCGATCAAGAAGTGATTGATGTGTGTCTGGCATTTACTCGAGACCTGGAAATGGAACCAGTTTTAGTGGGTGACCGTGCCGGTTTTATTGCAAATTCGTTGTTATTCGGCTACTTGAACCAAGCAGTCACAATGTATGAACAAAAATACGCTTCCCGTGAAGACATTGATAGCGCCATGCGATTTGGCTGTGGACTCCCGATGGGACCGCTGGCACTTCTTGATCTGATTGGTCTGGACACTGCTCTTGAAATCCTTGACACCATGTATCACGAGAGTCGCAATCGGCTGCATGCGCCAAGCGCACTACTTAAACAGTTGGTCGCCGCGGGCAGGCTCGGGCGTAAATCTGGTCAAGGTTTCTATACCTATGCCGAGTTGAATGCACCATTGGTGGTCGATGACTCATTGACGCCGGCATTGGCCGATTCGGGTTCTGTGTCAGGAATTACCCGGGCTGGAGTGGTGGGTTCGGGCACTATGGCAACAGGAATCGTTTCAGTTCTTGCCGTGGGAGGGTTGAGCGTTATTGCACTAACCCGAAGCCAGCAGAGGTCGGCTTCGTTAGTTGCATCCCTTGACGCATCGTGGTCGAAACTTGTTGCGAAAGGAAAAATCACCGAAGAGCAAAAAAGTGAATATCTTGCTCGGGTCACAACATGTGAAAGTCCGGAAGCATTTGTGGGTCAGGTTGATGTTGTCATCGAGGCAATTGCTGAAGAGCTACAGCCTAAGTGTGAGATTTTTTCCCAACTTGATCAACTGTTGGCAGACGAAGTCATCTTCGCAACAACAACCTCGAGCTTGTCTGTCATTGAAATTGCTGCCAGTACCAACAGAATGGACCGATTCTTAGGGATCCATTTTTTCAATCCGGCGCCGGTCATGTCCCTCGTGGAGATTGTCAGCACCGTAGCAACGAACCCCGACGTCGTGCTTCGCTGCACTAATTTAATGCGGGAACTCCGTAAAAAGCCCGTTCAGTGTTCGGATCGAGCCGGTTTTATCGTGAACGCATTGCTTTTCCCATACCTTAATAACGCCATTGCGATGGCATCGAGTAACTATGCCTCAATCCAGGACATTGATTCCGCCATGAAACTCGGGTGCGGTTACCCTATGGGGCCATTTGAGTTATTAGATGTTGTCGGTCTCGATGTCTCCTTGGCAATTATTAATACCCTTTACCGTGAGTTTCGTGAGCCAGGGTTCGCCCCTGAAGCTCGATTAGAGCACTTGGTCACCGCGGGCTTTGTAGGGCGTAAAGTTGGTCGGGGTTTTGCTAAGTACTAGACCGTAAGTTGTAGAGGACGAGCGTCGACAATTGGGAGAGTGAATCGCGTGGGCCGCAAGAACCGGAGAGCGGACAGTGAATCCAAACCCCTTTTCGGTAACTCAATGGTCTCGGAATCCCACCCTGATGGCGAATGGTTTGTCCGGAAATTAACCGGATCCTCAGCCACTAAAACATATAGGTGTCCTGGTTGTGATCAGGAGATTCGACCAGCGACACCACATATTGTGGCTTGGTCGGCTGATCTTCCTGAGGGAGCCGAGGATCGACGACACTGGCACACTCCGTGTTGGAGTAATCGTGGTAACCGTCGTCCTCGAGGTGCAACGTGACGGCAATCTCGGCGAATTCGATCCTGCCTGCTACACGTGAGGTAATTGCTTTGCACACCGCTGACTCACTTGAACTTGTCGGTGAGCTGGCGACACCAGAACACCCGGTTGCAACCGTGATTTGTGTTCACCCACTTCCCACTCACGGTGGCATGATGGACAGCCATATTTTGCGCAAAATGTCTTGGCGCCTTCCAGCGCTAGCAAACATTGCTGTTGTGCGATTTAACACCCGGGGAACCAGCAGCGCGCTAGGTCAAAGTGAGGGTAGTTTTGACCAGTCAAACGGAGAGGGCTTGGATCTTGCCGCGGCGATTGAATTTGCTCGCAGTCGTAATTTGCCCAATATCTGGATTCTCGGCTGGTCATTTGGAACTGACGTGATTTTGCGCAATCTCGACCCCGAAGGAATTAGCGGAGTAATTTTACTTTCTCCGCCCTTGCGGTTCACGAGCGCGCAGGAGCTACTTCGTTGGAATGCTACGGGCGTTTCTGTGCACGCACTCGTTCCTGAGCTTGATGATTATCTCGTGCCTGATGCCGCTGCCCAGAGATTCGCGCAAGCAAGTGACGTAGTTATTGAGCCCGTTGAGGGCGCAAAACACTTATGGGTGGGGGAGAGGTTCGTCTATTTCGTCCTTAACCGCATAACGGAACTAGTTTCACCCAGCTCCGCACCATTGGCACTTGAGTGGAACGGGCCAATGGAGCGCTGGAGCGACCTGCAGTAGAGCTATTTGGAAACGAACCGATTTATTTGTGCTAATACTTTGTCCCGAAGAGCCTGATTGGTAACCCCAAGCCCGGGCTCGGGAGCCAACCCGAGTACCCCAACTTTTCCTTGATGCAGGTTGCGATGCACTTCATATGCTGCCTCACCTGTTTGATCAAGTGGGAACACCTTTGACAAAGTGGGGTGAATTACCCCTTTTTCAATTAGTCGATTAGCTTCGTAGGACTCGCGGTAATTTGCAAAGTGGGTCCCGATGATTCTCTTGAGGTTCATCCAGAGGAAACGGTTGTCGTATTCATGCATGAACCCCGTGGTCGAAGCGCACGTGACGATAGTCCCGCCCCGGCGTGCGACGTAGACACTCGCTCCGAAGGTTTCCCTACCAGGGTGCTCGAATACGATATCGGGATCCTCGCCTCCGGTGAGCTCCCGAATCTTTTTCCCAAGACGCTGCCATTCCTTCGGATCCTGGGTCTGTGGATCTGACCAAAACTTATATTTTTCCGCACTCCGGTCAATGATCAACGTAGCCCCCATTGAGCGCACGATGTCAGCCTTTTCTGGGCTGGAGACAACACACACTGGGATGGCTCCGCCATTAAGGGCGTACTGGGTTGCATATGAACCTAACCCGCCAGATGCACCCCAGATGAGAACGACGTCACCCTGCTTCATACCGGCACCATTTTTTGAGACCAACTGCCGGTATGCCGTTGAATTAACGAGACCAGGGCACGCGGCTTCCTCCCAAGTGAGGTGCTCGGGCTTTGCCATTAATTGATTCGATTTAACAACTGCAAGTTCGGCAAGGCCACCAAAATTAGTCTCATAACCCCAAATTCGTTGCTCGGGATCAAGCATCGAGTCATTGTGTCCGGCAGGATTTTCCAGTTCTACGCTCAGGCAATGCGCGACTACCCGGTCACCGGGTGCAAATGCGTTCACGCCGGGCCCCACGCGCAGAACTACACCAGCAGCATCTGAACCCATGATGTGATAAGGCAGATCATGACGGACACCATCAGGGTGTGATTTGGCATAACGCTTCAAAAAACCAAATGTGGAAACTGGCTCGAAAATTGAGGTCCAGACAGTGTTGAAGTTAATACTCGATGCCATTACGGCAATGAGCGCTTCGCCGGGCGCAAGTTCAGGGATGGGGACGTCATCGATCTTGATGCTGCGCCGGGGGTCTTTATCCCATGTATCCATTCCGGCAAACATTTCCTGATCCTCGGTGCGAATGAGTGCTGCACGGTAGGTGGGGGGAAGTTCTAGAGCCTCAAATGTTTCGCGGTCCGCTTCAGATTCGATTGCATCGATGATATTTTGCATCTGGGTATTAAATCAAAGAAATAAACTAAGCGCTAGTTCTCGAGATAAACACGCCGATTGTGAAAATGATACCCAGTAGCCCCAAAATGAACAACTTGCGTGCTTTGCGAAACAGTGCAATCAACATGAGCGCTCCGAAAGCCCCAATTGCGATGGATGCCCCCGGTGAACTCAGAATGTCGATTTCAGGCATGTTGGACGAACTCGATCAAAACCCCACCGCAATCTGCCGGGTGGGCGAAGTTGACCAAGCTACCAGCGGTGCCAATTCGGGGTGCGTCATAGAGCATTCGAATCCCCGAAGCGCGAACATGGGCGGCTACTAATTCAATATCACTGACTCGGAGCGCGAGTTGTTGAATTCCAGGTCCTTTATTGGCGAGGAACTTTCCGATCGTGGTGTCGGGGCTCAGCGGAGCCAGAAGTTGTATTTGCGCGCCGTCGTCAGGAAAAGCGATCATGGATTCACTCACCCCCTGGCTCTCATTCACCTCAGCATGATGCTCATGAAGACCAAGAATGCCCTCAAAGAGCGCTTTTCCGGTGACAAGGTCAGGGACGGCGATACCAACGTGATCAATCCCGAGTATCAAGTTGTTCAGGTCAGTTCCAGTTTCATTAGGCATGCCACTAATGTACATTTGTCAGGTATTGCGGGCAAAAGAGCCCACGAGTGATTAAGTCAAGGAGTCAACATGACGCAACCCCGAATTACTAGTGGCGATTTTGAACCCAGCGTCATTGTTGAAGGGGCGCGGACGCCGGTAGGAAGACTTTTGGGAGCGCTCAAGTCCTTGTCGAGCGCGCAACTGGGTGGCGCCGCAATCGCTGGGGCGCTTGATCGCTCTGGAGTCGCCGCCTCCGAAGTTGACTACGTGATCATGGGACAGGTTTTACAGGCTGGTGCCGGGCAAAACGCAGCTCGGCAGGCCGCGGTGTTGGGTGGAATAAGCATGAATGTCCCCGCACTCACCATTAACAAAATGTGTCTGTCCGGTATCGATGCGATTGCTCTAGCCGATCAACTGATCCGTGCGGGTGAAGCCCAATGCGTCGTTGCCGGAGGCATGGAGTCAATGACTCAGGCCCCGCACCTGCTCCTAGGTTCGCGGGAGGGTGTCAAGTTTGGCGAATGGTCGATGGCGGACTCAATGGCCCTCGACGGCCTCACCTGTTCATTTGATAAAGAGGCTATGGGTGCGGGAACTGAGCGGTACAACCAGCGCTATGAACTCACTCGCGAGGAACAGGATGAAGTTGCCGCGAGATCGCATCAACGTGCGGCGGCCGCACGCGAGCTACTCGCTAGCGAGATCGTCCCGGTCCAGATACCGGCTCGTAAAGGGGATCCCATTATCGTCTCGATGGACGAGGGAATTCGAGAAGAGACAACCGCACAAAGCCTGTCTGAGCTTCGTCCGGCATTCAGCAAGGAAGGCACGGTGACCGCGGGAAATGCATCACAAATCTCTGATGGCGCTGTCGCTGTTGTAGTGATGAGCAAAAGCAAAGCCGTTGAACTCGGTCTTACCTGGTTGGCCGAAATCGGAGCGCATGGCAATGTTGCGGGACCCGACTCAAGTTTGCATGAGCAGCCAGCGCGCGCGATTTTGGCCGCGGCAAAAAGAGCAGGTCTTAGTCTCGAAGAAATCGACCTCTTCGAAATAAATGAGGCATTTGCCGCGGTATCAATTATTTCTTCGCGAATCCTGAGCGATGCAGGTGCGCGAGCGGACATTGATCATGTGAATGTCAACGGTGGCGCGATCGCTCTTGGTCACCCGATAGGTGCATCAGGTGCTCGTGTGGTCCTTCACCTTGCTCATGAATTACGCCGACGTGGGGGCGGAATTGGCGCGGCCGGTCTGTGCGGCGGTGGAGGGCAAGGAGACGCTTTACTCATTCGTGTCCCCTGACAACAGGCCAGGCCATGCGAATAACCTTGTTACATGGGATCAGGTGAAGTGACGGGCGAGCAGATTCGTGAGTTGGCCCAACAAATAACGCTGGTTGAGAATTCTGCTCCAGGTTCAACTGAACTGCTCGCATCCATTCCGACACCCAGTGCACACATTGTGGGTATTACCGGTCCCCCCGGGGTAGGTAAATCAACGTCCACTTCAGCGTTGATCACTCAACTGCGAGGTGAAGGCAAAAGCATTGCGATTCTGGCTGTGGATCCTTCATCAACTTTCAGTAAAGGCGCACTTCTCGGTGATCGGATCCGAATGCAAGACCACGCCTTGGATTCTGGGGTATTTATCCGTTCCCTGGCATCGAGAGGACACCTCGGTGGACTGACAGGAACTATTTACAGTGTCCTGAAAGTGATTTCCGCTGCCGGCTTTGACGTCATAATCATTGAGACGGTAGGAGTTGGTCAATCCGAAATTGAAATTGCCAAAATGGC
>JBIHZX010000047.1:0-12055 GCA_044240195.1 Candidatus Nanopelagicales bacterium | reverse complement strand
AAGTTTCGGTGATCATTCCAACAATTGGCACCAAGGACCACAAATCCGGTATTCCCATGGTCAATAAGGCGATCAAAACCTTACGAGAAACTGAAACCCAAACAGAGTTCGAAGTAATCGTGGTGACAACCGGTGAGTTGGCACCAATCCCCGGTGCTAACCAACAGATTGTTTACAGCACCACGAATTTCAATTTCGCAGAAGCAATCAACCTTGGTCGCACCGCAGCAACCGGGGAATACCTGTTACTACTCAACGACGACACAACGGTCGCCGAATCCCAGCCGATCACTCGACTACTTGAAGTTGGGCAAAACACCGGTGTAGGCATTACCGGGGCGAAATTGACCTACCCCGACGGTCGTTTGCAGCATGTAGGAATGGTGATGTTGCCCAGTGGACCAACCCACCCATGGATTGCTAAAAGTGGCAACGAATACGGCTACTTCGGCGCAACCCTCACCCCGCGCAACTACAGCGCGGTAACAGCGGCAGCATTTCTCGTCCGAACCGAGTTATTCGATCAACTGAACGGCTTCGACACCGTTTTTGCCCGCGATTTTAATGACGTTGATTTTTGTTTGCGCATGCGTGAGCTTGGGTACCGCGTTGCCTGGACACCGTATGCGCATTTCACCCACCACGAAGGGGCATCGATAGTTCGCAAGAAAGCCGACCCAACCGAGGCGCAAGTGTTCGCGCAGCGTTGGAATGCAAAGTATCAGGTGGATCCCTATTACTCTGTTGCACTAAAGCCCGAGCTTGATCGAATGTATGAAGCCCGTTAGGAATTTCCTATGAAACCAGTGAAGACCCGAAGTGGGCGGCTACTGACCGCTGTGGGCAGCCTGCCCCTGCTCACCATGGATCGCATGGAGGAAATCTCACGGATCTTTGATGCTGATCCTCGGATCGCCACCGTGTCACTGGTGGGCAGCACCACCAACCCAGGCGTAGTGATTCGGCAATCGGGGCCTGGCGGTGCCGTCACGGTGATCGCCTTGGATCTGACCGACCTGCTGGGTGAGGTTGATCCGCAGGACCCGCAATCAGTTGAGGCTTGGGTGCAAGCGGCCACCGAACGGGGCCTACGACACAACTGGTTGCTCTCAGATCACCGCGATGTCCTCAGCGCAGAAGCAGTATCGACCTCTGTGGTTGACGAGCAGGAGTTATCGGATCCCAGTGGCGCTGCAGCCCATTACATCAGCCGTCGCAGTATCAACGCCACCGCAATCACCGTGAACGTGGACGTCACTTGGTTAGGGCCGCACGAAACCGGAGCGCAAGTGTTAACAACTGCCGCGATCTCGGCATTGGCGAACCAACCGAATATTGAATCAATCACACTCACCGGTCTCGCGGAATTGCCCCCTTACGCGGCGCATGTCACGGATAACCCCAAAGTGATTCTGCAACCGATGGATCAAGTACCGGAACAAGCCGACATTGTCTGGTACCCAAACCAAATTGATCAGCGAAGCAACATCTCCCAAGCTCGTGAGTTGGGACGGCGAGTTGTTGCAACCTACCTTGACTTAATCGCTTACGACATTCCTCGATACCACGGGTCAACCGATGCGTGGTTGGCGTACAGGTCCTTGCAACGTAAAATTGCACTCAGTGTTGACGGCATCACCACCATCAGTGTTGACGTGGCTCGACAACTTCTTGCGGAGGTGCCACGCCTATCTGCGAAGCGGGTGAAGCCATTACCTCTGGGCCTAGATCACGTCACAGCCGAACAAATTCCGGTGCAACCCGATGCGGATGTGTTCGCCATTAAAAAGTCTTTGACCACCAAACCATTCATTGTGGTTTTGGGTAACGACTTCCAACACAAGAATCGTGATTTCGCGATTGCTGTCTGGGAGAAGGTCCTCGAGTCGGGAACACCGTGTGATCTCGTGCTGGTTGGTTTGCATGTGAAAAGCAGTAGTTCCCGTGATAGGGAGACCGAACTGATCCGCAAACACGTTGATCTGCGCGGATCCGTCTATACCGCCGAACATGTCACCAGTGCTAGCCGGGCATGGCTGCTCGCCAACGCCTCAGTGGCTCTTTATCCCACGAGTGCCGAAGGATTTGGGTTTGTTCCTTATGAAGCTGCAGCTATGGGCACCCCAGCCACATTCACCAACTTCGGTCCATTGGCGGAGATCGCGCAATTGACCGACATTCCGACAACGTGGAGTATCCAGTCCTACACGAACGACATCATTCACCTTCTCAACAACCCGGAGGCACGTGATAAGCGGGTAAGTGAGTTGCAGCGCGCAATCAGTGCACACACCTGGAATGGATTCGCTCAGGGTCTTGCGGAATTCTTCACCCACATTATTGAACTACCACCCGTTTTAACCAGCACGGTCGCTGACGGCGGCCGGGACACCGCGGCACTTTCCGCAGTCCTCTCGAGTAAGTCATGGCGCGCTTTAGAAAAAGCGCGCAACTTGAAGTCAAAAATTAAGCCCTAACGAGACTCGCGCTAGAGAGCTTTGTAACCACCGGCGGCGTCCCAAATCGAACTCGGTGAAAACACAATTAATTCCGAAGAACTGGCGTCAATGCCACCGACGAGGGTGCCATTGGGCATTTTGATCAGAGTCCGCAACCGCACCCCGGTGAAAATAGGTTCGACATACCGAACGGCACCGCCATCAATACGCAGCCGATACAACCAGTGAGTTCCCATCCCATTCACGATTACATCGGAGGTGTTTTGTCCATTCCCCCACCAAGAGAAATATGTGGGTCCGGACACTTGAATGACCGATGTTGGTCCAATGGAAGGGACCCAGGCAAAGAGCGGTGGGTATTTTTGGTTGGTGTAGCCCTGATTTTTTGCGGTGTTCTGCGCTTGGTCGCCACCATAAGGCGTTCCATAGGAGAAATACGGCCAACCGTAATCCCCGTCGCGCTCGACAATGTTGATCTGGTCGCCACCACGCGGACCGTGCAGTGTCGCGAGTAGTACGTTCTTGTTATCAACGAATGCGGTGGTCAAGCCTTGGGCATTACGCAGTCCGCGTGCCCATATTTGAGCTTCCCGCGGCCCCGTCAACAGCGTGGCCGTGGTGAGGTACTTGCGACTCTTGGCCGGAAGTGCATCCATTTGCGCACGAGATAATGCAAAATCACCAATAGTGAAGAAAAATTGTCGTGGATTCTTTACTCCAGTAATTGACGTGAGTGCCCGCGTGATTCGACCACCTGATTGAGCCAGCGGGTAACCCTCCATCGCCGGATAACACGGTGAAGTGAACCAAACTGTCCCTAAAGAGTTTGCCCCTGCACCGGTGAGATCAATCCGAGCCTCGCGCAAAACCGACCGACGACACTTATCAACACCATATTCGCCGTAGGCGACCATCACATTCGCGCCGCTACCATTGCGCGACATCAATGAATCCCAGTAGATATCGAGCACCCGGCTCTCAGCGGGTAAACCCAATGAACCTAATGCTCGCGAAGTTCCATTACTGATATCAGTGACTGCGAGTTCGAAATCCCAATCCAGGCTCAGCACATTGGTAGGACCCAGGGCCGTGATGTAGGGAGAACCAACGGGAACAGCGATCTTGCGCGAGGCAATTTGGTAGAACTCGGTGTCCATGACCGGGACCAGCGTGTCAGGCGCAGGTTTCTCACCAACGGCTTGTGCGCTCGGTACCAACCCAGCAGTCAGGGCAAGAACAGTGCCGACAATTGACATCCGTGAGGTGAAAAAATACATAAGTAATATTATTCGTATTTTTAGTTTTTCACAGAAAATATCTCAAATGGCACATATTTCCCGAACATGAGCGTGAATCCTTGAATGTGCTCGGGTTAGACCGTGCCTTTTCCTCGTAGCCCCCTGATACTTCCCTTGATTTTCCCCCAACGATCACCTTCAACGGTGGCCCCCAGCAGCGCGTTGACACCCACTCTTCGCAGGGTGCGAAACGCATGCTTGGGTGATTGTTTGAATTCAGCGGGTGCCAAACGCAGTCGGTTGCGCATCATGGTGGCTCGGCGTTCGCCACTGTGACCCGTCGCCAAAACGGTGCGACCCAGTAGTTGAACTGAACGCGAGTTACCCAACTGGTGTTCCATGCGAAGGTCAGGGGCCACAACTATTCGGTAGCCCGCTTCACGCAATCGCAGGCATGCAGCGGCGTCAACCGCATCAAGACCCAGGGATTCATCAAACCCACCGACCTCAAGGAGAGCACCAACATTCCACAGCGTCCCCGATGCAATTACTTCCTCGGTGGTCTCAACAGGCCCTGAGGCGCTCCCAACCTCTGTGATCGGATACTTCAATTGCCCGCTGGCGTTGATCACGATCCCAGCGCCAACAGCCCCCACCCGCACCGAGTCCTCCCACAGGGAACCCATTGATTGCGCAAAGGCAGAGATCTCAGCAACGTAGGAATCGGGGAACGTGGAGTCTTGATCACTCGTGAGCAGCCAGCTACACCCCAAATCACGTGCTCTGCGCAGGCCTTCATTGAGGCCCCGAGCAATCCCTTCATTGTGATCGTGGCGAATCACGCTTACTCCAGCAACAAGACCGCATTCCCGCAGCACCGAGTCTGCAGTACACGGTGATGCGTCGTCCGAGACCACGACAGGAATTCCCTGCGAACTCAGGCTGCCCACCAGGGCAAGCAGGTTCGAGTCGGGTGAATAGGTGGCAACGAGTGCTAAGACCGAAGGATTCGCTACCGCACTCATAAATTCAGCCTACCCACCCACGACATCAATGCCCTCACAAACCACTGATGAAGGTAGGGGCAGCCCCCCATGCGCGATAGGGTTATCCGGATATCGATTCACTCCTTAGAACACCCGCTCGGAGGAAACTGTGACGCAGCCCAAACGTGCCTTAATTACCGGTGTAACCGGTCAAGACGGCTCTTATATGGCCCAGCAGCTGCTGGAAAAGGGCTATGAAGTCCACGGGCTGGTCCGCCGCTCCTCAAGCTTTAACCGGGGTCGGATCGACCACCTGCACCATGACGACCACCTACCGGGGAAGAACCTGTTTTTGCACTACGGCGACGTAACGGACGCGGCTCGGATCCACCAGTTAATTTCGGAGCTTCACCCCGATGAGGTTTACAACTTGGCGGCCCAGTCCCACGTTCGGGTTTCATTTGACGAGCCCCTCTACACCGCTGAGGCCACGGGTATTTCAACCCTGAATGTCCTGGAAGCGATTCGCAGCGTTGATAAGTCAATTCGGTTCTATCAGGCCAGTACCAGTGAGATGTTCGGTGCAAGCCCACCCCCACAAAATGAGGACACACCTTTTTATCCACGCAGCCCGTATGGCGCAGCGAAGGTGTACAGCTATTGGATCACGCGAAACTACCGTGAGGCCTACGACATGTTCGCCGTCAACGGTCAATTGTTCAACCACGAGTCACCTCGTCGTGGTGAAACATTTGTTACTCGCAAGATCACCATGGCGGTTGCGAAAATCAAAAAAGGTTTGCAAAGCGAATTATGGATGGGCAACCTCGACTCCATTCGCGATTGGGGCTACGCACCCGAATACACCGATGGCATGTGGCGCATGTTGCAGGCTAGTGAGCCCGACGACTTTGTTCTGGCAACAGGAACCGCATACACAATCAAAGATTTCTTGTCGCTGGCATTTGAGCACGCTGGCTTGAACTGGGAGGACTACGTCAAGTTTGATCCCAAGTTCCTGCGCCCGACCGAAGTTGATGAATTAATCGGAGATGCCGGCAAAGCCAAAGCCAAGTTGGGTTGGGAAGCCAAGGTGCACCCACCGGAGTTGGCCAGGATCATGGTTGACGCCGATATTGCTCGTCTTGAGGGCGCTTCCGAGGGGCAGTTCTAGACACCACAATGCCTGACAACTCCAAGAAAGCGTTAATCACCGGTGTTGCCGGACAAGACGGAACGATCCTGTCCCAAATATTGATTAATGAGGGTTACCAGGTCACGGGTCTGATTAAGCCGGGAACTGGCGCTGACACGCTGTTGCGTTACGCACCCGAAGTGAGAATCCTTGAAGTTGAACTAAGCGATCAAGACCACATGGAAAAAACAGTTGTTGACACCAACCCCCACGAGATCTACAACTTTGGTGGAATCAGTTCAATTGTCGAGTCGGTCAACAACCCTGAACTCACCCATGAAGTCAACGTGGGGTCCGTGCAAGCAATTTTACGCGGAATGGCAACACTGCAGGGTAAATCCCATTCACCAAAACTAGTTGCCGCAGCCAGTGGAACGATCTTTGAAGGCGTTGATAAAGCCCCGCAAACCGAGGAAAGTATTCCCGAGCCCAAATCCCCGTACGCGCAGTCCAAAGCCGAAGTAATCGCACTGCTTAAAAGAGCACGGGAGGAACAAAACTTGTTCGCGACCGCTGCGATTCTGTACAACCACGAGTCACCATTACGCGGTGAAGGTTTTGTTACTCGCAAAATTTCTATGGCGGTTGCCAAGATTTCCCAAGGACAGCAAGAGATTTTGGAACTAGGTGACATTGAAGTTGCTCGCGACTGGGGTTGGGCACCGGACTACGTCAGGTGCATGCGGCTCATGTTGGGCGCCCCCACCCCTAGCAATTTCATCTTGGCAACGGGGATCTCACACCGTCTCTCATTCTTTGTTCAACGAGCTTTTTCCGCTGTGGGAATAACCAACTGGCAGGACTACGTTGTTAGTACCAGTGACAACCTGCGCAAAGTGGATACGAACCTACTCGTGGGGGATAGCCGAAGGGCATACATTGAACTTGGTTGGCGGCACACGGTTGACTTTGATCAGATTGCCACACGAATGGTTCAGTACGACCTTGAATTGTTGAAAGATCCCAACGCGCTTTGGCACGACCACGTCGCGTGAAAGCTAAGGTTTAATCATGGCGCCCGGCGAGTCTTTTTCCGACAAAGTGAAAAAGAGCCCCAAGGTTGCGCTTTATTGGGGCAAGTTGGCATTAAACAAAATGCCGCCACCCGTGCAACGTCGATTAGTAAGCCGTCGTCACCTACGCCTCGTTGAGCAGGCACTTGTGACCTATACGCTCCCCGCTTTTCTTGACCCAGATCCCTCCAACAGTGTTATTACACCAACCTGGATGAATCCCAACAATTCAACTGATCCACCCAAGGGTGGTTTGGATCCACTGAGTTTCACTGAAGAAGATGCGCAATATGCGCGGGCCTGGCTCCAAGAAAGTGATCGGGATAGTGACGGTGAACTGAGTGACCGACTCGACGGCCTAGAAGATGAAATTGGTCGGATTGAAACCCACCTAAGAAATAGATTGACGCTTTTTGAACAGCCGTCAAAAATTCAGGTCACGGGAAATAAAATTCTTTTTGACGCACGTTGCCTTCAAGCCGCACAGTATGCAACCCGAGGAATCGGTCGATACGCCTATGTCGCACTGGATCAGATCCGAAAAGACTTTGGTGATCAACGACTTGTCCTGCTCATCGACCCGGCGCTAGCTGAACTCGATGCAAAGACGGCGGGTGAATGCGAACAAATTCGGCGGGTAACCCCAGAACGCGCCGTGGAATTCTGCGCGTTCTTTGAACCGTCCCCAATGACCGCTTCACTGCAACCAATCCTTCCTGTCCTACATTCCACTGCGCACAAGATCGCGATGGTGCACGACTTCATTCCTTTGCATTACCCCGCGGTCTACCTGACCTATCACTTCACTCGCGGAGAGTACGGATCCCAGATCGACGCGCTACGAACCTATGACACCTTTTTCACCAATTCCCATTACACCAGTGAGCAAGCGCAGAAGTTTCTCGGAATTGCGGACCCGGAAGGCACTCGCTTTGTGGTGGCGTGGCCGGAAAACTTGGTGAACTTTCTCCAAGTCAACCCAAATCAAGACACATCCCGCGGCCCGATTGTGATTATTACGGGAGATGAACATCGTAAAAACACACTCGGCGCCCTTGCTGCCGCAGGACTGGAAACAGCTAACGACACGCAACGCAACATTGTGGTTGTTGGAATGTCAGGTCACTGGGTCACTATTCATCACATGTCGATTAGAGCCGCGATTCGCGAAGGAGAAACAACGACAGCTCCGCGATTAAGTGAGCAAGAATTACTGGAACTTTTCCAGAGCGCCAGTGTTGTCTTGATTACCAGTTTCGATGAAGGACTATCACTCCCAGTGATCGAGGCTGTTCAATCTGGTGCACCGGTTGTTGCATCTGACATTCCGCCACACCGCGAACTACTGGGTACGGGGCCTTTCATGGCGGCTCCCAGTGACATTAGTGGACTGGCCCAAGCAATAACTGCCACGCGGGGGAGTGCTCGGATCCGCAATCGGCAGGCAGAAAGCCTCGCCCAACACAAGCACGTGACCGTGGAACAAGCAGTGCACGACCAACTCAAAAACTTCCGCAGCCTTCCCTCCGGTCGTCAAGGACACATTCATGTGAGCGGGAGTGATCCAAAAATCGCCTTGGCAACTCCCTGGCCACCGCAACAGTCAGGCGTTGCTGATTTCAGTGCGGCGACTGCAGTAGAACTCGCCAAACTCGTTGACCTCACCGTGTTCACTACCAGCGGCGCTGACACACAACTCCCCAACTCGGGAATCACATTTGACTCAATTCATAAAGTTCTTGCAGGATCCAACACGGACCAGTTCGACCATTTCATCAACGTTTTAGGCAACAGCAGTTTTCATTTACCATTTTTCAAGGCACTGGACTTCACTGATTCGGTCGTGATCTCGCATGACACCCGGTTAGTTGAGTACTACGCGACCTACGCCGGCGGCGGGGTTGAGCAAATGATGATCAAAACAAAAGACCCCAATGGGCGAACAGCAATCTACCCACCTTTTTACCAACAACTTGATGACCTTCGACTGCTACAAAATGCCAGCTACTGGGAAGTCGCACACAAAGTGAAGCAACTGTTTCTACACACCCCCATGGCCCAAGAACGAATCTTCAAAGAATCTGGGTTGGATCCGGTGATCCTGCCCTTTGCTGTCTACCGCGCTCCACAAACCGATCAGATAACCAACGAAATGCGAGCGCAGGCCCGTCGTAATCTAGGTTTTGATCAGCACCCCGCAAACACAATTCACTTGGCATCTTTTGGGTTCATCGATACGCGCACCAAAATGGCCGACGTCCTCGTAGAAGCAGCAGCCTGGCTCACACAGTGGGGACACACGGTGTCACTACACCTTGTTGGTTCGGCCCAACCCGAGGTGCAGGCATCCCTCGAAGAGCGCGCACAACACACAGGAATATTTGATTTCGCAATTACCGGCTACACGAGCGAGGCCGAATACCGTGACTACATTTTAGCAATTGACCTCGGTGTGCAGTTACGAATCAGCCCTTTATTGGGTGTGGCCGGTCCATTAAGTGACATGGCGGCCTATGGCACTCCAGCACTGGGAAGTCGTGGTGTGTGCGTTGATGTTGACACACCTGCATTTATTGACCGTCTCCCTGACGACGTCAGTGCAATCATGGTCGCCCAAGCAATTGAGCAACGAATCGCAAACCCTCACAACCCGGAAGATATTGAGTCACAACGCCGGCAATACCTAACAGAAAAGTCACCCGAGCAATACGCCCGTCAACTCCTGCAGCACCTCACCAACGGAACGAATGCGCGGGTGAATAACTAATGCAAAATACGAATCACGTTGTTGGAATAGATATTGAACAGTTTGTCCTGGATCCATTTGCCTCTGGGGTGCAACGGGTTTTGCAGTATCTTGCCAAAGAGTGGCCAACAGACTTACCAGCACATTTCGTTGTTCCCAGCGAGAATCAATTCAAGTTGCTCACACCCAACCAGGCGTATGAGTTATTAAGCATCCCTTTTGATTCCGGAATCACTGGATTAGATTTGGGTGCTGCCGTTACCGAGCACGTAAGAAACCTCGTAACAGCAACGTGCTCCGAGTCTGAGTTAATGAATATGTTCACCCTTTGGTTTCTGCCTGAAGTGAGTTATGAACCACGCGTGCTCAGGCGCTTTGAAGCGTTCCAACAAATTTTCCCCACCGCAATGATCGGCTACGACGTTCTCCCCATGACCCACCCGAGTAATTACATGTTCACCCCCGGCACTTTGGCCAATGTCAGCGAATTCTTTCGTCTAGTCGGCAGCACAGACACTCTCATTTGTATTAGCGATTACGCCAAGGATTCGATTATGGAAACCTTGCGCCGTGATCCGAGTAAGTCAACTCTTGTAGCGCATCCCGGTGGCGACCATATTCCCGCAAGGACCAAGGAACGCAAGACCAGGTCAACGTCCAGTTATCTACGGCTGGGAACAATTGAAGCTCGCAAGGCACCACTTGAGATCCTTGAAGCATTTGCGCGGGCGGTGACCAACCACCCAGATCGAGACATTGAACTTCATATTGTGGGCAAACCAGCATCAGTTGATATCTATCTCAATGACGCAATTGAGCACGCAATAGCAAGGGGACTCCCCATCCGCTGGACCCAAGGAGCCACCGATCAAGAGGTTGCCACGATTGTCCGGGATTCTGATCTATTTCTCTCCTATGGAATTGAAGGTTATGGAATTCCTGTTTTGGAGTCGATCCAGATGGGAACCCCTGTCCTCTTTGACGGTATCCAGCCGGCCGCAGAGATTATGGAAAGCTACGGGGCGCAACGCATTCCTCTCGATCAGGTATTCACCCACCAGGTGGTGCAGCCGGTGAGCGGATCGGATCAAGCTCGAGTGCCAACATGGAAAGAATACGTGCAGCGTGTCGCTGAGCAACTCAAAATCAATTCGCCGCGCAATAATTCGTGAACACTTCCAGTAAGGTTGTGTTGTGAAAGTTGCCGTCGATGAGCAGATTTTTGCTCTTCAAAAGCACGGTGGCATCTCACGACTTTTTTATGAGGTGATGAAACAGTACGTGGCCAACCCAGATCTTGACATTAATCTTCTTCCTTTTGCCCGGCCAATCATTAATGACTACGTATTAACGGATCCTCAGTTACGTGATGTACTCAACCCCAAGGGTTCTAAGACAACCGTTCAGGGTTTGTTTCGACAGACGATGCCCGGACAGTTCGACAGTCAAGCTGAGATTGTTCACCACACCTTTTACTTACCTCCGGGTCTTTATCGTTATAAGAATGCCAAGCGAATCGTAACCGTCTACGACATGATCCCCGAGCTAATGCGAAACACAAAGAGGCGCTTGGATTTTGCAACGAGGAAGCGAAAGTTTTTGGAAGCAGCCGATCATGTGATTTGTATATCGCAATCAACCCTCAATGACGTCCAAAGAATTTGGCCTGATCTTCAGGTACCCATGTCCGTTGTGTACCTGGGTGCGAATCCAGCATTCAACCCCGGTGCAATGTTTGACCCAACATTGCCGAGCAGATATGTGTTGCATGTGGGAAATCGATCGGGCTACAAGGATGCTTGGACACTGACGCAGGCGTTTATGCGAATTGCAGGTGACTACCCCGATGTCACACTTCTATACGTCGGTGGCGGGGAACCTACTCCGGCTGAGCGAAAGCAATGGGCAACACTGGGAGATGGGGACCGAATCAAGTGGTTGTCAGCGACCGAGGAGCAACTCCCGTCGATCTACGCGCAGGCGGAAATGTGTGTCGTCCCATCACGCTATGAAGGGTTTGGCTTGCCCACCCTTGAAGGACTGGCATCAGGTGCCCCTCAGATTTTGGCGGATACGTCCAGTTTGCCAGAGGTGGGCGGACTCGCTGCCCGTTATTTCACTCCGGGAAATTCAGCGCAGTTGGCGGAGCATATGGACGCAGTACTTTCTGACCCAACGGAACGAGCCCGGTTACGTGAATTAGGACTCGCGCAGGCCGCCCAGTTCTCGTGGGAGAAGACAGCTCGGGAAAGCGCTTCCATTTACCGGCAGGCGTTGAATCAGACCTGAGCAGGCACGCCTCAGGCGCTAACGGGGGGACTTGGACTAACGTCCACCTTGTGAGTAGTCGTAAAACCTTGGTGGCCATTCCGGCCTGGAACGAAGAAGGTTCCATTGCAGAGGTAATCGGCCGGATCC
>JBIHZX010000010.1:0-34788 GCA_044240195.1 Candidatus Nanopelagicales bacterium | reverse complement strand
AATTGGGTGCGATCATATTTTCCATTACAGCGAGCGCATCGGTTTCCATTACCCGCACGTTCGTGATCTCTTGGGTGTGAAGTTCCGAGAGCAAGTCACCGACTCCGGGTGTGTGGACATCGATCGCCAGGAACGCTGCCTGCGGCTTCGCTTGGGCAAAGTGAAGGGTTGAAACCCCGTTACCAAAACCAATATCAAGATAGAGGGCAGTCGGTGGGCTTGGCCAACTAAGAAGTGCGTCTTCATAGAGAATTGTTAAATCTCTGGGATTGTCCACCGCGAATTGTTGTGATTTAGTGATCCGGCTCCTGCGGGGTTTAAACGTTCGGATCCCGCGTCCCAGTGATTGAGTTTCCGGGAATTCCTCTATGTACTCATCCAAGTGAATCAACTAGCAGCTCGATGGGGCTATTGATTCGATACTTGCGATCAGACTCAATGCGCCAACTCGACCCTTCACCGATACTTCGAAAATCCCACTCTCGCGCATGATTCTCACCGGGCCCACTACTTGTCAGTGCAGTGCTCTCATCAATGCCAATTATTTTCTGTCCATCGGTAAGTAGTGGTTTTAATGCGAAGTCAGGGATAAAACGAGAGTAGCGATCAAAATGTGGAATGACCCGTGCGTTGAGAATCAACCCAAGCCCCGAGTCGCCACCTTCCTTTGGGTGACGGAAATTAGGTACGTATCCGCACAGCGCCATGGCTCCCGCGCTGCAACCTGCGATGGATGCCCCGCTACGCCACTGTTCCAGAATGGTTTTCCAAGCAAGGGTGTCGCGCAAAGTTTTAGCAAGAAAATGGGGGTTCCCACCGGAGAGGTAAATCAATCCTGCTCCGGCAATCGCGTCAACGATTTTTGGGTCGCCCGCGTCTTTTCGATTTTTAATGTCGATTACTACCTGTTGTGCATCAAGTCGTTGGGCGGCTTCCTTGCCCAGTTGATGCCAACGCGCGAGTGAGCGTTCACCTTCGGGGGCTGCCGCTGTCGCGATCTGAACGTAGGTGCGTGGGCGATCTTCGAGCAGCCAGGCTTCTAGATCCTGCATGACCGGGAGGTATTCACCACTTCCCACGAGTGCGATTTTCCCACTCATAGTTCCCCACTCATGAGTAAAGCCCCGCTGGCGCGGAGTTACGCGCTGGGTTCTGCGAATTCACAGAAGCCAGAGTAAGCCCGGGGACCGTAGGCCGTTGCAGGGCCGCCGGCAGTTTCACCCATGGCTGCTGTACAAGGTTCGCCACACATCACCCCAGTGGGGATACCCCTGCGGGTATATGGCAAGGAGGGTAGTCTTTCCCTATGAATCTTGAACCAGAGATCAACACCGAGGTACTTACCCGGCTAAAGCGTGCTCGGGGTCAGCTCGATGGTGTCATCAACATGATTGAGACTGGTCGGGGGTGCACCGAGGTTGTGACCCAGCTTGCGGCGGTATCTAAGGCCCTGGACCGGGCCGGATTCAAAGTCGTTGCGGCCGGGATGCAGGAGTGTTTTGAGAAAGGCGATGCTGCACCGATGACCCGGGAGCAGCTCGAAAAGTTATTCCTTTCATTGGCCTAACAAACGCTAGTCATTGGCCTAACATTCGTTGGCCCACAGGGGTAACCCCCCGTTTTGTGCCCTTTGTCACACGTGCGGTAGATCACCCTCGGATCGGTGGCGGAATCGGCCGTGAGGGTGCATGCTTGGGGAACCAAAAAATCTCGTCGCCCACCATCGCAAGGAAGTGAACCCATGGCCGCTCGTCTCGACTTCGATTCAGCACCCACCCAAAATAAGCAACTCCTCGAGTGGGTTGACGAAATGGCAACCTTGTTGGAGCCGGACGCCATTGAGTGGAGCGACGGCTCTGAAGCCGAGTGGACGCGACTGACCAACCAAATGGTTGATTCGGGAACCATGATCAGGCTCAATAAAGATCTACGTCCCAACTCATTCCTCGCCCGTTCGAACCCAAGTGACGTGGCTCGTGTTGAGAGCAGCACCTATATCTGTTCCCAACGAGAAATTGACGCAGGTCCCACCAACAACTGGATGGAACCGACGGATATGCGTTCGACCTTGAATGGCTTAATGAAGGGTGCAATGCGCGGTCGCACCATGTATGTCATCCCATTTTCGATGGGACCACTTGGCTCACGAATCGCCCAACTGGGCGTTGAGATTACCGACTCTCCCTACGTGGTTGTGAACATGAAGCTCATGACACGCATGGGTCAAGCTGCACTTGATGAAATTGGCGAGTTCGGTGAATTCGTCCCAGCCGTGCACTCGGTCGGCTACCCACTCGTTGATGCATCGGGCGCTTCAATCCCTGACGTCGCTTGGCCGTGCAATGACACTAAGTACATCGTTCATTTCCCTGAAACCCGTGAGATTTGGTCCTATGGCTCCGGTTACGGCGGCAACGCATTGCTTGGCAAGAAATGCTTCGCATTGCGTATTGCTTCGGCCATGGCCCGTGACGAAGGCTGGATGGCCGAGCACATGTTGGTTTTGAAACTGACATCACCAGCAAACGACGTTAAGTACATTACGGCCGCATTCCCTTCCGCGTGCGGAAAAACAAACCTTGCAATGCTTGAGCCGACAATTCCCGGTTGGAAAGTAGAAACAATCGGAGATGACATTGCCTGGATGCGATTTGGTGAAGATGGTCGCCTGTATGCGATCAACCCAGAAGCGGGATTCTTTGGTGTTGCGCCCGGAACGGGCATGAGCACCAACGCGAATGCGGTCCGCTCACTCATCGGTAACTCGATTTTCACCAACGTGGCGCTAACCGATGACGGTGATATCTGGTGGGAAGGTTTCACCGATGAAGTACCCGCTCACCTCATCGACTGGAAGGGTAATGACTGGACACCTGCTTCGGCAGATCCCTCAAGCCACCCCAATGCGCGATTCACGGTTCCTGCAGGCCAATGCCCGTCTATTGCTCCTAACTGGGAAGACCCAACGGGTGTCCCGATTGATGCAATCCTCTTCGGTGGTCGCCGGGCAACCAACGTTCCATTGGTCTCCGAAGCATTTGACTGGGCCCACGGCGTCTTCGTCGGTTCATCGGTGTCCAGCGAGCAGACTGCCGCTGCTGAAGGAACCGTTGGCGCACTGCGCCGGGATCCATTTGCGATGCTGCCATTCTGCGGATACAACATGGCCGACTACTGGGGTCACTGGCTCAAGATCGGTGGTTTCACCAGCGCAGACAAACTGCCACGTATTTACTCCGTGAACTGGTTCCGCAAGGACACCGACGGCAAATTCATCTGGCCTGGTTTCGGCGAAAACGCACGGGTTCTCGAATGGATTGTTAATCGACTCAGTGGCAAGGCCGAAGCGGTTGACACCCCCATCGGTCGGATCCCAGCAGCCGGTGCACTGAACACCGTTGGCCTGAACCTGTCAGAGGAAAAGCTCGCTGAGCTCTTCGCTGTTAATGCCGAGTCGTGGTTGGCTGAAACCGATTTGACCCAAGAGTATTACGCGGAGTTCGGTGATCGGGTTCCTGCCGAACTCAACAACCAACTCCAAGGGTTACGCGATCGGTTGAAGAGCGCCTAACTAATTAGGCAAGGGTTGCCACGAGAATTGATTTAATCGTGTGCATCCGGTTCTCTGCTTGATCGAATGCGATGTTTGCGGGGGATTCGAATACCTCGTGCGTGATTTCAATTCCGCTGTGGAGATTGAAATCCTGGGCAATTTGCGCGCCAATCACCGTCTTGGTGTCGTGGTAGGCAGGTAGACAATGCATCGCTTTAGCGTTGCTTGCGGCTAGGTCAAGCACCCCTTGATTCACCTGATAGGGCTTGAGTAATTCAATGCGCTCCTGCCACACGTCTTTGGATTCACCCATAGATACCCAAACGTCGGTGTGTACAAACTCTGCGCCCGCTACCCCTTCAGCGATGTCTTCGGTCAGGGTTATTTTTGCGCCGCTGTCTTGTGCTCGCGCATGTGCTTGATCGATCACGCTTTGATCTGGCCACAATACTTTTGGAGCCACAATCCTGGTATCAGCACCCATGATTGCACCCATGATCAACAGTGAATTACCCATATTGTTTCGCGCATCACCGAGGTAGCAATAGGACAGCATTTCCTGGGGATTGCTCTGGTGCTCGCGCATCGTGAGGAAGTCAGCCAGCATCTGGGTGGGGTGCCATTGATCGGTTAACCCGTTGTACACCGGCACCGATGAGTTCTGAGCAAGTTCTTCCACCACGGCTTGATCGCTACCCCGAAACTCAATTGCGTCAAAAATACGACTCAAGACGCGAGCTGTATCAGCGGGGGATTCCTTGTGGCCAATTTGGCTTGAAGCTCCGTCAAGGAAGGTGGTGTTCCCACCCTGATCAGCCATAGCGACACTAAATGAAATGCGGGTGCGAGTTGACGTCTTTTCAAATATCGCAGCCAAGTTCTTGCGCTTGAGTAATTCGGGTTCACTGCCCTGCTTGCGCAACTGTTTCAGGCGGGCTGCCAAATCAAGTAACGAATTCAGTTCAACGGCGGTGAAATCAAGTTCACGTAAAAAGTCCCGCCCGGTAAGGCCAAGGGACCGGACGTGATCAGCCGTGAGATCTGCATTCATTCGCCAAGTCTAGGAGCAGGTGTTAACTCGCCGAAGAATGGTAGATGCCCAATGCTTCTTCGGAGATTGCATCATTTACTAGGTCTTTTGCAGCAGCGATACCGCTTCCGAGCACATTCGTGAGGCGTGAACCTCGCGACTGATCAATTTTCCGGTAGATGGCCTCGCGTTCCACTTCACTTAAACCGCCCCACACGCCATATGGTTCGCGGGCCCGGATTGAGTAGTCGGCACATTCCAATCGGACAGGGCACGAAGCGCATACCCGTTTTGCTGACTGGTCTCGGCGAGAACGGGAAGAGCCGCGTTCATTTTGTGGGTGGAAGAAAAGCAGCGGGTCAACAGTGCGGCAGTGGCCAAAATCCTGCCAATGCCATTTGGAATCTAACGGTACTTGTGCGAACGGTTGCTGTGGCATGTGTCTTCAATCCCCTCCCTTATCCTGCGTTATACATCAATATAGGGCGTATTCGAGAGTGCTATAGGCGGGACTTTGGTCCCCTATTCTGCGAAATGGTCTTTACTCCGGTTCATTTGATTTCGCAATTTCCTGGCGAACCACTTCCATGTCCACGTCGCGAATAGCTGCGATTAAGTTGTCTAAACTTTCTTGGGGGAGCGCGCCGGCCTGCGAATAAAGGACAACGCCGTCGCGGATCGCCATGAGAGTAGGGATAGACGAGATATCAAAACCCCCGGCCAACCCCCGCTCAGCCTCGGTGTCCACCTTTGCGAAAACAATGTCGGGATTTGATACTGAGGCTTTTTCGTATACGGGTGCAAAATTGCGACACGGTCCGCACCATGCAGCCCAAAAGTCAACGAAGACGATTGGATTCCCTTTGATGGTGTCAGAGAAACTGGATTCTGTGAGATCAACGGTAGCCATGTACATACCCTAGGGGGTATAAGAAGAAAAAGCAAATTTCATATCCCAGCTCGTTTTTAAGGCCAAGAAAGTAGACTCGTCCCATGAGCACTCCACTTGCAGCACCCGAATTAGAAGAACTCGGCAGCGTCCTCACCGAAGAGCGAACCTCGAATTTTGACGATGGGGATCATGAGAAGTTTGCCCACTATGTTGAGAAGAACAAGATCGTTGAAAGCGCTGTCACAGGCTCGCCGGTAAAGGCATTGTGTGGCAAGAAATGGACACCCAATCGGGATCCTTCCAAGTTCCCCATTTGCCCGGATTGCGAAAAAATACACAAGTCTCTCCCCAAGGGCGGCGAATAAAAGGACAATCAGAGGGGCTAGGCATAGCACCGGTCAAACAAGTGAGAGACTTTGTCAGCGCAAACCAGCGCGCCATTTAACCAACTATTTCCGATGGGATTGAAAATAAATGCAGAGAAAATCAATTCGTTTAGCAGGCGTTGCATCTCTAGCGGTAGCAGGACTTTTGCTATCGGCTTGTTCCTCAAGCGATGACACTGCCACTGAAACTGCGACTGCAGAAACCTCAATTGAAGAAAGCGCCGCCGAAAGCGCCGCAACCGATGAGTGCGCCGCCGAGAATCTCACGACCATCAGTCCAGGAATGCTGACAATTGGTACCGATACCCCTGCATACCCGCCCTACTTCGTCGATGACGATCCCACAAATGGTGAAGGTTTTGAATCCGCAGTTGCTTACGCGGTGGCTTCTCAGTTGGGTTTTGCACCCACTGATGTCAAATGGGAAGTTGTCCCTTTCAATACTTCCTATGCACCGGGTGACAAGAATTTCGACTTTGACATAAATCAAATCTCAATTACTCCGGAGCGTTCTGAGGTCGTTGATTTCTCTGATGGCTATTACACCGTGAACCAAGCAGTCGTGTCGTTTAATGACTCACCCATTGCTGGAGCAACGACAATTGCCGAACTCAAAGAAGCCAAACTTGGCGCTCAGGTGGGAACCACCAGCCTTGACTTCGTAACCGAAGTTGTCCAACCAACCAATGAGCCTTATGTTTTCAATGACACGAATGACGCTAAGAGTGCATTGCAAAACGGACAGATCGATGGAATCGTTGTTGACCTGCCCACCGCCTACTACGTAACCGCTGCAGAGTTTGACAACAGCAAAATTGTCGGGCAATTCGCGGCAACCGCCGGTGGCGAAGAATTTGGTTTGCTTTTCCAAAAGGGCAATCCACTCGTGACCTGTGTCAACAAAGCACTCACAACATTGAAGGACTCGGGCGAACTGCAGGAGATCCAAGATGCCTGGTTGGCCGGAACAACTGCCCCGTACTTCACGGAATAAATAACTAGTCGCGCGAGCTACTGCGATTAATTAATCTCGATCACAACGTGAACAACCCCGTTCCTGGCGCAGACACGGTCTATATAGACCCACTGCGCCAGGAACGTTCGCGTAAAAAGGCCCGCCGCGACGCATTCATTGGAATTGCAAGTTTGCTTGGCTTCGTCGTTGTCATTGTTTTATTGGTCGGCCGGAGTTCAGGTTGGGAAGCGGTTCAGAAAACTTTTTTTGATGGTGACCAGTTTGTTGAGTCATTTCCTGGTCTCCTACAAGCCTTTTGGCTCAACGTCCGCATTTTCTTGATAGCAGAGCCACTCATTTTGATTGTTGGCCTGTTGGTTGCGCTCGCGCGCACCGTCAAGTCACCGATTTTTTTGCCGGTTCGAGTATTGGCAACCCTCTACGTTGATATTTTCCGTGGGGTCCCCACAATTTTGATCATCTTCCTTTTGGGGTTCGGCATGCCGGCCCTGCAACTCCCGGGTGTTCCCAGTGATGCAATTTTCTGGGGAACAGCGGCCCTTGTGCTTTCCTACGGCGCCTACGTGGCTGAAGTATTTCGGGCAGGAATCGGATCGGTTCACCCAAGTCAGACCATGGCTGCTCGCTCATTGGGGCTTTCTTCATTCCAAACGAATCGTTTCGTAGTCCTGCCCCAAGCGGTGCGCAATGTCACGCCACCACTGCTTAATGACTTTATTTCACTGCAGAAAGATACGGCACTCGTTGCGGTCCTGGGACCAATCGAGATTTTGCGCCGAGCCCAAATTGATACCTCCGCAAACTTCAACTACACACCCTACGTCGGTGCCGCACTCATCTTTATTGCGCTGACCATTCCCATGACTCGTTTTGCCGACTGGATTCAGGTTCGTTCGGCCCGCAAGAGGCAGGCAGGGGGTGCCTCGTGATCTTTGAATCTGAATCAGAATCCGAATCATTTATCACCGTTGATGGAGTATGGAAATCCTTTGATACACACCCCGTTTTGCGAGGAATTTCACTCGATGTGGCAGCGCATTCAGCCACGGTGCTGATCGGGGCATCAGGTTCAGGTAAGTCGACCTTGCTCCGCTGCATCAATGCTTTAGAGACCGTTGATGCCGGAAGTATTGTGGTCAATTCCGAACTGGATGTGACAGCGTTTAATGCGGACCTTGATGCAATTAGACGGCGGATTGGCATTGTCTTTCAGTCCTACAACCTTTTCCCACACATGAAAGTACTGGAAAATATCACTCTCGGTCCAACCCGCGTGCTTAAAAGATCTAAGAAGGAATCGATTGAGGCCGCAATGCAGCTACTTACACGATTTGGCCTTGAAGCTAAAGCCCACGATTATCCCGACCGGTTATCCGGTGGCCAGTCTCAGCGGGTGGCCATTGTTCGAGCTCTCGCGATGGAACCCGAAATAATGTTGTTCGACGAGATCACCTCAGCCCTAGACCCGATGCTCGTCGGCGAAGTACTTGACACCGTCCGTGAGTTGCGCGAGGGTGGATTAACAATTGTTATGGCAACCCATGAAATGTCTTTTGCCAAAGAGATCGCCGACCAGGTGTGTTTCCTGCGAGATGGCGTGGTGTGGGAGTCCGGTACGGCAAATCAGGTATTTGATGCACCGAAGAGGGCTGAAACCCAGAATTTCCTCCAACGAGTGAACTAATTGGGGCAATTGCGGCATGGCACGCTCGAATTTCGGGAATTTAGGAATAACGTATAGCCGTTTGCTGCATGGCCTAACTGAGGCACAAATATGGAGGTAATGAATGACATCCCAACTTGAAATGGAAGCCGACGAAAATATGTTGGTCGCCCTCGGCCGTAGCTGGGGAGTTCTTCTCCTTGGTGGAATTATTTCCCTCGCCGTCGGAATCATGGCGCTGGTGTGGCCTGGAGCGACAATCGTTGTGGTTGCGATCCTGTTCGCAATTTACCTGATCATCTCGGGTATTTTTGAAATTATTCGATCATTTGCCCACGGACTCACCGGTGGCACACGTGTTCTCCTTCTGATCACCGGTGTGCTTTCGATCATCCTCGGTATTTTTGCAATCCGTAGTGCGATCAACGCCGCTGAACTATTGGCAATCTTTATCGGTATCGCATTCCTTTTCCGCGGATTTGCAAGCCTATTTATGGGATTTGATTCCAAAGAAGGCCGCGGATGGAATATTTTCTTTGGCCTGATCATGCTCATCGGTGGAGTCATCATTTTGACCCAGCCACTGATTTCACTTGCAACTCTCGCATTGATCGTTGGTATCTGGCTGGTCATCATTGGTATCTACGAAATCATCGCTGCATTCATGCTGCGCAGCAAGCTCAAGAAACTCGTCTAACACAGGGTAGAAACCCGATTTACATCAATTCATTTTCACAACAAAGTGCCCCTCAGTATCGAGGGGCACTTTGTTTTTACCTCCCCGCAGTGGTTAGGTGGGGGCGTGACCAAGGAAACCTCTCAAACGCTTGATCGCGGATTAGGCGTGCTGGAGGTCTTGGCCGAACACCCTGAGGGCTTGAGCGTCACCGAACTGAGCCACAAGTTGGACGTCGGTCGAACAGTTGTGTATCGATTAGTTGTCACACTCGAAGCCCATTCACTCTTGCGACGATCACCCGATGGTAAATGTCGACTTGGCCTAGGGCTACTGGCGCTAGCCCGCGTTATCCAGCCTCTCGTGCGCGAGGCATCCGGGCCGCCTTTGCGCATGTTGGCAGAGGCGCTCGGTTGTACCGCGTACCTCATGATTGCTGACTCAAATGACGGTTTGGTCGCTTTGGTCTCAGAGCCAAATCGAAGTGATATGCACGTCTCAATGCGGATAGGGACCCGATCACCGCTTGAGGGAAGCGCCGGGGGTCGCGCAATTCTGGCTGCCCGAACTGCCGCAGGTCGGCAACTTGACCCGCCATGGGTGGTTGCCAATCTCGAGGGCGGTACTCACGGCCTTGCCGTCCCGTTGACGGGGATAACCGGCCTTGAAGCCAGTGTGGGAATCATTTCTTCACGGGAGCTCTCGGAGCCTGAATATGGGGCTCGAATCGCACGGACCGCCCAAGAAATTTCTCGATTATTGGCGTAGGGGTCTGCCTCGAGACACGCCGAGTGAGGCATCGGTTTGATCAATTCCGAGCAATAACGCACAATGGGGTGTGCCTTCCCCGAGATCACGCAAATTTACGCGTGTTATTGCTTTTGCCCTCGCCTCACTTCTTGGTCTAAGCCTCACAACTTCTGCCTTCGCCGACTCACCACCGAGTCGAATCGTCAGCGGCTGGATTCCCTACTGGATGTCGAGTCAGGGTGCGCCACAGGGGATTAACACGGCAACTGCCAACGGTGATCTTTTTGTTGACGTTTCACCATTTTGGTACTCCGCAACCAAAGGCGGCCCCAACGGTGTGAAAGTTGGATTTAACTCCAACTTCGGCAGTGCGGCCGCTAACTCCGTTTGGGCTCTGAATCAACTTAGGGCTGCTGGAATCCCCGTGATTCCTTCCATCACTGATGCAACGGGCAAAAACACAATGGCGACTCTGCTCGCGGACCCGGCAAGACGAAGTGCGCACGTGGCTGAAATCGTGAACATTGTTATGTCAAATAATTATGACGGAATCGATTTGGACTACGAAGTTTTCGCATTTACTGATGGAAGTGCGAGCTGGGATAAAACCCAACCCAACTGGACGGCTTTTATTGCTGAACTGGGTGCGGCACTAAAGGCTCAAGGCAAGCAGTTGGTCGTCACAATCCCGCCCCCATGTTCAATGAGTTCAAATTGCAGTGCTCGCACCGGATACTACGTCTACAACATGATTGGCATAGCGCCATTTGTTGATCGAATCCGGATCATGGCGTACGACTATTCACTTTCGGGCCCGCTCGCACCGTATAACTGGGTGCGAGCGATTGTCGCCTACTCAGTTTCGGTCGTTGACCCGGCGAAAATCCAAATCGGCGTCCCCACCTATGGTCGTTTCTGGACGGAGAAAAAGGCAAACGGAGCCTTCAACCTCACAGGGGTTTGTCCCAAGAGTTCGAATGGCGGATCCGAGAAAGCCGCATACGACTCATTAACTGCCAAAGGATCGATAACCGATGCCGACATCCCCGCATTCATTGCCAAACAGGGTGGTGTGGCTGTGTGGGATGACACGAGCAAGGAAAGTTCATTCCGATACAACAAGGTTCTTACCTGGACTGATTCCGGTGGTGCCGCACAAACGTGTACCGCGTCAAAGATCTTGAGGTTCGGTGGACCAGAAGGGGTTCTGGCCAGAACCCAGCTCGTTGGCGAATTCGGGATCAACGCTGCGGCTTATTGGACAATCGGTGGCGATAATCCTGCACAGTGGCCGTTGATTCGCGGTTACGCACAATCACTTGCTCCGGTTCTCCCCTCAGTAACCGTCGTTGCCCCACCAACTGTTGTTTTTGATCAAGCAAGTGCAGTGACATTAACTGCTGCGTTCAACGGTGCTCCAATTGTTAACGCAACCGCTGTTTTGCAAAGATCCGATGCAGATGTCTGGGTTGACGTCGCATCGGGTGTGACCGGGCCTGACGGCGTGGTGGTTATCCCCTTCGCTGCTCAGGCCAGTGCAATTTTTCGCATTGTGGTTCGGGCAACTGAATCTACTCCAGAAGCGCTCTCTGATGAATTCCTCATGACGGTCACCTCAACTGTCTCCGCGCGATCAAAAGCGAAAAGCATTGGCCGGGGCGACACCATCAAGGTGCCCACCGTGGTCAGACCAGCCGTTGCCAAGCAACAAGTGATTTTGCAAGTACAACGTGGCGCACAGTGGAAAAAGATCACGGCAGCCACGACAAAAGCCAATGGGCGAGTGATCATTAAAGCAACGGCGAACCTGCCTAAAGGTAAGTACACCTTTAGAGTGTTAGCGAAGGAAAAATCAGGAATTGGTGCTGGAATCTCCGGCACCTTCGTGATTCGAGTTAAGTAACCGGCAGGTCAAACCAACGTAGTTGATCAAAGTCTGCGCTAAAACCACTGACGCCGGAGAGTAGTTCTGGCTCGGGTAGTGAGTGCAGCAATGTGTGGGCACTTTGTAAGTATTCGGTGAGGGCGCTTTCCGGCGCGACATCGTGGTGAATCGGATACGTTAAATCACCGGATTCGTTATAGGCCAACATGGACAGTCGAAGTGGCGGTTCTACTGCGCCATCGCGGTGATGCCAGCGTCCCGAGACCGCATCAAATCGGTACTGGGGAAGCAGAGACCAACCGTGATCGGCGATCAGACGCACGGCTTTGACAATATATTCAAAGACCGGGTCAGAGATGAAGTAGTTGAAGTTCACTCGCACCCAGCCAGGCTTAATGCCCTCGCAACCTTGGCTGATTTCGCGTTCATATTCATGAGAGGTATCTAAATCAATCCCCAATAGCCGATGCCCATATGGGCCGGCGCAGCTGCACCCGCCGCGGGACTGGATACCAAAGAGGTCATTGAGAACCGCAACCACGAAGTTGTGGTGCAGGTATTTGCCGTCTTTGTGTTTGATCACAAATGAGACGATGCTCAGGCGGTCCGCGTCAAGGTTTCCCAAGATTTGAATATTTGGGTGTGGCGCCCAACCAAGGATTGCTCGGCGCACGAGGTCATTTTCATGTGCACGAATCACGTCAACACCAACAGCCTCTTTCAGCTGGAATACAAGGCCGGCGCGGATTGATTCGATAATTGCAGGTGTGCCACCTTCCTCGCGGTGCTCAACATCTTCGAGGTACATGTGTTCCGTCTGATTCACATACGCGACAGTTCCGCCACCGACACTCTCTGGCACCGTGTTATGCAGGAGTTCCTTGCGAACAATCAATACGCCGGGGGTTCCTGGTCCACCAATGAATTTGTGGGGGGACAAGAAGATTGCATCTTTATAGGCCGAAGGGTGTGAGTCACAACGTGGATTCATCTCGATATCGACGTACGGAGCGGCAGCGGCGTAATCCCAAAAAGCTAAAGCGCCGTATTTGTGCACGAGCTGGGTTACGGCGTGGGTATCGGTGATGATCCCGGTGACATTGCTTGCAGCGCTAAATGATGCAATCCGGAGTGGCCTGTCTTGATAGGCAATGAGTTCTGCTTCAAGTTGGGTTGTGTCAATCTGTCCATTGGCATCTTCTCGGATCGTGATTACGTCAGCAATTGATTCACGCCAAGGAAGTTCATTGCTGTGGTGTTCAAAAGGACCGATAAAAACGACGGGACGTTCCTCTGCGGGAATGTGGTCGGAAAGGTGATATTTGGCATCAAGGTCTGCGGGCAGACGCAGGTTCATAATTCCAATGATTTTATTAATCGTTGCTGTTGACCCAGAACCGCAGAAAATAATTGCGGTGTCTTCATCACCGTTCACCGCAGATTTAATTATCGCCCGGGCGTCCTCTCGTAGGCGTGTTGTTTGTAATCCGGTACCGCTGGACTCCGTGTGGGTATTTGCATAGCGGGGGAGCACTTCACCACGAATAAAATCTTCAATGAAGGTGACGCTGCGCCCACTCGCGGTGTAATCGGCGTAGGTAACGCGTCTTGGCCCGAATGGACCCCACATCAACTGGTCGTCCCCGATCACGCAATCACGGATCCGGGCCAGAATTGCCGGCTCGGGCAAGCCTGGCTCTGCTGGCGGAACCGTGAAGTCGGCGTCTTCAACGAACATGTTGCAACCTTAGTTGACAAACGCGGTCTGTGTGAGAATGTCCATGTCACAATGTCGCTGTGACCGCCACCCCGTTGGATACCCTCCCCGAACTTGACCTTGAGAGTGAGCTTGACCGCCCGTGGTCAACAACAGTGTGGGATGACCCGATTAATTTGATGACGTACGTAACGTATGTGTTCATGGACTATTTCGAGTTCAGCAAGGAAAAGGCCGACTACCTCATGTTGCTGGTCCACACAGAAGGCAAGGCGACCGTGTCAACGGGTAGTCGGGAAGCCATGGAAAAAGATGTTGCGGCAATGCACACCTACGGCCTGTGGGCCACCCTGGCTAAGGATTAAAGCCACATGGAAATAAACCCCGATGGCGAAAATATCGTGATCCTGATTGAGCCATTTGAAGCCAAGATTCTGAGTGATCTGGCCCATCAATTGCTCGACATAACCTCACCCAACAGCGAGGTGGTGGCAAATGAAGACCCCCTCGCAGCACTCATTGGGATCGACTCGCAGGCAGCGAAACCAACCGACCCGATCTCAACGAGGCTTTTTCCTGATGCCTACCCCGATGACCCTGAAGCCTCAATGGAGTTCCGCAGGTTCACCGAGCGTTCGCTCCGTGAAACCAATGTGAACCGGGCAAAAAGTGTTTTGGCTGACCTTGATGGACAATCAACACTCACCCTGCGCGCAGATCAGTGGAAAGAGTGGGTTGGCTTCCTTAACAGTTTGCGTCTGGCTTTAGGAACCCGCCTTGAGGTGGAGCAAGATACGTGGACGCAGGAGAGATCCGAGTCCGATCCGCTCTACCAAATTTTTGAGCTCTACAACTGGCTCACTTGGATGCAGGAATCACTCATTTCAATCGGTTATTTTCGCGAGCAGTAACGCGAGAAGCATTAATGAAGGGCATAACAAAGCGGTGACCGGATCGGCATGAAGCACCGATCGGCCACCGCTTATGTGTTAAGCGTTAAAAATGTGAATCTATGCGCTTTGACGGAACCACATCGTGGCTTTTGCGCCACTGACCAGAAGCAGAATAATAAAGCTGAGGAGAATCGTGTACCAGCCGTAAGGCAGGGTGAAGATTGCAAAGATGATATTGATTACGGCAAGCATCTGGATAATAAACTGAGCTGTTGTTGATCCAATCATGATCATCTTGATCAACCAGAGGTACATAAAGCCCAGAAGCACCATGATGGCGCCATTGACTATCAGCCAGAATCCACCGACCTCACGGGTGGTGCCGGCTGGGTCGGTGAAGGTGGGGTTGTCTCCAAAGATTGAGAACATAATCAAAATACCGAAAGTGATGTTCAAGATTGCTGCGACAGCAACAAGCACTGCTACTAACGTGACCCCAAATGGTCGACGAATAGTTCCGACTTCAGACATTGGTGCTCCTTTTGAGTGTTATTTGGCCCCCCCATCGGAGACACCCTCACATTAGCGCCCACGGGGGCGAATTCCCGTGACATTTTGTTTGTAGGCTGGTCACATTATGGAACAACCAATTGGCGTATTTGACTCGGGTTTTGGTGGCTTGACCGTTGCCCGCGCAATAATCGACCAGCTTCCCCATGAATCGATTCGTTACATCGGCGACACGGCTCGTGGGCCTTATGGCCCCCGACCCCTAGCGGAAGTTCGTTCCTTCGCACTGGAACTCCTTGACCAACTTGTTGACTCGGGAGTCAAAGCGCTCGTGATCGCCTGTAACACGGCGAGTGCGGCAATGTTGCGTGATGCCCGAGAGCGTTACTCAATTCCCGTTGTTGAAGTAATTCACCCAGCCGCGAGGCGCGCAGCCGCTGCGACCCGCAATGGCAGTGTTGCTGTTATCGGTACTCAGACCACCATTAACTCCAAGGCCTACGACGACGCATTTGAAGCAGCAACCAATGTCAGACTCACCAGTGTTGCCTGCCCACAATTTGTCGAACTCGTTGAAGCGGGAATCACAACCGGTGATCAAGCGCTGAGCGTCGCGCACGAATACCTTGATGCGATCCGTGATTCTGATGTTGACACCGTCGTCCTTGGTTGCACCCATTACCCACTTCTCGTCGGCCCAATTTCTTATGTCCTTGGCGAAAAAGTCACCCTGGTGAGCAGCGCCGAGGAGACAGCGAAAGACCTCTACCGAGTCCTGCAGGAGAACAACGCGCTTGCTTCCATTGACGGGCCACCACCAACCTATGAATTCCAAGTAACGGGTGACCCGAAACACTTCAAAGAATTTGGTCGTCGATTCCTTGGCCCAGAAGTCAGTGCGGTTGACACCATTAATTTGCCCGGGTTGTCTGCCCATTAACCTTGGCTCCATGACACGATCCGATGGAAGAGCCGCAGACCAACTTCGAGCAGTTAATTTCGAGCGGGGCTGGTCAGAGCATGCTGAAGGCTCAACCCTGGTGAGTTTTGGCCGTACCAAGGTGTTGTGCACCGCGTCATTTACCTCCGGTGTCCCACGCTGGCTCAAAGGAGAGGGAACCGGCTGGGTTACCGCCGAGTACAGCATGCTTCCGCGCGCAACCAATACCCGTAATCAGCGTGAATCGGTCAAGGGGAAGCAATCCGGCCGCACCCAGGAAATTTCTCGGCTCATTGGCCGCAGCCTGCGTGCAGCCGTTGATATGAAAGCCCTGGGAGAGAATTCAATTTTGATCGACTGTGATGTTCTCCAGGCAGACGGCGGAACCCGAACCGCGGCTATCACGGGCGCGTATCTCGCTCTCGTTGACTCGATCACCTGGGCCAAAGAACAAGGTCTTGTGACAAAGGATCCGATTATTGATTCTGTTGCAGCAGTCAGTGTTGGAATCGTTGAAGGCGAAGCACGCCTTGATCTGCATTACGACGACGACGTCAATGCCGACACGGACATGAATGTCGTGATGACCGGTAGCGGAAAGTTCATTGAGGTTCAGGGCACCGCCGAAGGTGAAGCATTTGACCGCGACCTACTGAACCAACTCCTTGACCTTGCCGCCCAAGGTTGCCTTGATCTCACAACATTGCAAGTCAAGGCACTCGCTTAAACATGTCGCAGAAAATTGTCATCGCTTCGCGCAATGAACATAAAATCGAAGAGATGCGCCGAATTCTTGAGCAAGCGGGTTTCGACTGGGAATTGGTGGGAACAGCGGAATTCCCTGACCTACCCGACATTGAAGAAACGGGCTCCACTTTCGCTGCCAACGCACTGCTCAAAGCTCGGGGCGTCAGCGAATTCACTGGATTGCCTGCCGTAGGAGATGACTCAGGGCTATGCGTTGATGCCCTCAACGGCATGCCGGGGATCCGCTCGGCTCGCTGGTCGGGTACCCATGGCAACGACCGAGCAAATCTCGAATTAGTCCTCGCCCAAATTTCTGATGTCCCGGCAGACCGCCGAAGTGCAAGCTTTGTCTGCGCCGCAGCTTATGTTCACCCCGACGGTACCGAGTTCGTTGTTGAAGGTGAAATGAACGGTTCTTTGATCACCGCGCCCCTGGGAGAGCATGGTTTTGGCTACGACCCGATCTTTATTCCACAGGGCCACCAGGTCACGTCCGCCCAAATGTCATCGGAAGAAAAAGACGCGATTAGTCACCGAGGGAAAGCACTCGCTGCTCTGGTTGCCGTACTCCAGAAGAGCTGAAAATCCCATGTTTGACAAATAATCCCACGTATTTGATAATCGTGGGATGAAACATGAAATGGGAACATCCGCACCCCCAGCTGTATGGACCGTTCGACTTGACTCTCGCCGCCGCCCCACATTTCCTGAAGCGGTGATGAAAGCAGCGGGACTTGAGCCTGGTTCCGAGCTTCGGATACACGTGGCAGAGCAGGGCTGCATAGTTATTGAGACTCCGGAACATGTGCGAATTCGAGCAAAGTCCCGGATCAAAACCCAAGGATCCGGGCGCGAAGTACAGGACTTCCTAGCCGAACGTGCTGCAGAATCGAAGTTGGTGTGAGTCAACCAATTTTGTTGGATGCATCATGTGTTCTCGCGTGGGCTTTCGGTGAGTCAGGCGCACAGTTAGTAGAGGCCGTGATGCCAACCGCATACATCACTTCGGTCAATTTGACCGAAGTTGTTGACAAGCTTGAGCGACGGGGAGATGAAGGAATTGAGTTTGCAACGGACCTAATTGCATGGGGTCTCGCTGTTGTTCCCTTCGGTTGGCCGCACATGAGTTCGCTCGGGCTCATCCATGACGCACAAGCACGTGTCAGCACACGAAAGAGACTTTCACTCGGTGATAGGTGCTGTTTGGCCTATGGGATATCCCAAGAAATGAAAATCTGGACCACAGACAGTGAATGGTTGGCATTAGATTTAGCAGCGGACATCGAGCTTATTCGGGACTAGCGTCATACCCTTCAAGTGGCGAAGTTTCCCCACGTGTTTAGACTTTTATCACAATGCCGGGCCAACGTCTGACTACGCACCGTAAGCGTCAGAACAGGTGGATGCAATGGTGAGTTCGAGGAAGGGTTTATCCAACGTGCGACGTCGACCAGTGCTCGTTCGTTTCCTGACACCCCTGATTTCGATCGCAGTCCTAGCAGGTTTGGTTACCTGGACCCAGCCAGCTCAGGCAGCCAGCGGAAATTTAGTTTTCGCAACATTCAATGTTTGTAAAGTGGATTGTGCGGCACCGGCTCCACCGTGGGATATCAGGCGAGATCGGGTGGCACGTGTCATAGGTGAATCCGGAGCCGACGTAGTAGGTCTACAGGAGGCAACAAACAATCCGACCACCACTGCTAAGACCCAAGTTGCAGATATTCAAGGGTTGGTGGCTCCCGCTGGGTTTGTTTCACCAGTCTTCACGGTCGATTCGAATGAATGTCGTAGGCCACGCGATGCCCAAGGTGAACTCGCCGGTCCGTCGCCGTGTGACAACTCCGCAGCCTTGCTTTATCGCGCCGCAACGGTTGAGCAGATCACCACACCAAACGGTTTGCCATCGGCCGGCATCGTGCAGGTGGGGTCAATAGCGCCCGGTATTGATCCGGCATCAGCAGCGCGGTCGGTGGCCTGGGCATACCTGCGCGGAAAGAATGGCGCTGGACCATTTCTAGCAATCTCCCTACACCTTGATTCAAGCAAAGAGGTCATTGCCGAAAACTCGCGTATTGCAGTGGGCCAAGCGCTCAGTGGTTGGGTGAATTTGATGAACAGCATTCAGGGCATGAGTGGCACCCCGACGATTTTGATGGCAGACCTCAACTCCTATGCGAAGCGGCAACCAAACGGCGCTCAAAAGGGACTCACTAGCGCGGGGTGGATTGACGCCCACACGGCACGATCGCGTCGCAATGTTCAGTACTCAACGATCAATTACAACCCACGGTTGGGGGAGGGCGCCCAGGGATTCCCCTCAGCGCCGTATCAGTTTCAGAAGTCGAGAAAAAATCCAAAAGGTGAAGCCAGTCGAATCGACTACATCATGGGCTACGGCGCCGGGCTGAAGGTGATTGACTACGAGGTCGTCGTCTATCTCAATGGCAAGGCGTTCAACACTGACTACCAAGCATCAGATCATCAGATGGTCAAGGCTACCTTCGCCTTTTCCTGACAAAAAGGGTGCGGGAGGCGGGACTTGAACCCGCACGTCCGAAGACACAGGTACCTAAAACCTGCGTGTCTGCCAATTCCACCACCCCCGCGAGAGTGCGGAGCGAGTCTAAGGTGCGCACCCGAGCGGTCTTCCCGGGGGATCGAGATCGCGTTAGGCTATGGGCGTGAGTGAAAATACGGAGAACACTGAATTAGTCTCGTTGCAGGCTGAAGTGGAGAGCGCCCGCGCCGCTTTTATCAATTCGGTAACCCAGTTGCGTGAGCAAACTTCTGCCGGTGCACTGGCCCAGCGTGGGTTGTCCGCGGCCCAAGGCTGGTTCACCGACGACTTCGGCGCTATCCGCCCCAAGCGGGTCGCGATCGTGAGCGCGGTTGTCGTTGGAGTTGTCGCAATCAAATTGCTCCGGCGTCGTGGTTAGTTCGTTACTCAACCCCGTTTTCGTTGGTGGAACCGGTCGCAGCGGTTCAACAATCGTCGGTCACCTTTTGGACCACCACCCCGCAATTACATTGACACGACCCATGGAAGTTCGGTTTATCACCGGAAATAATGGAATTGCCGATGCTCTAGCAAAAGCTGACAAGCCTTCCGGGTTCACAGCGGCAGAGCTTGCTGTCGAGCGAATTCACGACCGTTGGTTCTACCGGGCGGAGAACGTGGGATTGCACACGTCAATGTCCAAGGAATTTGTTATCGAGCAGACCAGTAGTTATCTAGAGAAATTCCCCGAGAATGCTCTGGAAGCAACACGCACTCTCACATATTCAATTATGGAAAAAGTTGCTCTGGGGTGTGGTGCCCAACGTTGGGTGGACACAACTCCTGCCAATGCTCGCAAAGCGGATTTAATCGCACCCATTTACCCAAACTACAAAGTGATCGTGGTGGTGCGAGACGGCCGTGACGTTGCGGCCAGTTTTGTTCACCAAGACTTTGGTCCCAGTGACGTTTTCGAAGCGATCGCTCAATGGGAGCAGCGCATGATCAAATCTGATCAGGCGGCCAAGAAGTCAGCTGCGGGTGTTGTCCTGAGTCTGGATTTACAGGATTTGGTTGTTACCGCACGAGAGCAATCTTTGAATCTGATTCTGGAACATTGCGAACTTGAAGATTCACCCGAAATGCGAGATTGGTTCAACGCGACGGTGACCGCTGAGGGTGCACATTCGGGTCGTTGGCGTCGGGACTTTGATGAGTCGACGTGTGATGCAATCGACGAGGTTTACGCCCAATCCTGTGATCGTCTGCGCGAGCTTGGTATTGCAATTCCTGCATCCGGGTAAAGTACCTCCATGAGTTTGGTTGAAGCCACGGCAGATGTAGTGATCGTGGGTGCTGGTCACAACGGGCTGGTCGCAGCTTGCTATTTGGCTAAAGCCGGCCGAAGTGTCACGATCTTGGAATCAGCAGATCATGTCGGGGGAGCAGCAATTTCCGCGGAAGTTTTCCCTGGTGTCGCGGCCCGGCTCAGCAAGTATTCCTACTTGGTTTCTTTGCTGCCAGAGTCGGTCCGGGCAGATCTTGGGATGGAACTCACAACCGTTAAGCGTTCGGTCTCCAGTTTTACCCCCGATCCATTAGACCCAAGGCGTGCACTGTCGATTCCTCACGACAACGAGGGTGAATTACGCCGCCGCATTACTAGCTTTACCGGCAATGAGACTGATGCACAGCAATGGATTGACTTTTACTCGAGGACGCAGCGGGTTGCCGTCAAGGTTTTCCCGACTCTCACACAGCCACTGATCTCACGCGAGGACATGCGCGAATTGATTGGTAATGATCAGGATTGGAACGACTTTTTCGAACGACCCATCGGCGAGGTAATTGAAAATTCAATAACCAATGATGTCCTTCGCGGAGTAATCCTTACTGACGCTCTGATCGGAAATTTTGCTGATGCACTGGGTGAGGACAAGCGGGCAAACATTTGTTTCCTTTACCACGTGATCGGTAACGGAACCGGAGACTGGGATGTCCCGATTGGCGGTATGGGTCAGGTCACCGGGCAACTCGAAGTAATTGCGCGTTCCCTTGGTGTTCGCATTGAGCTTTCGACACCGGTGATTAATGTTGAGCCACACGAAGACTCGGTGAGCATTACAACAAGTTCGGGAATTTATAACGCACAGTATTTACTCGTAAATGCAGCACCAGCTGCTTTGGCAGGGCTACTCGGTGAGCAAGTTCCACCCATTTCACTCGCCGACGGTGGGGCACAAATTAAGGTGAACATGCTGCTGCGTCGCCTACCTCGATTGCTGGGCGGTGATTCACTCGAGGCGTTTAACGGAACCTTTCACATCAATGAAAGTTATGAGCAACTCCAACGCGCATTTGCTACGGCTGCTGCAGGTGAAATGCCTGACCCGCTACCGGCTGAAATCTACTGTCACAGTTTGACCGACCCGTCGATTCTTTCACCCGAACTCCAAGCCCAAGGCGTGCATACATTGACCCTGTTCGCGCTGCACACCCCACATGAACTTTTTTCCCGCGAAGTGAACCCCTACACCCGCGAAGATGCCAAGGCTGCTGTTCTCAAGACTTTGAACTCGGTTCTTGCCGAGCCCATTGAGGATTGCCTCTATCGTGATGAACACGGCAATATTTGTATCGAAGTGAACACGACGGTCGACATCGAAAAGAGTTTAGGAATCGCCACCGGAAATATTTTTCACACTCCACTTGATTGGCCGTGGGCGAATACACGTGAAGAAGTGGGTAGTTGGGGTGTTGAAACCGGCCACCCCCGAGTGTTTTTCTGCGGCAGTGGCGCCGCCCGTGGCGGTGGAGTGTCAGGAATACCCGGACACAACGCGGCCAAGGCGGTTATGTCAGTGACGGTGAAGTAATAGCAGGGCGTAAAACGGGGAAGAGAGCGTGATCCATGGGCGCGCCATTGGGAATCTCTAAATTCAGTCCATCAAAGTTCGGTGACGTTACCCAATCCCGTGGTGCGTGCACCATGTCGTCACCAAGGAAGCGAAGTGAAAAAGCGCGTCGCCGATTCGCGCCCGGTACACCGTAGGAGTGATGGGTCGTCAACATATGAAAAAAGACAGCGTCCCCTGGCTGTAGTTCCCAGCCCAAGATCTCAAAGGAATGCCGGTCGGCTTCGATGTTAGGGATTTCAGACATAGTGCCTTCGGGGAACCATTTGGCTTGGTTGTCCATGAACGTGCGTGGCATAAGCCAACCGCGTTTGTGTGATCCGGCATTGAATTCCAGGGTTGACTCGAGCGCAACGGGGTCAACCGGTGCCCACATGGAGCAATTGAGGTTGCCATCAACGTTGTAGTACGGCTGGTCTTGATGCCACGGAGTCTCTTGCTTGGTGTGTGGTTCCTTAACCAACATGTGGTCGTGGAAAAGCCGAACACTTGACCCACCCATGAGTTGTTGGGCGACATCGGCTGCTTTTGACTCAAATGCAATTGCACGGTACTCGTCGATTCGATTCCAATTACAAAAGTCTTCAACGAAACGTCCGGGGTCATCGGGTTGGCTGGCGACTTTAAACATCGGGCTGGGCTGCGCCAAGTTTTTTTCTATCCCGGCTTCGATTGTGGCAACTTCCTCGGGTGTAAAAAGCCCTCGAACCACCGTCGCACCATGCTCGTGGAATTCGTCAATCGTGGCCTGGTCAATGAATCCTGCGGCCGTCTGATGAATCGGCATGTGATTCCTCCCAAAGGCCAGGTAACGGGCTCAAACGACCGCCATTCCCAGAAGCTGGGACAGGCAGGAGTTTATGGTGGAAAGTGCACCGCGAGGGACTTGAACCCCCAACCCGCTGATTAAGAGTCAGCTGCTCTGCCAGTTGAGCTAGCGGTGCTTGTTGCGCCGGGCGACATTATCACTGTGCGCCGCACTAGAACCCAGAGGCCACCATTTCGCGATAGATAATCGTGGCCATTTCACTTTGGCCACGTGGATTGGGGTGAAATGAGCCTGAAGTGAAGCCGCCGAACCCGGTCAGTCCAAAAAACCAAGATTCATTACCGGCACACACTCCGTGCCCAACCGGTCCAGATCCGGTGTCACTCCACGTGGCCATGATCGGTACCCAGCCAAGTTGGGTCGTGTTTGCCACTGCCCCATTGAGTGATCCTGCGCCGGTATCGAGGGGTACCTGCGTACCACGAGTGGTTTGGTAAACAAATGGGTTTACGGGGCTTGGATTCAATATTGTGCCCTGAGCCCAGCCAAAGTCCTGCTCCGTGATGGTGAGATAGCGACACATGGATCCGGTTTGTGATCGCGTGAGGTCAGGGTAGGAATTAAGGAACACTTTCCCGGTGTCACTAAGGGAAAGAACGGGCAATTTTTGACCTTGCGCACCCTGACAGGCCGCGGTCACCAAACATTTATTGATTGAGGCATAACTGGCTGCCAAGCCAGCGGTCAGGGCCTGCACCCCAGCCTGCGTTGTCGGGAAACTCGATAGCGGTGGCGCTGTTGCCTTGGCCAGTGGGCAGTTGCTTTGCAGCGCACACGAAGTCAGGATTGAGCCAAAACCAACGTCGTTGCCGCCGACCGACATCTGAACCACATCAATTTCACGGCCCCGCAATAATTCATTGACCAACTCAATTTGAGAATTCGTGCCGCGAAACTGCGGACCAAGTATTCCTTTTTGCACAGTCGCACCTGAACACGATACGTCGAGTAACGTGACGGAAGTTTTACTGGAGGCTTGCTCAAGTTTCAATGCGGCTTGGGCCGGTGCCCCGTGCACACTTCGATTGCACTGATCGTCATCCCAGTAGGGGTTAAAAGCGCCTATTCGATTATTGATCCATGCGTCCACATTGCGTGGATTCCCTTCACCGGATGCATAGGAGTCACCCATGACCACCATGAGGATGTTGGAGATGTTTGCCGCCATCGATTGGCGTTTGATTGTTGAGCCGGATTTCACGACAAGAGTGAAATTATGTAAACCTTCGGGGAGTTTCACCGTGGTTGTGCACGTTTTCTTCGCGAGTTTGGTTACATCAGTTTGTTGTACTACCGTGCCGCCGCGTTGAATGCTCCACGAGTAGGTGTCACCCTTTGACTTGCACGCGTTAAGTGTGACGGGAAATCCTGCATCTTCTAAATACCAGGAGAGTGATCCACCGATTAATCGTTCATTGGGCTGCGCGATGAAATTGCCGGCGCCGACAAAAGTTGATGACGGTGTCAGGGAGAGTGCTCCGGATTTTGGTACGCCACCGTCACCATCGATAAAACCATCTTTGTTCGGGTCCTTTGACTGCGGCACCATTGACCATGAACCCTTAGCGATGGTTGCCGAGGCAGCTAGTGAGCCCGTGGCTGGGATCAGTGCAACTGTGAGAGACATGGCCACGGCGAACGCAAACACCCTTTTCACTGACATGTGATCAGGGTAATTGACGTTTACTCATTGGTGAAAGGGCAGTGTCGACAGCCACGCTCGCAGCAGTGACCACGATTGATGTGAAATTCCGCCGTCATGACAAACAGGCGGGTGTAAGGATCAAGGTAACCCTGCTCATTATTTGCGCAAGCTGCCGCGTGCGCCGCCAATATTTGTTCAGTTTTTGGGTCACGTGGATCTAGTCGCTCGGGGAGCGGAATTGTGGGTTCGGGTCGCAGTTCGGTGTTTGCCATCAGAGTTGAAAACCGGTTCCTACCAGTTTGCGCAATTCTTTGAGGTTCACCGGGTAAGCATAGGGAGACGAGACGGCAACTACATGCGGTGCGGTTGAATCGCATCGGCTGGGATGTGGCCGAAACGCCCTGCTTGAAAGTCCTCAAATGCCTGCATGACTTCAGCCTTGGTGTTCATGACAAATGGACCGTATTGGAATACGGGCTGGCGCAATGGCAGGCCACCGATCAGGAACACCTCAAGATTGGGGGAACGTGACTCTTGTGATGCATCGGCACGGAGCTTCACGGTGTCACCATCGGTAAGAACCGCCATCTGGCCGGTTGAGATCGGTCGCAACTCTGAACCGACCGAGCCCTTTCCGGCAAGAACATAAGCCAGTGCATTGAAATCCTTGCGCCATGGGATTTCAACTTCAGCATTTGGCGCTAACGTGATGTGCGCAATCGCCAGGGGAGTGTGTGAAATTCCGGGACCGGAGAAGCTGGCAATGTCTCCAGCGAGCACGCGGACAAGTGCGCCGCCATCGGTGCTCGTGACCATGGAGGAATCAATTCCTTGTAGGTCTTGGTACTGAGGGGCAATTCGTTTTTTGTCCTTGGGCAGGTTGATCCACAATTGCACGCCGTGGAACAGTCCACCGGATTCAACCAGGTGGGCGGGTGGAGTTTCAATGTGCAGGATTCCATCACCTGCGGTCATGTACTGCGTGCCACCGGATTCAATGATCCCGCCGCCGCCATTGGAGTCTTGGTGTAAGAACTGTCCGTCGATTAAGTAGGTGAATGTTTCGAAACCACGGTGTGGGTGCCACGGTGTTCCTTTGGGCTCACCGGGCGCGTATTCCACTTCACCCATTTGATCCATGTGAATGAATGGATCGAGGTCACTCTGTTCGATCATCGCGAATGCACGGCGAACGGGAAAACCCTCACCTTCATGACCTTGTGGCGCTGTTGTAATTTTCTTCACCGAACGAGGTTGGGCCTCAAGCGGGATCTCAAAACGTGGCAACGTCAAGGTGTCGGCGGTTACAGCGGGCATCGGGATCTCCTTTGTTGAACTTTCAACTAGTTTAGCATACGCCTGAGCAAGGAAAAAGGTACCTAGCGAAGATTCTTTTTGAGAAATCGTTCGACCTGGCGAATTGAGTCGTTCCACTCACCAAACATGTAGTGAGGTGCTCCCGGGTACTCAACGTAAGTAACGTCAACGCCGCTCTTTTCCAAGGCAGCATTGGTTGCGCGAGCCCAAGAAATATCACAGCTCTCATCTTTTGTTCCATGAATCATCAGGACCGGTTCGGTAATCCGGGAGAAGTAATTACGGCTGGACATGTTCTGCCAGGCAATCGGGTTCACTTTCGGTGTGCCATATTCCTTCAGGATTTGATCGCCGATCGGATAGTCGTTGCGTTGCCACTTATTGAAATTGTCTTCCGCCAAAGTACTCGTCGACGCGTAAGTAATCGCTGCATCAAATACCCCCGGTTGCAACACGAGTGCCTGGAATGCAACACCGCCACCCATTGATCGGCCGAGAAGTGCAACCTTGTTTTTATCAATGTAGGAATACTGAGAACTCTTTACTGCCAATGCTGCACCGATTACGTCTTCGGCATATCCCAGACGCATGGACACGTCATTTTTTGGATCGTTATCGGACCTAGCGTGGTTTCGGTAGTCAACATGCAACGCCACGTATCCGTTGTTGCCCAACCAATCCTGTTCCCGTCGAAACCCTTGTCCACTCCAATAGGTTGCTGGATCGATATAACCGTGAGCGAGAACAACTACGGGAAATGGCCCGGTGCCCCGGGGCTTGATCATGATTCCTGAGATGGTCAGTCCGCCTGTTTCATAGGTAACCCGATGTCGCGTGTATTTGGCGCTGGAACTAAAAGCTTTACCAACTCTGAGGTCGTCACCGGAGTACTCGCGGGTAAATGCTGCTGGAATTGACGACCCGATCGGTGAAACCGGGGCTGCAGCCACCGGCATGATCGCTGGGAGCATTAATGCTCCGACTAAAGCGGTGAGAACGGATGCACGAAATCCAAGTGTCATGTGAACACGGTAATACGAACTCTCATTTCTCGCCACGCACGCAATTGGGTTTAAACCACGTGATAACTAGTCCCAAGAACTAGGATCTGAGGAAATGCCTCCCATTGTGATCGGGCTCCTTGCCGGACTCCTCTCCGGCAGCTTTGGTGTTGGTGGCGGAGTCATCATTGTGCCGGGACTGGTGCTGCTACTACATTTCACGCAGCGCCTCTCCCACGGGACGTCACTCCTTGCAATTATGCCGATCGCAGCAGCGGGTGTTATCGGATTTGGATTCCACGGTTCTATCAACATTGGCTACGCATTTTTTCTGGGTATCGGCAGCATTGTTGGCGCAGTATTAGGAACGAAACTTTTGAGCTCGATCAGCAACGAGTGGTTAGCGCGCATTTTCAGTGCCATCCTGATAATTACCGCCATCTGGCTTTTTGTTGATATTCCCGTTAATTCTGAAGAATTAGCACTGACACCGGCGACGGTAATCCTTCTGATTGCGGTGGGAGTTCTCGCCGGTGGAATTGCGGGGCTGCTTGGTGTTGGCGGCGGCATAATCGTGGTTCCCGTACTCATTCTTGTATTTGGCGCTGCTGCACCTATTGCGAAAGGTACGAGTTTGCTCATTGCACTCATCGCAGGAACTGCTGGCAGTTGGCGTAATTACCGCAATCACAACATCGACATTCCCGTGGCCTTGAAAATCGGCTTGGCGGGTATCCCCACCGCACTGATCGGCGCTCAACTGGCCATGGTGATGTCTGACCAAGTTTCCACGATTCTCTTCGCGATACTCCTTGTTGTCACCGCCGTAAGACTTCTGCAGACTTCACGCACGCACGGAAAGTGAAGCACTCCAACACTCTCTGCGCGGTAAAGTGGCCAATGCGCATCAGGTTGGGAGTACCCTCAGTTGCACTTAAGAATTCGACCAAGCTGTTCGTGAACGATCAAGAATCAACATTTGCCCGGGGAGGTGTGCCATCAATCTGCGAGAATCTCTTAACAATGTTTACGGAGTAATCAAGTGGAACTGGCAGCGACTGGGTGAGTCGGCAGCGCTAAGCCCCAGCGTTGCCTTGTGCTACTTGCCTCTAGGTCTTTTAGGGCCCGCCCTGCTCGAACCCAACCGTCTAGGGGGGAGTCTTGCGAGGTGGCTGGTTGTCGGTTTAGTTGGTGAAGTGGCAGTCATCTTGACACTGTGGATCGCACGTTTAGCTATTCACCGGAAAACCACATCACAGTCGCGCCCGATCGCAAACATGGTTGCAATTCTTATTGCGATAGGGCTCAGGGGAGCCGCGATTGCATGGGTCGCACATGCCTTGGCACTCACCGACACGCTTGACTTGGCGTATCGGCTCAATGCGGGACTCGTTACACAAACTGGATTTCTGGTGGCCGTAGCCGTGATTGTAAGTTCCTTCAGTTTTCACCGACAAATAGCTGAAAAACTGTGGAGGCAGCAAGATCAATTGCGTGAATTGAACACATCAATGCAGGAGATACTGGGAAGTACACGTAGTGCTCTCACAGCACAAGTTCGCAATACGATCGATCCGTTGATTGAGGAAATCGGTCGTGGACTTGATCAAGTTGCGGCTGGGGAAAATTCTGCGCCAATTCAAGAATTGATTCGGGAAATTGTTGACGATCAATTACGCCCTTTATCACATAGTTTGGAGTCCAAAGCAGCGATCGAGATTGTTCTGCCCGAAAGTTCGTTACCGCCGTTGACAAAGTGGATTCCTCTTCCATCGAAGCCAGCCATGTCAATTCTCATTCGCCCATTTTCCACGAGTTTTTTTGTCGCGTTACTCGCGGCCTCCCCGGGGTTGCTAGCCAACGGGATTCTTGGCGCGATCACGTATTCGTTCATCGCATTTATTCTGACCGCACCGATTCTCGTTGCGATTCGATCGATCATAGGGTCGTGGAAGCTCCCCCTTTGGTGGGGTATCTCATTGGTATTCTTTTTCACCGCAGTGGTAGTCGGGGTGACAAAAGTTGTTGCGGCAGAAAGGTTCCTTTCATTTCCAAACAACAGTATCCTTGTCACATTAATTGGTGGCGGTCTCGCTGGAACTCTTACGGCAACATATGCCCTCGCAAGCCAGCGACGATTAACGACTGAAAGAGATCTGCGGAGTTCAATCGAGGAACTTCAAATTAAGTTAAGTATCTTGCGACAGAATGAATATGTAATTCGCAAAGAACTCAGCTACATCCTCCATGGCAGCGTCCAAAGTGCACTCCATGTGGCAGCAATGAGGCTATCAACTCATGAGGATCCTGACGTGAATCTTTTGACGGCAATCCGAAAAGACATTGAAGATGCAACCGCTCGCCTCGAGACGCCAGCATCGCCTGATGCGCTCCTCATTGACACCTTGTCAGACATTGCCGAACTGTGGGACGGCACGTGCTCGGTCAAGTGGACGATGGATTACCGAACTATTCGCAAGCTCGTAGATTTTCCTGTGGCGGCCAGTTGTGTCGCCGAGATAACGAGGGAGTGCGTTGGGAATGCGATTCGACACGGACAGGCAACCGAAGTATTGATAACAGTTGCCGAATCTGTGGATCGCATCACGTTGACATCACTTGATAATGGGACAGCGGAAACGAATTGGGAGCCCGGGATGGGTTCAAAAATGTTGAATGAGATGTGTTTGTCTTGGTCACATTCTTTAGATCCCAAGGGCACCCGTGTTACCGCAGAGCTTGCAATTTCCTCGACTTAAATGGGTTTAATTCACCTAAGTATTTAATTTCTTGCTCGAAGCGCATGAGCGTTGGTGCATAATATCCTCATGGATTCAACAGAGAGCAGTACAAGTTTCGTCGCCTTGAGTTCAATCCCTGGCGCCGTTTTGTGGACCATGGCTCCCACTGGTGCGATCACCCAAATAAGTGATTCGATCCTGCAAGTACGTGGAATAACACCGGAGGAAGCCCTGGCGCAGACACTCGACCAAACGCTGACTCAAAGCTCGATTCGAGTCTCGCTCGCCTACTTTGAGCAGTTCAGCCGTGATCTTCTCGCGGGACGCGTGCCGGAGCCGTTTCACGGAGACTTTGAGTACCTTCACAAGGATGGTTCGATAGTGGTGTGCGAAGTCATGGCTGTGCCGGAATTTGATTCTGAAGGGGTACTTACCCAACTACGTGGTGTCAGCGTAGCCAAGGGCTAACGACACATGCTTCATCCCCGAATGCAGGGAAAACCCTGTGTCTTGTTTTTTCGGGACAGGTACGGCCGTAATGATTTCCTCGAGGCTGAAGCCCACCTAAGCAAGTTGGAGATACCGTGACCGTTAACGATCTGGCGCCCAGTAGTGAGCAGCGGCAGCTGTGGGGTAGTCAAATAATGGTTGCCCGCGAATCCGCAGGAATGTCGATCGAAGCTATTGCAAACTCCTTCAATTTACGAGGCTCATTTGTTGACGCCCTCGAAAGTGGTAGAGGCAGTGAACATATGGAATGGTCATATGAGCGCCAGCATTATCAAGCCATAGCAAAAATGCTTGGCGTGACGATCAACGACGAAATTACACAATGATGGACACAGGCACGTCAGGCAGCGACTCCACTAAATTCAAAGATTTGGCCAAACGCTCCGTCCTAGTAGTTGAAGATGATTCGTTCCTTCGAGACCTTCTTGCTGTTGCTCTGGAACGAAGCGGTTTTGTTGTTGAGACAGCCGCGTCCGCGGCAGATGCAAAGCGCGTTTTCAGCCGGGGGGATCATGATGCAGTGATGCTTGACGTTTCGCTTGGCCCTGGACTTAATGGTTTTGATCTTGCGCAGATTTTAAGGAGTCAGTCACCCAACGTTGCTATTGTCTTTCTGACAGATTTGCCGGACTCACGGTTCGCGGGTAAGGAGCCGGGTGAGCTTCCCCCTGGCATTGTTTATTTACGCAAGTCAAAGATGAGCGATACTCAGACATTGGCCTTAGCCCTGGACTCTGCTCTTCGCGGCATCAACATGGATGAGTTTCGACAGGATCAGGAGCAAGACAGGCCTCTCGGAAACTTGACGCGAAAGCAACTCACAGTTCTTGGACTTGCTGCTCGCGGGATGACCAATGCGCAAATTGCTGCCGAACGTGGGGTCAGTGTTAAAGCGGTCGAGGACACTATTGCCCGTGCTTCACAGGCGTTGGCATTGGGTAATGAAGATGGTGCCAATACTCGTGTCACTGCAGTGCGCCATTACCTTGAGGCAACGGGCGGTCAAGTCTTCACAACTGATGATTTGCAGTAGTCGCTGAGCGTTAGCGAAAAACCCTCAAGTCTCTACTAGAGGTTTAGACTCGTGCATTCCGACTTTCGCGCATGGGGCTACCCCCGTATTTAACGCTTGGCCATGAGGGGTCTAACGGAAAATCATGAGGTGATCGGGAGCAGTTTCTCACGCGTAATGCGCCGGCAGTGGACCTCGCGCGCCTTCCGTGCAATTGCTGTCACGCTCTCTGCACTTCTTGTTGTCACGCTAGTAAGTACCGCTCCGGTAATGGCTGCGGATGTTGATCCAGTCACTAGCGATTCCAGTAGTGAGATTGAGATCGAAAATGAATTGACGGTCTCGGAACCATGTGTGCCGAGTGAGTTAGCCGTCAAACCATCGGCGTCACCGTCACCGTCAGTGTCGGCGTCACCGTCACCGTCACCGTCTGTGTCTGCATCACCGTCACCATCACCGTCTGTGTCTGCATCACCGTCACCGTCACCGTCAGAGTCCGTGTCACCTTCTCCATCTGCATCACCATTGGTATCTGCATCTGAGACAGCATCACCATCTGCGTCAGCGTCACCGTCTGCTTCTGCGCTATCTGCACGTGCAGGAGAATTGCCTGCGATTGAACCAGAAACCAGGTCAGTCGAGCCATCTGGATCCGCGAGTCCGTCTGCGTCCGCGTCACCATCTGCGAGCGTGAGTCCGTCTGCGAGTGTGAGTCCGTCTGCGAGTGTGAGTCCGTCTGCGAGCGTGAGTCCGTCTGCGAGCGTGAGTCCGTCTGCGAGTGTGAGTCCGTCTGCGAGCGTGAGCCCTTCTCCCAGTGTTAGCCCCGAACCAACTGAGATAAACGTCTGCCCCGAGACACCTATAGATGTCGTGGTCTTGCCAGGAAATAACTCAGCTGAAATCCAGTGGGCTGCACCGATTGTTGTTGAAGATTCGGAAACGCCAGCGCTGTCGGGGTACCGAATTCGCGTGGAGGCAATTGATGATTCGGGAGATTTCCAAGAGGTCGCCATCTCTGCACCGGCGGTTAACGCCACGGTTTCAGGCCTTCGAAATGGACGCATATATGTCGTGACGGTCATTGCGATTAGCCCTGTGGGAGAAAGCGCTCCGTCAGAACCGGTAGAGGTGACCCCGACCAATGGAATGGACGGGGAGGTCTCACGGTTAGTCGTTGAATACGAACCTGGTGTGGATCCTCTGGAATCCTCCACGGTTGCTACAGGCGCGGAACTGGTTGAGGTCGTAGTACTTGAGCCGGGCAAGGAATTGGGCGATGGCCTGCGTACGGTGGAATTAAGTGAGCCGGTTTCACTCGCTGACGCTGAGGCAATGGCCGAAGTGCTCACGGCCGACCCCCGGGTTGTCTCGGCCGAACCAGATCAGATCGTGACCACGGCCTCCTTCCCAGAAACGTCACCCGATGATACGGATTTCGCTGGATCCCAATGGAATCTCTGGGACAAGTTCGGAATTGGGGCTGCAACTTCTCCAACGGAAATGACCTCGGCATATTCGATCGCACAAGGTCAAGGTGTCCGTGTCGCAGTTATCGACACAGGGATCACGGCACATGCCGATTTCGGTGACCGAATTATTTCAGGTTACGACTTTGTATCGAATTACCCAGAGCTAGCCGGTGTTCGCGATTCAGGCGTTGCATTCCAGGGCCGCAGTGGTGTCGTTGATGCACCTGAACCCGTCACCACGCCTTCAGCGAGTGCATCACCAACGAGCTCACCGACAGCGAGTGCATCACCAACGAGCACACCGACAGCGAGTGCATCACCAACGAGCTCACCGACAGCGAGTGCATCAGCAAGTAGGACTCCATCGCCTGTAAGTCCTGCGCCGGTTGAAAACACTGTGAGTTTTGATGGCGATTATGTTGATGCAGAGCGCTACGGGCCAACCGGTTGGGATTCAAACCCAACTGACCCGGGCGATTGGCGCGCGGTGGCACCGGTTCGAAACAGTTCTTGGCACGGAACGGGAATGGCCGGAATCATTGGCGCTGGAGCAAACAACGGTATTGGAATCGTTGGAGTTGCGCCAAAAGCATTGATTCAGCCGATCCGTGCACTCTCCTGGCGAGGCGGCCTGCTCTCCGACGTTGCGGCATCAATCACATGGGCCTCCGGTGGTTCTGTACCTGGGGTTCCTGACAACGCCACGCCTGCGAATGTCATCAACCTTTCATTCGCAACATTGGGAATGTGTACTCCCGCATTGCAAACAGCGATCGATGGAGCTCTCTCAAGGGGTGCGAGTGTTGTCGCCGCTGCCGGAAACGCGAATGACGATGTGCGCAACTACGCACCCGCTAATTGCGATGGCGTCATCAGTGTTGGTGCATCAGATAAAAATGGAAAGCGTGCCGCCTACTCGAACTTTGGCGAAGGTATCGACGTCTCTGCACCGGGTGGCGACATTAATGGCGATGGAACATCCGGGGTCTACACACTTTTCAACAACGGAACTTCCGAATCGACAACTGATGGTTACACCCACTCGCAGGGAACATCCGTTGCTGCAGCACACGTCACCGGTGCTATCGCTCGACTCATTGAACTAAATCCTGATTCATCGCCATCTCTATTGCGTTTCCAAATCACCGGATCATCATCGACCAAAAGATTTGCCGATGACCTCTGTGACGTCGACCCGCTAAAGACCTGCGGTTCTGGAATCGTGCAGATCGCATCGACTGCAATGAGAAATACCTTTAACTTCACGGGCGGCGTCCAGACTTGGACTGTTCCGGCTGGAGTTACTTCGATTTTCGTGGATGCACAGGGTGGGAACGGCGGACTCGGCGGTGCTGCCGCGAACTTCGGCGGAGCGCGCGTCCAAGGATCCATGCCGGTGACACCTGGAGAAACACTCAATATCTATGTGGGTGGTGGTGGAGGAGCGAGCAGTTCGCGTGGTGGAACTTCCGCAGGTGGATGGAACGGCGGGGGTAACGGACTCGGGACTTTAGGGGCTGGTGGTGGCGGAGCAACAGACATTCGCCAGGGCGGTACGGCTGTCAGCAATCGAGTCATAGTCGCGGGTGGCGCAGGTGGTGCGGGGAACTTCGGCAATGGTGCTGCTGGTGGATTCCCAACGGGTCAGGGTTCCCAGCTGTGCTCTTCCACATGGACCAGCTGCTCATTCGGCACCAACGGCGGAACTCAGATCGGCGGAGGCGCCAATGGAGTGGGTGCCAACGCGACAGCAACGCAATCCGGTGGTGGCGGAGGTGGTTACTTCGGTGGAACTGTTGCTCCTGCGAATGGAAGTGGCGCCGGCGGTTCAAGCTTCACGACGAATGCGGTCGCGTCTGTCACGCACTCGGCAGCCACGGCCACCACAGGTAGCGCGAACGGATCTCTCACGATCACCACAACAGTTGACTCGCTTGCTCCGGCGGATTTGGCTGCGGCCGGATTCACTCGCTCTGTTGATCTGTCGTGGACTCCATGGCCCTTTGACGGGATAACTGGACACCGCATCAAGTGGGGCACGGACCCTGCAGCGCTCACCAACCAGTTTGATGTGAATTCACCAGCATCGAGTGTCCGTCATCAGAGCATGACTCCGTTGGCGATCACTAACCGTGCGCTTACTTCGAATGTCGCAACGCTAACTTCCGCGTCCGCACACGGGCTGGCGGTCGGTGACGTTGTGGTTGTGGAAGGAGTAGGTGCACCATTTAACG
>JBIHZX010000046.1:0-12218 GCA_044240195.1 Candidatus Nanopelagicales bacterium | reverse complement strand
GGGGCATAAACGGTATAGGTCAAGCCGACCTGGGCTTTCTCGAACTTGGCCGGATTGGGTTTGGCTGATGGAGCAGAGGCACCAGCAGGGGCACCGGCAAGCGCAGCGGCGGCGATACTGGCAAACGCAAGCAGTGAGAGTGCAGTGCGTGTCTTGCGTGTCTTGCGTGTCTTGCGGGTCTTGCGGGTCTTGGATGTGAACACGGTCATAACATGAATGTAACGCATTGCGTTGATGCTGCGGGCATAAATCTTGGTCCTTAGCACTTGACCCAGCCCTAACCCGCACCGCATTTGGACGATAGAGGACTTACTATCAGATAGTGAAATTGCGACTCGACCATCTGACCGCACTGCTAGCCACTTCCGTAATTCTGAGTCTGATGACGGGTGTTAGTGCTAGCGCCGATTCCATTTCTCCGCGGATTTACGGCGGTACATCAGCCGCTGGCAGTCCCGGTGTCGCTGCGATCGCGATTTTTGACGGCGGCTCATGGAGCAAAAGTTGCAGCGCGGTGGTGTGGAAGCCGAGAGTTCTACTCACCGCCGGACACTGTGTGACCATGGAAGGAAGCGCAACACGAGTTCCTCGGTTGGCGATCTTTCCACCGGGCGCCGCGGCCGTGCAATACAGCAATACCGGTCCCCAAGGCGCGAGCCCCGCAAATGTGATTGGAATCTGGACCCCCAGCACCTATGTGAATGCTTCTGCTCGCGTTGAACCAAATGACTTTGCCGTGTTACTCCTTGACCGAGATCTCGGTCCCAGCATGTATTCCCGGTTAGCGACCAGCGCAGAAATGACTCGTTGGGCGTCAAGCTTGTACCCCGCAACGATCATGGGTTACGGACTGAAGAGTCCTACTGAGCGAGACGTACTCCCCATCCAAGCAAGCGTCCCGATTGATACATACGATTCAAAGGCAGCCTTCGGGCCTCTTTTCTCCGTTGGTCAAAATGCCTCTGTTGGTGTGTGTAGCGGTGATAGCGGAGGTCCCACCTTCGCAGTTAATGCAAGCGGCGAGAACTTGGTATTGGGCGTTAACTCCGGCTCGGCCGGTGGGTGCGTTGCTGGCTTTAGCGGGAGTTACCTAATGGTCGGCTTTAGCGCAATCGACTACCTGGACTTGGTGAACCAAGCTCTGACTGGTGCCGGATACCCGAATATTGCCTCGGCACCAACCAATATTTCGCTCACCGCCGTCAACAACTCGGTTGTGGTTAACTGGCAAGCACCAACTATCTCTCCCCAAAGTGTCGTGGGCTACGACGTCATAGATTCCGCGGGAACATTGGCTTGCACCTCAACAACGCTGACCTGTACGGTGCCAAATCTGCCCGACGGCGTTCACAGCTTTACGGTCCGATCTCGCAATGCCCAAGGTGAAGGTAATGCCCAGCCCGCGAGCCTCACGGCTACTACGGCTGCCCCAACCCAAATGGCGCCCCCTAGGGCAACGAAGAAAAAGATTACGTTTACTACTTTGGCAGGAACAACCTCCGCGGTGGTGAGCCAGTACCGCGTAATCGACGCAAAGGGAACCAGGATATGCACGCTCAAGGGCTTCAATGCCGCCGCGACAACCTTGGGTTGCCCCACACCCAAAAAGGCCGGCACCTACCGATTCAGGGTCCTCGCTGTCTCACAAATGGGTCAAACCCCAGCCTCCGGTTTGAGTGTTGCAGTGAAGATTTAATGACGAAATCCGTTTATTAATCTATCGTTCACCACGAATTCCGACATCCGATAACATTTGTATAACACTCATGTCGTATGGTTATCTCACCGGACACCCCGGGAAGTAAAAAAATAAAGGACGTGAATGCTATGCGGAGCTTTGGACAAGTTCTCAGCCAGATTTTCAAACCCAGCTCACACCGATCATTTCAGCAAGAGTGGGAATTCCAGCGGTCACAGGCAATGAGCCCATCACACCGTGACGAAATTGATGCAATCTTTAGCCGCCACGAAGGCTGAGCAAGACGCAATCATTTTCTGATAGATTAAAAAAACTCGCAGAGAAATCTTTGCGAGTTTTTTCATGGCTTGGATCAGACACTCAACGCCGTTCTTTATATCCGATACGCCGCTGGAGCATGCTCAGGAACATAAGGATTCTTGGGAGCGATGGGTGACACTTTCTTGTATTGCGCGCCAAGTGTGGGTCGGGTGTCCGCTTCACCTTTATTGGGCCAGAGAGACATGGCTCGCTCGGCTTGGGCGGTAATTGTCAACGACGGATTGACTCCCAAGTTAGCCGTGATGGCTGAGCCGTCAACAATATGTAGCCCGACGTATCCAAATACCCGGTGATAACCGTCAATTACGCCGTTATCAGGATCACTGCCGATGACACAACCACCAACAAAGTGAGCTGTTAGCGCTGCATCAAAGCTTTCAAACACACTTGCACCGGGTCGTCCGTCAATAATCTCAGCGGCGCGCTCAACTACTTCCTGCGCGACCGGGATATAGGTCGGGGCAGGAGTTGATTCAGATGACACCGTGCCAAGTGACCAACGCCCGAATCGGTTGTGCCTGCCTTTCAGAGTCAACGAATTGTCAACGGTTTGCATGACGAGTGAGATCACACTTCGCTCGCTCCACGACTTCACATTCAAAGCCAACACAACATCTTTCGGGTGCTTGACTATTTCTCTGACCCAGACAGCCCAACGCTTCCTTCCGATCTCCGGTGTAGTCATAATTGTTTGCAGCAGTCCCATTGAGTTGGATCCTTTTCCGTATCGAACCGGCTCGACGTGGGTCTGAGGATCGGGAAAGAAACTGGAAGTGATTGCTACACCTTCGGTGAAGTCAGTTTTTGAAGTCTTTGCAACGGCACCAAGTATCGACTCAGAGTTGGTTCGTGAGAGTTTCCCTAACGCCGGTGAGAGATTAGGAAGGACACCTTCGTCTTTCATGTGGTGTAACAGTTTTTGCGTGTTGTAGGTTCCGGCCGCAAAAATCACGTCAGTTGCCGTGTAACTGCTTTCCTTCCTCGTGCCGGTTTTGCGAATTGTGATTCGGTACCCGCCTTCTTGTAATGGTTGAACCTGGGTCACGGTTGACATGGGCATAACTCTCGCACCAGCGGCTTCTGCCAATCCGAGATAGTTTTTGGGCAGCGTGTTCTTCGCGTCGTAGCGGCAACCCGTCATGCATTCCCCACACTCAATGCACCCGGTTCGAGTGGGTCCGACTCCCCCGAAAAATGGGTCCGCTGATTTTTTCCCATGGCCCTCACCAAAGAAAACTCCAACTGGTGTGAGTGTGAAAGTACTACCCACTCCCATGTCTTCGGCGATCTCTTTCATGACAATGTCTGAAGGAGTCATAGTTGGATTTTGGGTTACTCCCAACATTCGTTTCGCTTGGTCATAAAAAGGTGCTAGTTCGCTTTTCCAATCGGTGATCTCACGCCACTGCGGGTCTTGGAAAAAAGTATCTCCTGGGACATAAAGTGTGTTCGCATAAACCAAACTTCCGCCGCCTACACCTGCACCAGCAAGAATCGCCACACCTCTCAGTACATGGAACCTTTGTATTCCAAAGAATCCCAACTCTGGAGCCCAGAGAAAATTCTTGAGATCCCATGAATTCTTTGCGTAATTCTCCTCGGTGAAGCGGCGACCAGCTTCAAAGACAGCAACGGAGTAGCCCTTCTCGCTCAATCGCAACGCGGAGACGGAGCCGCCAAAGCCAGACCCAATGATTGCGACATCAAAGTCGGCATTTGACCCATTACTTTCCACGGCAAAACCCTAGAACATATTCCCTTCTCGTGCGCTCCATTCACCCAATGTCTGACCGAGTGCTAGCCTTAACACACCTTGGGGAGCTCGCGGGATCAGCGGGCTGAGAGGGTAGTTGCCACTGCTGACCCACATAACCTGATCTGGATAATGCCAGCGCGAGGGAGTGGAAATGTTTCGTTTAATATCCGTTGTCATATCTGGCACGATCGCTATTAGTGCGTGTTCGAGTTCGCCCGAATCAACTCCTGAACAGAGCAGCGATGTGCAAATGCAAATAGTGCGAATGATCACGCATGAGTCATTTGTGCTCTCCCCTTCATTCGACTCAGACCTGCGTGATCAAGGTATCGAACTGCAAATCACCTCAACGGGGGACGCCGGGACCCTTACCGCGAGCGCAATATTGGCAGCGGGTGTGCCCACCGCCGATCTACTTTTCGGAATTGATAACACCCTTGCAGTTCGGGCAACCGGTGAAGGTGTTTTTGAGTCCTACACATCTCCTGAGATTGCGAGCGTTTTGCCAGAGTTCGCCCAGGACACGCAAGGCGGATACCTCACACCGATTGATTTCGGTGATGTATGTATCAATAGTGACAACGGTTGGTTTGATCAAAATGAAGTAGCTATCCCCACGACGCTGGAGCAACTTCCCGAGATTGCGAACCTACTCGTGGTTGAGGATCCCGCAACCTCCTCTCCTGGCCTTGCATTCCTCCTTGCGACGGTTGCGCGATTTGGCGCGGACTGGCCCGCTTATTGGGAAGCATTGCGCGATGGCGGCGTGGCTGTTGCAGGTTCGTGGACGGATGCCTACTACTCACAATTCACCCTCTCCGGTGGGAGCCGACCGCTTGTGGTTTCCTATGCAACTAGCCCAGCGGCTGAAGTTGTGTTCGCTGAAGATGCAAGCGTCACAGAGCCAACGACTTCAGTGCTCATGGACTCCTGTTACCGGCAAGTAGAGTATGCGGGCGTGTTAGCCGGCGCCGAAAACCCATCGGGTGCGCGAATAGTCATTGATGCGTTGCTCTCCCGAAAGGTTCAGGAAGACATTCCTTTAAATATGTTCGTCTACCCCGTGCGGGCAGATGCAACATTGCCTGATGTGTTCACCTCTTTCACACCGGTAATTCAAACGAGTACTTCGCTGCCACCAGAACAGGTCAATGAAGAACTTTCATCATTGCTTGACACCTGGGGAACGGTGATGAACCGCTGACAAGCATGCTTGCTCAGCATTTACCCCGCGGACTTAAGTGGCTGTGGGTTATTCCTGCACTCTTATTTTTCACGTTCCTGATCTATCCACTTACTAAATTGGCAGCGACGGCGTGGAGCGCCGAGATGCTCGGAGAGCTGACGGATTCAACCCTGTGGCAGGTAGCACTCCTGGCCTGTGGCCAAGCAACTCTCAGCGTGGGGCTCTCACTCCTTGTTGGCATTCCCATTGCTCGTGTTTTATTCACCTACCAATTCCACGGAAGGGGGTTCATCCTCGCGTTGGTCACGGTTCCTTTTGTGCTGCCGACCGTGGTTGTCGCCCTGGGGTTTCGATCCTTGTTCGGTGATGCAATTCCTAATGGACTGATGCTCGTCATGCTCGCTCACGCCTACGTCAACATTGCCGTTGTTATCCGCCTCGTTGGAGCCCAGTGGTCCACCCTGGATCCTCGAATAGAAGTCAGCGCTGCCACATTGGGATCCAACCCCTTCCGAGTTTTTACAACAATCACACTGCCTGCTCTGCGCAACTCAATTGTGCTGGCAGCGAGCGTGGTATTCATCTTCTCCTTCAGCTCACTTGGCATTGTTGTCGTATTGGGCGACGGCTCGAGTACCCGAACACTGGAACAGGTTCTGCTGCGTTCCACTTCGGTGCTACTAGATTTTCCGGCAGCCTTTGCAGCTGCAATCCTGCAATTAGTCGTAGTCAGTTTGGTTTTTGTGATCTCCGCCCGAATGAGTCGTGATGAACCCAGAGCAAAAGTTGTCCTTGAGCGAAAGCGGATTTCTGGGCGTAAGACCATATTCTTCGTCACACTCACCTGTCTAGTTGCCGTAATTATTGTTGTTAGCCCGATTGCAAGCATTCTTTGGTCGTCGATCTCAAGCTCAGAAGGGCTGACCCTGCAATGGTGGAGCGACCTTTTCAGCTCACAGAACACGCGAATCGGATCACCCATTGAGGCACTTGTTCGATCTCTTAGTTTGGCCTTGGGGACTGCTGTTCTCGCGGCGATTTTGGGTGGCGCAATAGCAATCGCTGTCATGTCCAAAAAGGGATTCGTAGTCACTCTGGCACTGATTCCACTCGGTATTTCGGCAGTAACTCTGGGATTGGGAATTTTGCTTGCGTTCTCACGCGGGTTACTTGATTTGCGTGGAACCGGTGCGCTAATCCCCATAACTCACGCGCTGATCGCCGTGCCGATTGTGGTTGCTGTGGCAACACCGAGCCTGCGCAATGTTGATCCCCGTAGGTATTTTGTTGCGTTGAGTTTGGGCGCTGCCCCGATGCGTGCTTGGTGGACAGCGTTTGGGACGGTGTTTGGTGGTGTCATGCTGGCAGCCGGCGGATTAGCAGCTGCAGTTTCCCTTGGTGAGTTTGGTGCAGCAACATTGCTTTCGAGTACAGACTCTCCTACCGTTCCTGTGCAGATTGCCCGACTATTGGGTAAGCCGGGCGAGTCCGAATTTGCAACAGCTGCTGTGCTTAGCGTGATACTCATAATCATTTCGATGACACTTCTCTTGATTGTTGACAGAATTGCAACAAGAAAGGTATTCACATGACCGATTCAATTTTGCAGGTTCGTGACTTGATAATCGGATACGAAAAACCCCTGACCCCTAAGTTGAGTTTCTCAGTTGGCCCAGGAGAAATCTTGGTGGTAGTTGGGGACAGCGGATGCGGGAAGTCAACCCTGTTGAGCACATTGGCTGGAGTAAATCCACCGCTCAGTGGAGAGATCCTGCTCGGAGGAAAAAATCTCAGCGGGGTCCCCATACATAAACGCAATATTGGTTTGGTGTTTCAAGAACCGCTGTTGTTTCCGCATTTGTCCTTGATCGACAACATCGGTTACGCGCTTCGGGCCAGCGGCGAGTCACGCAATGCCGCTCGCATTCGGGCTACCGAACTTCTTGGCTGGGTTGGGCTTAGCGAAATCGCTGGACAGAAAACGTGGCAACTTTCGGGTGGACAGGCTGGTCGGGTTGCACTCGCACGGGCAATTGCGGCGAGGCCGGCCGTACTGTTACTCGACGAGCCCTACAGCGCCCTTGACCCTGAGACCCGGTTACGCCTGTTATCTGACGTAAAGAACTTGGTGACTAATGAGGGAATCCCGACAATTCATGTCACCCATGACCGCAGCGAAGCGGATCTGCTGGCTACACGCACCTTGACGTGGTGAAATCTCACCCTGCAATACTGAAGCGTGGTCCGACTCAAACGATTTAAACCAACAACCTACGTTCGACTGGCTGTTCTCACCTCATTTGCAGCCTTCTTCGCGTATTTGGTGAGCGAGGCGATTCCTTATGCATCCCCCGTCCCAGCCGCCATCACCGCGATAGTTGCAACGCGGGTGACTTTCCACCACGCGGCAAAGGAAACTTCGATTCAACTGCTCGGCGCGCTCGTTGGCGCCACCGTTGCACTCGTCATAGTTTCCTTCATAGGTAGTGGCGCGATAGTGATTCTGCTTCTTGTCGCTTTGAGTTTTGTTATGGCGCGATTGATGCAGTACAGCAATCCATCAGAATCACCGGCGGTAGCTGCGAGTTTGGCAGTCACGGTTATTTTGGTGGTTGGGTCCCATTTAACAACGGAGTTAGCATTCGAACGTTTCACCGGTGTGGTGATCGGTGCCCTGTTTGCTTTAGTTGCATCTTTTCTTGCATCACCAACTCGAGATACCCAAAAACTGGCTGCAGGTCTCAATGCAGTACAGGTTCAGTTAGCTGAAGTGCTCGCCCGCATTGCAACAGATCTACGAGGTGAGCCAACCAAAGACGATGCAACCGCATGGCATGACCAAGCGGTCGAGCTGCGCAATAGAGTTCTTGGACTCGCTGCTCAGTACGAGGACTTAGCTAAACACTCACGTTGGAGTCCACGGATCAACAGTGTTGATTTGGACTCACTCAAAGAATTACTTCGAGCAAACCAGGTGATGAGCGCTCGAGTTCTCAATATTGCGAACGACCTTCGAGGCGCAACACGCTCACATTCAAGTACCCAAATCCCTAAGGCAGCACTTTCACCTCTTGCCGACCTACTCGAGTTGGCGGCAGGGAACCTTGCAAACGATGATCCAACTCAAAGTATCGGGATGACTGCCGCCCACCAAGCTGTACGTGGAGCAGACATGACCGCACAAATTGCACTGATCGGTGGGATCGTTTCACACGTCAATCAGATTAATAAAGCGTCAATTCACGAAACCGAGGACACTTCCTCTATCGAGATTGCGGACGAAACGGATTAGGAAAGTTCAGCCAAAGCCGCTGCGTAATCATCAGCGTTGCGCTCTTCACCCGGGCCATTAACCACCGACCAGCGGATGATTCCTTCTTTGTCGATAACGTAGGCGGCCCTGGTCGCGAAGCCTTTGTCTTCGAGGAAGGCGCCGTATTCCTTTGAGACCGCACCATGTGGATAAAAGTCGCTGAGAAGACTATGGGTGAATTTTTCCTGTTCGGAGAAGACTTTCAAACTTGGGACAGGGTCACAAGAGATGCTGAGCACCTCTGTGTCATCGTTAATAAAATCATCGCGGCGATCACGAATTGTGCACAGTTCACCCGTGCAAATTCCGGTGAACGCGAATGGGTAGAACATGACAACAACATTTTTCTTGCCATGGAAATCTGAGAGGGAGATAATCTCACCGAATTGATTTGACAGGGTGAAATCTGGGGCGCGATCGCCGATACTTAGGGACATGGTTTGAACACTAACGCTTAGCGCGTGGTGCCACCAATCGAGTCCCCTGCCAATTCTCCCCAGCACTTATTGTGCTGGTCTGCCGTAAGCCCGCGGTTTGGGCAGCGTCGGTAATGTCTTCAGGCTCAATATGCCCCTCGCGACCAGGCTTCGGCGTAAGAAGCCAAACAACCCCTTGGTCGGCTAATGGGCTAGTTGCATCAACGAGTGCATCCGTCAGATCACCGTCGTCCTCGCGGAACCACAACAAAGCGGCATCGACGACTTCGTCAAAATCCAGATCGACGAGGTCAGAACCAATGATTTCGACAACGGCCTCGCGCAGATCAGTGTCGCAATCTGAGTCGTAACCTATTTCTTGCACAATTTGGCCTGCGGTAAATGAAAGCCGGGAGGCACGTTCAAGGGCTTGGGATGAAACGCTCACGGGGATAGTTCACCCAAGTCGAAGGCATTTGGCAAGTGGATTGGGTAAAGATTTAAAAACTTGTTCTGTGCAAAGGTCACAGACACAGCCTAGCTAAACTCCGTGATGATCACCCGGCCCGTCGTAAGATACGGATCAAGGCAGATCGGGCACTACTCGAATTGCCACACGACTATATTCACTCGTACATTCACTCGCAGCGATCCTGCAGGTGAGAACTGAGAGGCAACACTCATGCCAAATCCCCTTTCACCGCTTCTCGCCGGTGGGCTCCCGACTCAATACGTTGACGTTGACCCAACCGAAACCAAGGAATGGCTCGAGTCATTTGACGGTCTCGTTGAATCTGGTGGCAACTACCGGGCGCGCTTTCTCATGTTGGAACTTCTCCGCCGGGCCGCAGAAAACAACGTTGGTGTACCCAGCCTGCGCAGTACCGACTACATCAACTCCATTGCCCCCGATAACGAGCCCTGGTTCCCCGGCGATGAATTCGTAGAGCGCCGGATCCGCGCAATGATCCGCTGGAATGCGGCGATCATGGTGCACCGCGCCCAGCGCCCCGGGGTTTCCGTTGGTGGACATATTTCAACCTATGCCAGCTCGGCAACCCTGTACGAAGTTGGCTTCAACCACTTCTTCAAAGGTCCCGACCACGCCGAGGGTGCCGACCAGATTTTTTATCAGGGCCACGCATCCCCCGGTATTTATGCCAGGGCATTTATCGAGGGTCGCCTCACCGAGGCGCAAATGGATGGTTTCCGCCAGGAACTTTCCCACTCCGGTGGCGGACTTCCTTCCTACCCGCATCCGCGTCTCATGCCTTGGTTTTGGCAGTTCCCCACCGTGTCCATGGGAATTGGGCCGCTCAATGCGATCTACCAAGCCCGCTTTAACAAGTACCTACAAAACCGCGGATTTGCCGACACTTCCGGCCAAAAAGTGTGGGCGTTCCTCGGCGACGGTGAAATGGACGAAGTTGAGGCCGTTGGCGCAATTAGTCTCGCCGCCCGCGAGGAGCTCGACAACCTGATTTTTGTAGTGAACTGCAACCTGCAACGCCTTGATGGACCGGTTCGGGGTAACGGCAAGATCATTCAAGAACTTGAATCCCTATTTCGTGGTGCTGGCTGGAATGTGCTCAAGGTTGTGTGGGGTCGCCAGTGGGATGAACTCCTGGCAGCCGACCGTGATGGCGCCCTGGTGAACCTGATGAACACCACACATGACGGTGACTTCCAGACTTACAAGGCCAATGACGGTGGGTACATTCGCGAGAACTTCTTTGGTCGCGATCCACGTACAGCCAAACTTGTTCAAGGCTGGTCCGACGAGGATATCTGGAATCTTTCCCGCGGTGGCCACGACTATCGCAAGATGTATGCGGCGTATAAGTCGGCAACTGAGACAAAGGGTCAACCCACGGTCGTGCTGGCAAAAACCATTAAGGGCTGGACCCTGGGCTCAAGCTTTGAAGCACGCAACTCAACCCACCAAATGAAAAAACTGTCATTAGAAGACCTCAAGGATTTCCGTGACCGATTAAACATTCCCATCTCTGATGCCCAATTGGAAGTCGATCCCTACCTTCCTCCCTACTACAACCCAGGATTGAAAGACGAAAATCTCCAGTACATGATGGAGCGACGCCGCCAATTGGGAGGTTCACTCCCCCAGCGCCGCGAAAAATCACGACCTCTGGTGCTACCCGGCGACAAGGTCTACGACGTAATGAAGCGTGGTTCGGGCAACCAACCAATTGCGACCACCATGGCATTCGTTCGACTTTTCAAAGATCTGATTAAAGATGAAAACATCGGCGCTCGCTTCGTTCCGATCATCCCCGACGAAGCACGCACGTTCGGGATCGATTCACTTTTCCCAACAGCCAAGATTTATTCACCACACGGTCAGCAATACCAATCCGTTGACAGTGAATTGCTGTTGTCCTACAAGGAGGCAGTTGACGGCCAGATTTTGCATGAAGGAATAAACGAAGCCGGTTCGGTCGCCTCGTTCACCGCCGTTGGTTCGTCCTATTCAACCCACGACGAACCCATGATCCCGGTTTATGTCTTCTATTCAATGTTTGGTTTCCAGCGAACGGGTGATGCTTTCTGGGCAGCCGGAGATCAAATGGTGCGCGGGTTTGTTCTTGGCGCAACCGCAGGCCGCACGACTCTTAATGGTGAGGGACTGCAACATGAAGACGGTCACTCAATTCTGTTGGCGAGCACCAACCCTGCAGTTGTTTCCTACGACCCGGCATACGGATATGAACTCGGCCACATATTTAAAGATGGCCTTCGCCGAATGTACGGTGAAGACTCGGAAAACATCTATTACTACCTCACGATCTATAACGAGCCTTATGTGCAGCCGGCCGAACCGGAGAATGTTGACGTTGACGGGATTCTCAAAGGCATGTACCTGCTGAACAAATCAACAGAATCTGGACATAAGGCCCAAATTCTGGCTAGTGGCGTTGGGGTCCCCTGGGCACTCAAGGCCCAAGAGCTTTTGCGAGATGACTGGGGAGTTAGCGCTGATGTTTGGTCGGTGACTTCGTGGAATGAACTACGGCGTGACGGCCTCGCAGCAGACCGTCACAACCTGCTCTACCCGGAGCAGGAGCCACGGCAGGCCTACGTCACCCAGCGGCTGGCTAACACCAGCGGTCCCGTTGTTGCAGTTTCTGACTTTATGCGGGCAGTACAAGACCAAATCGCCTCATGGGTCCCCAACGATTTTGCCAGTTTGGGCACCGATGGGTGGGGGCTTTCTGACACTCGGGGGGCCCTTCGTCGACACTTCCTCGTTGACGCCGAATCCATCACCGTTCAAACTCTGGCATCTCTCGCTGCATCGGGTAAAGTTGAGAAGTCAACCGTCGCGCAAGCGATTACCAAGTACCAATTACTTGATCCTGCGGCAGCAGATGCGGGATATACGGAGGGATCGGGCTGAACATGAGCAATGATCCTAAGCGTTTTTTACGTTACCTAGAAGCCGAGCGTAAAGCGTCCTTGCTCTACCGCCAACTCGCAGAAACGGTCACCGGGGATCGCGCCGAAGCGTT
>JBIHZX010000115.1:0-3535 GCA_044240195.1 Candidatus Nanopelagicales bacterium | reverse complement strand
GTCCAAGGAGAATCACTATGGGAAGTGAAGCGCGAGCACGGAAATTGGCAGATCGAATCAAGGTAATAGTTGCGCAGACTCTTGATACGCGGGTCAAGGATCCTCGACTGGGCTTTATTACGATCACGGATGTGCGTCTTACGGCTGACTTGCGGGATGCCAGTATTTTTTACACGGTGCTGGGCACCGAAGAGGAAAGAGTGTCAACGGCTGCGGCCCTGGCATCGAGCAAAGGCATGTTGCGCACTGAAGTTGGCAAAGGGACCGGGGTTAAATTCACGCCAACCTTGGAGTTCATCCTTGATGCCATTCCGGAAAATGCGGCACATGTTGAGCAACTACTGAAGGACGCTGCTGAGGCCGATGCTCGGGTTCATGCGCAGGCCAAAGACGCAAAATACGCTGGTGATGTCAACCCGTATCGCGAATCTGAAGGCGCTTAACGAACCATGGCGACAAGCGCCGAAGAGACTAAGGCGCCCGCTGGCTTCGTACTTGTTGATAAGCCGGCTGGTTTGACGTCACACGATGTTGTGGCTCGGGCGCGACGGATTTTTACGACCCGCAAAATCGGTCATGCTGGAACATTGGATCCGATGGCTACGGGTGTGCTGGTGTTGGGTGTGAATGCGGGAACCAGACTGCTCGGGCACTTGAGTCTGGCCGATAAAACTTATGTCGGAACAATTCGACTCGGTGCAGCAAGTTCAACCGATGACAAAGAAGGCGAATTGGGCCCAGTCCGAGATTCGAGTCACGTTAGTGCCGAAAATATAGAACTGGTTCTTGGCACACTTCGCGGTGAAATCATGCAACGTCCGAGTTCAGTGAGTGCGATAAAAATTGATGGGCAACGCGCGTACGCCCGGGTGCGGAATGGTCAGTTGGTTGAGATTCCGGAAAGAAAAATTACGGTGTATCAACTCGATGTAATCGGGGTTGTGCGTGAGGGTCATTTTACCGACATTGAAGTGATTACCAAGGTTTCATCGGGAACCTATATTCGAGCTATCGCGCGTGACCTGGGGGAAGCCCTCGGTGTGGGTGGGCACTTAACATCGCTGCGCCGCACGTCAACCGGCCCATTTAGTGAAACTATTTGCCACAACTTAGAAGACTTGGCATCAATGGATAACCCTTGGGTCAAAGTGCTTCCCCTCGCGAAGATTTCCGAAATGATTTGGCCAATCTTCACGTTAACCAAGGAAGAGTCTTCGGCGGTACGCATGGGACAACGGATCGCGTGGCCTGAAGGCTTTGCGCAACCCATGATCGCTTTGATTGATTCCGAAGGTGAGCTCGCAGCCCTCGCGGAAAAGCGTGATTCATCCTGCTCATATATCGCGGTGTTTCCCAGTGGGGCCCGACCACCAAGTAGCCTATGAGCGTGAGTGCTTCTGGGTCATTGGTCTGCATTGGGATCTTTGATGGGGTTCACCTGGGTCATCAGGCACTGATCGGCACAGCCAAGAAATTAGCCGATGAAGTCGGACTTGATCTCACCATTTGCACATTTGACCCCCATCCGAATGCGGTTGTGAGACCCGATCAGGTACCGAAACTCATCGGTGACATATCCCAACGCAAGCAATTGTTGTTCCACAACGGCGCTGATCATGTTGAGGTTATTGCCTTTACTCCCGAATTTGCCAATTTATCTCATCGCCAGTTTTCCCAGGATTTTCTGAAAGACCGGCTCAACGCCGCAGCGGTCGTTGTTGGCAGGAATTTCACATATGGTCGAGCGGCCAGTGGCAATATGGATTCGCTCATAGAAGACGGAAACCAATTGGGATTCTCGGTCAAGTTATTTGACTTAGTTCAATCAGATGGAACGATCTCTTCAACACGGATTCGCGAGTTACTGTTGTCGGGGAACGTGTCAGCGGCTGCAGAGCTGTTGGGGAGAAACTTTAGTCTCAGCGGCCAGGTCGTTCAAGGTGACCAACGTGGCCGCGAATTGGGCTATCCAACGGCAAATCTGCAATGGGATGAAAGTCTGATTGTCCCCGCCGATGGTGTTTACGCCGGATATGTCACCCTGTCAGGGGACCGGCTCCCGGCGGCCATTTCGGTCGGGACCAACCCGCAATTTGAGGGGAGTTCGCAGCGGGTGGAAGCCTATGTACTGGATCGAACCGATCTTGATTTATATGGAAAGCACATCGGGGTGGAATTCGTGGACCTGATCCGCCCCCAGGCAGTTTTTGACAGTTTGGACGACTATTTGGTCCAAATCGCCATCGATGTCGCTGATATTGGGCGCCTCTTGAACGCAAACTCCTAGTGACCGGAGTGGGGTGATGGTTTGTCCACTGCTAGGATCGGGCTCCAGACGGTTTGGAGGCGGGCGCTTCCAGATTCGTGTCCATGAAATCAATGCCCATGCGCTCTTCCTTCGCGGTGGATCACATGGCGCGCCCGAGAGGAATAAATGTCACTCGACACTGCAATAAAGCAAGAAATCATCGCAAAATATGGCACGAAGCCAGGCGATACAGGTTCCCCCGAAGTCCAAATAGCGATGCTGAGTCGCCGGATTGAAGACCTCACGGGCCACCTCAAGACCCACAAGCACGACCATCACAGCCGCCGTGGACTTTTGATCATGGTTGGCCAGCGTCGTCGCCTACTCAACTACCTCACAAAAACTGACATTAACCGGTACCGCTCAATTATTGAACGACTCGGTCTACGTCGATAACCGTGCATGTGGCGGTACTGATGAAAGTGCCGCCACATCGCGTTGTTTTGTCTTTGCAATTCAATAAATATCGAAATTAATTAGATACTTCACGTGCACCGCGGATGTCGGTCCTCGGTAGTGGTTTTCGGGTGAGTAACCCCGCGAATCTCGATCGAAGACCGCCGAACATGGCGGCAGTGCAAGAAGTGTCTCAACCAATGTAAGGAGACACCTAATGCAATCAAATATTGCATCTGTAAGTGCCGTGATTGATAACGGCTCATTTGGTACGAGAACAATCCGATTTGAGACGGGGCGCTTTGCCCGGCAAGCCGCGGGCTCTGTTTGCGCCTATCTCGACGAAGACACGATGCTGCTCAGTGCAACAACAGCTGGAAAGCAGCCAAAGGATCAATTCGATTTCTTCCCACTCACCGTCGATGTTGAAGAGCGGATGTACTCGGTCGGCCGGATTCCTGGATCGTTTTTCCGTCGCGAGGGTCGCCCCAGTGAAGATGCCATCCTGACCTGTCGATTGATCGACCGACCACTTCGTCCAACTTTCAAAAAGGGCCTGCGTAATGAAGTGCAGGTCGTCGTTACGGTCATGTCCTTGAATCCCAAGGATCTCTACGACGTTCTTGCTATCAATGCTGCTTCGGCATCAACCCAACTCAGCGGTTTACCTTTCAGCGGACCAATTGGTGGCGTTCGCGTCGCTTTGATTAGCGGCCAATGGGTGGCATTCCCCACACATGAGCAGTTAGAGGACGCTGTTTTTGACATGGTTGTTGCTGGCCGAGTTGCCGGTGACGATGTCGCAATCATGATGGTGGAAGCCGAAGCAAC
>JBIHZX010000045.1:0-12261 GCA_044240195.1 Candidatus Nanopelagicales bacterium | reverse complement strand
GGAAAGCTAATGGGATTGCTGGGAATTCTTCGGTGAGGATGTAGCAGTAGGTGCCTTTGGGGAATTCCGGTGTCACCTGAACCCTGCCGTTGGCAGCATCAAGGTCACCGCTGCCGGCAACATACTCGTAATCCTCAACGTAAGTACCGTCATAAGTTCCACCCGGCCCGCTTGGACGCGTACCCTTTTTAAGCGCGAACGACGATCGCAGGGTGCGCACACCACTCTTTTTGTTCTTGGCCTTGCGGTACCCCTTATCCAAGTAGATCGGGAAACCATCACCCGCCCAACCAAGGAGTGGTGAGTGTCGCTTGGCATCAAGAATGTCCGCGAGTCCGTCAGGGATTCCGTGGTAGTGATACGCACCTGATGGCATCACGTGGGCATGATTGGAATCAAGCCCCAAATTGACGTTGGGACTTAGCGGATATTTACTCCAGCCACTGGCGGGATCATTGTTGTACCACTCGGCGGCAAGCGGGTCAAAGAGAACACCATTGACAGCAATGCCAAATGGTTGAGGGATCGAATAGACAGACGAATTTGAATTCTGAGTTGGAGTTGTTGGGAACGAGTAGTCATAACTCTGCGCTGATATTGCGTTGGGGTTGTTCGCATTAGGAAAAGCGCCGGTATTGTGATTGGGCAATCCATTTGCACGAATGCGGCGAATACTTTTGGAGACACTAACCTGAATCTGACAGCCAGTTTTTGCATCCGTGAATGAGTAACTCTTAGTTACATCGACGGGAAATAACTTCGCGGCTTGCGCTGGGGATGACCCCAACATGAGAGCGGTGCTGCCAGCAGCAGTCACGGTGATGCTTGCAGCGAGCGAACCCAACAGGAAGCCACGCCGGCTTACCTGTGCTTGGGAAAACGTGAATTCATTTTCAGATGGCATCGCAATAAGGTAGCAAATATTTCTGAGGTAATCCTGTGAAAACTTATAGTTTTGTTCAGGATACAACCTGTAGTTGCTCCATGACTACGAAAACCCTCTACCGCAAACTCAGTTAACTTGCGATTTTTCTTCAGGTGCTATTGCTATTTGCGGTCCGTGGCCTCCCCCAGATCAACCATGCCACGGAGGCCACCACGACCGGGGTCAGCACACCGATTCCGATAAAAGCGATCGTGAACGCCGAATAAAACGGTGCCCGACAACCAGCGTCGTCGCAGAACGCCCACATGGCAACCGCAATCAGGGCGGCGCTAACGGGCAACCCGCATACCGCCAGGATCCACACCGCGACCGCGCCCCGCACCGGTCCGCGCTGCTTGGAACGACCCACCCCAAGGAGGGCAATGCCAACGAACCAAAGTGGGGCCAGAAGCACTAGTAAGTAGAACAATATGATCAAGAAAATGCCCTCCCCACTCTCCTCGACCCCTCTCATCACGTAGATCAGGTACCTCAGGGTGAGAACGAGAATGACGACTACCGGGAGGAGGTAAAGCCCCAGGAGGATCGCACCGGCGATGACCAGGCCGCGACCCCGAGTTGGGATGTGAACCTGCGCTGGGTCAGTGTCGGACACGGTCACACAATGGCACACGACTAGCCCCGAGAGAGGCACCGTTGAGCAAGCGCGAAGCGTGTCACTAATGGATGGCCGGTGGCCTTCCCCAAACTAGCCACGCCCCAGACGCCAAGGCGAGCACGCTCAACACCGGGATACCCGACAAGATGATCGCCAAGGCGATGCCGGTGCCAGCAGTGCCTCCGGAATTCCCCGCCCAGTTACCAGCGGCGATCAGGATCGCGATCCCGGGCAATCCGCCCACTGCCAAGATCCACGCCACGATCGCGCCCCTCACCCGTCCGCGCTGTTTTGAGCGGCCTACCCCCAGGAGAGCGATGCCGACGACCCAGATCGGGGACATGAGCACTAGGGCGAAGAACCAGATGAGGAATTGCATGGGCAACTCCTGCTGCCTGATGAGCGTCCACCCCATACCAACGAGCCAAACCACGGTCGGGACGATGTAGAACATTACGAGAATCGCGCCAGCAATGACCAGGCCGCGACCCCGAGTTGGGATGGGAACCTGTGTGGGGATGTGAACCGGCGCTGGGTCAGTGTCAGACACAGCCCCAGAATGACACACGAGCAGCCCCGAGGGAAGCACTTAATGCCCCGGCTCGGCAAACAAGACAGCTCGACCAACACCCAGCTTTTTCGGGTTCGGGTTCGACAGTTTGGCACATATATATGCGTCAGTTCAGCGCACTTCTCGCACTTGTGCGACGGACTCAGGTTGGTAGGTATTCCAGTGGCCAACCCAATCGCGGCCATTTGCCCGCGCTCGCACGCTCAGCGCGCCGGTGTCGTAATTCCACCGAACACTGCCGGTCACCGGCAGGTTCTGATAGAGCCGGTAACCGTCGAGATCAAGAACTATCGGCCCCCATCCTTTAGCCGACCAGGAGCCCCCACGCAGACCCAGACCTCGATAGCCCGCGGCCTGCAGGTACCTGTCAATTACGTCCAACGCGGTTTGGGTTACTCCTGAACTTGTGCTCTTGGCCCGGATTGGATAACCGAGTACTGCCTTAATCGGTGGAATAGTCGCAGCACACTGACCACCCAAACCCGCAAGCACGCCATCTTGGTCCGTGAAGAACTCTCGGACTAGCGCCGATGCGCAATTGTGGACGTCGTCCATTGCCGTTACGTGAGTTGAATTGGCCACGATCACGTGCCTGGCTCGAGCGAATTGGTTGGATACCAACTCGCCTTCGGCTGCGGTGGTGATCGTGTCTAATTCACCGGAGAGAACCAGAGTGGGGACATCCGGGTAGGTACCAGCAGGAGGTGCGGGAATCTGCCAAGGGTTTCGAGTGGCGACCGGCCACGTCACGCATAGTGACTGAGTAGCAAAACTCGAGGTCAAGTACTCCCTAATTCGAAATGGTCCATACAAATTCGGATCGCTTTGAATTTGCGCAACAACCGCAGCACGGTATTGGGTTTTTCTCACCGCTGGTCGCTCGGCCATCTCGAAAAGCTGCGGATAGTCGTGGCATGACACAGCGAAATTTAGCCCGGGGCTATACACAGAAACCGGTTCATCAGGCATTTGTGTCTTCGATTCGGCCACAAGGCGGCCGAGAGGTAATGGATCACCGCCAAGAGCTGCGCTAAGGGCTGCGTTTAATTCCCGATAGATGGTCGGGCCGTACGTGCCACCGAAAACTACGTCGTTTAGATTTTGGGGGCTTAACCGAACCCGACGCATTTTGTTATCGGCTCCCGGTGCCAACACTGAAATCGCGCGCCCGCGTACCCGCTCGAGCAATCGCTCGAGCAACTCAATGGTGCCGCTGTTATTTGCACCGCAATCCTTTGTGCGTGCACAAACCACGTTATAGGCATTGCGCATTGCCGGGCCTTGGGTTGGATACCAGGCTGTCTCACCGGTAACCGGGTAAGCGCCGTCTAACACCAAACTGTGAACAAGCTCCGGGTGGTGGCCTGCAAATACCTGAGCAACAAAGGTGCCGTACGAGTCACCGTAGACATCAACCACACCCAGGTCCAAGGCTGTGACCAACTCACTTAAGTCTTGGGCCACCAACTCGGTTCCGTAAAGGTCAAAGCGAGCACCCAGTGACTTGGCACAGGCTGCGACGGACTCAGCGGCCGTGCATTCGATCGGACTGGACCTCCCGGTTCCGCGCTGGTCGACTACCAGTAACGCGCGATTTTTCAATAACGGCCCCAGCATGTCCGCGTACGACTGCCCCGAATCCACAGCGCCATAACCAGGACCACCCTCAATAGCAACCACCGCCGGCTGCGAGACCTCCCCCGTTGCCGGTAGAACAAGCGCGAAAACCAGATCGAAAAACCCCAGCTTCACATCTTGGGGATCCCACGGCCTGGGCAGCGATCCGCACCAGGTCCTTACCGCCGCGACTACAACTTCATCGCAGGCGGTGAGAGTAATTGACCCGACTTTCTTTTCGGCAGCATCCGGACGCGCCTGCGCCAAGTCGGGTGCCGCATTGCCGGATAGCAAAACAACACCAATCAGCGCCACAATCCAAAACTTCCCTCGTTGGGACATCTACCAAGTATGGCCGATGGCTCAGTGATCTGTGTTCGGTAATTGTGGTGTCAGTCGAAGAGAAATGCCTTCGCGGCGGCAAGACTGTCGGCGCGCATGCAACTTCGCAGATCACCTGCCGCGACGACCGCGCACGCGATCATCGGTGGCACAGAAAGCCACTACCTGCCACACAATACAAAGTGAGTTTATTCTTCGTCGATTAGTTTCACACTTGAGTGGCTAATACGCATGCGGCAATGAGCATGATCACACCACCAACGCGATAAACCATGGTCATCGTTGCCCTGGTGTACCAACGGGTGTCACCGTCTTTTGGCTCGCGAGCAAATAGCCCTAAGAGTGCAATCAAGAAACCAGGCACTGCCATCCAGAGGAATTCCAGTTGGGCGTAATCAGGTACATCGCCTAATGCATTTCGCAAGGTCGCCGAAACAATCAACCCGAAAACAAGCATTGTTACAAACAGTGGAATCCCTTCCGGGATCACTTGCCATAGTGAAGGCGAATTCTTAAACCTGTGAGCGAGCAACGCTAGTAATCCAGGGAGTAGGAAGAAAAGGGCCGCGACCCAAAGTTGCCAGACATTTCCGACAAATGCTGCAGCGATGAACAAGAAGATCCCGGTACGCAAGAAAGTAGAAATTACCTGTTGAGTGGTACTGGGCTCGGGAAGGTTGGTGAGCGACAGTGCGCGCATCCGCGCAGGTACCTTGCGGGCCGCGGCCTCTTCCAGCAGCACTTTCGCAAGCAGTGCAATCAGTGCGACGAGCCCGAGCAATCTGGCTTGCTCCGCAATCGGAAATTCAAGCGCGCCCAAACTTGGTAACGCTTCAACAATCGCAATGGTCGTCCATGCGCCGATTAGTGGCACAACCACAATGTCGGTGAGCCGTTCCCATGCAGCAGCACTACCACTGGTGCGTCTGCGGCGAATGTCACGGAAACTTCCGGCGATAAGACCGGGGCCAACCATGATCAAGCCGACACCCAGCAAAGTTCTCACACTTGAGGCGTCAACTATCCCGCCCGATAGTGCCACCACAACGGCGAAGGCAACGGCACCAATAAGGCCGGCAAGAGCATCAAAGACACCGAGTACCAAAAGCGGAATCATGAATGCGAGCGCGGCAGGCTTGGCCAGACCATCGACGCTTACTGCCGCGAAAATACCGAGAAGCAATGACGCCAAGGGCAGCATCAGGCTAAAACTGCCGGTGAATGCACGTATCGGCGCAGCATCGGTGATGGTTCGGCTAAGGAGTGGGCTGATTTTTGCAATCACATTGCCGGCGCCAGTGAGAGCCAAGGCTGCACCTGCACGCCGTGACTGGTCTATCCCATAAATTTCGTCAATCTCTTCAAGGCGACCACGCACCGCGGTATCGATACCACCACCTTGCGGCCCAGCCGGTGCGCCTCGGGAAGAACCCAGTGAACCACCGAGTCCAACGCTGGCGACGGTAGCGATTGTTAACCCGGCAATAGCAGTTGCAACGACCGCGGTCGGTGTTTCGAGAGGGACTACGGCCGGAAAGGCGGGCACCTTGGGGTTATTGGAGATAACTGGAATTTCAAGATCAGCCGTGGATGCATTGTCAGTAATAGTGGCGATAGTGCCATCTTCGGTGATCGTGACACCAATGGCTTGTTCCGTTGGATTACCTGCGGCATCCTGAGCACTCAGTAATAGCGTGTGATCACCAGGAGCAAGATCACTGGGTAACGTCACTGACATTGCAAGAAAACCATCAGCATCAGCAATCGCATCGCCGATAACTTGCGGCGTGGAAAAAACAAGAAGGGTCGCGCGGCTGCCTGGAAGCAAGCCGCTTGCTTCGACATTTACACGTGCTCCATCAGCAGACGCTCCGATTTCCGCGTCGATTGAGATTGACAGTTGGGCCGCGCTGGTTTCGACCAGGGGATCACCCTCTTCGTCGACTAGGGGGTCACCTTCCTCATCGAAAAGCGGGTTCCCATCCTCATCGAAAAGCGGGTTCCCATCCTCATCGAAAAGCGGGTTCCCATCCTCATCGAAAAGCGGGTTCCCATCCTCATCGAAAAGCGGGTTCCCATCCTCATCGAAAAGCGGGTTACCATCCTCATCGAAAAGCGGGTTACCATCCTCATCGAAAAGCGGGTTACCATCCTCATCGAAAAGCGGGTTACCATCCTCATCGAAAAGCGGGTTACCATCCTCGTCAACTAAGGGCTCACCATCCTCATCAACTAAGGGCTCACCATCCTCATCAACAAGGGGATCACTTTGCTCATCACTCGCGACGCCACCTGGCTTACTGTCTGGCTCATCAGCTGGCTCATCAGCTGGCTCATCCGCTGGCTCATCCGCTGGCTCATCAGCTGGCTCATCAGCTGGCTCATCCGCTGGTGCCGGGTCCTCTTCAGCGAAGATATTTACGGCGTGGGCTGGCAGGCCAACGGCAACCATTGCCCAACCACACGTCAGGACAGCTGCCAAAATAAGTCGTGGGATCAGTGCGGCCCAGTTACGGACGCCCCTGCGGGAATTGCGATTCTGCATGGTCATCTCTCCAAGTGCTAACGAATGATTTTATTGCGCCTTATGTTGCAGAACCACCAAGATTTCTTCCCAATAGTACGGCATTCCCACATGGCTTGCGATAGCACTTTTTTAGGTTTCAGAGAACCGGATTCACCAGATCAGAGACAACATTCCTGTAGATATTTCTGTAAATGGTGGACTCGCTCGTCCCCATTGTTTGACGATCATTGCGCACCAGAGGAGCAACCATTTCTCGGGCAACATCTGGTTGAAAAGCAACATCGCAGATCGAATCTACGATCCCCGCTTGAATGGCTAGGGGATCATAAAAACTAGTTGTTAACTGGTTGTTTTGACGATATAATCCAGACATGACGGTCACTGTGGGCGCTTTCGAGGCCAAAACACACCTTTCCGAACTCCTGGCAAGGGTCGAGGGGGGTGAGGAAGTCACGATCACTAAACATGGCAGGCCGGTCGCCCGATTGGTCCCCGTTTCGCAGACGCCCTCGAACCGTGACTGGTCGGCCTTCTGGGCGAAGGTGGATACGCGACTGGTAACCCTTACCCCCGGCACTTCCATCAGGGCAGACATCGAGGCCGGAAGAAAGTGAAGTCTTTTATTCTTGATGCTTCCATTGCTCTCGAGTGGTTTTCTGCAGACGCATCACCCGAGGCGTTGGCTCGACGTGGTCTTCTCGAAGATCACGTTGCTCTCGTTCCTGCGTTATGGCGCTTCGAGGTGATGAACGTGGTCACCACCTGGCTGCGACGAGGAGACATCTCTCCCGCAACGAGCGCGATGATCCTCAACGACATCATGCAGGTGCCCTTCGGGACATTGGATGAAGGCAATCCTGAGCTGATCGTTTCGCTCGCGGTCACCCATAGCCTCTCGGCCTATGACGCCACGTACCTCCACCTCGCGATGATCACCGGTGATCCGCTCGCAACACTTGATCGTGACTTGATCACTGCCGCGAAGAAAGTAGGTGTTACCTGCCTGTGAAGCAGGGGGTAACCCAGATACCAAGTTGATATCAAATTGGTATCACAGTGGTACCATTTAACCATGGCAATGACACTAAGACTGACCGAAGAAGAGACCGAAGCGCTCCGCCAACAGGCTGAGCGAGAGCACCGATCCATGCATGAAGTGGCACGATTGGCAGTACTTGACCGTATAGGAAAGATGGATCGAGCCGAGCGCATTCGTCAAACCACTGATTACGTCATGGTACGTGATGCGGAAGCACTTCGGTTGCTCTCCGAATGACCGAGTACCTCAGCACGGAAGATTCGATCGCTATCGCTAACCAAATGGGCTTCCTCATTCGAGATGCAGGCCTTTTGGCATCAGCGGCGGCTCGTCCAAGTACTACCGCTTTTGGTGAGGATATCTATGCAACCTTTAACCAAAAATGCGCTGCACTTATTGAGGGAATTAATCGCAATCATCCACTCGTAGATGGAAATAAGCGCCTGAGTTGGGTCTGCGCTGTCAACTTCGCGGACCTCAATGGGTGGGATCTCGTTGCAGACCAAGTTGAAATTTATAGATCCATTGCTGCAGTTGCTGCAGGAGAACTAAGTCTTGATGTCCTCGAACATTGGGTTTCCGAAATCAAAACAACCAGTCGCACCTGAACTCAAGCGATCGGATTCAACAGGTCAGCAACGACATTCCTGTAGATGGTGGACTTGATCGTTCCCAGTGTGTGACGATCCTTACCGGCAAGGGTGGAAACCATTTTCTGGGCAACATCAAGTAAGTCCTCAACATCACAGATTGAATCGACGATCCCCGCGTTGAGGGCCATGGGTGCGTCATAGCGCCACCCCGTTGTCATCACATCAAGTGCGGTGCGAGGCGCGAGCTTGGACTGAATCATTGAAGTCATCCCGATAGCGAGTGGGATTTTGATGTCAATTGCGGGGAGCGAGTAGAAGCCTTTCTCGGTGCGCATCACGCGATAGTCGCAGGCCAAGGCGAGCATGGCACCCGCCGCGAAACAGTGACCATTGATTGCACACACGGTTGGTACCGGCAAGGTGAGCACTCGGGCAAACATTGATTGCACACTTGCCACATGCGTGTCCCACTGCCCGGGGTTGGCCGCCACCCACTCCAAATCGAGCCCATTTGAGAAAAACTTTCCTGTGGCCGTAATCATCAACGCTGCAGGTTCAGAACTGTCCGTGATTGAGGTCAATGCATGATCAACATCAGAGAGGAATGTTGGCGAGAAACGATTCTCGTCCTCCCCAAGATCAAGAACCCACACAGGTGAAGTGGTTCGCAGAGTGACAGACATCATTTCCTTCCCGACCGATTATTTACTTGTCACGGGTGTCATTGTCCTGCATAAGGTGGCCGCCGCCAGTTACTGGCATTCGAATTTGTTGGATTAGTGATAGAGATGTGATTACCCGGCCCGTGAGCCACACAAGGCCTTCGACAGCAACGACCCAACTAAACAACTAACTTGGGATTTCACGGAAAAGACAATCGGTGTCTTCTTCACCTTTCATAGCAAGTGGCCATAGTTGAGAGCACTTGGGGAAATACATTGATCCGTCGGTCTTGGACAGTCGACCGGTCACTGTTGATTCTCCGGTAGCGAGTGAACCACCTGGCATCACGATAGTGACGCGGTAACTACCTTGTGATTGCTTTCCAAAGGCAACACCCACCTTGGTGGACTTGGTCTTGCGACCATCACGATGCCGAAACTGCAATGTTCCCTCATAAGCGTCGTTGCCCGCACCAGCCTTTTTGAGGTTCATCTCGTAACCAATTCGATTTTGTGTGAGCGACACTGTTTTCCACTGCCCACCGAGATCCGGTGGGGTGCTCTGTAGTGGCGCGCCATGAGCTGCACCTGCAGAAGTCAGCAAAACGGCGGCGAGTGCGGCGGCGAGTGAAAATCGAAACATTATGACCTCCCGAGGAATACTTCTGAGTGAGACATCGAAGTGCATCTTTGACAACTTATGGGGAGACTGATTCCCTCAAATTCATATTCTCAACCTCGTCGTCAACATCACTCGCTTCACCGCGGCGAGAGGACAAATGGGAATAGCCGATCGCCAGCACCGTAGCGATAATCACCAAGATACCGCCAACGACGTTGTCAACAACACGCTGCTTTCCAAGCTCGCCGACCTGAGTAAGAGTTGTGGCATTGAGGCAGGCCGTTGCCGGCACCATGAAAACGTAGTAGACCCATGCCCAGCCACTCAAGCGTGAAAATACCGCGACCATGATAAAGATCAAGCCAATGACGTAGATCAGACCTAGTGAGTCCACCTTGCTGACAAGCACAATGACGAAAACCGATCCCCCGATGGTGCCGAGCAGACGAAAGATAGTGGGCTTGAGGGTGGAAGACGTACCAATGGGCGCCATCACCAAGATGACGGCGATCAAGAAAGCTCCACCGATCATCTTCGGGTTATCAAGTACATAGAACGTCGAAGCTGTAACGAGAGTTGTAATCATCACCGTGTACGTCACCGCTTCACGTCGCGAGTGGGGCGCGAGCGTAGGTGCCTTGCGTTTGCGGATAAAGAACGCCAGGACAAGCGCCGGAATGAGCCCGCCAACAAGGAAAATCAGTGCCATCCATAACAGGTAACCGTTATCGAGACGGTCAACCGTGCTGGCACCGTTCCATGTTGGTGGATCGATGAGCGGCCATGCAAGCATCACCGGTACCAACAGACCGGATTTCTGTAGACCGACTCGCGACAGGCGACCCACGGTCATACACAGAATTGCCATCAAGGCAGCACCTGAAACCGGGGACAGACCGGCGACGATCGCGACCGGTGCAAGGAGCGCAAACACAATTGACACAATCACAGCAAACCGTGTACCACCGGACAAGACCGCTGCGATTCCCACGATGGCCGGCATCGACGCCCAAGTGGCCGCACCCTGAACTGTTCCGGTGCCAGCCCACGTGACCAGAACCATGACGATCGACGGCAAAAGAACCAGCACCACCACGGCAGCTACCAGATTCAATCGGCGCTTTACCGGCATCACCTTTGGCTTCTGCGCTGTTGAAGAACTTGGGGCTTTGCTCTTTTCGTGACCGGGAGTTTCCATCTGCTGATCGTATGGGTCGCCTACGTGAATGACCCATTTTCCCATGTGCGCGGGGCAACCTCAATGAGATAAGGGTCCCGTGTCATAGTGCCATTAGGCAAGAGGTGATCCTCACTTCTTTCATGAAAGGTAAAACATGTCACGGTCTCGCATCGCATCACGTGTAGCACTTTCCATCGCGACTGCATCAGTTTTTGCAATCACGCCTATGGCAGTGGCTGCTCCCGCGCCTGAGTCCCCAAAAATTCTCAGCGCCGCCTGGGGTTTAAACAATGCCAATGCCTGTCCAGCAGGTGAAAAAGGGCTGGACAACATTCCGGTGACATTTAATTGGTTTATCAAGCCGACCACAATCGCCGTCACTGATTTTGTCATCACCAGAACCGATGGCACCACCGTCACCCCCACGTGCGCTCTCCAATTCCCGCCCGATGAACTAAACGAAATTCAGACTGTGAACTTAATTGGTGACTTTGGTGACCCTGCTGGCGCCCGGCCGCAAAGCGTGACGGTCGTTGGTGCACTTCAAGGTCGGCCACCTCTTGCTACAAAGTGGCAGCCAATCACCCCAGGACTCTCCGAAACGATCGTGCAGCTCGAAGCAGGACCAGATATTTCGGATGCATGGGTTCTCACGCCCGCAATGCTCAGAGGGGACAAGAACGCATGCAAAGTGGGAAGCACCTTTGTGCGTGTTGCGTGGTCAAACGGCATGACCGCCGTGGGTGGAATAGAGGTAGGCGCGGAAGCCGTTAAGTCCTATCTGGCATTGTTCACATTGCCCAATGGCAAAGTAATAAAAGTTCGGCCACTAGCGGTTGCCGACCTTGCTGACCACAGCACGACGGCAATGGATGACAACATGCATGATCTATGCCTGCCAAAGGTTGCGGCCGGCGCAGTGCTGACCGAAATCCGAATCGGCGCTAACTTGCTGCAAGATCCCAATGGCGATCCGAACTTGGCGCAACGTTTTCAGGTACAGGGGCGCTGAGAAGTTAGTTGTTAAGCACCGCGACGTGAGTCGGCGTGATCACGCTTGGGGTGAATTCCAACAAAGTCTTGGCCAATCCTTAGCAGTTGCGCATCGGTGAGGTCACTGATGTCGCAACGCACCTCACCAAGAATTTTTGCTGACACGTCGGAGAAATGCTTTTCAGCATAAGCGGTGAAATGGTGTCCAGCGTTTGCCTTACCGGTCCCATTGGTGAGCAAAACAATTCCATTTGCGTCATGGAGTGATTCACACAGCAATTTCCAATACGCATCGCTATCAGCTTCATAGGTGCCGTCGGGGTTGCCTGCCCGGTGGTACACATTGTGATAATAATTCTTTGGATCCTCCGCCGTTACGGTCTCTGGGCGGTCATGCGAATCCTGATCAAGTGCATAAATTCGAGTGCTATGAAAGTCAATTGCTGCAACAGCGATCTTGCCACGAAGAATGACTACATCCGTTTTGTTTTCCATATTAAACTTCCTGACCTTCAGGGCGAGGATCAAAGCCTGCATTTTTGAGCATCCGGCGGAAATCAACAACCATTTG
>JBIHZX010000009.1:0-35188 GCA_044240195.1 Candidatus Nanopelagicales bacterium | reverse complement strand
CCATCGCGGTCAATGAACGTGACGATTCTGGACCAACTGGGATCAAGTCCCTGGACGTACTTTGGTGGCAACTGAGCGGGTCTGCTCACTCTTACCAGTCAATCTCAATAACAGCCGCGTTAAGTCCTGAGCCGATACCCATACAAGCAATCCGGTCGCCCGTTTGTAAGTCATCGACTGACTGCGCCAACGTGAATGGGACTGAAGCAGGGCCAATGTTTCCTTGCAGGGGAAAAGTAGTTGGGACTTTCGAGGAATCAATTCCTAGCGCAGAAATAATCGCTGAATTATGGGCCTGGGAAACCTGATGCAAAATGTACATGTCCAAATCGGACCAACTAAATTGTGATTGTGCATCGTCCCACGTAGCTTTGGCCAGAGCTACGCCTGCTTCCAGTAACCCGCGGCTATCGGTCCGCATTGAGTCAAGATCACCCATACACAATTGATTGTGTTGCGTTGCAGCGCGACTCACCCCGCCGCGGAAGCGATGACCACCATGCACCGAAGCTTTGCCCAGAACCATGGCGGCTCCACCGGAACCCAAGGTCATGGTGGCGAATTGATCCAGAACGTCTTGTTTAGTTGAGTCGTCGCGCGACAACCTGGCAATGGTTGCCTCTTGCGTTCTGCGACTTCCTTCACCATCAACAACGAGTGCGTATTCAATTTGCCCGGAGTCAATCATCATGGAAGCGACCTGCATTCCATTGATGAAGCCCAAGCACGCATTACTGAGATCAAAGTTCAAACACGATGAAGAAAGTCCAAGTTGCTGGTGAATATCAACGGAGGCTGATGGCTCAAGTCGCTCCCGACACACAGATGTGTCAATGAGCAGTCCGACCGATTCTGGATTTACTCCGGCCTCAGCGAGGGCTTTTGCTCCGGCCATGGAGGCTGCATCGGCAAATGTGACATCGGGGGCCCACCAACGGCGTTCCTTGATTCCGGCCAGATGTTCCAACATGCCCGGTCGCAGACCAACCCGTTCATAGGTATTCAATAATTGCGCATCAATTTCGTCGCTGGTCACAACAATGGGAGCGATAGCCGCCGTTACCGCGAGGATCGCGGTATCTGAATACGTAAAGGTGGCGTTGCCACTCATAATGAGCCTTTCCCGGTGTGTGAACGCCTAGCCTGCCATGTGATGGATAATTCGGCTGAGTCAGGTAGGCCACGGGACAACGGACGACAAGGAGCCAGCGTGGGTAACTTTCGCCGCATCCTTCGCGGCTCTTTGGCGGTTCTCGTCGGTGCCCCCCTTCTCATTCTTCTCACGATTGCCCCTGCGAATGCCGAGAAATCGGACCAGCTGGACGTTTTCTACGCTCAAACGCTGAAGTGGGCGAAATGCGGCAGAGCATCTTGTGCACTTATAACCGTCCCGTTGGATTACGAGCAACCGGATGGAGCAACTATTGCCTTGTCGATCCGACGGATCGGATCCCCTGATTTACCCCCGTTAATCATGAACCCTGGTGGCCCTGGAGCAGAGGGAGCCACATTCGCTCAAAGCATTGCTGGGTCGCTGGATTCTGAGGTGAGCGCAGCGTTCACGCCGGTGGGTTTTGATCCACGGGGAACAGGTGCTTCTGCTCCCGTGAAATGCTTCACAGGCGCTAGCGCAAACAAGTGGTTGCGAACTGATTCAACCCCAGACACCGCTGCTGAAGTAAGCAATTACATGTCTGCCGCTGCCAAGATTTCTCCCGCATGCCAACGGCTGTCGCCGGGGCTCGCCAAACACATCGGGACCGACAACACGGTTCGGGATATCGACATTATTCGGGCAACATTGGGTAGCGAAAAACTCAATTGGCTTGGATTTTCCTATGGCACTTCGTTGGGCACCCGCTATGCCGAACTTTTTCCAGACCGGGTGGGTCGCATGGTGCTGGATGGCGCAGTTGACCCTTCCCTTGACGCAATGGAGTTGTCACAGGGCCAATCGGACGGGTTTCAAAAGGCAATAGGCCGTTTTAACCAGCAATACCCCGGTTCCATCACTGCAATGAATCGGCTTCTGCGTGCACTCGATAGAACCGAAATGAAAACAAATGGGTCCCAAACCCTGACCCAGAGCGAAGCAAATACCGCGATATTTTTGTCGATGTACAGCACGTCATTTTGGCCTGAATTAAATGACGCGTTAAAGGAAGCGGGTCGTGGGAACGGAACCCAACTCCAGCAGTTGTCCTACTACGCATATGATCAAACTGCACCCACTGAGTTCGCCAGTAATTCGCTCTCTGCGTTCATTGCAATAAATTGCTGGGATTACCCACAAACTCCGGCCGCCAAAGGACTTTCTCGAAGTGCACGTCAATTTTCACGGCAGGTCAAAGTACCCGAGCTAGCGCGAGCTATGAGTTGGGGTAACGCGCCTTGCAGCACTTGGTTTGGACATTCGCCGCTCAAACCAACAGCGGCCGAAACAACTACCGGTGCCCCAATTTTGATTATTGGAACAACGTATGATCCTGCCACTCCCCTTGCGTGGGCTCGCGCACTCCACAAACAATTGCCCACCAGTTCTCTACTCACCTTTGTTGGTGACGGACACACCGCTTATCTGGGTGGGAACACGTGCATTGATGAAACGGTGAATACGTACTTACTCACTGGTTTTGCACCAAAAACCAAAACTTGTTAAAGGTCTGATTCCTTGTCAGCCTCTTTCGCTGAATCAATTTCGGCCAAGAACGCCTCAACCTGAGCGGCAATTTGATCTGCGCTCGGAATATCAGCATCAGCAACACCACCTGCACCGCCACTTAAGGCTTCAGCGATTTGATCGTATTGGCCTTCAAGGGCCTGGACTACCGCCGCAAATTCTTCATTACCGGAAAGCTGGTCGGTTATGTTTGCAAGTGACTTCGCTGCCAATTCGGTGAGTTCTCCTCGGGGAATCACTAGGTCAGGACCAGCCATCAGGCCGTCAAGCAGCGCCAATGCGCCTTGGGGGTAGTCAAACTGAACCAAGTAGTGAGGAACTTGCGCTGTTATGCCCATTGAATTCAGACCGATGTTGCCCAAGTGCAATTCCATGAGCGCGCCCACATGGCCCGGTACTTCAATCTCGCCAATTACTGATCCCACACCAAAGAGCAACTCTGAGTTGTTGCCGTGGACGGTGAGTCCTAGCGGGCGCGTGTGCGGCATCGGCCACGGAATGGCGGAAACACCGATTGCCAATTCGACTTTGTATTTTTTGACAACTACCTCAATGGCAGCGAGGAACCGATTCCACTGATAGTCAGGTTCAGGACCTGAGATGAGAAGAAAATGTTTTCCGTTTGCATCGAGCACGTCATGGACATTGATGCTGGGAAACTCAACCGATGAAAAATGGTCCACCACAAATTGCATTTTGGGGCGCCTGGCACGGTAGTCGATGAGTTCGTCTACATCAAAACTCGCGATGAGCGTGTGTTCACAATTTTCTAAAATATGCTCGGCAAGCTGTCGAACAGCACCACCTGCATCAACGAAACCGCTAAAGGCGTGAATCAGCACAGGCGGTTCCTCAAAAAAGACCTCATGATGGAAATTGATTAGTTCAACTGGATCGCGCACCGACACACCTCCTCAATAGCCTCAAGTAAACCACGGTTCGCGCTGGGAAGGTCACCATCAATCCATCCGCTTCGCCATGGGCGGAAAACTGAGGCGTATTGGGCTCCCTCACGTCACGCAAGAATCCCGGTTGTCTACTCGGGTAGTTGAGTCGCTTTTTTGACGGCCCTCTTCTTCGGAGTTGACTTTTTTGGGGCTGGGTTACTTTCCGCAGAGGCGGTCACCGTAGGTGTCTGAACCGGTGCAACCGCAGCTGGCCATGGATCGGAGCTCACTTCATTGGCTGCGATGACCTGTTGGCGTTTCCACCACAAAAATGCACCAACACCGGCACCGATTGTGACCATTAACGCAAAAATCTTCTTCATGGGGTAAACCGTAACATCAAGTAGCCATCACCCCATGAGAAAAAGAAAAACGCTATTTTCCGGACTTCAAATATTTGGTGAAGGCCTCTTTGACCTCAGAACCGGAGAAAAATGATTCCTGCTCGGTATCGGACAACGTCACAGCGTATTCACACACTTTTACCCAGGCGAAACCGATTGCCCGGGTCAAGGCTGCCGCAACCGTGCCTGAAATAACAGACCCGGCAACGATCCCACCAGGAATGAACCGAAGCAGCTGGGTCGCGACATAACGACCAGCGTAGGTGGCGCCACCCGTGAGAATCGCACTTCCGGCAATCGACAGCGAACGCGCACGCGAACGTGGGAGCCCATAGATTGCCGTGATCCTGGCAATCATGGCAACTTGATTGGGAACGAGCAAAGCGGCGTCGGCGATAGGGATCGGAACAGCGCCAATCCCACTTGCCACCACGGTCGCTTGCTTAATGACCGCGGCGGCTGCGTCTTTTTTTCGCCTGCCATCAACACCTTGAGCGGCAGTTAACGCGGTCTGAGCCGCCAGTGGCACGACTTCGTAGGTTGCATCGAGTAGTTCCTGAAGTCCATAAAGAACAGTGTTACTAAACAAATCTGGTAATGCGTTGGTCAAAAGTACTTTTCCGTCACCGAAGGTTGGTAGCGATAGGGACTCAATGTACTTCGCAAAAGCCACTGCATCTGGGTGAACTTCTAATACTCCATCGCGCTCGATCACGGGGACCTGCGACATCACGATTATGACGGGCAAACCCAAGGCTGCGATACCGGTGATAAATGACTGCTGCGCAACTTCAAATCTTCGATCAGACCAACGAACTAGATACCAAGCAGCATGAATCCGCTGATCCATCGGTCCGCTGTTTGACTTACCAACAATACGATCAAGTCCCGCGAGAATTGCATCTCCCGAGGTGCCCGTCTCAAATCCCTCAGAGTCGTATACGCCGAGGTATCCATTTGGGTGGCGGTAGTAGTTCAGCCCCTTAGTTACAGGCTCACCAATTCCTGTCGAGGCAATCGCCTGGGCAAAGATTGCGTTGAGCAAGGTTGATTTACCACTCCCGGTTTTACCAAAAATTGCTAAATTAAAACAACCGAGGGAATCGAACGCCTTCTGCAATTCTTGGTCGAAAAGACTCGCAACAGCGGTCGAATCTAAAATTAACGGAATTCGCTCCGACTCGGTGGCCACCCAATTACCCTACCTCCTCAAGGTCCCGGGTTATGGTAGGTAAATGCCCAGCACAACAACGCCCAACCGACTGCGTTCCCTCGCTGTTGTCGTTGTGATCTTAGGAGTTGTCGGTCTGGGCATTTTTTCTGTGAGCAATCTAATTCCCAGTTCGATAAGGGAAAATGTTTTGGGCGAACCGGTATCAATCCCGGCCGAGTATGCCGAGTTGATTAAAGATTCAGCCCAGCGTTGTCCTGCCATTTCCGAAGATTTATTTGCCGCCCAGATCCACGCTGAGAGCGGTTTCGATCCAGAGGCAGAAAGTCCCGCCGGTGCACAGGGAATCGCACAATTTATGCCTTACACGTGGAAGCACTATGGCATAGATGGCGACGGTGATGGCGTAATCGATGTGTGGAATCCAGCAGATGCGATCCCATCGGCGGCTCGCATGAATTGCATTAATCGCAGAGGAGTCAAGGACGTTGACGGACCGCGATTGAAAAATACTTTCGCTGCCTACAACGCTGGTATTGGATCGGTGTTGAAGTACGGCGGAGTCCCCCCGTTCCCGGAGACCGAGAATTATGTTGAAAAGATTTTCACCACCAGTGAGACGATCACTTGGCCGTGATTGAACCCTTTATTTGATCACCATGATTGACTGTAAGTTTTCCACAACAAGTCGACCATCGGGAGTCCACAATCTCCGAAGCTCGCTCATGAATCCGCCATGGACCGAACTGACCGAACTCTCGTGAAGCAGTGGTGCGCGCTCACCAGCGATTGGCTCAATTTTTTTGGGGTCGATAAGTAAATTTGCACTGAAAGATACGGTCGCCACCGGGCGCATGGATTTCATGAGCGTGTAGGGCGAAGGCCACCAAGCATCCACCATCGATAGCAACTGCGCGGCTGTCCAATATGCACCGGCCTCTGTTCTTTGTGGGAGATTGATCCAGCCGTACACCAGCGCTTCCGTTCCCATCGTTGGCAATGGTGTAACGGGACGAAACTCCAAATGTTGTGCGAAAGGCGGGCCAAGCGGCGGACCAATAAGTGCGATCTCAACGTGATCGAATGCCGGCACTTGCGGAAAGATAGCTGTCTTCCATGCGTCGGCGGGGGGATCAAATTCTAAGTTTTTATCCTCACCCGTAACTACCTGTCCGAATGCGACGGTGAGGTTCTCGATCTCACGGATTATGTCAATCTGCCACATTGACATCGCTGACCCTCGACGGATCAACCGGGTGATTACCCGATGCTCCTGCGGGAGCACCGGTTCTGGAATCTGAAGAGTTATTGATCGTACTTCGCGTTTGGCATCTTCATTGAGTACAACCGCATCCACCATGGCCTGAATGGGAAGTCCGCCCCAGACACCACGACCTTGCTGCCATGTGTCAGGGACCTGCCATGTGGACTCAAAAGTCAATTGCTCGCCCATTAGGCGCTTGCAGGTTGCGCATCAGCGAGGGAACCGGTTCCCTCATTTGTATCCGTGTTCACATTTGCACTCCCCGAGAACTTGGCCGACTTTGCAAGCCACTTGCTCCACGGAATATTCCACAAACCACCCGGGCCGTTCCAGGGTTCGACAACTTCTCCACCAGTGTTTACATAGACAACGACATCTCCTGGAATGGTTTCGTCGTAGATCCATTTGGCGTCTTCCTCGAACATATTTGTACAACCATGTGATCCGTTGTAGACACCTAATCGACCGTAAGCCCATGGCGCCGCATGAATGAATTCACCGGTCGGAGTTAAACGGGTATTCCAACGGGCATCGAGCTCGTATTGATCCTCGGGTTCTGTCAGACCTAATGATTCACTCCGATAGGTTTTTTCTTCCTCTTTTGCGGTGCTGATTACTTTTGTCCCTTTACGCGTTTCCCATTCGTTTTTACCCAGTGAAACTTTAAAGATTTGAACTTTGACGCCGTCGACATAAACTTTCATATCCCTAGTTTTACCATCAACTTTGGCGATAAACGAGCGTGCAGTTTGAAATGAATACGTTGTATTCAATTTCGCTAGCCCAACGAGAGACTTTGACCCACTTTTTCCAAGAATTGTTCGTCCCAGAAATGATGCAACCCGGATTGTTGACTTGCCTGGCCAATATTTTTTCGGACGGAATACGGCAGAAGTGTCACTGACCCAACCCCAAGCCCCTTCAACTGGCACAAGTTGCCCACCTGGCAATTGTGCGGACACAATTAAATTTTCTTCAACTGTTTTTTTATCCGGGATGTTGGTGGTGAAAACAATCTTGGGCAACACACCGACACCTACTCGCACTTTTGATCCGTCCACACCAAGTGAATTACTTGCAGCAATGAACTTTGCACCGACCCATTTACGACTCATAGGAAGTGTTATGGGCTTGGCAGGATCCGTCCCTACCGGGGGCTGGGTCGTTGCGACAATCGGACCGACGAATGCACTCGCTGCCAACCCTTGAGCAGAACGCATGTACACGCCGTAGCTGCGCAGTGGCTCCAGGTTGGAAAGTGGACATGCCCCTTGGATCGGACTTCCTGCAATTGCATTTTCTGGAATAGAAAGTGTGGGACAGGGGGACCAATTCACCGTGTCGACTGAAATTTGATACGTCAGTGGAAGACCGTCACTTTGACCTAGATCGGGAACCTGGGCTGAGTACACAACATCCAGGTCTGTCGCACTCGCTCCCGGCATCACCGAAATAATCGCGGGTGGAGGGAGCTGACCCTCAACTGCAACCGCCTGAGCAGGCAACAAGAGAGCAATAATTGAGGCGGTAACTCCTCCACCCAATACCGCTCGCACGGAGCCTCGCATGTGCTTTTCCCCTAATTCTGACGCTGGTGATTACCAATGTTTGCGAACGCGCCTTCATAATGATAAGAACACGCTGAGGGGAAACATTCAACCGGCTACCAAGGTATTACTTGCCGGTCCTCCCAGAGCAATCCGGTCGCGGGAAAATCAACCTCGCCCAGTTCCTGCTGGCGACCCGCGAGATCGGTTCGAGCCAGCCATGCGACTGTTTCAGCCCCCTCCTCTGCCGAACGTGGAGCATCGGGACCACCCATCGGCGTGCGGCAGTGGTTGGGGCACACGGCGTCGACGAGCACCCCTCGAGTACCCCATCCCGTTTCCGCAGCAAAATTGCGAATCAGGGCGTTCAGCGCGGCCTTACTCACCCGGTAAGGGGCCAACCCGCCGCTGGTGCCCGGGCCGCTAAACCGACCCAAACAGGCGGAAAGCGCGATAACCCTCCCGGAGCGAGCTTCCACCATGGGCGGAGCAAAATTTATCAAAGTATTCACCACTCCAAAGAGGTTGATACCCATCACCCGATCCCAATCTTGTGATGTGGATTTCACGGTTTTCGACATTTTTTCACTCATGACTCCTGCTGAGCACACCAGAATTTGGGGTTGCGCCAAGGACCCCAAGCGCTCTCGCAACTGTGAAACGGCAGTGGGATCTGCGAGATCGACACCATCACCCACCGCATCAATGCCAAGTTCACCCAGTTGCATTGCCGCTCGCTCACCACTTTGCGCCGTGCTCCCCAGAACCACCACGGTAAAACCGGCCTGGCCCAGTTGTTTGGCAACGGCAAAGCCAATCCCTGATGCTCCACCGGTGATGAGTACGGTGCCCCGATCCGTGTTGTCCATATGTTCAGCCTTCCCTAGATTGAGTTATCTCGCACCCTCACCCGCGTCCATGAGGACTGCGCCATAGGGTTGACTCGCAATTAGGTCACCTGCGAGAGGAAAAAACGTGGCTAACCTGGGCTCTGAGCCTCCCGACCAATTTGGGCCCAATGACTGGCTCGTCGACGAGTTGTATCAACAATTTCAGAACGACAGATCCTCTGTTGATCCGGCCTGGTGGGACTTTTTCGATGGCTACACACCCCAAGAGCAGCATGCGGTGATTGCTCCTGTGGCAAGTGTCACGGCCTCGGCCCCCGCTCCAACGGCACAAGCCACGCAGGCCACGCAGTCAAATACTTCTGCACATACTTTTGAGTCAATTGCAACTGAGTCAATTGCAGTGCCAGGCGATATCGAACGACTCAAAGGTGCGGCTGCACGAGTCGTGACAAATATGGAAGAAAGCCTCAGTGTCCCAACCGCGACCAGCGTGCGTTCACTTCCCGTAAAACTTCTTTTTGACAACCGTGTCGTTATCAACAACCACCTTGCGCGCGGCCGGGGTGGAAAGGTGTCCTTCACGCACATCATCGCTTATGCGCTTGTGCAGGCACTCAAATCCCAACCTGAAATGAATTACGCGTATGAAGAACTCGATGGGAAACCAGCGATCAGACTCAACACGGATATCAACCTCGGCTTGGCTATCGACATTGCTAAACCCGATGGGACCCGTCAACTTCTCGTGCCCAATATCAAAGCCACCCAAGACATGGGTTTCGCAGCCTTCTGGGCCAGTTACGAAGACATCGTTCGACGGGCTCGTTCAAATAAGTTGACTGTCGAAGATTTCGCGGGCACATCGGTCAGTTTGACGAACCCTGGCACTATCGGGACGAATCACTCGATTCCCCGGTTAGTGAAAGGACAGGGAGCAATCATTGGCGTTGGCTCGATGGAATACCCGGCCCAATGGCAAGGTGCGTCAGAAGAGTCAATCGTGCGTAATGCTGTTTCAAAAATTTTGACACTCACTTCCACCTATGACCATCGGATCATCCAAGGTGCGCAATCCGGCGAATTCCTTCGGAAAATGCACATGTTGATTCTCGGCGAAGACAATTTCTACGGTGATATTTTTCGGGACCTTCGCATTCCCTATGTACCTATCCAATGGGCCGTCGACATTTCAGCCAATCACGAAACAGACCTCGATAAAAACGTCCGGGTCCAAGAAATAATCCATGCTTTCCGTGTTCGCGGCCACCTCATGGCCGACCTCGACCCCCTTGAATACCACCAGCGGATGCACCCCGATCTTGATGTTCTTTCCCACGGATTAACCCTCTGGGATCTGGATCGTGAATTTGCAACAGGTGGGTTTGGCAGCGAACCCCTGATGAAATTGCGCCGAATCTTGGGTGTTCTTCGAGATTCGTACACCCGAACCGTGGGAATTGAATACATGCACATACAGGATCCAGAGCAACGCAAGTGGATTCAAGAACGGGTTGAGATTCCCCACGTAAAGCCGGATCCCGCTGACCAACTTCGGATTCTCCGTAAACTCAATGAAGCCGAAGCGTTGGAAAACTTTCTGCAGACAAAATACGTTGGTCAAAAGAGATTCTCTCTCGAGGGATCTGAATCCCTGATCCCAATGCTTGATGAAATCTTGGCCCAGTCAGCCAATAATGAAATCTTGGAAGTGGCAATCGGCATGCCCCACCGAGGTCGCCTTAACGTCCTCGCCAACATTGCCGGCAAGTCATTCGGACAAATATTCCGCGAATTTGAGGGTGAGTACGCTGAGAATTCCGTTCAGGGTTCCGGCGATGTTAAGTACCACTTGGGAACAACCGGTTCATATGTTTCGGCCGAAGGTGGCCACACCTCGGTCTATCTTGCGGCAAACCCTTCCCACCTCGAAGCCGTTGACCCAGTGCTTGAAGGAATCGTGCGCGCCAAACAAGATCAATTGCCCGCCGAGCGACGTTTCGACATTTTGCCGGTCCTCATTCATGGCGATGCGGCTTTTGCCGGGCAGGGCGTTGTGGCTGAGACTTTGCAGCTTTCCCAGTTACAGGGGTATCGAACTGGCGGCACCATTCACATAGTTGTCAATAATCAGGTTGGTTTCACTACCTCACCCCGCTACAGCAGATCCTCCGTCTACTCAACCGATGTTGCGCGCATGATTCAAGCACCAATTTTTCACGTCAATGGTGACGACCCTGAAGCCGTCATCTTCGTAGCCCAATTGGCCTTTGATTTCCGTCAAACCTTCGGCAAAGACGTAGTCATTGATCAGGTTACTTATCGCAAGCGTGGCCACAATGAAGCCGATGATCCCTCACTCACGCAGCCACTCATGTACGCAATCATTGATAACAAGAGATCGGTTCGCAAGCACTACACCGACTCACTTATCGGTCGCGGAGACATTACCCTCGAGGAGGCCGAGGAAGTACTCAAGCACTTCCAGGAACAGTTGGAAAATGTTTTCCAGGAAACTCGAGCTGACGAACCTGACACTGAATTCACGACGAGCGCAAGGGCAATTACTGAAACGGGTCAAATCAATCTGGCTCCACAAACACCTTCACAAGATGTCGACACGTCAATCACCCAAACTCAAATTGACACCGTCATCGAATCCCAACTGACATTGCCTGAAGGTTTCAATGTCCACCCGCGACTCGCTCCACAACTTCAACGTCGCGCCCAAATGGTTGCCGACAACACGATTGACTGGGGTATGGGAGAAGCTCTCGCCGTTGGCTCACTCCTGATGGAAGGCCGGACAGTTCGCTTAGCCGGACAGGACTCACGCCGTGGAACGTTCGGGCACAGGCACATGGTCATCGTGGATAAGGAAACGGGCTGGCAATACAAGCCACTTAAACAGTGCTACCGCGACGGTGGAAAACTCTACGTATACGACTCCTCTTTGAGCGAATTCGCTGGACTTGGATTTGAATACGGTTATTCGGTCGCCCGTCCTGACGCCCTTGTCATATGGGAAGCGCAATTTGGTGACTTCGTAAATGGCGCACAGACAATCATCGATGAGTTCATCTCCTCGGGCGAGCAAAAGTGGGGCCAACGATCCGCTGTCACTTTGCTTCTCCCCCACGGTCAAGAGGGACAGGGACCTGATCACAGCAGTGGGAGGATCGAACGATTCCTACAGATGTGCGCGCAGGACAACATGTCAATCGCGGTGCCCAGTACCCCAGCTTCATATTTCCACCTTTTGCGTTGGCAGGTACTGAGTCAACTGTCTCGTCCACTGATCGTGTTCACACCTAAATCGCTTTTAAGATCAAAAGCTTCCGTTTCAACAACCGAAGATTTCACGACCGGCGTCTTTCGCCCCTTCATCCCGGATACGCAATTCACGGGAGCGGGTGTGACGAAGGTGCTCATTTGTTCGGGCAAGGTCTACTTTGATTTACTCGCCTATCGCGACGCCAACAACATCACGGACACCGCAATCGTGCGTCTCGAGCGGATCTACCCACTACCGGGTGTGAGTTTGCCAGCAATGGCCAAGCAGTATCCCGATGCAGACCTACGGTGGGTCCAAGAGGAACCGGCCAACCAAGGTGCGTGGAGTTTTATCGCTCTCAATGTCCCGGCGTTGATTAACCGGGGAATTTCTTGCGTGTCACGGTCGGCTTCTTCTGCACCAGCAGTTGGAACACACCAACGTCACGAAGAGGATCAAAAAGCCCTCATCGAATCAGCTTTTAACTAGAACTTAGGTGATCACTGATGTATGACACGGATCGTGGAGCCGAGGAACTCGCTCGGCGAAGGGGCGAAGAAGAAGTATCTTTTGATTGGCTCGCCGAAAGATTCGCAGAATTTGTCAATCTCAACCCTGACTTCGAAAATGCAATCGATCGCTTGGCCACGTGGCTTGCACGACTTGATGACCTCGACGAGGAATAAATCTCATTTCTTGATCACGATGCCTTTGATAGCTGCAGCCTCGATCGCCCCAAAATCTCTCGAATCGGTACTCTCCGACTCGTTGTCACCGGCAACCCACCACTTCCCATTTTGTTTAGACACGAGACGCTTGACCTCAACTAATTCCGGCCGCGTCGGGTGCACGAAAACAGCGATCGCTCCCGGACGGGCGAGAAAATTCCCTTTAACGGCAATGCATGTTTGACCGTTTTTCAGCGTTGGTGCCATCGAGGGGCCGATCACTTTCACCCGGAGAATGGGGAGCAACCGTGCGATCAGTGACATGAGGCAAGATTAGCCTGCTGCGTATTGCGCAAAAAATCATCGAGGCTAGAGTTGGAACCTACGGTCACACCAGACCCCACGTCACCCACACGATAGGAGCAAAACGTGCGTAAGCATTTCGGAGCCCTGCTAGTCGAAAAATTCGTTCCACAAATATCCGCATACGCTCACTGCGATCTCCCCTGCGGTGTTTATGACCCCGCACAGGCACGCCTCGAAGCGGAATCGGTCAAAGCCAGCATGGAAAAATTCCACGCATCAAATGATGCTGAATTTAAAGCCCGCGCAATTGCAGTTAAAGAAGAGCGCTCGCAGCTGGTCAAGGAACACCTCTGGGTTCTGTGGACCGACTATTTCAAGCCCCCACACTTTGAGAAGTACCCCAACCTCAATGACCTCTTCAACCAAGCAACCAAACTTGCTGGCGCTGGTGGAACCAAGGGCACCGTGGACGTCGCGGTCGCAGATCAACTACTCGGCAAGATCGATGAAATTGCAGTCATCTTCTGGGAGACCAAGAAGGCATAGTTTCTCAGTAAAAAGGTTTTTTGGTCAAACAGTTTTTCATTGAGAACGGCCGTGGATCCCCATAGAGGAGATTCACGGCCGTTTCTCTATCGCATCAGACCTATTTGTCTAAAATAATTACATGCCGGAAACTCCCATCGGCGCGCTTGGTCGTAATGACCTCGCCCTGCGCCGACCGATATTTCCCGGTGCCACCCACAACGGCGATTGTTACGGGAGCGTTGCTATTGCCGAAGTTTATCGTCCCTCTGGCAGCGTAGTCTGAGCTCCCGAGCGCAACAATCTGTCCACCCACCAGCGAAAACACCAATTCACGGTAGCGAACAAGCACCTCCTCCGCTTCAGGTGACACATCAATCACGGAAGTTTGACCCGTGAGTACACCAACCTGCTTATTGGAAACACTGCGCAATGGAGCCTCAAAGTACAAAATTGAGCCAGTCTTCCCGATCTCCACAACTTCATCATTGTGCTTGAGAACCGGGGCTTCCTGGATAACCACGATTTTATTAGTTGCAGCGTTTGCAGGTGAAACGATCGCTATTGAGACGACTAATGCGCTTATGGCTGTTCCCAAGGTCATTCTTCGAGTGAATCCCATGTTTCTACTTCCTCTAGGGTCTATCGTGAATGGAGCGTTGGTCGTGCAGACTACTCTCTTAACGAGCACCCATTTTTGACAAAGACAAAAACGTGTAAATGCATTGAAAGGCGAAATGACACATTTCATTATTCGGTCGGCTACTAAACGCGACATCCCAACTATTCTTGCAATGGTCGCGGAGCTCGCGGAATTTGAGCGTGCAGCCGAAGAGGCTATAGCTACTGTCGATGATTTCGAGGCGGCACTTTTTTGTGAGAATCCCGCGGTTTTTGCGGTGTTGGCAGAGGTTGACGGTCAAAGCGCTGGATTTGCCCTTTACTTTAAGAATTTTTCCACGTGGCTGGGCAAACATGGCATCTATCTCGAAGATCTTTATGTTCGCCCTGAATTTCGCGGTAGTGGAATAGGACAAGGTTTGCTCTCACACCTCGCACAGATATGTCGTGACAACGGTTACCCGCGATTTGAGTGGTGGGTTTTAGACTGGAACGAAAGCGCACGAAAAGTTTATGACCACTTAGGTGCACAGGCGCTCACAGAATGGATTCCGTATCGGGTCACTGGTGATTCTTTAACTGAACTAGCCGCAAAGAATCAACAGGCATGACCGCAATATCGCTGTGTGTTCCCAACCAGGCTGAGTACCTGCGAGTTATCCGGCAGATCGCCATGGTGGTGGGAGCGAAAGCCGATTTAACTCTTGAAGCTCTCGATGAAGGCCAGCTCGCGAGCGATGAAGCAGCCAATATCCTCATGAAATTCGCCCAGCCCGAAGATTCACTGTATTTCGAATGGGAAGCGCAACCGGGTTCCTTGCACCTTCGATCACGCACCCGATGCCTGCTACCGGTACTTCCTGATTTACCCGAGACTTTGGAGTACGCCTGGGTGATCATCTCTGCAATTACAAATGAGCTCGATGTATTCCTTGAAAACGGCGAGGTCCACGTCAATCTCTCCGTAACAAGTACCCGGTAAACATGCTCAGCGCGGGGGCGGTGAATGCCTTGATCGTGGAATTGCGCTCACCTGATGTAACGACATCGCGAGCCGATGAAATCAAGAGCGAGATCGTTGAAGGGCATCAAGGTTTGATTCGACACTTCATTCGATTACGAGACCCTCAACTCTTTGAAGATCTCGTGCAAATTGGAACGATTGGGGTTCTGGCTGCTATTGATAAATTCGATATTGATCGAAATGTCTCCTTCGGGACCTTCGCGGGGGAACTTATCAAAGGTGAACTCTCCCATTTCTATCGTGATGACGACACCATTCGAATCTCTCGGTCCGTCAAGTCACATCTGGGTCAAATACGAGCAGCACAAGACGCCTTCGTCGCTAAGAATAACTCTCAGCCTAGTTTCTCTCAGCTTGAAAACTGCGTGAACTTAAATCGAGGTGAAATTCTCAATGCTTTGCAGGCCAACTACAGCACACACTTCAGTTCACTCAGTGATCCAGATCTCCACATTGACGTTGCCGATTCACGGAACGAATTTGACTTCATTGACGAATGGGAATCCGTGCGACCTGCAATTGATTTGCTTACTCCGCTGGATCGAAAGATTCTGGGAATGCGCTTTATTGAGCAAAAGAAACAAGGACAGATTGCCAGTGAACTGAACATGAATCAAATGGCAGTTTCGCGGCGTCTCACGGCGATTCTGGAGCAGCTTCGTCACGAAGTAAATACCGAGTAACTGAGGGGGTGAACGCGAAGAATATTCCGATGACTGCAGCAAGGGTTACCAGAATTGCCACCCATTTTTGGAGCGGGTCCGTGGCGCCAATCAATGGGACACTGACCACAAGCGCGAGGAGTTGCGCCAACAGAAATGGCGCCCGCGCCCAACGCTTCGCACCAAACCACCCAACTGCCACGAGGAGCATTCCCAGCCCGAAGAATAGGAAAATCACTACTTCCAAGGTCACCCCTGAAACATTAGCAACTTCACTTGGCCCGCTGACCCCGAATCTGGCGACCCCCACGACTATCAAAATTGCGTAGACCACATAAAACACTCCCTGGACACCACTGATGCCTCCAAGGATTCTCAAACGCCAGATGGCCGATGTTTCACTTTCCACCTCATCAGCCTAATGCTGCGGACCCTTTATAAAGAGTCCGCGTAGAGTGAGGTGGTGCGCGCACTTCTGGTAGCTAATCCGAATGCAACAAGTACATCGCCCCGAGTAATCGACGTAATTGTGCGGGCGCTTTCACATGAACTAGACCTTGAAGTAACCATGACGACCCATAAAGGTCATGCGCAATCAATTGGCGAGTACGCCGTTGAGGCCGGGATCCCCCTTGTGATCACCCTCGGCGGAGATGGTGTGGTGAACGAAGTGATCAACGGAATCATGGTCCCCAATCCAGGGAAAATTAAGCCTGCGATGGCACCGATTCCCGGGGGAAGCGGCAATGTTTTTGTTCGCGCTCTAGGGCTTCCTATCGATCCGGTTGAGGCCACCGGCGCCATCATGGAAAGTTGTCGAGCAGAGCGGTTTCGGTCAATAAGTTTAGGTCTAGCTGATGCACAACGATCTAATGGTGAGGAATTCAGCAGATACTTTGCAGCCAACTCCGGTATCGGTCTGGATGCAACGATTATCGCGGCGATGGACCAGGATCGGAAAAAGGGTGTTAGCGCTTCGCCACTTCGATACTTGGGAACTACTATGCGAGAGTATTTCCGTCGTAGTAATCACATGGCTTCGATCTCGATTTCCCGGCCGGGAATTCCCAGTATTGATCACGTCTACGTTGCATTAGTGCAGAACTCTTCACCCTGGACGTTCTTCGGTTCCTGGGCCTTGGATCCAAATCCTGCGGCCAGCTTTGATACCGGGCTTGATGTGTTTATCTTGCGAAAACTTGACCCGATCTCAACGGCTCGCGCTGCCCATCGAATTATCTTGAGAATCCGAGGAAAGACAGCAGCTAGCGCCTACACCAGTTGGCATGACCAATCTGCTTTTTCGATTCACGCTAATCCTGAAGTTCCCATTCAAATTGATGGTGAGGCCCTTGGAAATGTTGCTCGAGTGAAATTCACCCATCACCCTGATGCGTTACGGGTGATTGACCCATTGTGAATCATCTTTAGAAACGGACAATACGGATAATTCACCCTTATGTGACTGATTCAACACGAGAAATGTGGAATTACAACAAAGTTTCTCTCGTTTTGACTTGTACCCGGCGCCAAGGTCTGCGAATCTATACCTGCCCTTGTTTTGACGGGCTGGCCGCCTTCCCCCGTGGGCCAGTGAAGCAAACCTTCACCCCCAAGTGGAAGCCAGCGCGTGAAAGCATTCACAAGTGCTGGCAAACCCAGCACACCAGCACAGATGGAGTGATCCCGCATGGACTGGCGCCACGAGGCAGCCTGCCGTGACGAAGACCCTGAGTTGTTCTTCCCAATCGGCAATACCGGACCTGCATTGGTCCAAATCGAAGAGGCCAAGGCCGTTTGTCGGCGTTGTCCTGTCGTCGACGACTGCTTGCGTTGGGCCCTTGAGACCGGTCAGGATTCAGGTGTGTGGGGTGGGCTCAGCGAAGATGAGCGACGCGCCCTCAAGCGCCGTAATGCTCGCCTGCGCGCTAGGACATCGGCTTAAGCCCCTGCATCACGCCTGGACAACGGAACCGTTATTCCGACCATCGTGCCACTCCCTACACCGTCAATCAATTCTGCTGGTTCAATTTCCACGCGACCATTGAGTTCACTGACAATTAAATCGGACACAATCGTAAGTCCTAGGCCGGATTCAGGGAACTCACTCAAGCTCATGGGTGAGTCGGTGGCACCTATCCCGTTGTCACTTACGCTGACCATGAGTTGTCCAACCTCCCGCTTAGCGTGAACAGTGATTTTCGTGGCCTGTGCATGTTTCACACTATTGTGAATTAACTCGGAAACGGCCATCGCAATCGGTGTTGCAATCCGAGAATTCACGGTACCGATACTCCCCTGCATTTCAGTTTCGAGTTCCACGCTTTCATCATGAATCAACCCAAATAATGACTCGATGAGCGCGTCAAAATCAATATTGGTAGCGCCCTCGAGTGAGAGTGAGTCGTGAATTGCCGCAATAACCCCAATGCGTGCTTGGGCATCACGCAATGCCTCCGTCACGGCAGGATCGCTCGCCCGCCTACTTTGGAGTCGCAATACCGATGTCACCATTTGCAAATTGTTTTTTACTCGATGATTGATTTCTTTGATGATGGCATCTTTTGACAACAATTCCTTTTGATGCTCACGCACATCGGTGACATCTTTGATCACGATTACTGTGCAATGAGCTCCCGTATCAAGGCCCAGAATTGTGGGTCCGGGACACAGGAAGTGGGAAGCGAGCATCAAGGTTGCACCATCACCATCGAGATCTGCTATCGCGGTTGCGCCCCCGCGGGCCACTTTGACCAGTGACGCGGACATTCCCGCAGGAGCAATACTCATCCGTTTGACAATTTCAAAAAACTGCTGACCTACTAAGTCAATGGCAAGGCCCATTTTTAGAAAAGAGCTCACAGCATTAGGACTCGCAAAGTCAACTTTCCCCGATGCATCAAGGCGCATGATGCCGTCACCTGCCCGAGGCATTTCCCAACTATCAAATCCATCAAGTGATTCTGGCAACCAGGACTGCCCCTCGGCAATCATCGCGAGAATTGCATCGGCGCTTTCAAGGTAAACCTGTTCCAACTGACCGACAACACGTGGGGCTTCACTGCAATGGCGTGCGATTACACCAATTACCTGATCTCCCCACTTGACCGGAATTGCCTCAACTCCAATAGGGGAAAGTGGCCGAGAAACATCACGCGTAATGGTCGCTCTGCCTAAAACTTCAGCCTGGTCGAGATAATGAAATCGCCCTCGAGGCGCAAAGGTGGCGACAACATCCTCTGCCAATGTGGTGGGAGCGGTGGCTGGGCGGATCTGGGCAACAGCCACCATTCCACCCTCATTCCACGTGGGAACCCACAAGACCAGGTCGCTCAATGCGAAATCGGCCAGTAACGACCAGTTGGACGCAAGGGAAGAGAGAACCGCGATTGCCTCCACCGGCAACTCGGTCCGCTCCTGCAAGGTTTTGGATACGTTCCCCACACCCACAGACTAACGTGACCCCATGAAAAGTGATCCCATCAACCGAGATCAATCCTCAACAGAGGAGCTTCCCGCGGCGGGTCACCAGGTAATCGCCGCGGCGCAAAAGTACGGGGTCAAGCACCTGTTTACCCTCTCTGGCGCACATATTTTCCCCCTTTATGACGCGTGTGAGAAACGACCGAACGCACCCAAACTCGTTGACACCCGCAGTGAACAAACCGCGGGCTTTGCCGCTGAAGCAACGGCACGCCTCACGCGTACGCCTGGCTTTGTTGCGGCCACTGCCGGTCCTGGTGTCACCAACCTGCTTACACCCATCACAAGCGCATTTTTTAATGGAGCACCGGTAGTAGCAATTGGCGGCCGCTCCCCTGATTTCCGTTGGGGTCTTGGGGCATTACAAGAGTTGGATCAGCCGCCATTATTTGCATCGGTCACAAAGTCGGCGACTACCGCACACGATTGTGGTGAAGTTGGGCGCTTAACCGAGGAGGCCTTCGCGATCGCTCTCTCACCACACCAAGGTCCGACCTTCCTCGACATCCCGATGGACACACTCTTCACACCGGCGCCGGTTAACCCTGAGCTTCTGGCACACATCGAAACACCAAACGCAGATCTTTCCCATCTCGATTCAGCTCTTGAGTTGATCCGGGCCGCAGAACGACCGATATTTATTGTCGGCGGGGACATCTGGCAAAACCGAGCCGAGGAAATCTTTGTCGCTTTCATTGAACAGGTGCGTATCCCGGTAATCGTTAACGGCATGGCACGCGGCATCCTTGCTCCAACTAATCCGCTACTTGTCACCCCCGCCCGGTCGTACGCTCTCAAAAGTGCCGACCTTGTAATCGTGGCGGGAACACCGCTGGACTTCCGACTCGGCTACGGAGATTTCGGTGACGCCCGGGTGATTTTTATTACCGATGACCCACAATCATCGCTCCAAGTAAAGGCAACTCGAATCACCGGTGATCTACCGGAACTGTTTAAGACACTCTGCGACCAGCTCCCGGTCCCAATAGGAACAGATACCTGGCGCATTGATTTGGCGCAGCGCAGCACTGTGATCCGAGCGAGTAACTGGGAAACCATGAATACCCCGGGTGAACTCATCCACCCGGCAGAGATTTACGGTGCACTTATTCCTCGCCTCACCGAGTCCACCATCACAATCGGCGACGGCGGTGATTTTGTCTCTTTCGCGGGCAAATTCATCGAGCCAAGCCGCCCCGGACGCTGGTTGGACCCTGGACCTTTTGGCGCACTCGGAACGGCGATGGGCTACACCCTTGCGGCCGGTAAAGCATTCCCCGGTGATCCGCTCGTTGTTCTCCTCGGTGATGGCGCTGCCGGTTTTTCTCTGATGGATGTTGATTCACTCGTGCGACACAATGTGCCCGCGACAATCCTGATCGGCAATAACGCGGGCTGGGGACTTGAACGTCACCCCATGCGTTTCCTTTACGGCTACGACGTTCTTGCAGACCTGCAACCAAGCCGCTACGACCAAGTGGTGAGCGCACTGGGTGGTGCGGGTGAGGTCGTTTCCGACATCACGCACCTAGGCCCGGCACTGGACCGCGCCATGAACTCTGGCGTTCCCTACGTAGTGAACGTAATGACCGACCCAGAGGTGGCTTACCCGCGCACGACTACTGGTATTTGACAATACTGGTAGTTAATTCGCCCAAGTTCCTTGATCAACTCGCACCCGAGTGATTTTCCCTTTACCAACGGGCGCTTGGGCGTTACCTAGTTCAACGGCAAAAACAATGCGGTCACCGGAAACGGACTCGACTACCGCGTTGGAATAGACCGACTCGCCTACCAATGTTGGCGACAGATGTGCGAACTCAATTTTGTATCCCACCGTTGTGCAATTGCTACAGATAGCCGGTGCTACCGCTGCTGTAGTTGCTGCTTCGCACCAAGCAATCGCCATGGGAGTTGCCAAGACATTTACTGAGCCACTACCGAGTGCTACCGCAGTGTCAGCTGAACTGACCGTGTATTCACGTCTTGCCGTCTTCCCAACGACGTGATCCAAACAAGCGCATGAGTTGCTCATTTCAGAATGACGAGCAAATCACCCTCGTTGACAACGTCACCAATGGCAACAGCGAATTCGCTGACTACACCGGAATGCTCTGCCAAAACGGGGATTTCCATCTTCATCGATTCAAGTATTAAAAGGGTGTCACCGGCTGAAACTTGATCCCCGATCTCGGCCTCAAAAGAGTGGACGGACGCAACCATTTCAGCGACTACATGCATGAAAATGATCTTAGTCGGCATTCCGGAGTTCTTCGATCAGCACGGGCGAATTATTGCGCACTGAATTAACTGCCCGCCCTACCGGAATCGCCTGCAGATCTGTGCGGGCCACCAATAAATCCAATGCCGCGTGAACGTCAATCGACGAATCTAGCCAGGCATCCCAATTTTTCGAACTGATACAGGCGGGCATCCGGTCATGGATTGCTTCGAGATTGGGTGCCGCAGCGAGGGTAATAATCGCGCACGTGTGCACCACCTGACCATCTATCACACTGTCGGCGATCAGCCCCGCCATTGGCATGACCCGCGAGTCTCCATCCGGGGGCGAAATGAAATAAGGGTCTTTTGCCGGGCGTTTCCACTCGTAATACCCGCTTGCCGGGATCAGAATTCGACGCGTAGCAAATGACCGTGCGAAAGTAACTTTTTCCGCGACACTTTCACCTCGTGCGTTGATAAGCAAAGTAGACGAATTCTTGCTCCACTTGGGAACTATCCCCCAGCGCACCTGAGTGACTTCCCGGGTACCGCTGGCAACGGTAATCACCGGGACATTGCTACCGGGTGCAACGTTGTAATTGGGCCGAGAAGGGTGTTCGGCCAGCGCCGCGTCAAGGTCAGCGCCAAATTCGGACCCGAGTGCACTCAGAGCACTGTTGTCGCCGGCTAGGACATAACGACCGCACATGTGTAGATAGTAGGACGCGAGTGAAAGACTAACCCCATGACCGACTGGGCAGCACCTACGGCGAGTTCGACGATCAACGCCACACTTACGCTGCCCGGATCCAAATCCTTGAGCAACCGCGAACTCATTTTATGCTCTCTAGCAGATTCGCCGTCGACCCTGCGTGGCGTACTTGACGCCAGGGACACTGCCCTAATGATCGATGGGCTCAGAACTCTGGGCGTCCAGATAGATGAACTCGGGTCCGACCCAGCCGGGAACCTTGATCTACGAATCACCCCACATTTCATGCGCGCAGGTGTGGAGTCGCCAACGGTTATCAATGTTGGCCTTGCCGGAACCGTCATGCGGTTTCTTCCTGCCGTTGCCGCTTTCGCGCACGGAGATTCCTATTTTGACGGTGACGCGGCCGCTCGTAAGCGCCCAATGGCAACTCTTCTCGAAGCTCTGAAAGATCTTGGTGTCGAAATTGAGGACCGGGGTCGTCTCCCATTCCTTATTCACGGAAATGGACACGTTCGTGGTGGTGAAGTTGTCCTAGATGCCTCTAAGTCAAGCCAATTTGTTTCAGCGCTGCTGTTGTGTGCTCCACGTTGTGACGCGGGCGCAACTATCCGTCACGTACCCGCGGACCTAGGCAATGCCAGTGATGTTCCCAGCCTGCCACACGTTGACATGACAATTAATTCACTTGCCCAACACGGCGTCACGGTTCGCCAATCAACGCTTACTCAGGATTCTTGGCACGTTGATCCGCAAAACATCAATGGCGTGGATCTTGTCATTGAAGGCGACCTGTCCAATGCCACACCATTTTTTGCTGCAGCGATGGTGGCTGGTGGGAGCGTTTCCTGTTCAGACTGGCCAGCAAGTTCGCTGCAACCGATCCTGAGAATCATTGAGGTCTTTGAACAACTTGGAGCACACATCACGCGCGATGGAGACATATTCCGCTTTGAAGGTACTGGTGAGATCAACGGTATTGACGCAGATCTAGCAGACATCGGAGAAGTCGCACCGACAATTGCAGCACTCTGTGCATTGGCCACAACTCCATCCCACCTTCGCGGGATCGGGCATCTGCGCGGACATGAAACGGATCGACTCAGTGCACTCGCTACTGAAATAAATGCGCTCGGAGGCGAAGTAGTCGAGGAAGTGAGCGCTTTACGTATTTTGCCAGCACCACTTCACGGCGGAATTTTCCACACATACGAGGATCACCGCATGGCTACCGCTGGGGCAATCTTGGGTCTGCGCGTCCCGGGAATCACCGTAGAAAATATCGAGACCACCGGTAAGACTCTTCCTGATTTTGTGAGACGCTGGGAAGAGTTGCTAAATACCTGATGGCACATAACCTTGATGAGGACGACGTTCGCATAAGACCGGGTAAATCCAAGTCCCGACCTCGGACAAAGGATCGTCCAAGTTTTGACAATATGTTTTTTGGTTCCGTCTCTACGGTTGATCGAGGTCGGTTCACCGTTAATCCTGAAGGTGACACCCAGATTCTCTATGCCGTTAAAGCACGTGAACTCGGACGTAAAGGTTTAGTGGTGGGCGACCGGGTAGCCATGGTCGGAGATCCACATGGCGGTATCGACCATCAGGTGCGAATTGTTCGGCGTGAGCCCCGGTCCACCGAATTGCGGAGAACCGCAGACGACAATGATCCTCAGGAGCGGGTAATTGTTGCCAATGCAGACCGCCTCGGCATAGTCGTTGCATCAACAAACCCAGAACCCAGAATTGGCTTCATTGACCGCGCCATAGTTGCGGCAATGGATGCAGGAGTGACGCCATTTCTTGTTGTGACAAAGTCCGACCTGAAAGATCCCAGCGATCTCGTGAATGTCTATCAGGAACTCGGCATTCCCATTTTTGTCATAGCTAGCGGGGTTGCGCCTACATCAATTAAAGAGTTTGTGCAGGGACATACCAGCATTCTTATGGGTCATTCAGGGGTGGGGAAATCAACATTGATTAACGAGCTGGCACCCGATGCCCACCGGATTACCGGGACGGTTAACGACCTCACCGGGAAGGGCAAGCACACGTCAACCAGCGTGATCGCCTTCCCGCTACCGGAAGCGAACGGCATTGTGATCGACACCCCGGGAATCCGGTCCTTTGGCCTAGCCCATGTCTCGCGTGAAACGATTATTAACGCCTACCCTGATCTCATGAGCTACACCGAAAGTTGCCCGCGTGCCTGCAGTCACAACGAACAGGATTGTGCATTCATGCGCATAACCGATCACATAATTCTTGAACGAGTAAAGTCGATGCAAAATTTACTTGCCGGAAATACTGCGACGGGAGTGCAATGATTCAATTTCTTGGCGACCTCGAGTTCGCGCATCACCTCGCCGACGAAGCTGATGCAATTTCACTCGATAGGTTCAAGGCACTTGATTTAGTCGTAAACCAAAAGCCTGATCTCACTCCCGTCAGCGACGCTGATCTCGCTGTTGAAACACAACTTCGATTACTCATCACCGAAGCGTTCCCGCACGACAGCGTCATAGGTGAAGAGTTCGCGCAAAAATCATCGGGTGAGCGGACCTGGATCATCGATCCAATTGATGGAACTAAAAACTTTGTCCGCGGCGTCCCCGTCTGGGCAACCTTGATTGCCCTGCGCGAGGGAGGCCAGATCACACTCGGTCTAGTGAGTGCCCCGGCTCTGGGTCGCCGGTGGTGGGCTACAACAGGCCACGGAGCATGGGTTCGCGAATTCGAAAATGACTCACCTCGGCAATTGCAGGTGAGTTCGGTAAAAAAGCTCGTTGACGCTTCATTTTCATTCTCCGATCAAAAGGGTTGGGATCCGGTGCAGTTCGAGGCAATTCGGTCCGCCACGTGGCGCCAACGGGCCTACGGGGACTTCTGGTCTCACACACTTTTAGCAGAAGGAGCCGTTGACCTCAGTGCTGAACCAGAACTCGCCCTCTATGACTATGCAGCTTTGGTTCCGATTATCTCTGAGGCCGGCGGAGTCGCGTCCCAATTCAATGGTGATGACCTACCAATAAATGACAGCGAGTTTCATCCATCCTTTATGTGCACGAACTCCTCCCTTCACCGTGAATTCGTAGACTTATTCAATTACAAGACATAGAGCACATGCTTTGCCACACTAGGTAAAACACCCATGGAGGCAAAATGAAAATTTCATCAGTCCTTGCAGGCAAGGGAACCAAGGTCATTACGGTAGAACCCGACCGAAGCGTTAAGGATCTGCTCGGACTTCTGTCCTTGCACAAGGTAGGGGCCCTGGTTGTATCCACTGATGGAAAAGGAATCATTGGAATCGTTTCTGAACGTGACATCGTGCGGGCTCTTGCCGAATCTGAATCAATTTTGAGCGAGCCAGTGTCCAAAATTATGACCACGGAAGTTTTTGTCGCACCATTTGATGCCAATATTGACGAATTAATGGTCGTGATGACATCGCAACGGATCCGCCACATTCCAATCACTTCCGACAGTGGCGAATTGATCGGAATTGTGAGTATCGGTGATTTAGTGAAAGCTCGACTGAACGAACTTGAAGGTGAGCGGGCCGCTTTGATGGGTTACATCACGCACGGCGGGTAACGCGCACTTTTACTCCACCAACAGGTCGAATCGTCACCAGCGGATCGCTGGCGGGCAATCCCTGACCGGCAGGGAAGGCAAACTCAAGCCGTTCACACAGGCTTGCCAGCATAATTACCCCTTCAACGTACGCGAAATCTTTTCCGATGCACTGACGCAAACCCGCACCAAATGGGATAAAACTTTCACGTGGATAAGAATCTAGGAAACGTTCTGGAGTGAAGGCGTCGGGGTTGCTCCAGATATCTGGGTGTCGGTGCAGCAGCGCTGGGCTCGTGATGACAAGTGCCCCAGCAGGAATGTCATGGCCATCAATGCAGTCTGCTTCGTGCGCCTTACGAGTGATCAACCAGGCCGGCGGATACAACCTCAAAGTTTCATTGAATACGGCCTGGGTATACGGCATTTGCGCAATCTTCGAATCGAGTGTCTCTCCCAATGCGACTCGAGCTTCTTCAGCTACCCGGGCCTGCTTGTCCGGGTGTGCTGCAAGTAAAGCGATCGACCAAGAAAGCGCACTCGCGACCGTTTCGTGTCCGGCAATAATGAAGGTAACTATTTCATCGCGGATACCATCACGATCAATGTTCCCGTCCGACCGGGCCGCGAGCAGCAGGTCAACAAGATGTGAAACTTCATTCGGGTTTACTGTCGAATCGATCCGTTCCCGTGATCTAACAATGGATGCCACTGCATCATCTAAGGTTCGCAAGCTTCGCTTGAGGACTCGGTTCCCCGGTGTGGGAATCGCCCGAGGTGGTGAGAGTGGAACACGCGCCCGTTTAATCACAATCTCGAGTGCCTCAAGCGTTGCGGCAGTGATCGCGTTGGCATCCTCACTGAGATCTGAACCAAAAAGAAATTCGCCAACAACTTCAAGGGATGCATTCAACATGAATTGATCAATATCAGTAACGCTCCCGGAAACCTCACGCTCAATGTCGTGCAGCATCCGCTGCGCTGCCCGATTCGTAACCGGGATCAGATTATCGAGGACCTTCTGGTGAAATGCCGGTTGAATTATTGGCCTTCGTTCACGCCAGAGATCGGTATTCGCTGTGAGCAGACCGCTGCCGGTTACCAGCGAGAGTGCTCGGTACTGAATGGTGGACTTGTCATAATTCTTAGCGTTGTTGACCAGAACCTGCCGAACACCTGCGGGTGAATTCACGAGATACGTCGGTGGTTTGGGAATCGGGAACTGAACAACATCCCCATAGGAGCGCCAAGTTTTGAAAAGGAACCCAAGTGGATTTCGCCGAATTAATGCAAAATCCCGGAGCATGTCCGGTCCCTGCGGACCCGGGGCTGTTGCCGGGGTTCCCAGAAAATGTTCGGGCATTAAGCCACCGGAACGGCGGACGTTGACTCAATTCGTCCGTAGAGAGTTGTTCGCTCAACAAGGCTGCGACCGAGAGGTTCGACCACTTCACGGAATTGCGAATCCGTGATTCCTTGTCCATGAGTTGCACCTGCCGCCCGAGAGATGTTTTCATCCATCAATGTTCCACCAAGGTCGTTCACCCCGGCCTGCAACAGTTGTCGCGCGCCACGGGCGCCCAATTTCACCCATGAGGCCTGAATATTGGGGATAGTTCCATGGTAGGCGATCCGACCAACCGAATGCATTAACACCGTCTCGCGCCACGTGGGACCGCGACGCGCACCCCGTTTCAAATAGATGGGTGCGGCCATGTGAACGAAAGGCAACGGCACAAACTCAGTGAACCCGCCCGTGCGCAATTGCAGGTCGCGGGTGCGAACCATATGTTTGGCCCAATGTTCCGGTCTTTCGATACTGCCAAACATGATGGTCACATTCGAACGAAGTCCTAATGAATGAGCGACCTCGTGGACGTCGAGCCATTGCTGGCTAGAAATTTTATCGGGACAAATAACTGAGCGAATATCATCGGACAAAATCTCAGCCGCGGTTCCGGGCAGCGAACGAAGTCCTGCTTCTTTGAGCCGGGAAAGGTAGGAGTCAACTGGTTCATTGAGTCTTTGTGCACCCTCAAAGACCTCAAGCGCCGTAAATCCGTGAATATGCATTGAGGGCACGGCCTCTTTGACGACTCGCGCCACGTTTATGTAGTAATCGCCGTCAAAGCTGGGATGGATCCCGCCTTGTAAACACACCTCGGTGGCGCCCAATTCATAAGCCTCTACTACACGACCGGCAATTTCAGAATCACTGAGCAAATATGGGGCGCCCCGAAGGTTGAGCGAGAGTGGGCCTTTTGAAAAACCACAAAATGTGCATTTAAAAGTACATACATTCGTGTAGTTAATGTTTCGATTTCGGACAAATGTAACAACATCACCAATGACGGATTCGCGTAGTTCATCTGCAGCGGAAGCAATCACTGTGACATCTCGCCCCCTAGCACGGAAAAGGGTCGCAATGCTTGACTCATCGATTCGATTCCCAGCACGCGCTTCATCAAGGATTTCGGCAATCTGGGCGGAGGCCGGTCCAGCCGCTCTACCGGAAATGAGGATTGAAGGCGCAGTGTCCGCTCCGGAGTACCACGCGGTTGACCTGCGGCCAATTTGAATTACTTCGGCGCCTGTTCCCACGTTAACGGCATCTTGATACTTTTCGGGGAACGTTGCACCAACATCATCGCGGGCGAAGCCGTCAGCATCACTTCGATCCATAACAGCAAAATGCAGCTCGGGCGCAATCCATTTATCAGCATCACGCACAAACTCTGGGTAAACGGTGAGCCGAGCAACAAGAGTGCGACCACTTGCCTCCACCCGCTCTCGAAGGAGCTCAAGGGAAGGCCACGGTTTTTCAGGATTCACGAAGTCTGCTGTTATCGGAGATATCCCACCCAGGTCATCGATGCCTGATTCGAGCAAGGAGTCAAGATCCTCACTTAAATTAGGTGGCGCTTGCAAGTGAATGCTCGCAGGGAGAATCTCACGGGCAATGCGAATTGTTTCCAAGAGTTCATCGTGCGAACAGGGTGGCCAATTTCGCATTTCAGTGTCAAGTTTTGGAACAAAATTTTGCACGATAACTTCTTGAACGTGTCCATATTTTTCATGTGCGCTTGCAATTGCCTCCAACGCCTTAATGCGGTCGGCTTGGGATTCGCCTATCCCGATCAGAATGCCGGTCGTAAAGGGAATCGCAAGTTCACCCGCGGCATCCAATGTGGCCAGTCGACGCTCGGGGGTCTTGTCAGGTGCTCCTCGGTGCGCAGCCAGATCAGGGTTGAGTGACTCGATCATCATGCCTTGGCTTGGGGAGACGCTACGAAGAAGTGTTAAATCAGCGTGGTCGAGGGCACCCGCATTTGCGTGTGGGAGGAGTCCCGTCTCTGCTAATACCGCCGCCGCGGCTGCTGCCAAGTATTCAATAGTGCTGGCATAACCATGCTCATCAAGCCAGGCTCGTGCCTCTTCATAGCGAAACTCGGGGTACTCCCCCAACGTGAATAACGCTTCATGGCAACCGGCCGCAGCACCCGCTCGAGCAACTTCAAGGATCGACTCAATGGTGAGGTAGGGGCTTTCAACCCGATGTGGACTTTTGGCGAACGTGCAGTAGCCACAACGATCTCGACACAGGGAAGTTAAAGGGATAAACACTTTTGGCGAGTACGTGATTATGCCCGACATGTGCCGAGTCTACTCCGGCGCAGAATATCCGTCAGATGCCCAAGATTCAGGGCATGCATGTGTCCCGTCAACCCTCCCCAATCAATTACTGAAAGTTGACAGTGAGCGGTGCGTGATCACTCCAGCGCTCGTCATAGGTGGCCGCTTTTCCTACAACCGCCGTCTGGGCGCGTGCCGCTAGCACAGGGGTTGCGATTTGATAGTCGATCCGCCAACCACCGTCAGTGTCGAATCCCCTGCCACGCCACGACCACCAGGTGTAGGGACCCGGCCCCTCTCCACCGAGTTCACGACCTAAATCAGTCCATGGCCCGTCAAACCAGGTGTCAAGGTGGGCGCGTTCCTCCGCTAAAAACCCTGCCTTACCTCGATTGCCTTTCCAGTTTTTAATATCCACTTCCCGATGCCCAATATTGAAATCTCCACACACCAGAGCTTCTCGTCCGGTGCGCTTGGCAGAGCGAGCCAACGCCGCTAACCGCTTGTCAACGCCGCCAAGAAATGCATATTTGGCGATCTGCTTGGGGGTATCGACTTCGCCTGAATGAATGTAAGTGGAAACAACCGTGACGGGTCCCACCGCGGATTCAAAATCACATTCAATCCAGCGACCCTGCCCGTCTACTTCGGCCACTTTGACATCAACACGAACGTCGCTGGGATCTTCGCGGGAAAGCACGGCAACCCCCGCACGCCCAAGTTCTGGGGCCGGAGCGTGATTAACCTTCCATTGCGAGAGCACGGATGATTCGAGTACCTCCATCAATTGGTCAGTCGTCGCACGCACTTCCTGTAAACAGATCACGTCAGCGCCACTCTCGGCCAGCCACTCCAGCCCGCCCCGACGCTCAGTCGCCCGGATGCCGTTCACATTGACGGTAACTACCCGAAAGTTCATGAGTCCCTCGCTTGTTTCATTGCTTGAACGAGAACCTCCGGTGGTTGGGCTCCCGATAGCCCCACCTGCTCATTGAACAAAAAGAATGGAACTCCGGTGACGCCAATCTCGCGCGCGCTCATTTCATCGGCTCGCACAATGTCAAGGAATGCATCAGTACTCAACACTCCATGCACATCTTTCTCAGTCATCCCGGTTTCAACCGCTAACCGTGTCAACACATTCGGATCACTCACGCACAACCCGTCCCGCAGCGCGCCCATCGCGAACCGTGTTGCCATTAACCCCCCAAGAATCAAATCCTGAGCAGATGCAGCCGCAATGAGCCGATGCGCATTCACAGTTGAAGTCGGTAATTGGTCACGTAGGTTGAATACGAGTCCAAGATTTGTTGCACGTTCAGTCATCGAATCAACCATTGAGTTCACATCACTGTTACTCATGCGATATTTCACCGCCAGTGCTTCCACCATGGTGGTCGAACACTCGGCAACAGCATTGGGGTCCAGCTCAAATGCCCGCCAATGGATTTCCACTTCAATACCTGATTGCTCAATTGCTTGTTCGAGGTGCGCCTTCCCAATCATGCACCACGGGCAAACAACGTCGGACCAAACGTCAACGCGCATCTTTTCTGTCACAGTGAATTCCTTTGATTGCGCTTTTTCTCCAAAGCAATAAACGTCAAGGCCTCACTCACAGCTCCTGATGCCGCGAAAAGTGCCATTCCGATCCCACGCCTATACGAGACTTTCCCCGCCGCCGCCGCAACAACAAATGCCACGACGTCAGTACCATCGCTTATTGCCTGCGCCAAAATCCAACCGGATGGATCTTCATTGCGGCGCCACGCTCGGATAGCACCCACGCCTATTGCGATTTCGCGCGCGCCGGTAAGCCTGCTCAGCCAACGAGTTTGTTTAGCGGCGTCGGGATCAATTCCCAGACTGCGAGCCAATCCGTCGGGGGCAAAAACCAGACCTGCACCGATAACAATGCGTCCCGCTCCCAGAATGGGAAACAGCTTCGGTGGTACTTCTCCAGGCAACATAGGCATATCTAAGGTTATTACTTCAGCTAACACCACGCGCAATCAGTAATTCTGTTCGCCAAATGACACCCCATGCGGTTTACTTACCGTCATGACTTCATTTCGCGCAGTTCGTCTTGCCCAACGCCCAACCGGAGTTCCCACGTCAGACACGTGGGCAATCGATTCCGAGGAACTCCCCGACCTCACGCCGGGTCAATTCTGTGTCCGCGTCGAATACATTTCACTTGACCCGGCGATGCGGGGCTGGCTTGATGATCGCCCCTCCTACCTTCCACCCGTGGAAATAGGCGCAATCATGCGGGCCGGTTCGGTTGGAACCGTCACAGAATCACTGAATTCCAGGTTCCCGGTCGGTGCCCAAGTAGTAGGAACATTCGGCACTACTGAAATGGCGATTTCCGATGGCTCTGGCGTGAATATTGTCAGCTCAGAGCTGGCCCCGCTCTCATACTTCCTCGGCGCATTGGGCATGACCGGCATGACCGCCTATTTTGGATTCTTTGAACTTGGCAAACCACGCGCAGGCGACGTTGTTGTGGTTTCTGCTGCAGCCGGGGCCGTGGGAAGCATCGTGGGGCAAATCGCAAAACTCAATGGCTGCACGGTGATTGGTATCGCCGGTGGCAAAGAAAAATGCGACTACGTAACCAACACACTCGGCTTTGACTACTGCATTGACTACAAGCAGGACACCAGCATTCGCAAACTTCTGGGTGAAGCGCTCACAACAGTGGGCGCTAAGGGTGTAGATATCTATTTTGACAACGTTGGTGGTGACATGCTCAACGCGAATCTTGCCTACCTGTCCTTCGGCGCTCGAGTCGTTATTTGTGGCGCGATCTCCCAGTACAACGCCACCGAAATAACCCCTGGCCCCAGTAACTACATGAACCTGCTGGTGAAACGAGGCACCATGACCGGTTTTCTGGTCTTTGATTATGCGTCACAATTCAGCGTTGCCCAGCGACGCATGGGAACCTGGATTTCCCAAGGCAAAATCACCGCACCCGAGACAATTGTCGAGGGCGGTCTCGAGCAATTCCCGGCTACCCTGAATCGCCTCTTCGCGGGAGAAAACCTTGGGAAGTTAGTTCTCAAGATTTCATAAATGGTAGTGAATCGCCCGATTCCCCTCACGGCATAACGAACCCAGATTTTTCATTGGTTAAGGTTGTTCCCATGTCCAAAGTCCTCGCATCTTTGCCCGTTGGCGAACGGGTTGGAATAGCTTTCTCCGGCGGTCTCGATACCTCGGTTGCTGTGGCGTGGATGCGTGAGCACGGGGCGATCCCCTACACCTACACCGCTGACCTGGGCCAAGCCGATGAACCCGATATCGACTCAGTCCCCGACCGCGCCGGTCTGTACGGGGCGGAGCAGGCACGACTCGTCGACTGCAAGTCCGCACTCGTTGAGGAAGGCCTCGCCGCAATAGCCTGCGGGGCATTTCATATTCGATCCGGCGGTCGCACCTATTTCAACACCACTCCCCTTGGCCGCGCGGTAACAGGAACGCTTCTCGTTCGGGCAATGCTCGATGACGGCGTGAACATTTGGGGCGATGGTTCAACCTACAAGGGCAATGACATTGAGCGCTTCTACCGCTACGGGTTGTTGGCCAATCCCCAACTGAGGGTCTACAAGCCATGGCTTGATGCACAATTCGTCACCGAACTTGGTGGTCGCCACGAAATGAGTGAGTGGCTCAAGGAACGCAAACTCCCCTATCGCGATAGCACCGAGAAGGCCTACTCAACGGATGCAAATATTTGGGGCGCAACCCATGAAGCAAAAGATCTCGAGCAACTCGACGCATCAATGGAAATTGTTGATCCGATCATGGGCGTGAAGTTCTGGGATTCCAGCGTGCACATCGACTCAGAAGACGTCACCATTGAATTTGTTCAAGGTCGCCCAGTAAGTATCAATGGCGCAACTTTTAATTCCCCGGTTGACTTAGTACTTCAGGCAAATGCGATCGGTGGCCGGCACGGATTAGGTATGGCCGACCAAATTGAGAACCGAATCATCGAGGCAAAATCTCGCGGGATTTACGAAGCCCCCGGGATGGCCTTGCTTTTCATTGCCTATGAACGACTCCTCAGTGCCATACACAACGAAGACACAATTGCCAGCTATCACGCGGAAGGTCGGCGACTTGGTCGACTTCTCTATGAAGGCCGGTGGCTTGACCCACAATCATTAATGCTGCGGGAATCCCTGATGCGCTGGGTTGCATCAGCTGTCACCGGCAGTGTCACCCTGCGCCTTCGACGCGGGGACGACTACTCAATCATTCGCACCGAAGGCCCAGCGTTTAGTTACCACCCGGACAAACTCTCGATGGAGCGCACCGAAAATGCCGCCTTCGGACCAACGGATCGCATTGGGCAACTCACCATGCGCAACCTCGACATTGCCGACACTCGAGCCAAACTCGAGCTTTACGCGAGCCAAGGTCAGCTCCTCGACGGTCACGTCAATCTGGTAGGAACACTCAAACCAGGGGGCGCGGAAGCAATCGTCGATAAAACTACGAGTTCGAAATCCCCTGATGAAGCACTCCTAGGGCGCGCTTCATTCGAACTCGGCGCTGATTAGTTTCTCACCAAAAGGCTGTCCAACGGGCAAATATGCCCGTAATCGTTGCGCAAATCAATTTGCTCCCTCATGTGATCGGTGTATGCTTTTTTGATGAGTGGCGGCACGATTTCGCAAAATTCAACGCAAGGCTGGCGTGATTCCAAGCGCTATCTGTGGCTGGTCGCTATCACTATGCCCGCATTGCTTTTTATTGCGATCGGAATGTATTCGCTAACGAATTGGTCAGTATGGTTTTGGATTGGCCCCATCTTCATCCTGGGGATAGTCCCGATCATTGATGTCGTAACGGGACGTGACGTTCGCAATCCCCCCGCTGACTTAATCGCGCAACTTGAAGCAGACCGCTACTACCGAATCTTGACCTATGCCTACCTGCCATTGCAGTACGCCGGATTCGCTGCCAGTTTCTATGTGATCGCCAACTGGGATTTGTCCACAATCACCAAAGTTGGTTTTGCAATTTCAATTGGCATGATCGGTGGGATCGGAATCAATACGGCCCACGAATTAGGTCATAAAAAGGAAAAATACGAGCGTTGGTTGTCAAAAATTGCCCTCGCTCAAAGTTTCTATGGTCACTTTTTCACCGAACATAATCGCGGTCATCACGTCCGGGTCGCAACTCCGGAAGATCCTGCAAGTAGCCGCATGGGTGAAAGCTTTTACCGTTACTGGCCGCGCACGGTCCTCGGATCACTCAGAAGTTCCTGGAATCTTGAAAAAAATCGAATTGCCAGGCGCAAGAAGCACCCCTTTCGAATTAGCAACGACAACATCAATGCTTGGCTCATGTCCGTCGTGTTATGGGCTGGCATGTTGCTGTGGCTGGGAATCGGGATTCTCCCCTATCTCATTATTCAAATGCTCATTGCAATAACTCTGCTCGAAGCTGTCAACTACCTCGAGCATTACGGAATGCTTCGACGCAAAGTTAAGTCCGGCGATCGTGAGCGCTATGAACGCGTTGACCCCAGCCATAGTTGGAATTCCGACAACATTGCCACCAATGTTTTGCTCTACCACCTGCAACGTCACAGTGATCACCACGCGCAGCCGACCCGGCGCTACCAAGCGCTTCTCTCTTATCAAGAAAGTCCAGT